>NZ_JACLZI010000031.1 GCF_014280935.1 Aquibacillus kalidii
GAGGCCGTGCCCACGGAAAGCGGAGTATTCTGCCGGAACGAGTTCAAGCAGTTTCCAAAGGTTTTATAGAAGTTATTACGTATTTTATCTCAACTATGCAATATACAAGCAACAATGTTCGGGAAAAGAGCCCAAAGAGCCTAGAGATAATACTTTGGTAACTGATTGTTATAAAAAAGGTTGTAATAGTATCTTACAAGTTTGTTGCGGCAAAGCAAATATGTTGATAGATTTGTAGTTAACAAGAGATGTTAAAACTTATTACACACATGGGTAGGAGTTTTGTACTATTGCATAATAATAAGTATGTATATTTAAAGGAAAAGGAGCTTAAACAGTTGATGAATAATAGTTTCAAGCTTTTTTCTACCGAAATATTGATAAAAAGTGAAAAAGAGTGTTTAGCATGGTAATGGATCAAATGATTCAGTTTATGAAGCAGATGTCGGGTAAATTGAATTCAAACGTCTATACTTCCTTACCGAGTCAGTCTGATCCAAGTAAAATAGCTTATATTAGAAATCTACAAAGAGAGCTAAAAAATAAAGATACCTTACAGGTTCCGTTCGATGAATTAGAAGTTGTAGTTTTTGATATTGAAACAACTGGATTCTTCCCGTATAAGGGTGATAAGATTTTGTCTATTGGTGCCGTTAAGATGCAAGGGGAACGTGTTTTAGAGGATGATGTGTTCTATGCACCCATATACAGTGAAGAAGCCCCTCCTGAAGAAATCGAAAAACTTACTGGGATCACAAAAGAACAACTGATAAATGCTGAACCAATGGGAGCTGTTTTGAAAGATTTCTATCAATTCATTAAAAGTGATACTCTTGTTGCGCATCATTCCAGTCATGAGAAACAATTTATGAAACACGCGACATGGTCAGTACTAAAAACAAATTTTCAACACCGTATAATAGATACCGCTTTTCTTACTAAAATAATAGACCCTGTATCCAATTTAATCACATTAGATGAGTGTTGTGATCATTATGGTATATCCATTGAGAGAAGGCACCATGCGTTATATGACTCGATTGCAACAGCGAAACTGTGGTCGAAAAGTATTAGACAAGTGAAAGAATTAGGATTCTCCAATTTAAAAGATGTGTATGCGCATATTGCTAATTTAAAATAAACGTACTCTTGGATTGAAAAGGGGGGAAAGGAATTGAAGAATGACATTCCTGATGATGTGGCAACTTTCCCTATGAGTGTAGTAAAAGAGCTGACAAACCTTACTGGTAGGCAGATAAGGTACTATGAGGAACAAGGATTAATACACCCAGCAAGGAATGATGGAAATAGAAGGTTGTTTTCTATGAAGGATATTAATCGATTAAAGCAGATCAAACAGTTTATAGATAAAGGTATTAATGTTGCTGGGATTAAAGCAATGTTAAGGGATTGAAAAACCACTAGCGCCGAATAAAGTGCTAGTGGTTTTTACTGATGAATTAATCACTAAATAGGTCGAAGAAGCCACCTATACCACCTTCACCCTTTGATCCACCTTTTTGTGGTGCAGCAGCAAATACACGACTAGCTAAGCGGCTAAATGGAAGGGACTGAATCCATACAGTACCAGGTCCTGTTAATGTTGCAAAGAATAATCCCTCACCACCAAAAAGGGCTGTTTTAACTCCACCTACAAATTCAATGTTATAGTCTACATCACCAGTCATTGCAACCAGGCACCCTGTATCTACACGTAGTCTTTCCCCAGGTTGTAACTCCCGTTTATGAATAGTTCCACCTGCATGGACAAACGCAAGTCCATCCCCTTCAAGCTTTTGCATGATAAAGCCCTCTCCGCCAAAGAAGCCTGTACGTATTTTTCGTTGTAGCTCAATCCCAACAGCGACCCCCTTAGCAGCTGCCAAAAAGGCGTCCTTTTGACATATGATTTTCCCGTTTAGTTCGCTTAAGTCCATTGGTAAAATTTTACCAGGATATGGTGAGGCAAATGATACATGCTTCTTCCCATGGCCTTCATTAGTAAAGGTAGTCATAAATAAGCTTTCCCCAGTGATAACGCGTTTTCCTGCACCAATCAATTTCCCCATTAAGCCACTTTTCCCAGAAGAATCATCACCAAAAATCGTTTCCATTTTAATCTGATCATCCATCATCATCAAACTACCAGCTTCTGCAATTACTGTCTCACCTGGATCTAATTCAACTTCCACAAATTGCATGTCATCCCCATATAATTTATAGTCAATTTCGTGATTGTTCAACGTACGTCATCTCCTTATTCTGTTATTATTTAATGATACGATTTAAATTTAAAGAAGGCTTCAATTTTTTATAAAGTTAGTAATAATTTTTCAGAATTGAAGAGTTAATTGGGGGCATGGGTAGAAACAACAGACCTGTAATAAACAGTTCTGTTGTATTAAGCTGGTTAAATATTTGAAGTTATTAACTAGTATGTTCTAAGTCATTTGATTGTAAAAGGTTATCAATCTTTTGGTCTAATAACCTAATTCTGTTTAAAGCAGATTCTGCATCAATTTCTTTATAATGGTGTGCACCGTGTGGTTCTTCATCAGCTTCATCAGCCTTAGCGACAATTTGTTGAAGTGGACTAAGCTTCAAATGTCCTTCTGGCAAATAGGAGTCGGTATGCAAGAGTATTGCCAACGCAATTGCTTTGGCATCTTGTAAGTTTTCTCCTAAACGGACTAGTAATTTATGGGCGCGTGCGGCTCCTTTAATAGCGTGGATATCGTTTTCTTTATATAAATCAAAATTCCACTTGCCGTTTTCATACCATTTATAATGACCTATGTCATGAAGGAGTGCTGCTTTTGTAGCGAGGTCAGGGCTAACATTAGTGCTTTTGGCTATATGAAAGGCCTTTTCGGCAACCTCAATTGCATGTGCTATTCCTGATCTACCTACGTATTTCTGTACTATCGGATGGATAAAAAGTGTCTCTAAGGTTACAGTTCTCATATTAATTTCCTCCTTCTTAATTCATTTTGAAGGTATGTTCCTAACAGGTTGACTTATATTAACGAGTAAAAGATTAGGGTGGTTTTTAAAAAAGTATTTCATAATAAAATATCATAATATTCAGTTTAATTCAATGGTGTTGTCAACTTATTTACGCATATAATTTTTGATAAATGCACGTATATCTCATGTGTATGAGAGAAGGTTAAATAAGTTTACCTTGTTAGCGTTACCAATTTTCACTTGATACCAAAACTTAATATTTGTATAGAAAACGGTTAGTGAATTTTGAGTATGTGACAATAATGTTAAGAAATCAAAAGAAAATGAAAGAATTATCAAATATATATTTACTTAAGGATAATATTTGGTATTATATAGTTGTATTCATAAGTATATGAAGAATTTTATGGGGAAGGGGATAGTTGAATATGGTCACATCACTGTATTTAGTTTCTTTAACTATTCTATTAACATTTTTGGTTTTATCCTTTGTAGAAAAGGTATCTACCCGTCGTAAGAAGTATGATTTGGAAATTAACTTAGATCAACAAAATGCAGCAATTGATCCAGCAATTTTGGTAAAACATTAAAAATTATATAGTCTGCCTTCTTTTAGAAAAGCAGACTTTTCCATAAGCCCTTTGAAGTTTAACTCAAAGGGCTTTTTTTAATGCCATTTATTGGTGATTGCCGCAAAACACCCAAATAATAATACTAGTGAGGTTTTTAAAAATATCAATAAGGATATAAATAGACGAACTTGTCACTAGTGATATGTCAGATGTTTAAGGTATCAAACAAGTAAAAATGGTTAGCTGAAAAACAGCTAACCATTTAGTGTATATCTTATTTTGCTTCAAACAATTTAGCTATCTCTACAATTGTCTGAACAGCTTTCTCCATGTTATCTACTGAAATATACTCGTATTTGCCATGGAAGTTTTCTCCTCCCGTAAAGACGTTTGGAGTAGGAAGTCCCATGAAGGAAAGTTGAGATCCATCTGTGCCGCCGCGGATTGGCTTAACGATCGGCTCAATATCTAAATTTTTCATCGCTTGATAAGCAGTGTCTACAATTTCTTTAACTGGAACAATTTTCTCTGCCATATTATAGTATTGGTCTTTCATGTCTAAAATGATATTCTCTGCTCCGTACTGTTCTTGGTATTTCTTAACTAGGTTATTAACAAATTCTTTCTTATTATTGAATTTATCACGGTCGTGGTCACGAATAATGTAATATACTTTTGTTTGTTCTACATCGCCATTGAATGATATTAAATGATAGAACCCTTCATATTCCTCCGTGTATTCAGGTGCTTCTTGTTCGGGAAGTTCATTGTGAAATGCCATGGCGATTTTTCCGGAGTTAACCATTTTATTTTTTGCTGTCCCTGGGTGTACATTGTTTCCTTTAAAAGTAATCCTTGCAGCTGCTGCATTAAAACTTTCATATTGCAGTTCTCCAAGTGGTCCACCGTCTATTGTATAAGCAAAGTCTGCTCCAAATGCTTCGACGTCAAATTTATGCGGTCCACGACCAATTTCTTCATCTGGTGTAAAAGCAACGCGGATTTTTCCGTGTTTGATTTCTGGGTGATTAATAAGGTAAACCATTGCTGTCATAATTTCAGCAATACCTGCCTTATTATCAGCACCTAACAAGGTTGTCCCATCTGTTGTAATTAGTGTGTGATTTTTATAATTACTTAGTTCGGGATATTCTTTAGGAGATAATACAACTTGTAAAGCTTCATTTAACATAATGTCGTTACCGTCATAATTCTCCACAATTTGTGGCTTCACATCTTCACCAGTAAAATCAGTAGCAGTATCAACATGAGCTAAGAATCCTATAGTTGGTACTTCCTTATCTGTATTTGACGGTAGTGTTGCCATTACATAACCATTACTGTCTACAGTCACTTCTGACATCCCATTTTGTTTTAACTCTTCTACCAACATATTTGCCAGTGTCCACTGTCCATCAGTGGAGGGGCAGGATTCATTACTTTCATCGGACTGTGTATCTACTTTTACGTATGTAATAAAGCGATCAATAATTTCTTGTTTCATGTTTTGGTCATCTCCATTTAATAGTAATACTCTTATATTAGCATATTAATCACATAGGGAGAAAACTCTAAATGATCACTTTAGAATGAAAATAACTGAAGTGTGAAAACTATTGATGAGGTGATTAACGTGGAAGAAAATAAAAAAGATTTTAAGGGTAAGACGAAAGAGAATTCTTTAGAACAAGTTAGTGTGCGAACAGATCTAAGTACAGACCATCCTTATGATACTACTACTCGTTATGCAGGGGATTCTGTAAATGAGCATAAAGCTAAAGAGAGTGCGAATGAATTTTTTGCTGAAAAGGAAATCGAACAAGTAAGAAATAATTTGTAGTATAAGAGAAGGCAAGGATAATCCTTGTCTTTTCTTATACTATTTAACCTATGATAAGGGTTGTGTAGTAAGAATTTATATTGTTTATGATAAACTAATAATAGATGCTTTAGTATCAAACAATGAACGTTAATCTAACAAGTATAAAAACAATTAAACTACATTAGTAAGCAGGGATTTAACAGTATCAATCCTTATTGTACTTTAGCGATCCTTTACTTTCGTACACTAAAGGAGCTTCGCTTTATTCTGTTGAAAGTGTTATGTATATCCGTAGCATTTTAAGGTCTTTTTGCACAGATAAATGAAGGAGAAATTTAGAATGACAGATGACATTATAAAGAGGAAGTCAGAACATATTCAGCTCTGTTTAACAGAACAAGTCACCGGTGAAAATATCCATACAGGATTTGATAGCCATCGTTTTATCCATAATGCGCTCCCTGAAATTAGTTTTGATGACATTACATTGCATACAAGTTTTGTTGATAAACAGCTCCAATCTCCATTCTTGATTAGTTCAATGACTGGTGGGGCGGCATTGGCCGAAACGATTAATCGAAATTTAGCTACCGCAGCTGAGGAAAGAGGATGGGCGTTTGCGCTTGGATCTACTCGTGCTTTAATCGAAAGCAAGGAATATCGCCGTTCCTTTCAGGTAAGAAAATATGCGCCAACAACCCCCATTATTGCCAACCTTGGAGCTGTTCAACTAAATTATGGATTTGGTTTGGAGCAGTGTAAACAAATAATAGACATAACCAATGCGGATGCTTTAGTGTTACATTTAAACAGTATCCAAGAGGTAATTCAACAAGGTGGAGATACTAACTTTAAAAATCTTCTTCCTAAAATAGCATCTATATGTAATGGTCTCGATATTCCGGTCGGTGTTAAGGAGGTTGGGTTCGGTATTGATGGAACTGTGGCAAAACAGTTATGTGAGGTTGGCGTTTCATTTATTGATGTAGCTGGTGCTGGTGGAACATCATGGAGTCAAGTCGAAAAGCTACGTTCAAAAGAACCGATTAAAAAGATAGCTGCAGAAGCCTTTAACAGTTGGGGAAACCCCACTTCTTATTGCATAACTGATGTAAAATCTACTATTACAAATCAGAAAGTAATCGCAAGCGGTGGAATTAAGAATGGATTGGATGCCGCTAAGGCTATTGCACTAGGTGCGGATATAGTAGGGTTAGGTCGTTCTATACTCAAGGAGGCAACTGAATCGGCAGAAGCCTTAACCGAATTAATGGAAATTAGAGAACTTGAATTGAAGATGGTTATGTTTGGGATAGGGGTAAAGTCTATGGAGGAGTTAGGCAATACTGACCGTTTAGTTAGTTTTTAACTGAAGCATTAAATTTACAAGTTTTCAAAGAAATTATAAATCCTACAGTGATCAATCCAGAGTTCACAGTTGGGGAGGGAGAAGGAGAATACTAATGAGCCAAAAAGAGCTATATGATATTACGATAATCGGTGGGGGAACGACAGGCTTATTTGCTGCCTTTTATAGTAGTATGCGCGACATGAAAGTGAAATTGATTGAGGCTAATAGTGAATTAGGTGGAAAAGTACTTCAGTTCTTTCCTGAAAAATTAATTTATGACGTTGGTGGATTTCCTAACATTTCTGGTGATGAATTAGTAGAAAAAATGAAAGAACAAGCGAATCAACATCAGCCGAAGATTATATTGAATGAGTTGATTGAAGAGATAAACAGACAGGAAGAAGGCCATTTTCAGTTAACTTCTAAAGAAGGAAAAGAACATTATTCTAAAACAATTCTACTGGCAACAGGTATGGGTAATTTCACTATAAACGGGCCGGAGTTTAATGAGGATTGGCTATCATCTATCCACCACTCTATTAGTCACTTAGAAAAGTATGATGGTAAAAATGTCTTTATATCCTCTAATAATCGTGTAGGTATCGATTGGGCTTTAGCATTAGAGCCCATAGCTAATGCGGTATTTCTTGTGAACCCGAATCAGGATTTTCAACATGCGTCAAAAGAAGAATTAAAAAAACTGCAACAGTCTACTGTAGAGATTAGGACTGAAACATCCATAAGCGAATTAATCGGGTCGGATGGGAAAGTAGACCAGGTTATTATCGAGGATAATCAAGGTAAGAAGGAAGAACTTGCCGTAGAGGATATTTTTGTTTACCACGGCGTACAGTTAAACCCAATTCCAACTCCCAAGTGGGGTGTTGAGTCTGATAAAGGAAGAATAATTGTGGACCAGTTTATGGTTACCAGTCAGGCAGGGATGTTTGCGGCTGGAGATGCCGTAATCTATCCAGGTAAAACAATGCTGATTGCTTCAGGTTATTCGGAAGTGGTTACTGCAATTAATAGTGCCAAGAAATACATAGAGCCAAAGGCGAGTTCACAAGTTTACAGTACGATTCTATACCGTAATAAAAATTAAAAAACAACATCGGGTTCTCCCTTTGTTGTTTTTTAATTGGTATTTTCATCAGGCCGTTTACCTCGTTTTAATGCCCTGATACTTAAATCGAAATCCATTTGTAGGTGGGGATAATCCCGAAAATTATCCCAGTCTCCACCCCATGTAAATCCAAGTTTCTTGGCAATTTCAACTACTTCCATCCAATCAGCTTTACCATTATCATTGCCATCATATTCTAAATCCCAAATAACACTACCATCTTCAAGCTGCAATGCGAAGTCTATTGCCAAGCCATAATTATGATAGGAATCACCACCCCTAACATTCGTGACTATGTTCCCATCTGTTGTTCGACCTTGTTCAAATAAGGCATCTTGTTCTGCAATTGACCGAAATCCATCCGTAATAATAATAGTAATACCATTAGCTTTGGTTTGCGAAATCAGTTTATCTTTAGCTTCAGCTACAGTGGGGTGCAGTTTGGTTGGTAAGGGACTATCTTCTACTTGATTACTGACGATAAATTGGAAAATTAGCATCGCCATTATAATAATAAATAGTAGCAAAGTAATTTTTTTTAAGGCTTTTTTCATCATGATCTCCTATAAGGTAACCAAAATCCATCTTCATATCCTGATACTATAATAGAATTTACGAAAACAAAAGGTAAAATAGTTAACTTTTATATTTTCAGAATATATCAAATACATTGAACTATATCGATTTAAATATTATAGTTGTTAGAAAGGGTGACAGGAGGAATTAATATGGATAAGGATTTACGGATAAAAAGTCATGTGTTTGATGATGCAAGAAGAGCACCAAACCGTGCTATGTTAAGAGCGGTAGGGGTAACGGATGAAGATTTTAAAAAACCGATGATTGGTGTTGCTAGCACGTGGAGTGAGGTGACCCCGTGTAACATTCATATTGATGACTTGGCTAGAAGTGCAAAAAAAGGTGCCCTAGATGCGGGAGCTGTTCCGTTAATATTTAACACGATTACTGTATCAGATGGTATCTCGATGGGAACATCAGGAATGCGTTATTCATTGCCTAGTCGTGATGTTATTGCCGATTCTATTGAAACAGTAGTTGGGGCGGAAAACTTAGATGGTTTCGTCGCAATTGGTGGCTGTGATAAAAATATACCGGGATGTATGATTGCTATTTCACGTGCAGAAGTACCAGCTGTATTTGTCTATGGAGGGACAATAGCACCTGGTTATCGAAACGGGGAAAAACTAGATATTGTTTCCGTGTTTGAAGGTGTCGGAAAACATAATAATGGAGATATAACTGATCAAGAATTACATGGAATTGAATGTCAGGCATGTCCAGGTGCTGGATCGTGTGGTGGAATGTACACAGCAAATACAATGGCAACTGCAGTCGAGGCAATGGGGATGAGTCTACCGGGAAGTTCATCTAATCCAGCGGAATCAAAAGAAAAGACAGAGGATTGCCGCAAAGCTGGAGAAGCTGCTTATAAATTACTTGAGGCAGGTATCTATCCAAAAGATATTATGACTAAAGAGGCATTTGAAAATGCCATCACAGTAGTCATGGCTTTAGGTGGATCGACAAATGCGGTATTGCATTTACTAGCAATAGCTCATTCTATTGATGTCGATCTTACGATTGATGATTTTAACCGAATCCAACAGAAAGTACCTCACCTTGCAGACTTAAAACCTAGTGGAAAGTACGTGATGGAGGATTTACATAAAATTGGTGGCGTACCAGCCGTTATGAAGTTACTTTTGGATGCAGGCTATTTGCATGGTGACTGCTTAACTGTGACAGGGAAAACGTTAGCTGAGAATTTAGCGGATGCACCTCAGCTTCAAGAAGGACAAAAAATCATCTTGCCATTTGACAAGCCATATCGCTCAACGGGTCCACTTGTTATTTTAAAAGGAAATCTTGCTCCGAGTGGTGCAGTTGCCAAAGTATCTGGTGTAAAGGTGAAACGTCATACGGGGCCTGCTAGAGTTTTTGATACAGAGGAAGAAGCAACGAACGCTGTTGTTAATAATGAAATTAATGAGGGGGATGTCTTAGTCATTCGGTATGTCGGTCCAAAAGGTGGTCCAGGTATGCCAGAAATGCTTTCTATTTCTGCTATCTTAGTAGGAAAAGGATTAGGACAGAAAGTGGCGTTGTTAACAGATGGAAGATTTTCAGGTGGAACACATGGTTTAGTAGTTGGACACATTGCACCTGAGGCACAGGTTGGTGGACCAATTGCCTTTTTACAGGAAGGGGATCTTGTTACGATCGACTCTGAATTAAAAGAAATAACGATGGAAATTTCTGAAGAAGAGTATGATGAAAGAAGAAAGAACTGGCAAGCACCACCACTATATACAAAAGGTATCCTAGGAAAGTATGCACATAATGTGTCTTGTTCTTCTAAAGGTGCAGTAACGGATTACTTTAATAATTAAACTTAACCCTTGAAGGAATTCCTTCAAGGGTTTTACTATGTTTGATAAAGCCGCCATTAAAAGATAATTGGAAAATTCAGGTTGAATCGGTTGTTATTTTAGTGTAATATTACACTAAAAGTAGTGGTGTTAGGGGTGAGATGAGTGAAGGATTTAGCAAGAGGAGAACAGGAACAGATAGTTTGGAAAGAAATGCGTGCCTTAGTTAAACAAGGGTATATTAATGAAAAAGAATATAGACGATTTATGGTAGCATATGAGCAATATCAAAAAGACAAATCGGAAAGCTTAATTACTAAGGAAGCAATATCTAAACCAGTACATCAACAGACGAAACAGCAAAGCAAAACAGAGGTCCTAAAACAGACGGAAAAAGCAGTGAAACAGTCAAAACCACAGCCAAAGACGCAGACACCAGAACAAGCTAGAGAACGGAATATTACATGGGGCCTGATTTTAGGTGTTATTTTTCTTTTGATTGGTGGGTTAGTCGCAGCTACAAGTACATGGGAGTTAATGAGTCCACTATTAAAGGTTTTTACATTATTTGGCGTTTCTTTATTCTTCTTTGGTTTAAGTGTTGTATCTAGCAAACTACTAAAAATAGAGAAAACGGCATTTGCATTCTTAACTCTAGGAAGTTTGCTCATCCCTATAACAGTCATTGCTATCGGTTTCTTTGAATTATTTGGTACTTACCTTTCACTAACTGGAGAGGGGAGATACCTGCTAGGGATTATTGGTACACTTCTACCATTGCCACTATATATGAGGATTGGACATAAACATCAATCGAAGTTGTTTGTTTGGATTACTTATATATTTTTATCACTTTTAGTTGGTTTTTTGGTAGCTTCAACTAAGGTGAACATAGATGTCTTTTACTTACTTATTATGGTATATAACGGGTTGATGTTATTTGGGTATCATCGCTTTAAGGCGAAAAAGATTCTTGATTTGTTTATAAAGGAGCTGCCAAGGTTTGCGCAATTAAATTTGGTGTTATCTACATTGCTCATGTTATTTGTATTTGAACAAGAGTTATTCTACAGCTTTAACATCTTACTTACAGCAGCATTGTATATGGGAATGGTATTTACCTATAACACAAAGGAATATCAATTCGTATTTTCGGCATTGTTTGCTTATGGAACTTATCAATTAACGGAGAACTCGTGGTTGGTTGAAATTGATTTAGTTATCTTTGCTATTATTGGAGCACTGTATCTAGTATTTGCAAAATTAGTAAGAAGTGAAACGTTTTTATCTAAAATGTTTCATTATACAAGTGCTGTAATTTCATTCTGTGCCTTTATTTATATTAGCTATCAAGGATTAGTTCTGAGAGCGGATGAGGGTTCGATCGTTCTCTTAGCTGCTTACCTTGTTATCACTTTCACTTATATTTACTTAGCTGAAATAACAAAAAACCAACTATTCCAATGGTTAGCAGCTATTTTCTTATTATATGCAACGGGTTTACAACTAACTGATATTGTTACTGATGCAGTGGATGTATTAAGTCCACAGCTGTTCATGTTCTTTTTTAATGGGTTAGGTTTTTTACTTATTGCTACTGGAAAAGCACGTAAATACACAAAAAACATTCAAGTTAGTGTGTATTATTTATCTTTAGCTGCAATTTTTTTCAGTATGTTATATGGGTTCTTAGAGGAAGCATTTCTAGAAGTGTGTTTGATGTTACTATTAGCAGGGTTTTTGGCCTTGTATGTGATAAAAACACGATCCAAAACGGAACAACAGGTAGCAACTTGGCTAAATCCAATCACTTGGTTTATGGCATTGTTTATTTTGTATCCTTGGTCAATGGATAAGTTACCAAACTACCAAATTACATTCGGTATAGCTTTTCATTTAGCCATAACAGGATTGATCTTATTAGGTATTAGTGTCTTATGGCGAAAACTTAAAAGAAATTACTTAGATAATGCTACCTTTTATACAGGTCAAGTTAGTTACTTACTAGGACTATTGCAATTATTGGATGGATACAATGTGCAGATCAATGAAGACTTTTTAAGGCCGCTTACTTTAGTAATAGGAATTATTGTTTTCGTTTGGTTAGTTCGTCGAACAGCATATAGCCTATTCTGGGGACTTGTTTCTTTAACATCCCTTGCCTTCTATATTTCGTTAATTAGTAGCTTTCAGTTGGAAAGCTTCGAGGCAATAGTCATCTATTTACTTTTCGCTCCAGTATTATTGTTGGCTGTGGAAAGATTGGGTGGGAAGCGGAATCCGAACTTAAAACCTTATTTCTTCTGGCTTGCACATATTATCCAACCAGTTTTTATATTACTATTATTGCTCGATCAAATTGGCCAATCCTCCATAAATCCAGTCTTATTGTTTATTCCACTATTACTATACATTTATAGTAGTGTATGGAAGCAGAAGGAGTGGGAGAAAAAGCTGTTATTATATGGTGGAATGACCGTGGTCGCACTAATAACTGCAACGCATATGGCGTACTACGAGATACTGAATCGGATCCCTGGAGTGTATGGGTGGTTCATAACTAGCATTTTCTTCTTGGTCGCTTGGTTATTCGTAACTGATACGTGGAAAAAACGGCTGGAGTGGTATATCATTCCATTTGTGAACTATGGGTTATGGATGTTTGTGACTATTAAAGAAACAGTCTTGTTAATGGAAATAATACCCGTGTTTCTGTTTGTGGTGATTAGTTTATTTTTCTGGCATCGCCGAAGTTGGACTTTCGGTATAATTATACCTTTATCTGTGACATTCCTATTTTGGGAGCTTCAGCGTTACCTACTAGAAGACTATTTCTTGATTCTAATAAGTGTGATTTCCTTTGTAGTTCTTACAGCTATTGGTAGATTATTATTTAAATCACCATACAACTTTAATCAGAAAGTAATACAGCTAGATTGGTATTCTATCACTGCTGTAGGATACCTCGTCTACATGCTAAGTTTCATGGATCACGAAACAAATGTTTGGATTGAAGCATTGCCTACGTTAATGTTTACGGTATGGTTATTAGTTCAGAAAAATAGATTAAAACGATCCATTGTACGCAAGACTATCACAACAGTTGCTATCATTAGTGTATTACCGGCTTACTTTTTAATTTATGGGGAGTACGAGGGTTATCTACCAGAACTATTTCATGCCGAGGTAATAGCGTTACCTTTCTTGCTTATTCCGATCATATTAAGCAGGAAAACATGGAAGGGTTATTCGCAGGTAATGACGCATGTACAGACTGCTTCTTTATTATTAGTAACTATCTATTTAGTGATAGATGCTATACAAGGTCATACGATCGGGGATGCCTTACTAATTGGTAGTTTATCGTTACTGTCCGTATTGGTTGGCATGCAGTTACGTATAAAATCGTACTTTTTTATCGGTGTGGGGACCTTATTGTTTAACCTTATTTATCAAACTAAACCATATTGGGGTAACATGCCATGGTGGGGATACCTATTGATAGCTGGTTTATTACTGATTGGATTAGCTAGCTATAACGAATGGAGAAAACAGAAGTCTGAAATAAAACTTGAGAAAAAGCTAAAACGGATATTATCAAAATTAAGGGAATGGAGTTAATAGGTTAATTAAAATCTTAGATGTCATAAGGTGTTTAGAAAACTGAAATTAATCTATTCCAACTCCCGAAACAATAAATAGAGTTTCTATAACAGATAGAAACTCTATTTTAATTCAGATAATGCTCCTTCTACTGGATATAGACTGGAGTCGATATCTACCTCTTGACCTAGTGCTAATTTGGCAAGTTCTGATCCGATGTAAGGGCCAGATGTTAGTCCAGATGACCCTAAACCGTTAGCAACCATGATTCCCTGGTATTCTGGAATCGCTCCAAAGACTGGTAAGAATCCAGGAGTTACTGGACGAAAACCAACTCGAGTTTCTAAAACAGTGCTATTAGCTAACCCAGGAGCAATATGTAAGGCCTTTTCAAACACTTCCTTTAATCCAACTGGAGTTACACGATAATCTAAACCTAAGTTATTTTCATGTGTTGCCCCAGCCACAATTCGGCCATTTGCAAAGGATAATAAATAATGATCACTTGGAGGCATAACAACAGGCCATGTTGAAGTATCTACACCTGGTAACTGTAAGTGGACAATTTGTGCTTTTTGAGCCTCTACATGGAATTCTAACCCCAGTTGCTTAATTGTTTCGTTAGCCCAAACGCCAGTTGTAACGATAACCATATCTGCATAGATTGTCTGTTTATTGATGGTTACCCCGGTAACTTTTGTTTTATTATGAACAAGATGTGCATCACCTTTTATAAAAGTAGCACCATTTTTAATGGAAGCACGCTGCATAGCGTTCCGTAAAGCTCGGCCATCCACACGAGCTGCCCCACTAATGTGAACAGCGCGAAATCCATCGGCAAGTGGTGGAAACATATCCTTTGTTTCTTGTTCATTCAATAATTTAATTTCTCCAATTTCTGGGGCATCTTCTCTCCGTTTGATAGCTCTTTCTTGCATCTTCATTAGTTTGTCTTGTTCATTTCGAATACTAATAGCTCCAACCTGTTTGTACCCAGTTTCTGTTTCTCCATCTAATTCTAACTGGTCGATTAAAGTCGGATAGTACTTAGCACCGTTTTTGGCAAGTTGATACCATGCTTGATTTCTGCGTTGAGATAACCATGGACAGACAATACCTGCTGCTGCATCGGTAGCTTGACCTAAGTCATTACGGTCTATTAGTGTAACGTCTGCTCCAGATTTTACTAGATGATAGGCAGTAGACGAGCCTAGAATCCCTGCCCCTATTACGATTATTTTCAATATAATACCCCTCTACTTATGTGTTCCTTTCTATAGTTTGCATGAATTTAATTAAGAAGACAAGAAAATGGGTTATTTCCTTGCGTTCTGCAACCGTTAGAGTGCCGTAACGTCGCGAAATGACTGATGTATGTAATTTTCCGCTTTGTTAGAAATACCCTAATAAATACCACATGTATAAACATGTACCCGTCGTCATAATTATGTGATATAATGTACGACAAATGTTTAGAATATTTTAAATAAATAGAAATTGGGGGAAGTTATGAGAAATAAGTGGCTTATTTTATTATTGTTAGCAATTATTAGTGTCTTTGTATTAGCGGCATGTGGTACAGATGATGAGAGTGCAGGGAACTCTGATTCAACTTCAGGTAGTGGGGGAGAAGCGGAGGATGATTCTTCTGATTCAAAAGTATATAAAATTGGAGCTACTCAAATTGTAGAACATCCATCACTTGATGCGGCGTATGAGGGTTTCAAGGCAGCGATTGCGGATGCTGGTTTGGAAGTGGAATATGACTTTCAAAGTGCCCAGAATGACCAAAATAACACAAGTATTATTGCAAAGAACTTCGTAGCGGATAATGTTGATTTGATCTTTGCTAATTCAACCCCTAGTGCGCAAGGTGCACTTCAGGCAACGAAAGATATACCAATTGTATTTACGTCAGTTACAGATGCAGTGGGCACCGGTTTAGTCGAATCAATGGATAAACCTGGAGAAAATATCACAGGAGTAGTTGATTTACACCCAGATGCCATTAAGAATACAGTTGATTTTATCGATACGTATTATGAAGGTGCAAAAGTGGGTCTAATTTATAATGCTGGAGAGGCTAATTCTGTAACGCAAATAGAAGCAGTTAATGAGGCAGTTGATGGAACGAGCTTATCTACTGTGGAGCGGACAGTTGCAACCTCAGCAGAAGTACAACAGGCAGCAACTACTCTAGTTGGGGAAGCTGATGTCCTTTATATTATTACAGATAACACGGTTGTATCTGCATTGGAAACTGTAATTGGTGTAGCTAATGAACAAGATATTCCACTGATCGTTGGGGAACCAAACTCTGTTGAAAAGGGTGGGTTTGCAACATATGGAATAGATTACTATACGATTGGCTATCGTTCAGGTGAGATGGCAGTAGATATTTTGACAGGTGAAAAGAAACCATCCGAGATCCCGGTGGAAATTCCACCAGAAATGCAACTTTTCATAAATAAAGATGCTGCTGAAGAACAGGGTGTTAAATGGAATCCGGAATGGGATGATAAGGCGAAATTATTGGAAACAAAGAAAGAATAGTAGAAGTTTAGTTATTTTAATAAGATAAACCGGCACTTATCCCAATAAGGTTTAATTGTCGGTTTCTTTTCTATTAATCAAAGGGGAGAACATAATGTTCATTTCAATATTCTCAGCAGTAGAGTCCGGGGTAATTTATGCATTAATGGCGTTAGGAGTCTATTTATCTTTTAGAATATTAGACTTTCCTGATTTAACTGTAGATGGAAGTTTTGTTACAGGTGCAGCAGTCGGAGCTATTTCCATTGTTAATGGAGTTCCACCAATTCTTGCAACAGTCTTTGCAGCGTTGGCAGGGTTTGTTGCAGGTAGTATAACAGGCATACTTAATACAAAAGGGAAGATTAACCCATTATTATCTGGTATTTTAATGATGATTGCTTTATATTCGATAAATTTAAGAATTATGGGTCGTCCCAATTTAGCGCTTTTAAATGAACCAACCCTATTTAATCAAATAGATGGCTTTTGGGGTGGATTAGGAATTGATAAGACTCTAAATGGTTTAGTGGAAAGTATGGGAGTTGATAGCTTACCTGGTACATGGGCAGTGCTGATTATCATGACAATCATAACTATTATAATCAAACTCGTTACAGATTATTTCCTGAAAACAGAAGTGGGATTAGCGCTTCGTGCGACAGGAGATAATGAAAAAATGATTCGTAGTTTTTCAGCTAATACCAATAATCTAACAATCGTTGGATTAGGTATCTCTAACGGTTTAGTTGCTTTATCAGGATCCCTAGTTGCGCAGTATGGCGGTTTCGCCGATGTTAACATGGGGATTGGAATGATTGTCATTGGTCTTGCTTCCGTTATTATTGGAGAAGCTCTGGTTGGTACGAGGACAATTGCTATAACAACTTTAGCAGTAATATTGGGAGCTATTGCATATCGAATAGTAGTAACATTAGCGCTAAGAGCTGACTTTTTGGAAACAGGGGATATGAAATTAATAACTGCCCTTTTAGTAATCATTGCTTTAATTGCACCAAAGGTAGTGTCAGCGAGAAAAGAAGCTGTTCGCAAAAAAAGAAAACGTACTTTGTTGGCTAGCCAAAGAAAGGAGGAGCACAGTGCTTAATATTAGTAGTGTTTCGATAACATTTAATGAAGATACACAAGATGAAAAGAAAGCTTTGCAGGATATTGATTTAACTTTAGACAAAGGTGATTTTGTAACGGTTATTGGAAGTAATGGGGCAGGGAAATCGACATTAATGAATGTCATATCTGGTTCTTTAAAACCAGACATAGGTATAGTGGAAATTGATAATAAAAATGTTACTTCTATCCCTGAATTCAAGCGATCTGCATTTATTGGTCGTGTTTTCCAAGACCCAATGGCAGGCACAGCTCCTTCTATGACAATTGAAGAGAATTTAGCAATGGCCTATGCAAGGAATAAACGACGTACCCTTCGAACAGGTGTAAACAAAAAGCGGAAGCTATTATTTATAGAATTTCTAGAAACACTACACCTCGGGTTAGAGAATCGATTAACAGCGAAGGTTGGTCTGTTATCCGGTGGAGAACGACAAGCTTTATCCTTATTAATGGCTACTTTTACAGAACCTAATATATTGTTACTGGATGAACATACGGCTGCTTTAGATCCATCTAGAGCTGAACTTATTACGAATCTTACTGGAGAAGTGGTTGATAAATTTCAATTAACCACCTTGATGGTAACTCACAACATGCAACAAGCATTGGATTTAGGGAACAGGTTAATCATGATGGATAAAGGTCAGATTATTCTTGAGGTTTCTGGTAAAGAAAAACAGGAATTAACGATTGAAAAGTTACTGCATGAATTTCAACGAATCCGTGGCGAACAAATGGCGAATGATCGGGCTATTCTAGGATAATTTAGTTAATATTTTAAATAAAAGGTAATTACTTTAAATAAAGTAATTACCTTTTAACCTTACATATATGTATAGGAATTACAGCTTGTAATGAGTTATAAACATGTTATAATAAATGAACATTAACGATTAATTTCTGACTTTTCTTAATAATATAAAAATAGAAAAAACAAACAAAAGGTGGGAAACATTGTGAAATATGGGTTTTCACAACGCGTACGTTATTTAAAGTCATCAGCAGTTCGGGACATTTTAAAGGTGGTTAATAAAGGGGATGTCATCTCCTTTGCGGGTGGTCTCCCGGATGAAGGTTTATTCCCGGTAGAGGCTGTATCGCAGGCTTTTCAGAAAGCTATAACGTCTGATAACAAAGCACTCCAATATGGAGAAACAGAGGGTGTATTAGAACTAAGAGAAAGGCTAGTAGAAAGAATGGCGAGAAAAGGGATACGACGTCATCCTGATAATGTGCTTGTTACATCTGGCTCACAGCAAGCAATTGATTTATTTTCTAGAGTAATGTTTAATCCTGGGGACGTAATTTTGACAGAAAACCCAACCTACTTAGCGGCATTGCAAGTTTTTGAATCCTATGAAACTAGGGTTGTCGCTGTTGACTCAGATGACGAGGGGATGATAGAAGAGGACCTAGAAAAAAAGATTGCTAGCCTAAAGCCAAAGTGTATTTATGTAGTACCTACTTATTCAAATCCAGGAGGTAAGGTATGGTCCCTAGATAGAAGGAAGAAGCTATTAAAGCTAGCTAAGAAGTATCATGTTGTTATTTTTGAAGACGATCCATATGGAGATCTTCAATTCGATAAAGAAGCAGCACCACCTCCAATTGCATCATTAGATAATAATGAAATTGTCTTATACACAAGCACATTTTCAAAAACAGTAGTTCCCGCTATGCGTATTGGATGGATTGTTGGGCCACACCAAATAATCAGAATTATGGCACAGGCGAAACAGGCAACTGATCTGCATACTAATTCAGTAAGTCAGCATGCACTCGTTCATTTGTTAAATGATTTCGATTTGGATGGGCATATACAGTTAATAAGAAATACTTATTTGGAACGAATGCATGTCATGAAAGACTTATTGGATAAGGTAAAAGGAACTGACTTGTCCTATATTACGCCAAAAGGGGGCATGTTCTTTTGGGTTAACATGCCATCGTATGTGAATACGACTGAACTTCTTTCAACGGCTGTTGATCAGGGTGTAGCCTTTGTACCTGGTTCTCCGTTTTATGTATCAAACCCGGAAGAAAATACGATGAGACTTAATTTTACAAATTCTACTCCAGAACTCATTCAGATCGGAATGGAAAGGTTAGTTAATGTTATAGAACAAAGCCAATATGAAACAGTAAGGTGAAGCGTAATATCGGTGATCAGAGGAGCGGAGGGGATTTCCTAGCTCCTCTATTTAATAGGAGACTTATAAGGGGGTTGCTTCTGCTCTAATATCATAAAAGTCACTTCCTATATTCTAAGGGTGTCTATTATTACCTAATCATCATCTTTAGCCCAATTAAAAAGGGAGGAAAGAAAGGACTTCTCTTCTTGCTCATTTTCTGATTCCTTTATTTCTTCTTCATGTAATAAAATATCTTCCTTATCAACTGCATCATCATTAGCTAGCACTATGCCATACGTTGTAGTTGCTTCTTTATTAGTAACAGATGTGTATGGTATATTAAGTTGAGAGGCAATTTTCTTATATGCCTTGAAATATCGATAGTCTACATTTCCATTCAAAAGTAGTTTGCAATCTGGATATTCTTTTATAAGTAACTGTAGTTGAGTTAATCCAAGTTTCTTCATAACTTGTGCCTTCGTCAAAGCGATAATGACTCTCTCTCGGTATGTACCTAAATATGCCTTTTTCTCTACCGGGTTTAATTCCTTTGCCCCGTATATACCCTCTTGTAAATAATCATCAACATCCTTTTTCATTTTCTCACCTCATTATCTCATTTAACCTAGTATTAATTATAAAGGGATTTAATATGAGTTTAAAGTGATAAAACAATAGCATAGCCCGTCCGTGTTGCGCATATTATGTACAGACAATGAAGAAGGGGCTGATTTAAATCGGCTTATTTAAAGAGTTTCGTTTGTTTATTTTAAAAGGTAGTGCAGCAGAAGTTGGGATTGGTCTAGTGTTAGGTGCGGCATTTAGTAGTGTTATCGATTCATTAGTTTCTGATGTTTTACTGCCACCAGTTGGGGTAATTATGGCTAAGATGAATTTCTCAAACTTATTCATTACCCTAGGTGGTGGAGACTTTAACACTTTAGCTGAAGCGCAAGAAATGGGAGCTGCTACTATAAACTATGGCTTATTTATTACTTCCTTTATAAGATTCCTTATTATTGTATTTGTTATTTTTCTTGTTATTCGCCAAATGAATCGTTGGAAAAAACCAGATCAACACCCTGTTGATTCTATGACCAAAAAAGAATGTCCATACTGCCGAATGGCAATACCATCTAAGGCAATTAGATGCCCCAACTGTTCCTCAGATCTAGAGGAATTACCAGAAGAACGAGTTAAAAAGAAACCTGATTTGCGTTTGAAAATAAAATAATGAGTAAAAGAAATAAAAGAAAACTGAAAATAAAAGAAAGACAGTGAGCATTAAAGAAAATGCTCACTGTCTTTCTTTTTCTATGAAAAAGGCCCTCTTGTTTGAGGACCTAACGACTTATTAATCTTCATCTACTGGGTAAACACCATTTTCATCATGAACCTCATTACCTGTTAATGGTGGGTTGAACACACAAACCATGCTCATTCCATCTTTAGTACGAAGCAAGTGCTCATCGTGCTTATCTAATACATAAAGATCATCTTTCTTAATAGGCCATACCTTATTGTCGCTAAGTGTGACTACTTCTCCTTCACCTTCCGTGAGGTAAACAGATTCTAAATGATTTTGATACCAAATGTGAGTCTCAGTACCTGGTTTTATTGTTGTATAGTTAACCGTGTATCCCATACCATCTTTTTTAAGGAGAAGGCGTCTGGATACCCAATTTCCTCCGTCAACATCATGTTCAGTGCCAATTACATCTTTAAGTGAAATTACTTTCATTTTCCGGTTCCTCCTGTGTTTTTATTATCTGGTTTTAAATTAGTTAGTTACAGGTTCTTTTACGACAGCTTTTATACTTTCTTCAATAATATCGAACCCTTTTTGAAGTCCTTCTTTATCAATAGTTAAAGCTGGGAATAGCTTAAATACTTCATCTTTCGGTCCAGATGTTTCCATGATTAAACCAAGTTCAAAGGCTTTTGCTGCAATTTTATTAGATAATCCTTCCACATCGGAAGAAATACCAACCATGAAACCACGGCCTTTAACTGTTCCTTTAATTTCTGGATATTTTTCTACCATTTTTTCTAAGAAATTATAAATCATATCAGACTTAACCTTAATTTCTTTTTCGAAATTTTCATCTTCCCAATAACTTAATGAGGCAGTTGCTGTTACAAATGCATGGTTATTACCGCGGAATGTACCATTGTGCTCACCTGGCTTCCATATATCCAGCTCTGAACGGATAAGAGTTACAGCAAATGGTAATCCATAACCACTTAATGATTTAGACATACAAACGATATCTGGTTTGATACCGGCAGGCTCAAAGCTAAAGAAGGTACCTGTTCTACCAACACCAGCTTGCACATCATCAACGATTAGTAGGATACCCCAACGTTTACAGATGCTTTCAAGCTTTTTCATCCATTCGAATCGAGCAGCATTGATTCCGCCTTCACCTTGAACTGTTTCGATAATCATTGCTGCAGGAATAGCAACACCACTACCACTGTCTTCTAAGAAACGCTCTAGGTATTCTAATGTATCATGGTTATCAACATAGTTATCATAAGGCATTGTTACAACGTTTTGAAGAGGGATACCTGCACCCTTTCTCTTCATTGAATTCCCTGTAACTGACAAAGAACCAATTGTCATACCGTGGAATCCATTAGTGAAGCTTATAACATCAGTTCTACCTGTTACTTTACGTGCTAATTTAAGCGCACTTTCTACAGTATTTGTACCAGTAGGTCCAGGGAACATAACTTTATAGTCTAAGTTACGTGGCTTTAAAATTACATCATTAAATTTATTTAAAAACTCTGCTTTTGCAGTAGAAGCCATATCTAGTGAATGAGTAATACCATCACTTGAGATATATTCAATTAATTTTTCTTTCATTTTATCGTCATTATGGCCATAGTTAAGTGCACCAGCACCAGAGAAGAAATCGATATACTCTTTACCATCTTCATCCCACATTTTATAACCTTTAGCTTTTGTGAAAATAGTTGGAAAGCTTCGAACATAACTACGTACCACTGATTCTAAGTCATTAAATATATTCATATCTTGGCTCACGTTTAAATTTCCTCCTTATTTGTTAAACACACATAAACTTTGTATATTTAATACCAATTATCTCTATCTTTAAACCCGGAATTATTTATTGATTGGGCCAACTCGGAAGTTCAATTCTTCCTCATGATCATCGCTAGGGAATAAATTTTCAGTGAAAAACTCGCTAACCGTACATTGCGTTTCGTGGTCTCTTGCTAATTTACGGAATAATGATTGTGACGCTTGGTTAGATGGAGTAACTGTTGCTTCAACGAAACGAACATTCTGGCATGCATTTCTCTCGACTAAATGGTTTAGCATTTTTGATGCAATACCTTTTCCACGTTGAGAAGAATCAACACCAACTTGCCAGATAAATACTACATCTTGGCGCTCTGGAGGGATAAAAGCGGTGATAAAGCCAACAAGTTCATCATCTTGTTTAGCTACAACACAAGTTTCTGCAAAGTATTCACACATCATTATATACTTATATGCAGAGTTTTGATCTAGTGTAGAGTTGTTAACTAATTCCCACATTGCTGCCCCGTCTTCTACGGTAGGTTTCTCAAACGAAACTCCACTTGAAGGAGCAGTTGTAATTTGACTGTTAATAATATTAGTCTCCCTTCAATAAGAAAATTGGTTCGCGTTTGTCTTCCATATATTATATTAAGGGGATGGGACGTAATTAGCAAACGAGCTTTATCGTGATTAACAAGCTTTAAACGTGATAAGCATGGATCTCGCTAACTAAGATGGTTTAACTTAATAAATGCTACCATTTTGTTAATATTTCTAACAATTTGAGCATTTCTGGTAATTTTTTTATTAATTATAAAAAAATGCTAAATGGATGATTGAAGTTTTTAAGTTTAAAAAAGAGCAGCGCCTTTAAGCTTCTGCTCTTCTACTCTTACTTATTTTGATTCTCTGCTCGTTGATCTGCTTTTTTCATTCTTTCCATCGCTTCAAGATCCTCGGAATCTGCAAGCTCATAGGAAAATTCCACATCTTCTGCTTTTTCAATCGGATCAAGTTTTTTAGATTGTTTATTATTCATCGGTGGACCTCCTTTATAAATCCTTCCTTATCAAGGTTAGTATGCAATGAATAAGGATTCTATATTCATTAAAGTCTATCTAGTCCGAGAGATAAAATTATTACCTTTTATCCAAAAGCGCCAAGGGTAATGCTTGGCTTCCCCAGAATTATCAATACCTATTCTAGGACCTGAGTCAATTGTGAAATGCAATTCAAGGGGGCGGTGAGAAATCCATAGTGGTTTCTCGTCTAACTTGTGACCGTAGTCTTCCATAGTAATACCCATGGCTTTTGTTAATTTACCAGGTCCGTTAGAAATTTGTGAAATGTTTCTTGCCTTAGGTCTTCTTTCTTTCATTAATTCCATATTAAAAAAAGGTTCTACTCCTCTAACCAATACTGCTTCAGGCACTTCCGAGTTTCCACTTACAACATTAAATAAACAATGTGTATGCATGGAGTATGTATAAGTGAATCCTGGAAGACCAAACATTACCTCAGTTCGCTTCGTTCTTCTATTTAAATAACTATGTGCTGCTTGGTCGACAGGCCCCATATAAGCCTCTGTCTCTACAATCATACCTATTGTTGTGCCTTCGGATGTTTCCTTTATTAGTAAGCAGCCAAGAAGAGACTGAGCTAGTTTTAATGTTGGTTGTTTGTAAAAACTCATCGGAATAGGTGGATAATTAGTAATATTAATACACAGTTATAATCGCCTTCCTTCCATATAAGTATAAGAAGGACTTAGAAAAGTCTATACCATTATGAACAATTTTTTTTATTTTACACATTATATTATTATTAATTCCTTTTCGGTTAAATAAGAAGACTCTTAAAAATAACTGGTTGATTATGACGGAATATCAATAGAATCACCAGTAAGAAATTTCTTTAATCCATCTTAATCGTTGCGTTTTCTCAAATAAAAAGGGGATGAGTGCTAAAAACCACTTCGGCAGAATACTCCGCTTTTCGTGGGCACGGCCTCAGCTTCCTCAGAGCAAAGAACGCTCTTCCGGGATCTTCGGACGCGTGCTGTTCCCACAGAAGTCTCCGTATTCTGCCTACGCTAGATTTGTGTTATCTAGTCAGTTTTGGTTAATACCTAAAATCAAATAATTAAAATGCATCTCTTTTTTTATGAAAGTTATGCTAGTGGAGGAAATATACGGAGACTCCTGCGGGAATAGCGAAGACGTTGAGACCCCACAGGGAGCGCTTTTGGCGACCGAGGAGGCTCAGCGCGAGCCCGCGGAAAGCGTAGTATATTTCCGGAACGGTTGATCAGCATTTATTAAGATTGTAAAAAGTTAGTTACTGCGGATTTTATCTCAACTGCGGCATTCTGAAAGCCATAAAGTATGAGAAAAGAGCTAATATTGTATATCCAATAATTTCTTGGAATAAAGTCAATAGTAGTAATCTAGAATTCCTTTTAGTTACAAATTAAATGAGCTCTATTTAGAAGTCTCCATAATAACTTGGAAAAACAGGATTAGATACCCTCGTAGTTCAAATACTAAAAAAGGCCGCTCCACTAGAAGAGCGACCTTAGATATTTATTATTTAGCTGTTTCAGGAACGGATAGACCTAGGCCTTCTGCAACACGTTCGCCTAATTCAGGATCTACTTTATAGAATAGGCTAATTTGACGTAGTTTAATTTCATCATAATCTACACCGCTTAAGTGATCAACAAAGTTTTGAATTAAACGAGTACGCTCTCCATCATCCATAACATCACGGAATAGTGCACGTGGTTGGCTGTAGTGGTCATCACTATCATAGGCAACACTATCAGCAAAACCAGATACTTCAAATGGACTAGTTTTATTTTCTGGTGTTTCAACTGGTCCGTTAAAGCTATTTGGCTCATAGTTGATTGCACTTCCACCGTTGCCATCAAAGCGCATTTGTCCATCGCGCTGGTTGTTATTTACCTCAGATTTTGCACGGTTAATTGGTAATGCTTCGTGGTTAGCACCGATACGGTAACGATGCGCATCAGAGTAAGCAAATAAACGACCTTGAAGCATTTTATCTGGAGATGCCTCAATACCAGGTACAAAGTGACCAGGTGAGAATGCTGCTTGTTCTACTTCAGCAAAGTAGTTTTCTGGATTACGATCTAATACCATACGGCCTACTTCGATTAAAGGATAATCTTTACGAGACCATGTTTTTGTAACATCAAATGGATCGTAGCGGTAAGTATTAGCATCTTCCACAGGCATGATTTGAACATAAAGCTTCCATTCAGGGAAATCGCCATTATCAATAGCATTGTATAAATCTTCTGTATGGTAATCAGGGTTTTCACCAGCTAGTTTAGCAGCTAATTCAGGATCAAGTGCTTTAACCCCTTGTTCAGCAATAAAGTGATATTTTACAAATACCGCTTCGCCTTCAGCGTTAACCCATTTAAATGTATGGCTTCCATAACCATTCATATGACGTAATGTTGCAGGAATACCACGGTCACCATGAAGGTAAGTAATTTGGTGTAATGATTCTGGTGATAAAGACCAGAAATCCCAAACCATATTAGGATCTTTTCTACCAGTATGTGGATTACGCTTTTGAGTATGGATAAAGTCAGGGAACTTAATCGCATCGCGAATAAAGAAGATAGGTGTATTGTTACCCACTAGATCATAGTTACCTTCTTCTGTATAGAATTTAACGGCGAAACCTCTTGGGTCACGTACTGTATCGGCGGAACCTAGTTCACCAGCAACTGTTGAGAAACGGATAAACATTGGTGTGCTTTTTCCAACCTCAGATAGAAATGCTGCTTTTGTATATTTTGATACATCATTAGTTACTTGGAAGTATCCGTGTGCACCAGCACCCTTTGCGTGAACGACCCGCTCAGGAACTCTTTCACGGTTAAAATGTGCAAGTTTTTCTATTAAGTGAACATCTTGAATTAAAGTTGGTCCTCTATGACCTGCTGTAATTGAATTTTGGTTATCTCCAACAGGGGCTCCTGAAGCAGTTGTTAAGTATTTTTTTTCATTACTCACTATGTGAACACCTCTCCTTGAATAGTTTAATAGTTTTTCGTCTAATACATTTCTTATTATAATACAAATCTTTTAAAAATCAATATTTATTTACAATGATTTTAAATAAGAAATAATTATTCCTTTTAATAATTATGATAATACGTCAGGGAATAGACTATCTTACAGAAAAAAAGTATAAAAAGAAGAGAGGTTTATGAGACCTCTCTTTTCTAGGGGAAACATCCTTAAAAGTATTTGTTGATTGGGGGTAACAAAACTTAGTGAAAAATGGGATGTTTCTATTAAACTAATGGAAGTGTACTACACAAGTTATTATACATGATAATGATAATCATTTTCAATAGGTAAAATAAAAAAATGGGAAATAATTCTGTTTTTTTAACTACATGATTCTTAAATAGTCTTCATTAGATGATAATGATTGAAGTAATTACCTCGATTATTTAACAAAAATAAGGGATAATAGTAAGTTATTAAAAGAGGTTTACAGGGAGGTTGGATATGGTAGTAAACTTGCAAGATGTATCTTTAATAAAAGAAGGAAACACGATATTAAAAAATATTAATTGGAATGTTATAAAAGGAGAGCATTGTGCCTTATTGGGTTTAAATGGTGCAGGAAAAACTGCACTTTTACATATGCTGTGTGCCTTTTATTTCCCTTCAAAAGGTTCTGTTACTGTATTGGGAAGACAATTTGGTAAAGCTGTACTTGGGGAAGAATTAAGAAGGGAAATTGGTCTAGTTTCTTCCCAAATCAAGGGGCGTATGTATCAGGATGATAGTGCTTATCAAATTGTGTTAAGTGGTGCTTTTGGTTCTATTGGACTTTATGAAACCCCCACTGATGAAATTAGGAATAAAGCTAAAGCGTTATTGAAGGATTTGGGATGCTTTTCATATGCTAATCGTAGTTTCCGTACATTATCTCAGGGGGAGCAGCAGAGAGTTATGATTGCAAGGTCCTTAATGGCTGAGCCTAAACTACTTATTTTAGATGAGCCCGCGAACGGTCTAGACTTTTTGGCTCGTGAACAATTACTAGAAACCATTGAACAGGTCGCAAAAATGGAACAGTCTCCTACTATTATTTATGTCACGCATCATGTAGATGAAATCTTACCTTGTTTTAATCAAACATTACTTCTTAAAAGTGGCCAGGTATTTGCGTCGGGTCAGACAGATAGTCTAATTTCTTCTATTACACTATCTGATTTTTTTCAAATGCCAGTAGAAGTAAGTCGGAAAAATGGCCGGTTTTCTTTAATAAAGGCTTAAAAATGTTCAACTAAAGAGTTAGGAGAATTATTCATGCTGCAACGTGTAAATAGAGTACTAGAGAGAATAATGCCACTTCTTGCACCGACAAGTGTTGTTGTTGGTGTGGTGTTAGCACAATATCTAGTTCATTTATCTTTTTTAGTACCGTGGGTCTTTGCTTTTATGACTTTTGTGGGAAGTTTAAGTTCAAACCTTAATTCATTGAAACGCGCAGTTCTTCATCCTCTTCCGATTATGATTGCCCTGTTTATACTTCATATTTTCATGCCATTATGGGCATGGGGGATTGGGCATATATCCTTTCATGAAGATATTCTAACCATAACTGGATTGATAATTGCAATGGTTATTCCTACAGGTATAACAAGCTTTATATGGGTTTCTATTAGTAAAGGGAATGTGGCCTTGACACTCTCAATTATTTTAATCGATACTATTCTTTCTCCATTTCTTGTCCCTTACAGTTTGTCTATATTAGTAGGGCATTCGGTTGAGATGGAAGTATGGAGTATTATGAAAGGTTTGGTTGGAATGATTGTAATCCCTTCTATCGTTGGAATGTGTTTAAATGAGATGACGAAAGGAAGGGTTAAAGATACACTTAGCCCACGTCTAGCGCCCTTTTCAAAAGTGGGTTTAGCTAGTGTGATTATGATAAATAGTTCAGTTGTTGCACCTTATTTAAAAGATATCAATTGGAAGTTAGTTAAGATTGCTACCGTAATGTTTTTTATTGCCTTTTGTGGATATCTTATTTCTTGGATAGTTGGTCGCCTATTGAAAAAGGATCGAGATGTTGTGGTGGCTTTAACTTTTACAGGGGGTATGAGAAATATTAGTGCAGGAGCAGTTATTGCAGTAGCATATTTTCCACCTCCAGTAGCAGTACCCGTAGTAATAGGAATGCTATTTCAACAAGTATTGGCGTCTTTATACAGTCAATTATTACATAATTACTATAATAAGGTTGCTTACTCAAAGGGTTAGTTAGATAAATATTATTGAACCTTGACTCTAACGTTACGTGATAGCTTAACGTTATATATGAGGTGATCGGATGTATCTAGTAAAAGATGTTGCTAAAATTGCTGGTATAAGCGTGCGCACGCTGCATTACTATGATGAAATTGGTATATTAAAACCAAAGAAGAAGGGACAGAATGGATATAGGTTATATACCAATCAACATCTAGAGCGTTTGCAACAAATTCAATTTTTCAAGGAGTTAGATTTTCCGCTACAAAAAATAAAAGAAATAATGGATGGTCCTTCCTATGATCAATACCATGCTTTAATCAACCAAAAACAGATCTTACAAGCAAAAAGGGATCGCCTCGACAGTATTATTCAATCGGTTGAAAAAACGATTATGTCACTGGATGGAGGTGTGAACATGAGTAACCAAGAAAAATTTGAAGCCTTTAGTATGGAAGAGATTAAATATTATCGGAATAAATATGCAGACGAGGTTGAAGAGATATATGGAACTACAGATGCCTATCAAGAGTCCAAGCAAAGGACTGCAAATTATAGTGAATCAGACTGGCAACATATTAAAGTTCAAGGGGACGAGATATTGATAGGGCTAGCTAATGTAATGGATAGCGTCCCTAATAACCGAATTGTGCAAAAGTTAGTTTCTGAATATCGAAGTTATATAAATGACAACTACTACGAGTGTACTTTGGAAATTTTTCGAGGGCTATCCGATCTGTATGTTCAAGATATCCGTTTTACTAAAAATTTAAATAAGTATCGTCCTGGCTTAGCAGATTTCTTCAGTAAAGCTATAAAAATTTACTGTGATAAACGAGAAAGTTAATAGCATATCAAAATGTACTAAAAAACGGAATCCCCCAAATTGTGAAGGGATTCCGTTTTTTAAGATTAAGATCTTTTTCCGAACAAATCTGCAATGGAATGTGCTATTTCAATGCCTTGATAGGCTAGTAGACTAATTGCAGAAAGTGAGAAAATTCCTATAAATATAAACCTAGCAAAATGAATAAACATAATCAGTTCTCCTTTCTCCATCATTTATTGGCTTAGGAAAACGATTTTGTTTTGAAATAGGATGACTGGTAAAAGATTGTTAGTAGAAAAAGGCGGAGCAGTAGTAATCGTATGGATGGGTAAAAAGCTAGGATAAGTATATAGAGGGCTACAAGAGCGGTGTATTGTTGTAGTAATGAGATGTCGATTTTATCGTTATATTTTGTTAATGTATCAGCTTCAAATGTATTGCTTTCAGCTTGACTAATTATTCCTGTATCAATGTGATTGTATGGAAGAGAGCTAGTATGTTGGATCATTGTTAATGATAAGACACTAATGCATAAAAAAAATAACAATCTTTCCAATCTAAATCAATCCCCCTTAGTAAATTCATATATTAAATTAAAAAGTATCTAAAGTAAATAAGAACAAGGACTCAGTATACGATTACAAAAGATATTCTTTTTAAGATCTCTATTTGTTAAATTAAGACAACTTTGAGATAAAATCTGCAGTAACTTCTTATTTTTTGATTAGTTGAGTGCAAATCCGACGCTGCGGAAAAACACTCGCTTTCCGTGGGGAACGCTTC
>NZ_JACLZI010000032.1 GCF_014280935.1 Aquibacillus kalidii
ATCAAACTCTCCATAAAGTGTTTGCTTGCTCTAAAACTTGACTAGCTTGTCTTACTTGACATACTGATTGTTTTGTTCAGTTTTCAAAGATCAATATTCCGTCACTTATTCAAGCGACAACTTTTATATCATATCAAGTTATCTTCAATAAGTCAACAACTATTTGATATTTTTTTATGACGTTGCCACCTCTTGAAGCGACTTAAATAATATAACATACATTTAAATCTAAAATCAATACTTTTTTAAAAATAAATTCTCCATGGTATCGCGATTATTTATTTCTATAGTATATAACCTTTATATATAAGAAAAGAGCCATCAATCTGATAGCTCCTTAACCTATAACAAATATGTGTAATGCTGTAAGTGAAGCTAAACCTGGAATACCCAGAAAACCTACAATCACCGCTGTATAAACATTTATAGGTAAATGTAAACCAATTGATGCTCCAAATACGTTAAAAAAGAATAAGAATAGTACTCCAATAACTAATTTAACAGTCCCTCTTCCTAAAAACCTCATTGGCTTTATCGGTGCACCAACTACTAATAGTAAAACGATAAGTATGACCATACTGGCTATTACAACTGTAGAGTCCACTTCTTTCCCTCCTATAACTTGTCCTTACTAAAATCTATGAAAGTTATAAGAGAAAAAGAACTTACCTAAAAGATTTACTTATGCAACGCACTTAAATTTCGATTACGTGCTTCTCTTAATAGGAAGAAGTATTTTGATTGCGCAACGGATAAGTCATATAAACCTATTTCACTCGGTTCCACACTACGTTCAATTATAGATTTTAAACTCATCCATTCATCCTTTAATTTGTAAATGTCATTTAATAACTGTTCATCTACTACTTTTCTACTTAGTTTCTTACTAGAGAACAATGTTGGTCACCTACTCCTATAGTTCTCGGCGCCCTTCTAATGCTTTTGAAAGGGTGACTTCATCTGCATATTCAAGGTCCCCTCCCATTGGCAATCCATGGGCAATTCTAGTAATTTTAATTCCCGAAGGTTTTACCAAGCGGGAAATATACATTGCTGTTGCTTCACCTTCTATATTTGGGTTAGTAGCCAAAATAAGCTCTACTACTTCCTCATCCTTTAGACGATTTAGTAAACTCGGAACATTTATATCCTCAGGTCCAATTCCATCCATTGGAGAGATTGCCCCGTGAAGAACATGGTAACGACCATTAAATTCCTTCATTTTTTCCATTGCGATCACATCTTTTGGATCTTGGACTACACAAATTAAAGAACTGTCCCTCATATCATCCTGGCAAATAGCACAGGGGTCTTGATCAGTAATATGTCCACAAACACTACAATGGGTGAGCTCACGCTTTGCATTTACTAATGACTTCGCAAAGTCAAGCACATCATCTTCTTTCATATTTAGAACAAAGAAAGCCAGGCGGACAGCCGTTTTAGGGCCTATTCCTGGCAATTTAGTAAAGCTATCTATTAGCTTTGATATCGGTTCTGGGTAATACATAGTTGCATACCTCCTAGAACATTCCTCCAGGTAAATTTAATCCTTTTGTGAATTGTCCCATTGTTTCATTTGTTTTTTCTTCAACTTCCTTTAACACTTCATTGGTTGCAGCCAAAATTAAATCCTGTAGCATTTCAATATCATCTGGATCTACAACTTCCTCTTTAATTTGAATGTCTGTTATTTCTTTTTTACCATTGGCAGTAATTTTAACCATTCCACCACCTGCTGTTGCTTCAAAGGCCATTTCTTGAAGATCCTCTTGAGCCTTCATCATATCCTTTTGCATCTTTTGCATTTGTTTCATCATTTTATTCATGTTTCCACCACCACGCATGGAAAATCCCTCCTTATATTATCTCATTCACGTATTTCTAATAATTCATCGCCTACTAACTTTCTTGCCTCCGCTACTAACGGATCGTCTTGCTGGGAATCCTTAGATTCTTCATCATCCTCTTGGCTCTTCTGTTTTCTTATAAACTCTTCTCTCAATTCTTGCCAATCATTATTTGGAATTGGAATGATAGAAAGCTCTTTCCCTAACATCTCAGCTAATAACAATTCTATCGTTTGTTTATGGTCTAAAGCAAGAGAACAGTGTATTTCGTATTTAAAAGCAAGAACTAAAGCCTTGTCAGATGCTGCACTTGGTTTACTATTTTGAACAGTAGCATGGGCTGGCGCATTACGTTTTTTTAACGCATCCATAAAATTAGCCCAGATAGCTTGAACGTTCTTTAAGTCTTGTTTTGATGCCTCACTCAATACCTGCCTAATTCGCTCATAAGGAATTTTATAACTATTTTTACTCCTTGCTGCAGAACGTTTAGGCGCAGCTTGTTGCGGTTGACCAGACCCTTGTACTACAGGTGGATTTTGTTTGATAGACGTTAACTCTTTTTCTAAATGTTCCAATTTTCTAGTCAACACATCGATTACACTATTCTGTTCATTATTAACTGTATTAGAAACTTGGTCTGCAATTTTTAGGACAGCAATTTCTATAAATACTTTTGGACTATTTGTCCACCTTATTTCTTGTTGGCATTGATTTAATTCCGAAATCGCACGCTGAATCCATTCTGCATCAACCTCTTCTGTTAACTCTTTAAAGGCATCAGTCATAATCGCTCGTTCCAAGTTATTTTCAAGCTGAGGTGCACTCTTATATAGAAGTATATCTCTTAAATAATAGATTAAATCAAATACAAATCGACCTGGGTCTTTTCCAGCTTGTATTAAATCATCTACTTTTATAAGTGCCTGTTGGATATCTTTCTGATACAGTGCTTTTGTTATTTCTGTCAATAACCCTTGAGAAACAGAACCTGTTACCGTAAGTACATCTTCTAATTCTACTTGATCATCACTATATGATATGGCTTGATCTAGTAAACTTAAAGCATCTCTCATTCCACCTTCAGCAGCTAATGCTACAGCCTCAAGCGCTTCTTTCGTAACAGCTACATTTTCCGCTCCTACAATGGTTTGCATTCTTTCTACCATAGAAACTTGAGATATACGCTTAAAGTCAAACCTCTGACAGCGTGAAATGATGGTCAATGGGATTTTATGTGGCTCAGTTGTCGCTAATATGAATATAACATGCTTTGGTGGTTCTTCTAGTGTCTTTAGTAACGCATTAAATGCACCAATAGACAGCATGTGTACTTCATCAATTATATATACCTTATAAGTTACCGCACTAGGGGCATATTTTACTTTATCCCTGATGTCACGTATTTGTTCCACACCATTATTAGAAGCAGCATCTATTTCTATTACATCAGAAATGGACCCATCTTGAATTCCCAAACATGCAGAACACTCATTGCAAGGCTCTAAAACAGGTGCTTTTTCACAGTTAATCGTTTTAGCAAAAATCTTAGCCGCACTTGTTTTCCCTGTTCCACGGGGACCAGAAAACAAATAGGCATGCGAAAATTTCTCTTGCATGATAGCGTTCTGCAATGTTCGGGTAATATGTGTTTGTCCAACGACATCATTAAAGCTTCTAGGACGCCATACGCGATATAGTGCTTGGTAGCTCATAGTCCACATTCCCCTCTTTAAATTCCTTTTTATTATACCTGAATTGCTACAATGTTTAAAATGAAAATCGACTCTTAAGTAAATTTTCATGATGTCGCCTTTTTTCATATAATATGTAAAAAGCCTCTCATCATTAACATGACAAGAGGCTCACTTTATTATTTAACGCCGTGCACCCAACTTCGATGAAGTAACCCTAAGCGTTACTTAAGTTCATGGCTCGACCCAGGCTTCCCCGCGGCACACGAGAAAGACCGCTTACTGCTGCTTCCTTCCGGACCTGACAGGGTTCACGGGTTCTCATTGCGCAGGACCCGAGTGTCAACACCAATTCCTTAAGGCAGACCTTAAAGCTACTCCACCTCAGAAGGGAATTCAGCCTCGCTATAGCGGATTGCGAGTACAGGGCACCGCTACCTCCCCACCTAGCACGGCAAATTTGCTATCAATTTTAAGTTGCGCTGTTCGAGCGCATTTACAAGTATAGCGAGTTTTAAAGGAAAATGCAATCAATAATAGATGTTAATATTTTCCGCCCTCTATTTCCTTACTATTTTTACGCTTTTCTCTTAGTTTTTTAAAAAAGGCAGACAGTAACTGTCCACATTCTTGTTCAAGAATTCCACCAGTTACTTGTGCAGTGTGATTAAATCTAGAGTCTTCCAACAAATTCATTAACGAGCCTACACATCCTGCCTTTGGATCAAACGCACCAAAGACAACTCTTGGGATCCGTGCTTGTAATATTGCTCCTGCACACATTGGACATGGCTCAAGCGTGACATAAAGTATACAATCCTCTAAACGCCAACTACCAACATATTGGTTAGCTTTATCAATTGCTAATAATTCTGCATGTGATGCTGTTGTTTGAATCGACTCACGTAAATTAAATGCCTTAGCAATTACTTTTTCTTCATGAACTAGAACAGCACCGATTGGGACTTCTCCGATTAACTCAGCTTTCTTTGCCTCTTCTATTGCTAATTTCATATATATTTCGTCATTCATCCATATCAACATCTTTCTTTTCATAGTAAGTAATTGTTTTAAAATGTGTTAATTCGTTCACTCTAACTAAAAAGGAGGTTTTTATGAAACAAAATGGTCTAGGAACAGCATTAATCATTATTGATATAATAAATGACTTCAATTTCTATTCAGGCGATAAACTTTTACACCATACTAAATCAATTTTACCTAACTTAATCCAATTAAAGCAATATGCTAAACAGAATCAAATCCCGGTTATTTACGTAAATGACCATTATGGTTCATGGGAATCAAATTTCAAAAATATATGTGATCATTGTAGAAATGAAAAAAATCAAGAAATTATTGATAAGATGGTTCCCACTGAAGGGGATTTTTTCTTAATAAAGCCGAAATTGTCTGCATTCTTTCACACTGGTCTAGCTTCGTTACTTAGAGAACTTCATGTCACCCATGTCATCTTATCCGGTATTGCAGGAAATATCTGTGTTTTATTTACTGCTAACGATGCTCATATGAGAGACTTTACAGTCAGTGTTCCTAAGAATTGTATTGCATCCAACGAAGAATATCTTAACGAGCAAGCTTTAGAATTAATGAAAAATGTATTAAGTACAAATATTGATGAGATTTAAAAATATAATTGCACCACTTCCCCTCTCCGTTCATAGGCTGATAAAGGATATGTAATATATGGAGAGGAGGAATTTGTTTGCAAATTCATGTAGTAAAGCCAGGCGATAGCTTGTATTCTATTGCAAACAATTATGGTACTACGTATAACGCGATAAATACTGCCAATGAATTAGACAATCCAAATCAGTTGGTAGTTGGGCAATCACTTGTTATACCAATAGTCGGTCAGTTTTATTATGTTAGGCAAGGGGACAGTCTTTATAGTATTGGTAGAAGATTTGGGGTGTCTGCAGAAGAATTAGCCCGTATAAATAATATTTCCATAAATACACCATTAAACGTTGGCTTTCGACTCTATATACCTGAAACACCTGAACCAACAATTGAGGTAAATGCCTATATTGAACCATTTGGAGAAAATGTATCAGAAACACTTAGAAATTCAGCTCAAAAGAATGCACCTTTCTTAACCTATTTGGCACCTTTTAATTTTAAGGCAACTAGGACAGGGGAACTTGTTGCACCTCCTTTAGATAACTTTGCAACGATAGCTGCTAATAATAATGCAACTTTAATGCTAGTTGTCAGTAATTTAGAAGAGGGAGCATTTAGTGATGAACTAGGAAGAATTTTAGTGACCGACACTACGGTGCAAGATAATTTATTGACTAACATTATTGAAACAGCGAGAAATATTGGTTTCCGTGATGTTCATTTTGATTTCGAGTATTTGCCACCTGCAAACAAAGAAGATTACAATAACTTTTTAAGGAAAGCAAAAGAAAGATTATCATCAGCTGGTTTACTTATGTCTACTGCTTTAGCCCCTAAGACTAGTGCAACTCAAGAAGGGGAATGGTATGAGGCACATGACTATGCTGCACATGGTGAAATTGCAGACTTTGTAGTACTAATGACATATGAATGGGGGTATAGTGGAGGTCCAGCGATGGCTGTATCACCTATTGGCCCTGTACGTGATGTCGTAGAATACGCATTAACTGAAATTCCCGCTAATAAAATTATGTTAGGCCAAAATCTTTATGGATATGACTGGACATTGCCATATGAACCTGGTGGTCAATACGCTAAAGCATTAAGTCCACAGCAAGCTATTATACTTGCTCGTGACGAGAATGTTGCCATTCAGTACGATAACGAAGCACAAGCACCGTTCTATTTCTATACAGATGATTCTGGTAACAGACACGAAGTTTGGTTTGAAGATGCACGATCCATTCAGGCAAAGTTTGACTTAATCAAAGAACTTGGTCTTCGAGGTATTAGCTATTGGAAATTGGGGTTAGCATTCCCTCAAAACTGGCTACTTCTAGAAGATAATTTTACGATTAGAAAACGTGGATAAATTGAATAAAGAGGCTTGGATATAAATCCAAAGCCTCTTTTTCCATTAGCAATTGATCCATTACCTTTGCCTTTAAAAGGACAAGTTAAGATAAGCTGAAAATAATAAAATATTATTAAAAGGAATGTTTATGTTTCTTATGATAAGATGTAATTATCGTAAGAAGTTTCCTTATATTGTTTTGTATTTTTTATCATTTCCTACAAAATATGAAACTAAACGAGTAAATATATCGTCAAATAGTTGGATTCAAAAAAGCGAGGTTCTTAACATGAATGAAAAAAGAATACACAGAAAAAAAAATAAAAGCTGGAAAAAACGTTTGTTATACATTTTTCTATTTTTTTTATTAGTTGTAATTGGGATTGGTGCATACGTCTTTATCGAAGCATATCAGGCTGCTGATAATTCATTCGAAGACTTGCAAAGAGCTGGCGATAAGTCTGAACTTAGGGAAGAGAAGGTAACCATTGGAGATGATCCAATCTCTATTCTCCTATTAGGTATTGAGGATTATTCATCAAATGGTAAAAATGGACGAGCTGATACGCAAATTGTAGTCACGTTAAATCCAGATACAAACAAAATGACAATGACAACAATAAATCGAGATACAAGAGTAGAGCTGACTAGAGTTGAGAAATATGCAGGTTTCCATAAAATAAATGCTGCATACACCTTCGGGGAATTGAGTGGATATGGTGGAAATAAGCATGCCGTTGAAGCAGTCGAAGATTTGTTAGATATTCCAATTGATAAATATGTTGCAGTAAATTTTGAAGGCTTCCGAGATATAGTAGATGTTTTTGGTGGGGTTACAATTGATATTAAAGAAGCATTCTGGGAAAAGAACATTTATGATAATAACAACCGGATATACTTTGAGCAAGGTCCTGCACATTTAAACGGTGAAGAAGCATTAGCATTTGTAAGAATGCGTAAACGGGACGTGAATGCTATTTATTCACGTGAAGAACGACAAAGACAGTTTATTCAGGCAACCATAGATGAAGCCATCTCAGCCGGAACAATCCTAAAGGTTGGAGAAATTTCAGATGTTCTTGGTAAGAATGTTCAAACCAATTTAAAACCAAAAGAGATTTATGCATTAGAGCAGGCCTATTCATCCATGGATCCAGATTCTATTGAAACATTAGAAATTGAAGGAAATCCAAATGAGTATATAGGCAAATATTCTTATTTTGTTCCTTATGAAGAAAGCCTTACAGAGGTCTCACAGCGATTGAAATCAGAGCTAGGTTTATCTAATTCTGAACTAACAGATAATAATACAACACAATCCATTGAATAATGAAAAAGACAGCCGAACAAAACAGGCTGTCTTTTTTTGCGGTTAAAAATCAAATTGTAGTTAAAACTATCCTTAGATGATCAGATCTATAGAAGGAGGGTAATGAAAATGAATATTGATATGCCATTTATATTAAGATCTTTCCTATTAGTATTATCTGGGATACTTTTACTACGAATTGCTGGAAGGAAATCCATTTCACAGATGACATTAGCACAAACTGTTATCATGATCTCTATTGGTTCCATTATCATCCAACCAATTATCGAAACGAGCGTAGCGAGAACCTTAGTTGCAGTTGCAATCTTTATAGTATCACTTATAGTATTAGAATGGTTACAAGTTAAATTTAACCCTTTAGAAAAGTTCATAACTGGAAAATCAAAAATCCTTATCCAGGATGGTAATATTCAAACGAAGCAACTCCGTAAATTTCGACTAACTGTGGATCAAATGGAGATGTTTGTTCGGCAACAAGGTATTAGTTCTATTAATGATATTAAAACCGCAACGTTAGAGCCAAATGGGCAGATGGGGTATGAACTAAAGGAGGATGCACGACCATTAACTATTGGGGAGTTCAAAAAAATGATAAACCCAAGTATGCTCAACCCCTCTTATCAACCAAGTAATCAACAAAATAATACAAACCAAGTTTTCGATGAGTTAAAGCAACATCATAAAACTGAACACCCTAATTACTTACAGTAGGTTAAATAGCCTTCTATACTTTTGATTTAATGATGAAACTTGTTGATCCTTACTTGTAAAAGGGTAAGGGTCAACTGCATTTACTCAAGGATAATTTGTGATAGCTGTGTTTTTTACTTTTCTGTTTCCACTAAGTAAAGAGTTAGTGAGCAAAACTCTAACCCTTACTTATTAGGTCATGGACATTAATTCCTTTAATTCATCTTTATTTTCTAGTACGTCCTCTAATGTGTAATCATCAAGTATTTGAAAGAATGCTGCCAGTGCCTTTGAAATGACATGTTTCAATTTACATGAGGGTGTAATCACACACTGGTTTGTATCTTTATTAAAACACTCAAGGATAGAAAAATCATTTTCCATCCATCTTACAACTTGCCCTATGTTAATTTCTGATGGCCCTTTTGCCAAAATAATTCCACCATTTCTTCCTCTTACTGTATGGATTAGTTCTAACTTACTTAACTGATGAACAACTTTTCTTATATGTTCGGTTGATATGAAAAAAGTTTCAGATATTTCTTTAATACTTGCTAACTCTCCTTCTTCTTTAGAACCTGTCAAGATTAAGACACGTAAAGCAAAATCTGTATACTTCTTTAAGCGCATTGTATAATCCCCTTTCTCTCTAATCTCATAGTATCAAACCTATTCCATAAAATCTTGTTGTTTGTTAACAACATTGTCAAAACTAATTGGTTTTACCTGTTGAATAACATTACGAACTTTTTATACAATTAAATATGTATTATAAATACATGTTTAAAAATAGGAGTGTAACTATGGCAAATGAAACAAAAGCATTGTTAGATGAAAAAACAATTCAAACTATTAAATCAACAGTTCCTGTATTAGAGGAACACGGAGAAAAAATAACCTCTCGATTCTACCAACTTCTTTTTGAAAATAATCCAGATCTAAAAAACATTTTTAATCAAACAAACCAACGAATGGGCAAACAACCTCAGGCTCTAGCTAATGCGGTATATGCTGCAGCATTATACATCGATAACTTAGAAGCAATTTTACCTGTTGTGAAACAAATCGCACATAAACATAGAAGTCTAAACATAAAGCCTGAACATTACCCAATTGTTGGAGAAAATTTACTTACAGCTATGAAAGACGTCCTAGGTGATGCAGCAAATGAAGAGATAATAACAGCATGGGGAAAAGCATACGGTGTAATTGCAGATGCTTTTATCCAAGTAGAAGCAGATATGTATGAAGAAACAGAAAACAAAGATGGTGGTTGGATTGGCTACCGTGACTTTGAAGTTGCAAATAAAGTGAAAGAAAGTGACGTTATTACTTCCTTTTATTTAAAGCCAGTTGATGGGGGAAAAATTCCTACTTTTAAACCTGGTCAATACCTTACTGTAAAAATTGATAGAGATGATGCGGAATATACTTGTCTTCGTCAATATAGCCTATCATGTGGACCAAACAAGGGGCATTATCGTATTAGTGTTAAAAGAGAAGATAGTATGAGTGATAAGCCAGCAGGAGTTGTATCTACTTATTTACACCAATCCGTTAACGTAGGAGATATACTTCCTATCAGTGCGCCTGCAGGTGATTTTGTATTAGAGGAAGATACTAGACCGCTTGTCCTAATTAGTGGTGGGGTAGGGCTAACACCTCTTACTAGCATGTTAGAAACAGTTATCGAAAGCCAGCCAAGCCGAGAAGTTTATTTCCTTCATGCAGCACAGAACGGTTCTGTACATGGTTTAAAGGACTCTTTAAAGGAAGCTACCGATAACAATAAACAGGTACACAGCTATGTTGTGTATGAACATCCTTCCGAATCAGACAAAACAGAAGCCCTGTTTGCAAAGGAAGGCTATATAGATTTAGATTTTATAAAATCAGTTATTCCGACAAACGATGCTTCGTTTTACTTCTGTGGTCCTGAAGGATTCATGAAAGCAATAAACCGCTCATTGAAAGAATGGAATGTTGCTGAGTCAGATATACATTTTGAATTCTTCGGCCCTGCTGGATCATTAGATTAAGATATATTTAAAAAAGTAGCCTATTGCGTATGTGCAAAAAGGCTACTTTTTCTTTACTTATACATTCAAAGTATAGTTTGCACGTTTTAATTCTACTGTGATCAGCGCTCCCTCAAAGACATTTTTCTTAACTAAGAAATCTCTAATGTTTTACCTTCACTTAACTCTTTAACTCGGTTAAGTAAAAATGTCTATTTCCCTGAGATTCCCTTCTCATTCGCTTCTTATAAAGCCTTCTCAATAATTTCATGTACACCATTTTGTTCCATTTCATATTCATCTGGTAAGGATCACCAATAGCATTCATTTAAAAAAGTAAATTAGAGATTTTATTGCTGTAATGTCTATAGATACTATGTCGTAAGCAACTATTTCTATGTAAATAGATAAAGATCAGTCTATATAACAAGACTGACCTTTTCCCACTTTTTATATTACTCTTCTAATGTAGAAGTATCGCCTGTTGGTAGACCTAACTCCCATGATTTTAGTAAACGGCGCATAATTTTCCCGCTTCGTGTTTTAGGAATCGTCTCCTTCACTTCAATTTCCCTTGGAGCAGCGTGAGCACTTAATCCTGTCTTAACAAATTTACGGATATCTGCTAATAAATCATCATTAGCTTCATAACCACTATTCAACGTAATAAACGCTTTAATGATCTCTCCACGTTCTGGATCAGGCTTCCCAATTACACCAGCTTCGGCAACTGCAGGGTGTTCAATGAGCTTACTTTCTACTTCAAATGGCCCCACTCTTTCTCCAGAAGTATTAATAACATCATCAAGACGGCCCTGGAACCAGAAGTATCCATCCTCATCCATATAAGCACTATCTCCAGATACATACCATCCATTTATAAAGTAGCTTTCATATTTCCCTGGATTTTTCCAGATTGCTCGCATCATCGATGGCCAACCTTGCCTGATTGCAAGATTCCCCATTTGATTAGGAGGCAAGATATTCCCTTCATTATCAATAATAGCAGCTTCGACACCAGGAATTGGTTTACCCATTGAACCTGGTCTAATATCCATAGAAGGATAATTAACAATTAACATTGCGCCTGTTTCCGTCATCCACCATGTATCATGGATACGTAGTCCAAAGGCATCCAATGCCCAAGTAATTACTTCAGGATTAAGCGGTTCTCCGACACTCATTACATGCCTTAAAGAGGAGAGATCAAATTGATTCACGACATTCTCCCCTGCACTCACAAGTTTGCGGAATGCAGTAGGTGCAGAGTACCATACTGTTACATTGTATTTATCTAATGTTTCGTACCAGGATTCTGGTGTAAAACGACCACCTCTAATTACGTTTGTTACCCCATGTAACCAAGGTGCAAAGATACCATAACTTGTTCCTGTTACCCAGCCTGGATCTGCGGTACACCAGTATATATCCTCTTCCTTTAAATCAATAACCCATTCACCTGTCGCGTAATGCTGAATCATCGCATTATGGACATGATAAACCCCTTTCGGTTTGCCAGTAGAACCTGAGGTATAGTGAAGTAACATTCCATCCTCTAAATCGACCCATTCTATATCAAATTGATCTGAAGCTTTATCCATTTCTTTATAGTATTGAATGTAGTTATTGCTTGTATCTGTGGAATCGCCGACTAGTACGATCTTTTCTAATGTAGGTAAATCTTGTTGAGGGACTCTTTCTAATAGCTCTGGGGTTGTAATGAGCATCGATGCTTCGCTATCCTCAAGACGATCTCTAACTGCCTGCTCCATGAATGCTTCAAACAGAGGGCCTGCAATAGCTCCTACCTTAAGGATCCCAAAAAAACATGCATAAAATTCTGGGCTTCTTGGCATAAACAGAAAAACCCGATCGCTCTTTTTAACTCCATTTTCTTTGAGGATATTTGCAAATTGATTACTACTTTTTTTCAACTGTTCAAATGTTATACTTTCTTCCCTATCAGGAGCAGAGAAAAGTAAGGCAATTTGATTTTTCTTTTCAGGATTTTCAGCATGACGATCAATTGCTTCATATGCTGCATTAACTTTACCTGTTTGATACCAACTAAAGTTTTTCTTCACTTCATCCCAATTAAAAGTATCCCGTTTACTCTCATAGTCTTTTAAATTATGATTCCCTTCTCTTGCTGAAATAGGTTGCATATCCATCTAATCACCTCTTATAATATTTGTAAACGCTTGCAATAAAAAGTAAACACATTACTACATTCTATGAGCAAATCGTGGAGGTAATATAACTTTTTCTAATTTTATTTATATTTTATACCATTTAGTTGGTAAATTAAAGAAAAAAGGTATGCTCCAAAGAAAGAACAGAAAAATTATCCTAGTTTCGAAATAAATATCTTGACCTTTATTGTTTACCATTATATACTTACTTACATAAAGTAAGTTAATGATTAAAAATAACACATATATAAATGGAGGTCATAATATGACAAAACAAACATTAAAAGTAGATTCTGCACACACAAGTGTAGATTTCTCAGTAAAACATATGATGGTATCAAAAGTGAAAGGTACTTTTCATGATTATGATGTTAAACTTGTTGCAGATCCAGATGATTTAACAACTGCAGAAATCGAATTCAATATAGGCGTTGATAGCATCGATACACGTAACAAACAACGTGATGAACACTTAATTTCTGCTGATTTATTTAATGTAGAGCAGTATCCAAACATGACATTTAAATCTGAGAAATTAGAAAAAAAATCAGATGATGAATATGAAGTAACTGGTACGTTAACCATCGCTGGACATTCTCAAACAGAAACATTTAACGTTACATTCGAAGGTTCTGGAAAAGATCCTTGGGGAAATCAAGTATTTGGTTTTAGTGCTGAAGGTAAGGTAAACCGTAGTGATTATGGTATTACGTATAACGCAGCGCTTGAAACTGGTGGCGTATTAATTGGTGATGAAATTAAAATTAATATTGAAATGGAAGCAATGATTGAAGCATAAATCTTAAAACCTTAAAAGCATGTGAGCCCAGCGCTCACATGCTTTTTTTAGTAATAATTTTTATTTGATTATGCCATAAAGGTTATGTGTAAATCCAACTGAGTTGGGCAAGATGGTTTAAGGTAGCACTATTTTTTTAATCGAATAGATTTTAACTTACCTACAAATAATAAAGTAATAAAAAATTGGTAAAGAGGTGACAGGTGTGTTTAAGTTTTTGAAAAAAGTACAACAGACAGATAGTAAGTCGGAACCGGAAGCCGTACATACAAAACTAGATAAAAACGCCCAACACATAAAACAACTCTTTTCCTATGGTTTGAATAAGGATTTTACCTTTCGTGAATTAACGGCTAAATACAGTCAAGAAAAAATCGAAATTTATTATTACTCATCCATTGTCGATGCCAATAAAGTATATGATGCTATTGTTCGTCCCCTTTTAGAGTCAGAGGGAAAACAAATACGTGATGTCATCGTTGCTGAAAGTGTTAAGGAAATAACGGATTTCGAACAAGCTACCGAGCATATTAACAGTGGGAAAGCTATTATTTTTGAGGATGGTAATAATACCGCCTATTCCATTGATGTGGCTAAATTTGAATATAGGGGAATTGGAAAAGCAGAAAATGAGAGTACAATCCGAGGCCCCCAAGAAGCATTTACAGAATCACTTAATGTGAATGTTTCGTTAATCCGAAAAAGAATGCACGACAAGCAACTAGTTACAGAGGGAAAACAAGTTGGTGCAAGATCTAAATCTGAAGTAAATATTGTATATGTTAAGGATTTAGTCAATGAGGAGATTCTAAAAAGTGTCAGGGAACGACTAGATAACATTGAGGCGGATAATGTTAGAAATCTTGAGCTATTGGAGCAATTTATTGAAGAACGTCCATATTCTTTAGTACCAACTGTACTTTTTACAGAGCGGCCTGGTAATGCCACTTCCTATTTAGAGGATGGCCATATTATCATTCTAATGAATAACTCAGCTGGGTGTCTAATTGTTCCAGTTACGTTTTGGTCATTTTTCCATTCACCAGAGGACCGCTACTTAAGGTTTTTATTCGGTAACTTTTCTAGATTAGTAAGGATGCTTGCTTTTTATTTAACAACGATGATATCTGCAACGTATATTGCCATAACTAACTTCCATAGCGCCATGCTTCCTCCAGATTTACTATTGGCAATAACAGCATCAAGGGAAAGAGTGCCTTTTCCACTAATATTTGAAATTTTGATCATGGAGATTGCTTTTGAACTAATCAGAGAAGCTGGAATACGGATTCCTAATCCATTAGGGCCAACGATTGGTATTGTTGGTGCGCTAATTTTAGGACAGGCAGCCGTCCAAGCTAATATTATTAGTCCAATTATTGTTATTATTACAGCGGTATCTGGTCTAACATCTTTTGCAGTAACAGATGTCAGTATTAACTATTCCGTTCGAATAACAAGATTTATTTTTATATTTTCAGCTGGATTCTTGGGGATTTTCAGCTTGATGGGGGCTTTCTTAGCATGGTTCATGTATGTTGCATCTATTAAGTCTTTTGGGGTCCCTTTCTTTGCACCACTTTCTCCAAGCTATAGATCACCTCATGACACTTTATTTCGGAAAGCAATAAGGAATGAAATTTGGCGACCCGGGCAGATCAAACCGAAAGATATTCGAAAAAAGGCTAATAGCAAATGAATTAGGTGAAGATAATGAAAGACCATAAAACATTAAAAACTAGAGAATTATTTGCAATGATGACTATATTCGTAGGTATGAAACTGGCTGATACAACGCCATCTTTACTTTCTTCTAAGGCTAGTAACGCCTTTTGGATGATCCCAATTATCTCTTTTATAGTCATCATTCCATCTTTCTTATTACTCATTTTCTTACTAAAAAAGTATAAGGATAAAAACTTGATCCAACTATTAGAAGCTATTCTTGGAACCTATCTTGGTAAAGCACTTGGATTTACTATTTTCTTGTCGGCCTTTCTATCATTATCATTGGATAGTCGAAATTACGTCGAGCAAATCAAACTTCTTTATTTCCCTGAGTCTCCAACTACTATTTTATATTTTGTTTTTATTGGGGTTGCTTTTATTGGCGCAAAAAAGGGACTTGAAGTAATCGGTTATTCCTCATGGATTGGGTTACCACTAATCAAATTTTCTATGTTATTAATGGCCTTTTTGATATTTGACCGAATTATTCTACTAAGAATCTTTCCCATTTTTGGTGATGGGTTGGATGTTGTATTGACACAAGGTATTAAAAAAGCTTCGATTTTTTCTGAGTTATTTTTATTCACAATCGCTTATACCGCATTTAAAGATACAAATACCTTTAGAAAAGGAAGCTATCTAGGTAGTTTTGTTGTTATTTTTGAAATTACCTTCTTCTTTTTATTATACACTTTAGTTTTTGATTATAACTCAGTAGGAAAAGTTGCCTTTCCATTTCATGATATTACACAATACATTAATTTTGGTGACTATTTTACAAATGTTGAAACATTCTTTATGGTTTTTTGGTTACTAGCAGCGTATATGCGATTTATTATATTTCTTTATTTAATAGCATGGATCTTTGCTGCTGTATTTAATATTAAAGAATTTGAACCGCTAATACTTCCCTTTGCTTTCTTTACCATAATCATTGGAATGATACCTGATAATACACTGCTTAATGATCTATTTTACCGTGACCGTTTACTAAACTATATGACACCCTTATTTATTAGTTTTCCAATTATCCTGTGGATTGTTGCCTTTTTTAAGGGGGACTTGAAAAAAACATGAGATTAAAAACTATTATCCTTATAATTATGCTAATTCCTCTTTTCTTAGTAGGGTGCTATGACAAAAAAGAGCTTGAACAACAAGCATATGTTGTTGCAATAGGTGTAGACAAAACGGATGAAAAGGGACTGTATAAATTCACCTTTCAAATAGCTAATCCTGAAGTCGGATCTGCTATCGTAGGAGGAGGATCACAAGAGGAACCGAAGGAAACTGTATCAATCAAAGGTAGTGATATATTAACTGCAACCAATACTGCCAACTCCTTTGTGTCAAGAGAAATTACACTAGATCACACCAAGGTACTTATTGCATCAGAAGAGTTGGCTAGATCAGGTGACTTCATTAGAATTATGCAATCGACAGCTAGAACAACACAGATCCGCAGAGGGGTTCAGATATTAGTTTCAAAAGAAGATGCGAGTGAATTTCTTCAAAATATTAACCCAAAAATGGAAACAAGACCACATAAATACTATCAATTAATTTTGGATCGTGCTAAAGAAACTGGTATTATCCCGGAGGCTGAAATACATCGCTTCTTTCAAATAACAGAGGGAGATGCTGATTTATTTCTTGCTATCTATGCAACAAATAAAAAAGCAAAGGAAAAAGACGATGGTTATGAGGATGAATATGTTGCTGGTCAATTGCCAAAGGAAGGTGGAAATAACTCACAATTTATGGGTTCTGCTGTTTTTAAAGAAGGTAAAATGATCGGTACATTGGATGGACAGGAAACAAGACTAGCGCACGTTTTTGATCCAACATTGGATATGGATGACCTCTTGTCGACATATCCTGATCCTATAAAAGAAGAATTCCGTATTGGTGCAGACTATTCACAAAAGTCATCTCCAGAGATTAACATCGAGTACAATAAAAATAAACCTACTAAAATAAATGTAAGGGTTCCGTTTCAAATAGAAATTATTGCTATCCCTAGCCTTGTTGACTACTCACAGAATAAAGATAATAAAGAACTACTCAAAAAAACGATAGAAGAAAGTTTAGAGAAAAAGTCTAGAGAACTAATTAGGAAAACCCAGGAGGAATATAAAGCTGAACCTTTTTATTGGTCCCTTTACATTCGAAAGTATTTTAAAACCATTGAGGAATACGAAGAAGCTGATTGGAATAAGAACATATATCCAAATGCGGAGATCAATATTAATTTCGATTTAGAAAGATTAGAATTCGGTAAGATGTTAAATGATTCAAACTTAACAGAAGTGAGGGATTAATTTGCAGACAATTGCTTTATCTGCAATTGCTATTTATGTAGCACTTTACTGTTTGAACTTTTCAAGGATGTGCTTCCAGGAAGAAAATAAACTAGGAGGGTTTGCTGTTGCTATGTTAATTCCTTTTAGCCTAGCAACACCTTTTATATTCTTTATGGTTAGATAAAAACAAACAAAAGGGAAATGGATAAGTAGTCCATTTCCCTTTTGTTTGTTTTATGGCCCCAGCAGGATTCGAACCTGCGACGCATAGTTTAGGAAACTAACGCTCTATCCCCTGAGCTATGGAGCCACTATAATAGTGAAGATGTTTTTTAATTATACAAGAACCTCTTCTATTTTTAAAGTATAAAGATCAACTTTCATCTCCTGAATTTTTGTATTTAACACACTGGAAATTATTACCTATATGAAGTAAATCTGTTCTAAGCTATAGAAAAATGATAAAATATAGTTTACTTGTCAGTTTATATAGTTTTATGTTGAAAGCTGACTTTTTTGATTGGAGGAGAAGCAATGAATCATCTGCCTTTTATAGCTGTAGAAGGTCCAATCGGGGTTGGTAAAACGTCTTTATCTAAAGAATTAGCCGATCACTTTCAGTTACATTTACTAAAGGAAATTGTTGAGGAGAATCCTTTTCTTGGTAAGTTTTACGACAATATTGATGAGTGGAGCTTTCAAACAGAAATGTTCTTCTTATGTAATAGATTCAAGCAGCTAGAAGACATTGAAAAAAAGTATTTATCACAAGGAAAAGCTGTCATTGCAGATTATCATATATCAAAAAATATGATTTTTGCTAAAAGAACGCTTCAAGAACGTCAGTTTAATAAATATGCAAAAATATATGATATTTTAACAGAGGATATGCCTAAGCCTAACATGATGATTTATTTAGATGCTAGCTTAGACACGTTACTTGCAAGGATTAAAAAACGTGGTCGCGAAGTTGAAAAAAATATTCAAGCATCCTACCTAGAACAGCTTTCCCATGATTACAGTACATTTATGGATGAATTTGAAAAACTCAATCCTAACATTCCAGTCATCCGTATAAATGGAGATAATATAGATTTCATTAAATATAAGGATGACTTAACAAGAATTATTACTACAGTAGAGGCATACTTACGAAAAGGAGAAGTCATTTTATGAACTTAAGAGAGAAGTATAACATTCCTCATGATAGTGTAATTACAATTGCAGGAACGGTCGGAGTAGGAAAGTCTACAATGACTAATGCTTTAGCAAATGCTTTACAATTTCGTACTTCTTTGGAGAAAGTTGATACAAATCCATATTTAGATAAATTTTATGCTGATTTTGAACGTTGGAGCTTTCATTTACAAGTATACTTCCTAGCTGAACGCTTTAAAGAACAGAAACGGATATTTGAATATGGTGGTGGCTTTATCCAGGATCGTTCGATTTATGAGGATACTGGTATATTTGCTAAAATGCATTATGACAAAGGAACGATGACACCTGTTGATTATGAAACTTACCGTAGTCTTTTTGAGGCGATGGTTATGACTCCTTACTTCCCACATCCAGATTTACTTATCTATTTAGAAGGTTCATTTGAGGATATTGTGGATCGTATTAAACTGAGAGGAAGACCAATGGAGCAACAAACACCACTTAGTTATTGGGAAGAGATGCATGGTAGATATGAAAACTGGATTAATAGCTTTAATTCATGTCCGATTTTACGTATCAATATTGCTGATTACGATCTGTTAAATGATTCAACATCCATTGAATCTGTTTTAGAAAAAGTGGGTCACTTTATTCAGCAATCACGAAAATGGAAAACTAGACAGCTTACTAAGAGCTAATAAAAGGGAATTAGGCTAAACCGCCTAATTCCTTTTTATTAGTTAAGAATGGTAACTTATTTCCTAGGCAATTTTTCAAATAGATTACCTAGTTCCTCTGATCGCTTAGAAGCTTGTTCAATACAAGCCAAAATCGCTTCTTGAAACCGGTACTTATCAAGCGTCTCTATTCCTCTTTGTGTTGTGCCTCCAGGACTTGTTATTTTTTTTCTTAACTCACTTGGAGACTCATTTGTAGCTTTGAGCATCTCTGCTGCCCCAACCAGTGTTTGAATAATTAACTCTTTTGCTATAGCCTGATCTAATCCAGACTCCTTCGCTGCTTCCTCTAATGATTCAACTGTGTAATAAAAAAAAGCTGGACCGCTACCTGCTAAAGCTGTAATGGTATGCATGTCCTTTTCCTCTACAACTGTTGTACTACCAATGGCACCTAGTAGTCTTTTAGCTTCATCTAATTGGTTCTGACTTGCATAGCGACCCGAGGCAAGAGAGGTTGCAGAATGTCCAATCATTGCAGATGTATTAGGCATAGCTCTAATAACCGCAATATCCATGCCTAAATAATCGGAAATAAAATCGCTAGATATACCAGCTAATACACTAATAAGCATTTGTTGAGTGTTAAGATAAGGCTTAATGCTATCAAGGGCTACCACTATATCTGCAGGCTTTATCGATAAAATAATTATTTCTGCTCCTTCTACAATTTGTTTCATATCCTGTGTACCATTTATTCCATACTTATCAGCCAATAAACTAAGTCTCTTTTTGTTAGACTTATTAGATACCATAATTTCTGTTGGCTCTACAAATTGATTAACAATAATTCCTGATATAATTGCTTCTGCAATAGATCCGGCACCAATGAACGCAACCTTATTATTCACTCCATATCTCCCTCTCATCCTCTAAACAAGCTATGTACCTATTATAATTTTTTGTATTATGTCAGTTAATCCTAAAACAGTCAAGGGGATAAAAGTGGAATTATAATGAATAGTAATAGTAAAGATATTTTTTTATAGTGAGCAAATGATAAATTTAAACATAAAAAAAATCGTTATAAAATAACGATTTTCATTTATAATCTCCAATTTTTAAGTGCAATATATGGCGGAGGAAGAGGGATTCGAACCCCCGCGGGCCGTGAAGCCCCTGTCGGTTTTCAAGACCGATCCCTTCAGCCGGACTTGGGTATTCCTCCGTGACTGACGACAATTTTTACTTTATCATTTATTAAACAGCTTGTCAACAGTCCTTTTTATTTTTCACAAAATCTCTTTTGCATCCTTTTGATGTCTTTAATATTACACAATCGAGAGGAAAATACGTCATAGTGTAAATATTGACGTTCCTTTCCGTGGGCAACGCCTCAGCCTCCTCGGAAGAAACCCGCTTCCTGTGGGGTCTTCACCTGTTGCTTTTCGAGGCCACTGAAAAAGTCCGATAAATTTCGAGAAGAGCAAATACCAAAAAAATCCATCCCCACTTTAGGTATATATACTGGAGATATATTGGACTAAATCCGCCACTTTAACATAGTAAAACAGCGAGATTTTGGGATAGTGTTTATGGTAAAAAAATCATTTTTAATAAAAGATGACTTTTTCAGCAGTTCTCTTGCTTTTCCCAGAGGAGTCAACTGCCCTCCACTCCAATCCACTACTAAAGAGAGTCAGATTTCGTTTTCTTAATTCCAAATACTCCATAAACAGAGGAAATTCACGTAGACTCCTCGAAAATACAGCCCGATTTTCTTCGTGCGATGACTATGCTACGAAGCATTTCTTGTCCTGTGGGAAAGTGAAGACGTTGAGACCCCACAGGGAGCGAGGGGGCTACTTGAGTAACCATCTTTGCTCCCTTGCACCGAGGAAGCCTGCTTCGAAGTGTTACTAGAAGACGCAGGTGCACGCACTTTTGTGACCGAGGAGGCTCAAGCTCCGCCCACGGAAAGCGTAGTGAATTTCCGTAGCGGCACCTAATAAGTTACTTCGTATTTTATACAAACTACGCCAAAACAGATAGCTGCAAAAAAGATTTTATTTTATTACATCCTTGCCACCCATATAAGGTTTTAGTACGTCAGGCACTACGATCGTTCCATCTGCTTGCTGGTAGTTTTCTATGATAGCTGCAACCGTTCTTCCTAGTGCTAAACCAGAGCCGTTTAAAGTATGAACAAATTCAGGTTTACCTTTTTCTTCTCGTCTAAAACGGATTCCTGCTCTTCGTGCTTGGAAATCCTCAAAATTTGAACAAGAAGAGATTTCTCTATACGTATCATTACTTGGCATCCATACCTCGATATCATATTTCTTAGCAGCAGTAAATCCAAGGTCACCTGTACACATACTCATCACACGATAAGGTAATTGTAGTAGTTGTAAAACCTTTTCTGCATGGCCAGTAAGTTCCTCTAAGACCTGATAAGATTCTTCGGGCTTAACAAACTGTACTAGTTCTACTTTATTGAACTGATGCTGACGTATTAACCCTCTCGTATCTCTTCCTGCAGATCCTGCTTCAGAACGAAATGATGCGCTAAATGCGACAAACTTTTGCGGAAGACGTTCTGCAGATAAGATATCATCACGATAATAATTTGTTACTGGAACCTCTGCAGTTGGTACTAAAAAATAGTCCCAATCTTGAACTTTAAAAGCATCCTCTTCAAACTTAGGTAATTGCCCAGTTCCTGTCATGCTCGTACGGTTAACCATATATGGTGGTAACATTTCTGTATATCCATGCTCTTCTGCATGTAAATCCATCATAAAGTTAATTAAAGCTCTCTCTAATCTAGCACCCAGACCTTTATAAAAAACAAAACGGCTACCCGTTACCTTTGAAGCTCTTTCAAAATCCAATATATCTAAATTAGTTGCTAAATCCCAATGGGCTTGAGATTCAAAATCAAAACTAGGCGTTTCTCCCCACTTACGTACCTCAACATTATCGTCTTCTGATTCCCCTATTGGTGTTGTTTCATGTGGGATATTTGGAATAGATAATAATAAGGTTTCTAACTCTTCTTCGACCTGCTTTAACTCTGTGTCGATTTGCTTTACCTTATCACCGACCTCTCGCATCTCTACAATCATAGCTTCTGCATCTTTTTTCTCTTTCTTTAATACAGAAATTTGTTTAGAAACATCGTTCCGCTTTGCTTTTAATTCTTCTGTTTCAGCAATTAATTGTCGTCTTTTTGCATCAAGGTCACCGAACTTATCTAAATCAGATAAATCTTCTCCACGATTTTGCAATTTAGCTTTTACTTCATCAAAATTACTTCTTAAATACTTCATATCTAACATAAAAATTCCTCCTTATTCATTAAAAAAGAATACAAAAAACTCCCGTTCCTAATAAATCTAGGGACGAGAGTTTTTCCCGCGATACCACCCTGGTTGAAGAGACTAGCTCCTCCGGCTCACTTTTAACATAACGGCGTTAACCGAGTAAGCTTACTGTATTTTTCAGCCTACCACTCTAGGATGGATTCACAGGATTCTCACGCTGATTCACACCATACATCAGCTCTCTTTAGAGAGAAACACAGTTACTATTTCCTATCAACATTTTATACTTATTATTTTTTTAGGATAGCTAAAAATCAACTAAGATGCAAGTTCTTTCTTAGATTGTTCCACCATTTTAACAAAATATTCGGTAATACGGTGATCATCTGTTAATTCTGGATGAAAGGCACTACATAAATAGTGACCTTGTTTTGCCGCAACAATATTATCTCCGTATGTTGCAAGAACTTCTACACCTTGCCCTACCTCCATAACAAATGGAGCACGTATGAACACTGCTTCAAAGTCATCAGCTACACCCGTAATAGTTAAAGATGCCTCAAAGGAATCCTTTTGACGTCCGAATGCATTTCTAGCTACTTTCATATCCATTAGCTGAAGATGAGCATTATCTTGCCCTTCAATGTCATTAGCTAAAAGAATCAGACCTGCACATGTACCAAAAATGGGTTTTCCCTGTTCACCAAATTTTACAAGTTCATCAAAGAAATCATATTTATCAATTAGCCTGCGCATGGTTGTACTTTCACCGCCAGGTAATATCAAACCGTCTATATCATCTAACTGTTCTTTTCGTTTAATAACGACACCTTCAGCACCAGAGGCTTCAATAGATTGGATATGCTCTCGAACAGCACCTTGTAAGCCTAAAACACCTATTTTTGTCATGAACATAAACCTTCCTTCTTTTTACCAGCCACGGTCTTGCATACGTTGTTCTGGAGCAATAGTACTAATTTCAATACCCTTCATTGCTGTACCAAGGTCTTTTGAAACTTTTGCAATTAACTCGTAGTCTTCATAGTGAGTTGTTGCTTCTACAATAGCACGTGCAAATTTTGCAGGATTATCCGATTTAAAGATACCAGAACCTACGAATACACCATCAGCCCCTAGTTGCATCATTAACGCTGCATCAGCAGGAGTTGCTATACCACCAGCTGCAAAGTTAACTACAGGAAGACGACCATTTTCTTTAATATCAAGTAGAACTTCAAATGGCGCACCATGGTCTTTTGCAAATGTCATTATTTCATCTTTTGACATATGAACTAACTGACGAATTTGTGTTTGAACCTCACGCATATGACGAACTGCTTCTACAATGTTTCCAGTCCCTGGTTCACCTTTAGTACGTAGCATAGAAGCACCTTCACCGATACGACGTGCCGCTTCACCAATGTTACGGCAACCACAAACAAATGGTACTGTATAATCACTCTTAAGCAAATGATATACTTCATCAGCTGGAGTAAGAACTTCACTTTCATCTATATAGTCAACGCCCATAGCTTCTAATACACGAGCTTCCACGATGTGCCCGATGCGTGCTTTTGCCATTACCGGAATAGAAACGGCATTCATTACTTCCTCAACGATTGTTGGATCAGCCATTCTTGCAACACCACCAGCTGCACGAATATCAGACGGTACTCTTTCTAAGGCCATAACTGCAACAGCACCAGCTTCTTCTGCTATTTTAGCTTGTTCTGCATTGATAACGTCCATAATAACGCCACCTTTTTGCATTTCAGCCATACCTCTTTTTACACGATCAGTACCTAATTTCGACATATTTATTTCCTCCCATTTTGCACAATTAACTATATTGGCTATTGATAAGTAAAAGAACTTCTTCTAGCCTAGTTTTTTATACTATCTCTTTTCTACCGCAATATTCTGATAGTATAAAATAAATTGGTTTTGCACTATTATTCAACATTGTATAACAAATACTAGCAAAAGCCAAGTATCCTAGTTGCCTTTTACAATGTGTATTTGTTGTATAAAAAAAACCCACCAAAATTAATTGGTAGGGTAAATCGATTGGCTTAGAACCAGCCTTTAATTGTGTCTGATACGGTTGAAAAAATATTCCCAAAGAATTCACCAATAGAGCCTAGTGCAAGCATGAACCAGTTTGCTTTCTCCACTGCAGTAGTAGTTACTAAATCTACTTGCTGTGTTTTTGATTGACCAGTAATATATCCATAGTCTACTTCACCATTGTAAGAAAGCTCTACTGTTCCTACTTTTTCACCTTTTTTAATTGGTGCTGTTAGTTCACCATTTTCATTCAATTTTTCTTTATCTATATTATATTTTACAGAATAGCTTTTTTCTTCGCCATTTTTTATAGCTGCCCTTATTGCAGAAGCTGACGCTATTTCTACTGTTTCTTCTTTACCCTTAGCTACTGGGAGAGTTGATTCCTTTTTAATCTGATATCCTTCAGGAAATAATTCTTCCTGGCCAAATTGTGAGAACCCATATTCCAATAGCTTTTTCGTTTCTGTAAATCTAGCACCTTTACTATCTGTTTTCATAACTACTGTGATTAAACGTCTACCATCACGTTCTGCTGTACCAGTAAAACAATAGCCAGCTTCCTTTGTCCAACCGGTTTTTAATCCGTCCACTCCATCAAAGCCGTATTGAACATAGTTATTATCTTCCCAAGGAAGCATCCAGTTCAAGTTTTCTAATGGTCTTCCATCTAACTCTGACATAAGTGTACTAGATATGTCTAATGCCTCTGGAAAGTCATTTACTATATGGTAAGCAAGTAAAGCAGCAGATCGGGCTGACATTAAATCATTCGCGTTAGGATCTGTACCCTCTGGTGCTTGTAATCCGATGCTTGTGATATCTTGATTACCCAAACCGGTTGCATTAACAAATTGATATTCAGGTAATCCCATTTCCTCAGCCTTTGCATTCATCCTTTTTACAAATTCACCTTCAGACCCTGAAATTAGTTCTGCTAAGGCTACAGTGGTAGCATTATCCGAAATAATTGCCATCGCCTCGTACAGTTGTTTAACTGTATAATCTTTATCTTGGATTAAACCAATTCCAGAAAAGTCTTCATTTGCAGATAAAGTAAAAGCATAATCACTAATCTGCGTTGTCGTTTCCCAACTAATGTCACCCTTTTCAATTGCCTCTAACACTAAGTATTCGGTCATCATTTTCGTCATACTTGCTGGTGGTAATTTTACATCAGCATTTTTTGCAAATAATATTTTACCTGTCTCAGCATCTACTAAAATAGCAGATTCTGCTTGTACATCAAATGTTTCTGCAGCACTTATTTTAACTGGACTAATTCCTAATATGGAAAATGCCAGAAGCATTGCTGTTAGTAATAAAAACGATGCTTGTAATTTCTGTCTCAACTTTCTCTACCTCCACCAATTTAGTATGCATCTTGAGTTATTTTATCACACCGTTAGCTAAAGTAAAACGTCCTTTAGTAGGGCATTTTACTAGAATTTAACATAACTATTTAATGTGCTAGTTTCCAACCCAATTAATTACATCCCAAGTATTCACAAAGCAATCAGATTTTAAAAAGTCATCTTCATATTTAGCACTACACATCATTGGATGTCTACTTTCATAAAAAATCCCACTCTTAATATAGCTCTTACTTTCCTTCGCTTCTTTGCCCCATAAGAACCATTGGACGGAAGGATAATTTTTCGAAATGAAAGATAGTACTTCTTTTGAAAAATTCTTCCAGAGATCTTTATGGCTGTTTGCTTTTCCTATCTCACATGTAAAAGAAGTATTTAAAAAAAGCACTCCCTGTTTTTCTAATGAATCAAACCATTTATCTGGTCTTAGTATAGGAAACTTTGAGTTTGCAATATCACCTTTTATCTCACTAAAGCTTTTAATCTCCCCATACTTTTCGATTTTAAAATAACTTTTATGAACCAATCGAATAATATTTTTTACAGAAACTTGGCGAAACGGCTGGCTCCAATCGGATAAGGATCCTACTTCAAATGATCTACCTGTTGCAACACCTTTTGCCGGATATACATCTTGTCCTAACCAAATAACTTTAACCTTTGAAAGGTCTGTCGTCAAAAAGCGTAATATTTGCTCCTTTTTAGGATTATAATTTTCACCAAGTTTTGACTCAATTAAAGTTAATTCATTGATGAGATCTTTTGTAAATAGAGGCTTCCATGTTGGGTGAATATTGGATGGTATTATCATGATGTTCCTCCTCTTTTTTTTATAGTCATAAGAAAGACTGAATCTATTAAAGACTCGTGGCCTTAGATCCAGTCTAGCTTAAATGTAGATATTCAATTAGTTATTTATCTTTTTTTTCACAAAGACTTTTCTCCATACTTGCTTGTCGAATGACACTGTTGAGATAAAATCTCCAGTAACTTTATTAAAACCTTTGGATCTGTGCTTGAACTCGTTCCGACAGAATACTCCGCTTTCCGTGGGCACGGCCTCAGCCTCCTCATCAGCAAAGAACGCTTCTTCCGGGGTCTTCACCTCGTGCTGTTCCCACAGGAGTCTCCGTATTCTGCCTACACTTAGAACAGGTCTTCTAAATTCAAGGTGTTATAATAAAATTTCTAATTGAGTGGAAATCCACACTAAGCTGCGAAAAATGCGAGACTCCTGTGGGAAAGGAACAGTCTGAAGATCCCACAGCGAGTGTTCTTTGCGAGCGAGGAAGCTGAAGCGTTCCCCACGGAAAGCGAGCGTTTTTTAAGCAGCGCTGATTAAGCACTCATCTTCTAGAGTAGAGGAATGTTTCAAACTCTTACTGGTGATTCTATACATATTATGACAAAGCAATTTTATCTATAATTTTTTTTGATTATAACGAATAGTTTGGTGATTCTTTTGTAATTTGTACATCGTGTGGGTGACTTTCTCTTAGTCCAGCACCAGTCATACGAATGAATTTAGCTTCATTTCGTAAAAATTCAATATCCTTTGCACCGCAATATCCCATTCCAGATCGAAGTCCGCCAACTAACTGATGTACTGTATCTGATAATGGTCCTTTGTAGGCAACTCTTCCTTCTATGCCTTCTGGTACTAATTTCTTCGTTTCCTCTGTTTCTTGGAAATAGCGATCTTTGGAACCAGATTTCATAGCAGAAACTGAGCCCATACCACGATAAACTTTATATCTTCTACCTTGGAAGATTTCTGTTTCTCCTGGACTTTCAGAAACTCCTGCAAACATACTACCTAACATTACAGAATGTGCACCTGCTGCAATAGCTTTTACAATATCACCTGAGTACTTAATACCACCGTCAGCTATGACTGGAATACCAAATTTAGCCGCTTCCATTGCACAGTCATTTACAGCTGTAATTTGTGGAACACCTACTCCTGCTACCACTCTTGTTGTACAAATAGAACCTGGACCTATTCCAACTTTAATAATATTTGCTCCAGCCTCGATAAGATCACGAGTAGCCTCGGCCGTAGCAACGTTACCTGCTATAATATCTACTTCTGGGTATTTATCTCTTACGCGCTTAACTTGTTCGATAACTCCTTGTGAATGACCATGTGCTGTATCGATAACTAGTACATCTACTCCTGCATCTACTAATTTATCGATTCTTGTCATTGCATCAGCCGTAACTCCTACAGCTGCACCCGCAAGAAGTCTTCCTTGCGCATCTTTTGCTGAATTAGGGAATTCAATTACTTTTTCAATATCTTTAATTGTAATTAAGCCCTTTAACACACCCTTGTTATCTACTAATGGTAGCTTTTCAATCTTATGCTTCTGTAGGATTTTCCCTGCTTCTTGTAGAGTAGTTCCAACTGGTGCAGTTACTAGGTTGTCACTTGTCATAACATCAGAAATTTTAATAGAGTAATCTTCAATAAATCTTAAATCTCTATTAGTAAGAATTCCAACTAATACTTGTTCCTCGGCATTATTTACAATTGGTACACCTGATATTCTAAATTTACCCATTAAATGTTCTGCATCAAAAACCTGGTTATCAGGGAGTAGGAAAAATGGATTGGTAATGACACCACTTTCTGATCTCTTTACCCGATCTACATTTTCTGCCTGTTCTTCAATAGACATGTTTTTATGTATGATTCCTATTCCACCTTGTCTTGCCATTGCAATTGCCATTTCTGCTTCTGTAACAGTGTCCATTCCAGCACTTATTAACGGTATATTAAGCTTAATTCTGGAAGAAAGCTCTGTCTTAACAGATACATCTCTTGGTAATACATCTGACTTTGCTGGTACTAAAAGAACGTCGTCAAATGTAAGGCCTTCTTTTATAAATTTGTCCTCTCTCATTGGATAAGCCTCCCTAAAATATTATTAATAAAGATAAAGTTGGATACACTATTTATAATTGCAAAATATAAAAAAATATTTCGATTGACTTAACTATTGTTATTTACAATACGATATCATTCAGGCTTTTTCAACCTTTTTCATCCTAATAATAGAGAATTATTTATGATTTAGGCATCTACATAAAATGTAAGAGTTTTCATCTATAATATCCACTATAGAAAGGAACAGTCTATGAACCAGGAGGATATAACAAATTTTTTAATCTATTTACAATCATCACATACATCACAAAGTTACTTACAACATTGCTATGAAAAACAAATGCCAGCAGATGCGAATAAATTGAGTTATGAGAATAGTTACAGGTTTCTCTATTATTTAAAGCATGGGTTACAGTTTTACGAAGATGGAGATCAAGCTAGTTTAACTGTAAAACCAATTTTATATTTCTATGGAATGGTCCACTTAATAAAAGCTTGTATCCTAACACGCAAACCTTACTATCCAGAAAACACCTCGATGTTAGCACATGGTGCCTCTACTAGAAAGAGGAAAAAACAGCAATACAACTTTTTACAAGACGAGACAAAAGTACAACATAAAGGTTTGTTTCCTTACTTTGCCAAACATATGTATGATATAGATGCACTGTCCATTGAAAAGGTGAGTATGGATAAACTATTATCGTGTATTCCTGAACTAAGTGACATCTTTTACCTGCATAGGGGAGAGCAGAAGTTAACTAAAATAGGAAGTAAGAACTCAACAAAATTATCATTCCCAATAGCCTTACTGGATAATTACCATACGACTGAAAGTAGGTTTATCGACAAAATTTCTACACATCTGCCAACTAAGAAGGAAAGTTATGTAGATGGGGAATATATCCATTTAGAGTTAGTAAAACCGATTGGCCCATCATCAGCAGGGCCATTTTATTATCACTTATCCAATCATCATTTATATTTTCCTAGTAAGAGACACTATTTCTCTTCCATACATGAAGTTATGTTGCATTATTTAGTATTATATAACTTGAGTATGATATGCCGCTATGAAACAGAATGGTGGGGAGATCTCTTACACACATTACCAACAGAGGATTATCCGTTTATTCATAAGTTCCTCTCTATTACAGCAAAAAAGATACCATTTTTATTAGGCTACTTTCTATATGAACAAAGGGACTGAGTTATTACTCAGTCCCTTTGCTATACTAAAATCTCTTCTATATATATACTTTGCCTATCTTTAAGAGGTAAGATTTCTTGGCTATCCTCTATTCTCACCATCGGTCTTGTAGGATGACTATGTTCAATAAAAACAATTTCAGCTTTCTTTTGATTAGATAGGAGCACTTTTGTCCCAGTGGAAAAGTTCGCTAGTCCTTTAACAAAGCTTTGAATAACCTCATGACTGAATTTATCAAATTGGTAAAACATCATTTCCTCAATCACTTTGAAAGGGGATTGCTTTGGTTGATAGATCCTTTCTGATGTCATGGCATGATAGGTGTCACTAACAGCAAGGATAGAGGCAAATCCATGTATTTTACTTCTTTCCATCCCAAGTGGATAGCCACTCCCATCCAACCTTTCATGGTGTTGGAGGATTGCTAGTTTGATTTCAACTGATAAAGATGGTATCTTTTCTACCATTCGATAGGAATAGGTAGGATGTTTTTTTATCTCTTCATATTCAGCTAAAGATAAAGTTCCTTTTTTATTAAATAAATTAATATTAATTTTAGACATTCCACAATCAGCAAGGAATCCTGCCAAACCTACCTGTATCCATTCCTTTTGATATCCCATTTTTTTTGCAAGGAATCCAGAAATCAATGCATTAGCAACACCATGGTGATAAAAGTAATCATCTTTAGATGAATATTTGTGTAATAAAAATAAGTCTAGATTGGCTTGTTCAATTTGTTTTAATAAAGGTATGATAATACTTCTAACCTGATTCATATTGATAGGTGATCCACTTTGCCAGTTTAAAAAGACTTGTTTATAAGCCTTCACAGTATTTAGATACATCTCTTCAAATGATAAATCTTCTTCAACCTGTACTCGTTTAGCAATATCCTCTTCTTTAAGCTCCTCTGGAACAAATAGCTTTCCATTTGCGAGCCTATCAGATACTTCTACATTATCTATTAAAAATGCATGTAATATCTCAATATGTTGTTCAGCCAGAACTGTATTTTTCATGACAATAGGATTATTTGTTTTTCCAACTACGTCCTTCATTAATCGACAACCTGGTATTAATTGTTTGGGATGCACCCACATACTATCCCCACCTCATGTCTTTATGCTAACCTTTAAAATTACCTCTGCTTTCTATAAAAGCAGAGGTAATTTAGAGATCATACTAGTATTACTCATCCGTAGTATCTGACTCTTCTATTTCTTCTATTTCTTCTATTTCTTCTGTTTGGTCTGTTAATGGTTCTTCAGTAGCTTGTACGATATTAGGATCAATTTCTTCTATCTCTTCCTCGTCCTCTGTATCGATCCTTGCAACTGTTGCTACTCTTTCTTCCTCTTGTAGGCGAATTAGTCTTACGCCTTGTGTATTTCTACCAGTAATTGAAATTCCAATAACAGGCATACGAATTAGTACCCCAGAAACGGTCATAATCATAATATCCTCTTCACCAGTAACCGCCTTGACTGCTACAATTTTACCAGTCTTATCCGTTGTGTTACTAGTTATAATACCCTTACCACCGCGATTGGTAATTCGGTAATCTTCTGCAGGTGTACGCTTCCCATAACCTTTTTCGGTAACGTTTAATACAAATAGACCATCTTCTATAATTTCCATAGACACAACTCGATCATCATCTCGTAATGAGATTCCTTTAACACCAGCTGCAGTTCTACCCATTGATCTAATTTGCTCTTCTTCAAAACGAATCAAATAGCCATTTTGCGTACCAATCATAATATGCTTTGTTCCATCCGTTAAACGAACAGAAATCAATTCATCATCATCACGTAAATTAAGGGCAATTAGACCACCTTTTCTAATATTGGCAAATTGCGATAGAGAAGTACGTTTAGAAATACCATATTTAGTAGTGAAGAATAAATACCAATCCTCTACAAATTCCTTGACAGTTATAACAGCATTTATCCATTCATCTTTTTCTATTTCTAACGTATTAATAATAGGGATACCCTTTGCAGTTCTACCAAACTCAGGTATTTCATAACCTTTAGCCTTGTATACTTTTCCTTTATTGGAGAAAAACAAGACCGTGTCATGGGTAGAACAAGATACAAGATGCTCTACGAAATCATCTTCATTAGTACCCATACCTTGAATACCACGTCCACCTCTTCTTTGTGTTCGGTAAGTAGAAGACGGCAAACGTTTGATATAACCTTTTTGAGTTAGGGTGATTACAATGTTTTCTTCCGGTATAAGATCTTCATCTTCAAAAAAGTCCGTACCACCTATAACTATTTCTGTACGTCTTTCATCGTTAAAACGCTCTTTTATCTCTAGTAATTCTTCCCGAATGATTTCTAATACTTTTTCTTCATTCGCTAGAATTTCTTTTAGTTCAGCAATAGTTTTCAGTAATTCTTGATATTCTTGTTCAATCTTATCTCGCTCTAAGCCTGTCAGACGTTGTAAACGCATATCTAAAATAGCTTGCGCTTGTTTTTCTGATAGTTCAAAGCGCGTCATTAAGCCTTCTCTTGCAATATCAGCTGTATTCGATTGTCTAATTAACGTAATGATTTCATCAATATGGTCTAACGCTATTCGTAGCCCCTCTAGTATATGTGCTCTAGCTTCTGCTTTTCTTAATTCGTAAGCAGTACGACGCTTGATCACAACCTTCTGGTGATCTAAATAATGAACTAAACATTGTTTAAGATTCAATACTTTTGGCTGGCCATCAACTAAAGCAAGCATATTGATACCAAATGTAGTTTGAAGTGAGGTTTGTTTATATAAATTGTTTAGAACTACGTTCGGATTAGCATCACGACGTAATTCAATTACAATACGCATCCCATTTCTATCAGATTCATCTCTTAGATCTGTTATACCCTCAATACGCTTATCACGAGCCAATTCTGCTATCTTTTCAATTAATTTTGCTTTATTCACTTGATAAGGTAATTCTGAAACTAGAATAGTTGATTTTCCATTTGCGTGTTCTTCAATTTGAACTTTTGCTCGAACAGTAATCGAACCTTTTCCTGTTTCAAAGGCCTTCCGTATTCCACTTCTGCCAAGTATTTGACCAGCAGTTGGAAAATCAGGGCCATAAATATACTCTTCCATTAATTCATCTATTGTTATCTCTGGATCTTTACTAACAGCCAAAATTGCATCAATGGTTTCTCCAAGCTGATGTGGTGGTATATTGGTTGCCATCCCTACAGCTATACCAGAAGTTCCATTAACTAGTAGATTAGGAAAACGTGCAGGAAGTACTTTTGGTTCTCTTTCTGAACCATCATAGTTATCTTGATAATCAATCGTATCTTTATTAATATCTCTTAACAATTCCATAGAGATTTTTGACATACGCGCTTCTGTATAACGCATAGCTGCCGCAGGATCTCCATCGACTGAACCAAAGTTTCCATGACCATCTACTAGCATATAACGATAACTAAAATCTTGCGCCATACGAACCATTGCTTCGTACACGGAAGAGTCACCATGCGGATGATATTTACCTAGTACATCCCCAACAATACGTGCAGACTTTTTATATGCTTTATCCGCTTGTATTCCTAAATCGTTCATAGCATACAGTATTCTTCGGTGCACTGGTTTCATTCCATCACGGACATCCGGTAGTGCACGAGAAACGATAACACTCATAGCATAATCTAAGAAAGATGTACGCATTTCTTGTCCAATATTAATTTCTTGCACTTGTGGACGTTGATTATCCACCATAAAGATTACCTCCTATCAAAATGAGGAAAAAGAGACTATTTTTTTTAAAATTGACTATAATAGAAAAACGCAACAGCATTTTTTACTCTTAACCCAAATTACTTCCAACACTACTCTATGTAACATAGGCCAAAGCACGAGTCATTGGCCTATATGAATTAGATGTCTAAGTTCTTTACATAAACAGCATTTTCTTGGATAAAATTCCTTCTAGGTTCTACCTTATCTCCCATTAGCATATCAAATACCTGGTCTGCATCCATGGCATCTTCCATTCCAACCTGTAAAAGTGTTCTTACATCAGGATCCATTGTAGTTTCCCACAATTGAGTTGCATTCATCTCTCCTAAACCTTTATAACGTTGTAACCCTGGTCTAGGTAATTTAGGAAGTTCACTAACGATTCGTTCCATTTCCTTCTCATTGTATGCATAATGAACTGCTTTTCCTTGCTGCACCTTATAAAGAGGCGGCTGTGCAATATAAATATAGCCATAGTCTATTAATGGACGCATATAACGATAAAAGAAGGTTAATAATAACGTTCGAATGTGTGCACCATCGACATCGGCATCTGTCATAATAACAACTTTATGGTAACGAGCCTTTGTTATATCAAAATCTTCCCCAATACCAGTTCCTAGAGCGGTGATAATGGTTCTAATTTCATTATTTGATAATATCTTATCCAAACGTGCCTTCTCAACATTCAAAATTTTTCCTCGAAGGGGCAGGATCGCTTGGAAATGTCTATCTCTTCCTTGTTTTGCTGATCCACCCGCAGAGTCTCCCTCTACAATGTACAGTTCACTAATCTCTGCATTTCTAGAAGAACAATCAGCAAGTTTACCTGGCAAACTTGAAATTTCTAGTGCGCCTTTTCGTCTCGTTAATTCACGTGCCTTTTTAGCAGCAATACGCGCTCTAGATGCCATTAATCCTTTTTCTACCACGATTTTAGCAGTATCAGGATTTTCAAAAAGAAATTTTGAAAATAGCTCACTGAAAGCAGAATCGGTAATCGTTCTAGCTTCACTATTACCTAATTTTGTTTTCGTTTGCCCCTCAAATTGAGGATCTGGATGTTTAATAGATATGATTGCCGTTAAACCTTCACGCACATCATCACCAGTTAAATTAGGGTCATTTTCTTTGAATAAATTATTTTTACGAGCATAGTCATTTATCACACGTGTTAGACCTGTTTTAAAACCAGACTCATGTGTTCCACCTTCATAGGTGTTTATATTATTAGCAAATGAGTAAATATTGCTAGCGAAGCCATCATTATATTGCAATGCTACTTCGACATTGATATTATCTTCTTCCTTTTCGGCATAAAAAGGCTCATGTAACACTTCTTTCGTACGATTGATGTGTTCCACATACGATTTTATCCCACCTTCATAGAAGAAGGTTTCTGGTTCATTTTCACTTCGTTTATCGTGAATAGTAATCGATAGGCCTTTATTTAAAAAGGCTAATTCTCTTAAACGATGAGCTAGTGTATCATAATTATAGGTCCTTGTTTCTGAGAATATTTCTGGATCAGGAGTAAAGTGTGTACGTGTTCCTGTGTCATCAGCTTCGCCTATTACTTTCAAATCCTCATTTGGTACACCACGGCTAAATGCTTGATAATGCACATGTCCATCACGATGAACAAATACTTCTAATTCAGTAGATAAAGCATTAACAACAGATGCCCCTACGCCATGTAGACCACCAGAAACTTTATAACCTCCACCGCCAAACTTACCACCGGCATGAAGTACGGTCATAATGACTTCTACAGCTGGTCTTCCTGTCTTCTCTTGAATACCTACGGGAATTCCACGTCCATTATCTGTAACTGTTATACTATTATCCTTTTCAATAATAACGTGAATATGATCACAATAACCTGCTAGAGCTTCATCAATACTGTTATCAACGATTTCCCAGACAAGATGATGAAGACCTTTTTCATTTGTTGAACCAATATACATACCAGGACGTTTTCTTACCGCTTCTAGACCTTCTAGAACTTGTATCTGATTCTCATCATATACCTGTTCCTCAGGTACTTTTCCATCCATTGTCATATGAATCACCTACACTTCTTTTTAGAGGAGTTATTTTTCACAATAACTCCGTGATTTATTTTTTTATAACTAAATGCCTTACGTATGATCTAGTATTTTATTCTTCAAATGTTTCTGAATAGTCTTCTAGCTTGCTAATAGTGGAAATCATACTGGCACGTTTTTTTAACGTTAATACAGAAAGGGGACTATAATAAATATAATCATTTGTAATAACAATTGATTTCGTACCTTCTAACTGAGGATCAAATACCTTTTTATTCTTTCTCTGATTAAATAACATTTGCTCATTGATAGTAGACGAGGCTATTAGACTGTTATCGATAATAGCTATAACATCTTCAGAACGTATAACATTATCATCTCCGATATGAATAAACATAGATGCCCCCCATTCTATTTAACAATTGTTCCATTTTCTACACGAAATATTTCCGCTTTATCTAATGTTTCATGCTTTATACCGTCTACACTAGTAGTAGAAACAAATGTCTGGACTTTTCCTTGGATCGTATTAAGCAAGTGCGACTGCCTAAAGTCATCTAATTCACTCAATACATCGTCAAGAAGTAAAATTGGATATTCTCCTACCTCGTTATAAATTAATTCAATTTCTGCGAGCTTTAAGGAAAGAGCAGTTGTACGTTGTTGTCCCTGTGATCCGTAAGTTTGAACATCTTTTCCGTTCACATTAAATGCCAAATCATCACGGTGAGGACCAATTAGTGTACTGCCTCTGTCAACTTCTTTATCTTCCAAACTGGAAAATTTATCATGGTATATTTTTACTATTTTTTCCCTATTATCGTCTTCTGATACATCTATTGAGGCAATATAATTTATTTCTAGATCCTCTATTCCTCTACTAATTCCCTGATGTATTGGTTTAGCCCATTTTCTAAGTAACTCGAGAAAGCTAAAACGCCTTTCTACTATGACAGCAGCATGTTCAATTAATTGCTCTGTAAGGACTTGAAGCATCGTTCGATCTGCAGTTTTATTCCTCTGTAAGTTTTTCAACAAAAAATTACGTTGCTTTAGTATTTTTTGATATTGTCCTAGGTGATAGATATAAACTGGCTTAATCTGTCCTATTTCCATGTCAATAAAACGTCTTCGTATTTGTGGGCTTCCTTTGACAAGGTTAAGGTCTTCGGGTGCAAACATCACCACGTTTAATGCGCCAATATAATCACTAAGACGTTTTTGCTCTATATGATTTAATTTTGCTTTTTTTCCTTTAGGTGAAAATTGAATTTCTAGAGGAAAGGAACGGTTACGTTTATTTATACTACCTACTATTTTAGCATATTCTTTGTCCCATTGGATAAGTTCTTTATCCCTTGGCGTACGATGGGACTTTGAAAACGCCAACACATAAATAGATTCCATCATATTTGTTTTACCCTGTGCATTTTCACCGATAATCACATTAATTTTATCATCAAATTTAAGTTGTAGTTGATCGTAATTTCGGTAGTTGGTAAGGGTTAACTCATGAATATGCATCAATATTTCCCTTTCTTATAACATCAAGAAAGCTTTCTTCTTAGTTTATTAAGATTTTTTTACTACTTCAAAAAGACCAACCTCTTCTATTTCTATTTGATCTCCAGGATAAAGCTTTCTCCCACGTCTATTTTCTAATTCACCATTTACTTTCACTTCATAATCAGCAAGGAAAAGTTTTACCATTCCACCCGTTTCGAGAACGTTTGCTAATTTTAAAAACTGACCTAGCTGAATATAATCTGTCTTAATTTCAATTTGATCGCTCATTTTACCACCTTATTTATTTTTGGCTTTCATTCTATTTTACTAAAAATTCAACAATAAGCAAAGTAACTCTCGAGTGCTTTCATTTTTAGTAAGAAATTCTAAATAAACCTAATAAAGAAACATGTCTTAAAAAAGACTCTGTTAACATAATAAAGCTCTTATTGGCAATTCAATAAGAGCTTTATTAGCAATACTAGTAAGTGCGGACTGGCAAGATTAACTGAAGGACATTATCGTTATCAATTGGTCTAATAATGAATGGCCTCATTGCACCCGTAAATTCAATTTTCACTTGTTCATTTTCGACTACCTTAAGTGCATCCATCATATATTTCGCACTAAAAGAAATTTTAAGCTCTTCACCTTCAATGGATTTAGCTGTTAATTCCTCTACAACTTTACCAACTTCTGGAGAATTACTTGTAATTTCTATTTGGTTGTTTTCTTTTGTTTGTAGTCTAACCACGTTATTTCGGCTTTCCTTTGCTAAAAGAGAAGCACGATCAATGGAATTTAGCAATTCTTTTGTGTTCCCATAAACAATTGTTTTACTTTGTTCTGGGATTAATCTAGAAGTTTCAGGATAATTACCATCAAGTAAGCGTGATAGGAAATAAAGGTTTTTAGTTCTAAATAAGATTTGATTTTCTGTAACACTTACTTCTATGTTGTCATGCGTATCATCTAGAATTTTATTTAATTCATTTAAACTTTTCCCAGGTATAACTACATTAGAAAATTTTAATTGACTAGAACTTTTTTCCAAAGGTATCTTTCTTGATGCTAAACGGTGGCTGTCTGTAGCAATGAAATCCAAATGATTATCTTCTACTTTCATATTTACACCTGTAAGAATAGGTCTAGTTTCTACTGTTGATACAGCAAATACCGTTTGTTTAATTAGATTTTTTAATAAATCTATAGGTATTTCAAAACTATCTTCTGTATGAAGTTGAGCGAGTTGTGGATATTCATCTGCATCTTGTCCATTCAGATGGAATTCCGCACTTCCTGATCGGATTGTTACTTTTAGGTGGTCATCTGATTCTATTTCTACTGTTTTCTGAGGTAATTTTCGTACAATATCAGGAAAATATTTAGCCTGTAGAACAATACTTCCTGGCTCTATTTGTTCTACGTTAATAATTCCATCCTCTTCTTTAGGAATAAAAGATTCGATAGAAATATCAGAATCACTACCAGTTAATTTTACACCATCATCTTTAGCTTCTATTTTTAATCCAGTTAATATGGGAATTGTTGTTCTAGAAGATATGGCCTTCATGACATGTTGGACACTGTCCATTAATTGATCTCGTTGTATAACAAATTTCATAAAATAAAATCCTCCTAGTGGAAGTTATATTATATATTTTTATTTATAAAATATAGTAATAATAGTAATAGGGCCTGTGATTATGTGGATAAGTTTATATAAGACTAGATAGCAAAGCCTATCCTGCTGTGGATAGACTGTTGATAAGTGTGGTCGAGTTATTAACGTTATTCACATGTGGATAGTAACGAATGTAACACTTAAGTTGAATTAAATCGATTTTAATCGTTCTTTTATGTCTTCAATTTCTTTATGAAGTGATTGATCTTGTCCAATCATCTTTGAAATTTTTTCGTGGGCATGAATCACTGTTGTATGATCTCTTCCACCAAATTCTTCTCCAATTTTCGGCAAAGAAAAATCTGTAAGTTCCCTTGATAAATACATAGCAATTTGTCTAGGGAAGGCAATAGATTTAGTACGTTTCTTCGCAACAAACTCTTCTAACTTAACGTTATATCTATCACCAACAACCTCTTGAATCGCATTAATTGTAATTACTCTAGGTTTTGAACTAGGGATTATATCTTTTAATGCTTCGGCTGCTAAGGATGCATCTACATCTTTATTTATTAGAGAAGAATAAGCTACTACTCGAATTAAGGCACCTTCTAATTCACGAATATTCGTATCTATTTGATTAGCAATATAAAGCATAACCTCATTCGGAATGTCTAACCCTTCAGCCTTTGCTTTCTTTCTCAAAATCGCAATACGTGTTTCTAAATCAGGTGGGGTAATGTCTGTGATTAATCCCCATTCAAAGCGTGAGCGTAGGCGATCCTCAAGCGTTGGTATTTCTTTAGGTGGACGATCACTTGATATGACAATCTGCTTACTTTCTTCATGTAACGTATTGAAAGTATGGAAAAATTCTTCTTGCGTTTGTTCTTTTCCAGCCAAAAATTGAATATCATCTATTAATAAAACGTCAACACTACGGTATTTATTTCTGAAATTCACAGCCTTGTTATCACGAATTGAATTAATAAATTCATTTGTAAATTTCTCAGATGAAAGATAGACGACTTTAGCTCCTGGATTATGGTCTATAACATAGTGACCAATCGCATGCATTAAGTGTGTTTTTCCTAAACCAACTCCTCCATATATAAATAGAGGGTTATAAGCCTTCGCAGGTGCTTCTGCAACAGCAAGAGAAGCAGCATGTGCAAAGCGGTTACCAGATCCAATTACAAAAGTATCAAAAGTGTATTTGGAATTTAACATAGATTTTGGCGTTTCACCATTATCATTCTGTTTCACATTCGATGTTTTCTTGACTGGTGGCTTAACATCATCAATCGTACTTTCCATTTCTGGTATGACAAATTTTGTTTTAAGACGTGAACCAGTTACTTCAAATAAAGCATCAGAAATAAGATCCGTGTACCTGCTTTCTAACCAATCTCTAGCAAATTCATTTGGAGCAGAGACAATCAATGTGTCCTCCTCGATACTATCTGCTGTTGTATTTTTTAACCATGTATCATAACTTGGCTTACTAATTTTGTCTTGTATAGATTGGAGAGTATTTGTCCATAATTCATGTATATTTTCCATTATCTTTGTCACCCCTTTCACAAATAAGACATGGGAAAATAAAGAAAACTAATTACCAGGTACCTAGGGATAGATAGTGGATTAGTTAAACATAGTGTTCTACTTATAATCGAGGTGCATATACATTATAAGAGTACCTCATTCTTAAAAAGAAACTAATTGGCTCTTGTGGATAAAAAGAACTGTCTTATCAGTTAAAAAAGATATTTATAAGTGTTTTCCACAAGACTGTTAATAAAAGCATAAACAATCATGTGAGTAAATGTCCACATATTATCCACAGTTGTGGATAAAGTAATTTTGGTGGATATTTTTTTTAGTGTTAAAACACAAATATAATACCAGATAAATGCAGGCAACGCAATGGTTTTTCGACAGTTATCCACAAAACCTACAACTTGTAGATAATAACTATCCACAATACTATATTTTGTGATTAATCTGTCGATAAGTGTTGTGGAAAGTCGAATGTGGATAAAAAAGTGATTAACAGCTATTGTGGATAAGTTATAATGGAAGAATACATTAAATATCTATCGAAAAGTAAGTTGACGAATAGGCACCTATTACGTATAATGTATTGGAATGTCTTTTTATATTCTGATTTTTAATTCCTCAGGGAGGTGTTTTATAGATGAAACGTACATTTCAACCAAATAATCGTAAACGTAAAAAAGTTCACGGCTTCCGTAACCGTATGAGTACGAAAAATGGACGCAAAGTTTTAGCGCGTCGTCGTAAAAAAGGAAGAAAAGTATTATCTGCATAGGCCACTGCAATTAAGTCAGTGGTCTTTTTTCTAGTATTCAAAAGAAGATTACTTTTAATTTTTGAATTTGATGGTATAGATTTACCATTTAATATTTAAACTGTGCATAGATGGTCGTTCTTCTTAAGAATTCTAAGAAAGATCGATAAGGACTGGAGTAGCTAATTGGCTGCTGAATAATGGAGGGTTTCATTCCATGAAAAAGGCTTATCGTTTGAAAAAAAATGAGGAGTTCCAGTTGGTTTTTAAACAAGGTAAGTCCTTTGCAAATCGCCAACTGGTACTTTACTTTTTAAAAAAAGATAACCAGAGTCATTACAGAGTAGGTTTATCTGTAAGTAAAAAGATTGGAAATGCTGTAGTTCGTAATCAAGTAAAACGCTATTTAAGACAAGCCTTTCTAGAGTTAGATGAAAGAATAGCAAATTGCTATGACTTTATCATTATTGCGAGAAAACCTGCAAAAGACATGGGTTTTGAGGAAGTCAAAAAAAGTTTAGTTCATGTTCTATCTAAATCTAAACTTTTAAGAAAATAGCCAATTTATTTATGGGCTGAGTGACATAATTTTCTCTAATAATAATAGAATCAAGCATAGTTTTGATGATAAAATAGTATATATATTTCTACATAGGAAGCTTTAGTAAGGAGGAAAAAAATGCGTAAAAAGGTCTTGTATTCTGCGACCTTAATTGGGATTTTATCTCTACTTGCTGGGTGTACCCAAGTAGACCAAGAGATAACAGATGAAAGCACAGGGATATGGAATGTTTGGTTTGTCCGCCCTTTATCTGACCTACTTACATATGTTGCAGAGTTATTTAATGAAAATTATGGATTATCAATTGTTCTAGTAACAATACTTATTCGTTTAGTTTTATTGCCACTTAACGTAAAACAATTGAAAAGTTCAAAAGCGATGCAAGATATCCAGCCTGAATTACAAAAAGTTAGAGAAAAGTATAGTTCGAAAGATGCAAAAACGCAGCAAAAATTACAACAAGAAACAATGGAGTTATTTCAAAAGAATGGTGTTAACCCATTAGCAGGATGTTTGCCAGTTATTGTACAAATGCCAATTTTAATTGCATTCTATCATGCAATTATGAGAACAGGTGAAATAAAAGAACATAGTTTTCTGTGGGTACAATTAGGGGAACCAGATCCTTATTATATTCTACCAATCATTGCAGCAGCTGCTACTTTCCTACAGCAAAAATTAATGATGTCAGGTACAACCCAGACACAGAATTCTATGATGCCGCAAATGACCATGATGCTATACATGATGCCAATCATGATTGGTGTATTCGCAATATTTTTCCCCGCTGCGTTATCTCTTTATTGGGTAGTAGGTAATATTTTCATGGTATTACAGACTTTATTTATTAGAAAACCGATGATGAAAGATAAAGATGCTAACACAGGAGGAAACAAATAGTGAAACAAGTAACTGCTTCTGGACAAACAGTTGAAGATGCGGTCCAATCGGCATTAAAGCAGTTAAACACCACAGAGGACCAAGTTAACGTTGATATCATTGATGAAGGTAAAAAAGGACTACTAGGAATATTTGGTTCAAAACCGGCAATTGTGAAGGTGTCTTTGGTTGAAAACCCAGTTAAGAAAGCTGAAATGTATCTATCGAATATCGTAAGCGATCTTGGTATCGATGCAACGATTGAAACGATTGTTAAAGGAAATCAACTTACATTTCAGTTAACAGGTGAGAAAATAGCTATTTTAATTGGAAAAAGAGGACAAACACTAAATGCAGTTCAATATTTGCTACAGTTAGTCGTAAATCGCAGTTCTAACCAATACTATACAGTAGTTCTTGATGCAGAAGGCTATCGAAAAAGACGGGAAGAAACATTAGTAAATTTAGCAAACCGTCTAGCTGTAAAAGCAGTCAGATCAAAACGTGGAGTAGAATTAGAACCGATGCCTTCTTTTGAAAGAAAAGTGATTCATACTGCGTTACAAAATAGTAAACAAGTAAATACATTATCTGCTGGTGATGAACCAAATCGCCATGTAGTCATTAAACCTAAATCATAAAAAATAAGCCCTTATAAAAAGGGGCTTATTTTTTTTGTTAAAAAGGGGAGTAATAAGAGAAGAAAGAAGCTGTGGATAATAAAATAAAGGTATTTTTTAAAAAAGATATTCACATGTGGATAGTTACGAATTAGAAGAAAAGGTGAGTGTGTGGACAAGTCGTAGAAGATAAAATAGTAAATAACATGTGGATATCTTTTCAAATGTAGTTGTAATATGATATTCTAATAAGTTAGTGACACTAATTTTAAAAATAGCAAAATTGATATAGATAGTAGAAAGGTTGGAGGTGAAAAAAATGGATGTAGATACAATAGCAGCAATATCGACTCCAATAGGTGAGGGTGCAATTGCAATTGTTCGCTTAAGTGGGAATGAGGCAATAAAAATTGCGGGTCAATTGTTTCATGGAACTGATTTAAATAAGGTAGAGTCACATACGATCCATTATGGAAAGATAGTAGATCCAGTAACAAATGAGGTTGCAGAAGAAGTGATGGTAACGGTTATGAGAGGGCCAAAAACATTTACGAGAGAAGATGTTGTTGAAATAAATTGCCATGGTGGATTAGCATCTGTGAATCGATTACTGGAATTGAGTCTTAGTCAAGGTGCTCGTTTGGCTGAACCTGGTGAATTTACGAAACGTGCATTTTTAAATGGACGGATTGATTTATCCCAGGCAGAGGCTGTAATGGATTTAATTCGTGCTAAAACAGATAAAGCAATGAATGTTGCTTTAAAACAAATGGATGGAAAGTTATCAAAATTGGTGCAGACATTAAGGCAACAACTATTAGAAACTGTTGCACATGTCGAAGTGAATATTGATTACCCAGAGTATGATGATGTAGAAGAAATGTCCCATGAAATGCTTATAACCAAGACGAAGGAAGTTTACGTAGAAATAGAAAGATTATTGCAAATGGCAAAGCAAGGTAAAATTCTAAGAGAAGGACTTGCAACTGCTATTATAGGGAGGCCAAATGTAGGGAAGTCCTCCTTATTAAATGCACTTGTTCAAGAAACAAAGGCTATTGTTACAGACATACCAGGTACAACAAGAGATGTCATAGAGGAATACGTTAATATTAGGGGAATTCCACTACGATTAGTTGATACAGCTGGAATCAGAGAAACAGAAGATATTGTAGAACGTATAGGTGTTGAACGATCTAGACAAGTGTTAAAAGAGGCGGATTTAATTCTCCTTGTATTAAATAATGGGGAAGAATTAACAGAGGAAGATATTAAATTATTTCAGGCAGTTGATGGATTAGAAGTAATTGTAATAGTTAATAAGACAGACTTAGAACAACGCATTGATATACAAAGGGTAAAAGAGTATGCGAAAGGGCATAAAGTGATTACAACTGCTTTAATAGAGGAAAAAGGGATCAATGATCTTGAGACTGCTATAGCAGAAACATTTTTTGCAGGTCATCTTGATGCAGGCGACCTCTCCTATGTATCCAATGTTCGTCATATTCAATTACTGAAACAATCTCTTGATGCATTAACAGAAGCAATGAATGGGATGGAAGCAGGTGTTCCAATCGATCTTGTGCAAATAGATGTTACGAGAGCTTGGGAACTTCTAGGCGAAATTATTGGGGATACAGTTCATGATAGTCTTATTGATCAATTATTCTCCCAGTTCTGTTTAGGTAAGTAATTTTGAGAATAATTATTTAAATTGTAGTTTTTGATAAAAGGAGAGAATATAAACGATGACTTATGATGCTGGCCATTATGATGTAATTGTAATTGGAGCAGGTCACGCTGGATGTGAGGCGGCTTTTGCTGCTGCTCGCCGAGGTGCTAAGACGTTGATGCTATCACTAAATTTAGATATGATTGCATTTATGCCTTGTAACCCTTCTATTGGTGGACCTGCAAAAGGAATTGTAGTAAGAGAAGTAGATGCTTTAGGTGGCTTAATGGGAAAAGTAATTGATAAAACGTATATTCAAATGCGTATGTTAAATACAGGTAAAGGACCTGCTGTACGTGCACTTCGAGCACAAGCGGATAAACCTTTATATATGCAAGAAATGAAACGTCTATTAGAAAATGAAGAAAACCTTACATTAAGACAGGCAATGGTTGAGAAACTTATCGTGGAGGATGGTGTCTGTAAGGGAGTTATTACCGAAACAAAAGCAGCATACCGTGCTGAATCGGTAGTCATTACTACAGGTACCTTTATGCGTGGAAGAGTCATAATAGGGGATGTATCATATGAAAGTGGACCAAATAATCAAAGAGCATCTGTAAAATTAGCTGAGAATCTAGAAGAGTTGGGATTTGAGTTAGTCCGTTTTAAAACTGGAACCCCACCAAGGGTAAACAACCATACTATTGATTACTCAAAAACAGAAATTCAACCGGGCGATGAAAACCCAAGACATTTCTCTTACGAAACAACAGAGGCAATACTAGACCAAATACCTTGTTGGTTAACTTATACAAATGAGTTTACTCACAAAATAATTAACGATAATCTTGGTTTATCCGCAATGTATTCAGGAATGATTAAGGGAACAGGCCCTCGCTATTGTCCATCTATTGAGGATAAAATAGTTCGATTCCATGATAAACCACGCCATCAAATCTTTTTAGAACCAGAGGGACGTAGTACAGAAGAAGTATATGTACAAGGATTATCGACTTCCTTACCAGAATACGTACAGAGAGAAATACTCCGAAGTATTCCAGGGCTTGAGAATTCAGAGATTATGAGAGCGGGCTATGCGATAGAATATGATTCAGTTGTACCAACGCAACTATGGCCTACATTAGAATTAAAAAATATACCAGGTCTATTCACTGCAGGACAAATTAATGGAACTTCTGGTTATGAAGAAGCGGCTGGACAAGGATTAATGGCAGGAATAAATGCAGCTTCAAAAGCACTAGGAAAAGAGACAGTTATTCTAGACCGTTCACAAGCATACATTGGAGTCCTTATTGACGATTTAGTTACAAAAGGGACAAATGAACCTTATCGATTACTAACGTCAAGAGCAGAGTATCGGTTGCTATTACGCCATGACAATGCAGACATAAGACTAACAGATATAGGACATGAAATTGGTCTAGTTACAGAAGAACGTTATCAAAACTTCTTAGAGAAGAAAAAGCTTATTGAAGAAGAGAAGTTGCGTCTAGAAAATATAACATTAAAACCTACAGATCAATTACAAGAAATAATAGAGGCTGCAGGTGGTACAGCACTTCGCGATGCATTAAAGGCGGCTGATCTATTAAAACGACCTGAAATGAAATATGAGATGATTGAAGCAGTAACCCCTTCTGATAAGGAACTTTCATGGGAAGTGAAGGAACAAATTGAAATACAAATTAAGTATGAAGGTTACATTTCTAAAGCGAATCAGCAAGTAGACAGAATGAAAAAGATGGAAAATAAGCTGATACCAGATGATATTGACTATGACGATATTAGTGGTATTGCAACAGAAGCTAAGGAAAAGTTGAAAAAGGTACGCCCATTATCAGTTGGTCAGGCTTCACGTATTTCGGGGGTTAATCCTGCCGATGTATCGATATTACTTGTATATATTGAACAAGGAAAAATAGCTAGAGTATCTAATGAGTAAAAGAAAGGGAAAGGAATTTCACTAATGAATGTAAACACCTTTCAAGAAAAGTTAAAAGAAGAAGGTATAGAACTATCTGATATACAATTGAAGCAATTCGAAGTTTACTATGAAACGTTAGTAGAGTGGAATGAGAAGATTAATTTAACTGCTATAACGGAGAAGGAAGAGGTATATACTAAACACTTTTTTGACTCAATTACAGCTGCTTTTCATTCTGATTTCACTAAGGATATTCATATTTGTGATGTAGGGGCAGGAGCAGGCTTTCCTAGTATTCCATTAAAGATCTGTTTCCCGAATATTAAGGTAACCATTGTAGATTCTTTACAAAAACGTATTACCTTTCTAAATCATCTTGCCAATCAACTGGAAATTACAGGAGTGTCCTTTTATCATGATCGTGCAGAGTTATTTGGAAATAATGCCTCCTTTCGAGATAAATTTGATGTAGTAATGGCGAGAGCAGTAGCTAGAATGTCAGTATTGAGTGAACTGTGTTTACCTCTTTGTAAAACAGGTGGCACATTTATTGCAATGAAGGGACCAAATTTTCAGTCAGAACTTAAAGACTCAAAAGGGGCAATCGAGCTATTAGGTGGAGAGATTAGGGATGTTCATACATTTCAACTTCCAGAAGATAGTGGAGAAAGAAATATTGCGTTAATCAATAAGAAAAGAAAGACGCCGAAAAAATATCCAAGAAAACCTGGTGTTCCAAATAAGTCACCATTAGCATAGTAAAAAAACATTACTTCAAACTAGTTTGAAGTAATGTTTTTTTATAGCAATATCACATACATGCAGATAGTTAAAAAATGCTTCTATTATAGATATAAACTATGTCTTTTTGATCATGCATTTTCTTGTTGAGTAGGGGATTTCTTATAGTTACGGAAGCTAGTATAGGATTGCACCACTTTATTTTGCAAAATGAATTAGCGTAACTTATTATAAATATTACTTAACTGTATTCACCAAACATTTTTAAGGATGACGAACTATATACGTATGATATTTAGTAGATATGTGATAGAATAATAGAAGGAATCGCCGTAATTTATATTATAATAAGCTTTTTATAAACATTAACAAAGTACTCATGTTTCACGTGAAACATTTTGACTTATGTTGTGGTAAATAATTGAGGATAGTTAAAAAAAGGTGGTGTTTGTTTATGTTACACCCTTTTAGCCGTATATTTGGCCTAGGTGAAAAGTCAGTCGAAGAAGCAGAAGCAGAAACAGAAGAATTTCTTCCCGATGAGGTTACTCAATTACCAGTAAAGGCAATTGAACCCAATCGTTATCAACCTCGATCTATTTTTAATCAAGAAAAGATAGAAGAACTTGCACAAACAATACATACGCATGGTATGATACAGCCGATTGTGGTACGTAAACTACAAGAGGATGATGCAAGATATGAATTAATAGCTGGTGAGAGACGTTGGCGTGCTGTTCAACACCTCGGTTGGGAGAAAGTTCCTGCAATTATTCGAGAAATGACAGAGGCTGAAACTGCTTCAGTAGCATTAATTGAAAATTTACAACGTGAAGAATTAACTGTTATTGAAGAAGCGATGGCGTATGCTAGATTATTAGAAATACACGGACTTACTCAAGAAGCATTGGCTCAAAGATTGGGTAAAAGTCAGTCAACGATTGCTAATAAGATGCGATTACTTAAATTGCCAGAGAAAGTACAAATGGCAATATTAGAAAAGAAGATTACAGAGCGTCATGCACGTGCATTAATTGGGTTAAAAGATCCGGAGAAACAAGAAAAGTTACTTGAAGAGATTATCGAAAAAGGGTTGAATGTAAAGCAAACCGAAGAAAGAATTGCTAAGATGCTAGAAGAAAAAGTGAAGAAAAAGAAGCCGAAGCTAAAAGGTATTAATAAAGATATGCGAATTGCAATGAATACCATAAGGCAATCGCTAACTATGGTGACAGACACCGGTATTGACTTAGAAACTGATGAACAAGATTATGATGATTATTATCAAATCACTATTAAAATACCTAAGAAAAAATAATAAAACACTTTATTCCCATCTTCGTATGAAAATGAAAGATGGGTATTTTTTGCCAATATTTAGCTTTTTTGTATATAAAGATTTTTAGACATAATAACTTTTTTATTTACAATTTTATTAAAAACAGTGATTAAAGAAAAAAAGATGATAGAATATAAATTATAGAGTTTAGAGGTAGGTGACACCATGGGAAAAGTAATCGCCGTTGCAAACCAAAAAGGTGGCGTCGGAAAAACTACTTCAGCAGTTAATTTAAGTGCATGTCTTGCCTACTTAAACCATAAGGTATTACTTGTTGATATTGATCCTCAAGGAAATGCAACAAGTGGTGTGGGTATCAATAAAGCAGACATGGATCAATGTATTTATAATGTATTGGTCGATGACTTAGAAGCTGAAAAGGTTTGTGTAAATACATGTGTTGAAAATTTAGATATAATTCCTGCAACGATTCAACTTGCTGGTGCGGAAATTGAACTAGTTCCAACAATCTCCAGAGAAGTTCGTTTGAAAAAGGCAATTGATAGTGTAAAAGAGAACTATGACTATGTCATTATCGACTGTCCGCCTTCCCTTGGCTTATTGACGATTAACTCATTAACAGCATCAGATAGTGTTTTAATCCCTGTACAATGCGAATATTATGCATTGGAAGGGTTAAGCCAACTACTGAACACAATTCGATTAGTTCAAAAGCATTTAAATAAAGAACTAATGATTGAAGGTGTGCTATTAACAATGTTGGATGCTAGAACAAATCTAGGTATTCAGGTTATTGAAGAAGTAAAAAAATACTTTCAAAATAAAGTTTATCAGTCTGTTGTTCCAAGAAATATAAGACTTGGAGAAGCGCCAAGTCACGGTCAACCGATCATTGTGTATGATCCGAAATCACGAGGCGCTGAAGTTTATCTAGACTTAGCAAAGGAAGTGATCGCGAATGGCGAAAGGGTTAGGGAAAGGAATTAATGCTTTTTTTCCTGAGTTAGATACAAACGAAGAAGAGTCAGTTCAAGATGTACTTGTAAAGGATTGTCGGCCAAATCCTTACCAACCAAGGAAGACATTCCATGCGGATGCTATTGAAGAGTTAAAAGAGTCTATTATTCAGCATGGGATATTGCAACCTATAATTGTTAGGAAAAGTATTAAAGGTTATGAGATTGTAGTAGGGGAAAGACGGTTTAGAGCTGCTAAAGAAGCGGGTTTAACCAAGATTCCTGCTATTGTAAAGGAATTAACCGATGAAAAGATGATGGAGTTAGCTTTACTTGAGAACTTACAAAGAGAAGATTTGACTCCAATTGAAGAAGCTCAAGCATATTCTAACTTAATGAGAGAATTAAATATAACACAAGAAGATTTATCTAAAAGACTAGGGAAAAGCAGGCCTCATATTGCTAACCTTGTTCGATTATTAAGTCTGCCTGATCAAGTCAGTGCTTTAATTAATAATGGAGAATTATCCATGGGACATGGTAGAGCTTTACTTGGTTTAAAAGATAAAAGTAAAGTAATTCCTGTTGTTAATAAAATAAGACAGGAAAAATTAAATGTAAGACAAGTTGAGCAGTTAATCACGAAACTAAATGAAAAAACACCGGTTGCTAAGCAAGTATCTAAAAAGAAGGATATATTTATTGCTGAAAGAGAAAGTAAATTACGAGATTACTTTGGTACTGGAGTTACTATTCATAAAGGTAAGAAGAAAGGCAAGATAGAGATAGAATTCTTTTCAGATGATGATTTAGAACGTATTCTAGGAATGTTTCAGTGATAAACTGACTGTAGTAGTCTGATCATAAGTATCTATGATCAGGCTATTTATTTATATAAAATACTTAAACAATCGAATGTTTCACGTGAAACATTAAAATGGAGTTGTCGAGATGGTTTTGTTTGGTACATTAATAAACGGTTTATGTATCGCTATAGGTACAATTATAGGATTGTTTTTTACTAAAATACCCGAAAGAATTAAGGAAACAATCCTAAGTGGAATAGGGCTTGCTGTCATACTGATAGGTATTCAAATGGCATTAAAAGTAGAGAATGTCGTTATCTTATTATTAAGTTTGTTAACAGGAGCTGTTATAGGAGAAATGCTCCATCTTGAAAAAAGGTTAAATAACTTTGGCAAGTGGATTGAGTCTAAATTTAATCGTAAGAATTCACAAAGTACGATTGCTCAGGGGTTTATAACAGCAACTTTAATATTTGTTATTGGTGCAATGTCTATAGTTGGTTCTTTAGATAGTGGATTAAGAGGAGATCATGAAATTTTAATAACAAAGGCTTTCTTAGATGGATTCATGTCGTTGGTTTTAGCTACTACACTTGGATTTGGTGTTATATTATCGGTATTTCCAGTTGTTATTTATCAGGGAACAATTGCGCTATTAGCTACTCAGATTGAACAATGGTTACCAGCAGCTTTTCTCGATCAATTTATCGTCGAAATGACAGCAACAGGTGGATTATTAATTGTTGCAATAGGGTTGAACATTTTAAACATAACTAAAATTAGAATTGCTAATTTGTTACCTTCTCTTGTTACTGTAGGGATAATAGTATTTATAAGTCAATATATTATTGGATAAAAGGTTAGCGATTGCTAACCTTTTATTGTCTTTAAATTATCAATTCCACATTAATATCCTATTGAATCCTTCACAACGTCTATAGACTCTACAGTAAGTAATTCTTTATTTACTTATTTGATGAGTGCAATCACTCGCTTCGGCGGAATACTCCGCTTTTCGTGGGCACGGCCTCAGCCTCCTCATCAGCAAAGCACGCTTCTTCCGGGGTCTTCGGACGCGTGCTGTTCCTACAGAAGTCTCCGTATTCTGCCTACGCTAGATTCTATTTTCTAATGCAATTGTGAGTAATACATGAAATGAATTAATGAAGCATACTTCCTATTGTTAAACAGTTGTGCTAGTGGAGGAAATATACGGAGACTCCTGCGCGAGCCCGCGGAAAGCGTAGTATATTTCCGGAACGGCTGTCCAACATTCACTTAAAAAAATATAGAACTTAGTAACTGCAGATTTTTCTCATATGCGAAGGTAGGAATTAGATAGTAAAGTAGGTTAAGATTTCATATGTTTCTTTATCTATGTGCTATTTAATTATAAGGAGGTATTGCTATAGCCACTTTAATTTCTAATCATACTTCAATGTGTGTTTTTTATTAAAGAGAAACACTCTCCGACTTATAAGTGATTTTAGGAGTATGTAAAGTTATAATCCTGTCTAATTGATAAATAGAATTAGAAATTTTTCGCGCTAATTGCATAACGATATGCAAACGAGTATTTTGTAGAACCAAGTATTCCATAAATCCACTTATATTTACCACAGCAGATAGATGAACGTCCCCGACACCTGGTAAATCTTTATTTAAGGCTGCTCCCGGTCGAATAGGCCCCTTTTTGGTAATAATAGACCCAATGGACTTAACTTTGCCTAAACAAGCATCTATGGCAATAACGAAAGGTGCATTATGTTTTTGATAGATTTGTTTTAATTTTTCCTCTAAATTTTTTGCATGAACAGGATCCTTTAACGTACCATATACAGTTAAGTTATTTAGGTTTTTATCATTAAGTAATGTTCCAGTTAGTGGCCCTAGTGAATCACCAGTGGAACGATCTGTACCAATACATACAATGACAATTTCCACAGGGGAAGAGGGTAACCAATTAAATAATGTATTGCTAATCTCAGCTACAGCTGAAGGATCTTGTAATTCACAACGAACTTCATCATTTTTTAAAGATAATTTGTCTCGAAGATTCATAGCTTTTCCTCCTTGAACATATTGGTATAAGTATACGGATTTTTATATCAATCTATACATCATTAGAAAAAAAGAATGTGGAGGAAAAAAGCTATGTGGAAATCTGGACTAAAATGGATGTTTTTAATTATAGGAACGATGATAGGAGCTGGTTATGCATCAGGAAGAGAACTCTGGCAATTTTTTGGTAATGAAAGTGGACTAGCCATTCTGCTTTTTACTATTTTATTCTCCTTATCAACATTTGTTATTCTAAAAATAAGCTTTGATAAGAAAACTAGTCATTATCTTCCTATCTTGCAGGAATTGGTCGGTAAGAAATTAGCAGTTTTATATGATGGAATGATATTCATTTATTTATTTTCCACAACCGTTATTATGCTAGCTGGAAGTGGAGCAACACTAGAAGCTTTTCATTTACCAAATTGGTTGGGAATACTAATTATATCCATACCTCTGATAATAGTTTTTATTAGAGATATAGATGGCGTATTGTCTCTTAATAGCTTTATCCTTCCATTATTAATTGTAGGTTTATTAAGTGTGTTAGTTTCCTTTTCTGTACAACAGGATCTTGCTTTTTTACCAGACATATCTAAGCAAAGGAATTGGACAGCTGCATTCACTTTTACTGCGCTAAATATATTGCCTTTAATTGCAGTTCTAGGTGCAATTGGGAAACAGGTGAAGCGTAAAGGAGAGGTATGGATCGCAAGTATGGGAAGTGGGTTAGTGCTGGGGGTCATTTCATACATATATAACAATAGCTTAATTCAGATCTCTGATGAGGTGCTATTATATGAAATTCCACTTTTTGCGATCTTAAGACATTATCCATATTTGATGTTCGTGTTTATTTCTATATTACTCTGGTTAGCCATTTTTACTACTGCTGTATCAGGAACCTTGGGGTTAGTAACAAGATTTAGAGAGAGAATAAAGGCGCCTTTATGGGTCATTGCAATCTGTATCGTTATCCCAATGCTTCCTTTAACTAGTATTGGTTTCTCGACACTGATTGAATATCTATACCCATTATACGGATTACTAAATTTGTATGTTCTGTCTTCACTTATCCTATACCCGATCATAAATAGATACAAAACAGGTCAAAAATGATAGAATACATTTACAAGTTGAGTGTTGGAGGAAGTGAAGTGTCTTTATTAGAAAAACAATGGCAAAAGGTATGGGATAAGGTTACTGGTCCAGATTTGTGGATATTAATAGGGGAAGGGTTCTTAAGGATTCTTCTTATTATCATCCTTACTAGTTTTATCGTACGTGTAGGCTCCAAGTTAGTGGAAAGAATCTTCAGACAGCGTGATAGGGGCCCTTTTAAAATCTCACAAAGAAGAGAGAACACGTTAAAGAAGTTAGTACAAAATACATTAAGTTATGTTGTGTATTTTACGGCTTTTATTATGATACTAGATACATTAACCATACCAATAGGCGCTTTGTTAGCTGGTGCAGGAGTAGCAGGTCTAGCCATTGGTTTTGGAACACAGAATTTGGTCAGGGATATAATTACAGGTTTCTTCATTATTTTTGAAGATCAATTTTCTGTGGGTGACTATGTTCGTACGGCTAGTATAGAAGGAATTGTAGAAGAAATAGGGTTACGAACTACCAAGGTAATGAGTTGGACAGGAGAATTGCATATTATTCCTAATGGAAACATAACACAGGTCACAAATTATTCCATTCATAATAGTATTGCAGTTGTAGATGTAAACATTCCATATGAAGTAGATATAGCGCATGCGGAACAGGTAATCGAGGATCTAGTTAAAGAAATGCCTGATCAATATCCACAATTAATTTCAATGCCAGAGACTTTAGGGGTTCAAATGTTGGAAACATCCCATGTTGTGCTTAGAGTGATTGCTGAAGTAAGACCGATGGAACATTGGGCAATGGCAAGAATCCTTAGAAAAGAAATTAAGGCGCGATTCGATCAATTTGGAATTGATATTCCATTGCCACGTCTAGTAATGTATTCTAGAGATAACTTAAATAAAGGTTAAGGGGTGGGTATGAATGTCCAGTGAAAGAGAATATCAAATAAATGATGTCGTTCAGATGAAGAAATCTCATCCTTGTGGTGAAAACCGGTGGCGAATAATTAGAATGGGAATGGATATAAGGATAAAGTGTGAAGGCTGTGGACACAGTGTCCTTATTCCAAGAAAACGTTTTGAGACCAAAATGAAGAAAGTGGTAGAGCGTGTAGGTGATTAAATTTAACTTAAACATATAAGTTTGCCACTTTTCTTTTACAACAGTTGGACAAGATACTTCACTGTTTTAAGTAGACAGGATATTAGTGTCTATATAAAACTGTGATAAGTTAAACAGAAACCTTAAATTAATGTTTCACGTGAAACATATTAAAAAATGTATTGCTCGATTGCTTAAATTTAATATTTTTCTTTATAGAATATTGAAAAACAAGGAGAACTTATACCTTGTTTTTTTAATTTGATAACTTGTCTTTTAGTTCAAGTGTATCTATAATTGGTATGACTGAAACGTTCATATGAGCGGTACCCTTAAGGAGTGGAAGTTTTTATGGCATTAACAGCAGGAATTGTAGGTCTTCCGAACGTTGGAAAATCTACATTATTTAACGCGATTACTCAAGCTGGTGCAGAATCAGCTAATTATCCATTTTGTACAATCGATCCTAACGTAGGAATTGTTGAAGTTCCTGATTATCGTCTAGGTAAATTAACTGAATTAGTAAAACCTAAAAAAACAGTACCAACTGCATTTGAGTTTACAGATATTGCGGGAATTGTAAAAGGTGCCAGTAAAGGGGAAGGGTTAGGTAATCAATTTCTATCCCACATTAGACAGGTTGATGCAATTTGTCATGTAGTTAGATGTTTTCAAGATGAAAATATCACACATGTTTCAGGCAAAGTGGACCCTATTTCTGATATAGAAACGATTAATTTAGAACTAATTTTAGCTGATTTAGAAACAGTAACTAAGCGTATTCAACGTGTTGAAAAGATGGCTAAACAAAAAGATAAAGAAGCTGTTATAGAGTTCGATATTCTTACTAAGCTAAGAGATGCCTTTGAAGAGGAACAACCTGCAAGAGCAGTAGAGTTTAGTGAAGAACAAATGAAAATAGTTAAAGGATTACACCTATTAACGAGTAAGCCTATTTTATATGTTGCAAATGTTGGAGAAGATGAACTTCTTGAAGCAGATGATAATCCTAGCGTTATAAAAGTAAGAGAATTTGCTGCTAATGAACAAGCAGAAGTAATTGTTATAAGTGCTAAAGTGGAATCAGAGATTGCGGAGTTAGATGGGGAAGAGAAGGAAATGTTCTTAGAAGAGCTAGGAATTGCCGAGTCTGGTCTTGATCAATTAATCAAAGCGACATACCATTTATTAGGCTTGGCGACTTATTTCACGGCTGGAGAACAAGAAGTAAGGGCCTGGACATTTAGAAAAGGTATTAAGGCTCCCCAAGCAGCGGCTATCATTCATACTGATTTTGAAAGAGGATTTATCAGGGCTGAAACAGTTTCTTACGATGACTTAGTAGCAGCTGGATCTATGTCTGTAGCAAAGGAAAAGGGAAAAGTTAGATTAGAAGGTAAAGAATATTTGGTGAAAGACGGCGATGTAATGCATTTCCGTTTTAATGTGTAAGTTAGGATCATAGTAGGTAATAATTTATCCATAGACAAGCCTTGCACTTTGTTTTCATCTTTGATATAATACTTCATTGTGAGTAATTAACATTTATTACTCCTTGTTCTTTCAATAATGGAAGAACCGCTAAGTCCAAAAGGAGGTGCAAAACGGATGAGAAAATATGAAATTATGTACATCGTCCGCCCAAATATCGAAGAGGAAGCACAAACAGCTCTAATTGAGCGTTTTAACGGCATCCTTACTGATAACGGAGCGGAGATCGAAAAAGTTGAAGAAAAAGGCAAAAAACGCCTTGCATATGAAATCAACGATTTTCGTGATGGATACTATGTTCTAATTAACTTTAAAGGTGATCAAAACGCTATAAATGAATTCGATCGTCAAGCGAAGTTCTCTGATGACATTATTCGTCACATTGCGATTCGTGAAGACGAACAATAAGGAGTGGTTCTGATGTTGAATCGTGTCGTTCTCGTAGGCAGATTAACGAGGGATCCCGACTTACGCTATACACCAAATGGCGTAGCAGTAGCTAATTTTACCTTAGCTGTAAACAGACCTTTTTCCAATCAACAGGGTGATAGAGAAGCAGATTTTATTAACTGTGTTATATGGAGACGTCCGGCAGAAAACCTTGCAAACTTTATGAGTAAAGGGAGCATGGTAGGAGTGGATGGCCGTATTCAAACACGTAGCTTTGAAGGCCAGGATGGAAAAAGAGTATTTATAACGGAAGTTGTTGCTGATTCTGTACAATTCCTTGAAACGAAGGGTAATTCCTCATCTCAAGGTGGAGGACAAGGATCACAAGGATTCCGTCCAAATCAGAACCAATCAAACAATAATAACAACAATAATAATGATTATAGACCTAATGAAGAGGATCCGTTTAGAGATAACGGTGAACCTATTGATATTTCTGATGATGATTTACCATTCTAATTTAAAAGGAGGTTTTCCTTATGGCAGCTCGTCGTGGTCGTGCAAAGCGTCGTAAAGTGTGTTATTTTACAGCGAATGGAATTACACACATCGACTATAAAGATGTAGATTTACTAAGACGTTTCGTTTCTGAACGTGGAAAAATTCTTCCTCGTCGTGTAACTGGAACTTCTGCAAAGTACCAACGTAAATTAACAAGAGCAATCAAACGTTCTCGTCAAATGGCATTATTGCCATACGTGACTGAGTAGTTAATTATGAAAACCTATCTGTTTATACAGATAGGTTTTTTTTTGATGACCATAGTAGTCTATATCCTTACTAGTTGGTAGTTATCCTAGTCTTAGAAATCAATAGAAAGAGTATATTTATACGATGAAAATAATATAAATAGATAGCGTTTTCAATATAAATGTTCTGTTATATATGTTGACAAACTTTATAATTCTGCTATGATAAATGAAAATTCAAAATTCTTAATAAATATGAAGATGGAGAAAGGTTCATTGAATAGGAAACTTAAGAGAGCTGGTGGTTGGTGAAAACCAGTGTTTCTAGCAGTGAGTAGCACTCCGGAATAGGTAAGCTGAAATATAGTAAGTTTACCCGGAACATGCCCGTTATGCATGATGCCAATGAAGACTGTGGAATATTGCACAGTGAAAAAGGGTGGTACCGCGTGAGTTAACTTTTCGCCCCTTACCAAGTAGTAGGGGGTGGGAAGTTTTTTTATTTATTTATATTTAAATACACTTTTATATGTTTTATAAATTTTAGGAATTGTTCTCATTTATGTTTATTTAGTAGCCAATAGAATTTTTATTTTATTAGGAGGTAAGGTAATGACAACATTTAAAGTTTTAATCAGTGATCCGTTAAGTGAAGAAGGTATTCAACCATTAAGGGAAGCAAGTAATATTGAAGTAGTAGTGGATACAGATCTATCTCCAGCTGAATTAGCGGATAAAATTGGCCAATTTGATGCATTATTAGTTCGTAGCCAGACTAAAGTGACGAGAGAAATCATCAATAAAGCTACTAATTTAAAGATCATCGGTCGTGCTGGTGTTGGGGTAGATAACATAGATTTAGATGCAGCTACGGAACACGGTATAATTGTTGTTAATGCACCAGACGGAAATACTAATTCTGCAGCAGAGCATACAATAGCCATGATTATGTCATTAGCACGTAAAATTCCTCAGGCATTTTATGCACTCAAAAATCAAAAGTGGGATCGGAAATCACATGTAGGTGTAGAACTGAAAGGGAAGACATTAGGCGTTATTGGGCTAGGTAGAATAGGAGCTGAGGTAGCTACAAGAGCTAAAGGGCAAAGGATGAATATTATTGCCTATGATCCGTTTCTAACTGCTGAAAAGGCCGAAAAAATGGGTGTTGACTATGGTACTGTAGAGGATGTTGTCCGACAAGCAGACTTTATTACGGTTCATACACCATTATTAAAAGAGACAAGGCACTTGATTAATAAAGAAGCATTTGAAATGATGAAAGACGGTGTGCAAATTGTTAACTGTGCTCGTGGAGGTATCATTGATGAAGAGGCTCTCTACGAAGCAATCATAAACAAGAAGGTCGCAGGAGCTGGGTTAGATGTATTTGAAGAAGAGCCTGCCGTTAATCATAAATTACTTGAACTTCCTGAAGTCATTGCAACGCCACACTTAGGTGCAAGTACTATAGAGGCTCAGGAAAATGTAGCAATAGACGTTAGTGAAGATGTAGTTGGCTTTTTAACTGGAGGTTTAGCTAGAAACCCTGTGAATTTACCTTCTGTTGCCAAGGATGTTATGAAACGAATTGAGCCATATTTCAACCTATCTGAAAAACTTGGTACGTTTCTTACACACCTAACTAAAGATGTGATTGAAGAGATTAATATCGTTTACTCAGGAGAGTTAACAGAGCTTGAGGTTGCCCCTTTAACTAGAAATACAATAAAGGGAATTCTTAAACGCCATTTAGGAAGTCATGTTAATGATGTTAATGCCTCTTTCCTAGCCGAGAAAAAAGGTATTGATGTTAATGAGCAAAAGTCTAAAGCAACTAAAGGATTCACAAATCTTTTAAAAGTAGAAGTCAAAACAAAGGCTGCTACCAGAACAATCGCTGGTACCCTGCTAAATGGTCTCGGAGCAAGAATTGTTCAAGTTGATAATTATAGTGTTGATGTTGTACCAGAGGGACATATAGTATTTATTCGTCATAAAGACCAACCTGGGGCAATAGGTAAGGTTGGTAGCTTATTAGCAGAAAATGAAATAAATATCGCGACTATGCAGGTAGGTCGTTCTAATGTTGGTGGCGATGCAATTATGATTTTAACGGTTGATAAGCTTTTAAACGATAATGAGTTACAGCAATTAAATAACCTAGATGATATTAACGGTGTGACAGCAATAGAACTATAAAAAGTATTCCTTAACAGATACAAAAGAAACTTCCAAAGAACAATAAAAAAGCTTAGTCCTAACATAGTTGGGACTAAGCTTTTACTTTTACAAATAAAAGCCTACAAGTGTACTAATTATTTTATATCATTTAATATAGAAAATAATTGCTCTAAATGATTGATTTCGTATGTAGGTTTTACCTCACTTCTTGGTTTATCTTCTCGATTAATCCAAACATTTCGAATACCTGCTCGATTAGAACCAAGAATATCTGTCATTAAGTTATCTCCGACCATAATGACATCATCTTTGTCCTGATTAGCTTTATCTAGTGCATACTCAAAAATATCGGGATCAGGTTTCCCTTTACCAAATGCACCTGAGATGATTATGTGGTCAAAATAGGGGCGTAGCCTAGACGTGATTTCCAATTTGGTATTTTGTAGACTAGGAGAACCGTTAGTAAGTAAAAGTAATTGATAGTCATCTTTTAATTTATCTAAAACATCGAAAGTATCCTCATAAACAAATGGATTATCTTTACGATTAATAGGGAATTGCTCTGCAAGATGTGTAGCAAAGTCTTTATCATCAATACCAATTTGTTTAAGGCCATTAAACCAGGCATCTTTTCGATAAGACGGTACGATTTTACTCATCTTTTTAAAATTATCCCCACTATCCAAGAAATCCCCCCAAAGTCCTTCAAAAGGGTTTATTCCAATCATCTGTGTAAAATCATATGTTTCATAAGAAGCATAAAGTATCTTAGCTTCTTCTCGTACAGCGTCTTCTAACTGTGCTGGATTTACCCTGTATTTTTCTTCTGCAAGTTTACAGGTAGCGATAAATGCCTGTTTGACACTTTTCTTATCCCAAAGTAGTGTATCATCTAGATCGAAAAAGATAGATTTTATCATTATTACCCTCCAAAAAATTAATAGAAAAAGCAGGTCATTCCTTATATTATAAAGTAAACGGATATATTTTCAATGTAATATAAATATTCTGAATACCCTTCCATATATATGAATTAACAATAAAAGTGAACACTTAGTGAATGAAGTCAACTGGAAACAGAAAGATTTGTAATACCGTGTCATAATGTTTATAATCGAGTAATGAACTTAGTCGTTAGAAGCTAGTGAAAAAAGCACAGCAAAGATAGCTGTGCTTTTTCTGACAATGTTTGAAAAGTTAGTTGAATCGATAAAGAGGTGTCTCAATGAATAAAAAAGTATTACAGGAAGGATTGTTATTTGCCGCTATATATATGCTATTAATCATAATAACGGTAATCGTTCCTGCTTCGGAGATATTAACTGTATTTTTACTGCCTATACCAATTATTGTGTATACAGTAAGGAATGGGAACATCTCTGCATGTTTGTTTGTCTTATTTCTATTAGTAGTGTCACTGTTTTATATGATGATCTTATCATTCCCACTTACACTTCTTGCAGGATTAGGGGGATTGTTTATTGGGATGGCTATTAATCAAAAGTTATCAGCCTATGAGATCTTAGCGAGAGGGACTGCTGGTTTTGTACTTGGGATGTTAATGATATTTATTTTTGTACAGTTAGTTTTTGGAATAAATATTATAAATGAATTAAACCAGACGATGGAACAATCGATAAATACAACACAGGAGTTAATGAACAGTTTTGGAATTCAACAATTTACTCCAGAAGAGTTAGATCAAATCCGTGAAGAAATTATGGTTGTTGTCGACTTACTTCCAGTTATATTTGTCGTTATGGCTTTATTCCTTGCATTTATAACGGAATGGCTTAGTTTTAAAGTATTGAATAAGCTAGAAAAGACAAAACTTTATTTTCCGCCATTTAGAAATTTTGTATTGCCTAAAATATTAGTGTGGGTATATCTATTTACCATTATTTTTTCATCATTTGATTATGAAACTAATAGTATGATGTATCAAGTGAGCATTAATGTATCTCAATTAACAGGCATACTTATCGCACTACAAGGGATATCTTTTATCTTTTATTGGACTTATATGAAAAAGGCTTCCATAGCAATACCAATAATTGTTACTGTATTTACTGTTCTTTTTCTACCTATTGGACTTTATTTGGCCAGAATCTTAGGTATAATTGATTTAGGTTTTTCATTAAGAAAGAAATTAAAAGCAAAGTGAGCTCGAATTTTGAGTTTGGGAGCTGATTATCATGCCAGATTTTTTTAAGAAGCCAGTAATGAGCAATCATTTATGGATCATATATGGTTTATCCATTATTCTCCTAGGATTTATTTGGTATTACCAGTTTTTCTTTGGAATCATTATGACCATTCTGCTTGTAGTTTCTTTATACAATAGTATTCGAACAGAGCAACAGCTGTTGAATGAGACAGAAGAATATATCACTACGCTATCTTACCGAGTTAAAAAGGTAGGGGAAGAAGCTTTATTAGAAATGCCAATTGGTATCGTTTTGTATAGTGAGGATTATGTCATTGAATGGACTAATCCGTACATGAATAAATTTACTACAGATGAAAATGTAGTTGGAAAGACCTTAGCTGATTTATCAGACGATTTAATACCGATGATTAAAGAAGATAAGGATGAGATTTGGATACCTTTAGATGAATTCGAATTTCAAGCAATAAACAAGAAAGATGAACGATTATTATATTTGTTTGACCGTACGAAGCAGACTGAAATTCAAAACTTATATCATAATGAACAAACTGTTTTAGGGATTATTTTCTTAGATAATTATGAAGAGATCACACAAGCGATGGACGACACTGCTAAAAGCCAGATTAATTCACGTGTAACCTCCATCCTAAATGAATGGTCAACACAGTTCGGTATCTATCTAAAGCGTACATCACAGGAAAGATTTTTAGCAGTAATGAATCAACAAATACTAGAACAGTTAGAAAAGTCTAAGTTTGAAATATTAGATGAGGTACGCGAACTTATATCAGATAAGAATGTACCACTAACACTAAGTATAGGTATAGGTCTTGGCGGTGTGTCGCTACCTATCCTTGGAGAATTAGCACAATCTAGTTTAGACTTAGCATTAGGTCGTGGTGGCGACCAAGTGGTGATTAAAGAAGAAGCAGGTAAGGTCCGTTTCTATGGTGGTAAAACAAACCCAATGGAAAAACGAACTAGGGTTAGAGCACGCGTAATTTCACATGCTTTAAAGGAATTAGTTCGTGAGAGTGAAAATGTTATAATTATGGGACATAAATCACCAGACATGGATTCTATTGGTGCTGCTATTGGGATCCTCAAAGTAGCTTTAGCAAATAGTGTGGAAGGATATATTATTTTAGATGAAAATGATATTGATACTGGTGTTCAACGATTAGTAGAGGAAATTAAAGAAGATGATGAATTGTGGTCGTATTTCGTGGATCCAGACGATGCGATGAATATGGTTACAAAGAATACATTATTAGTAGTTGTTGATACACACAAGCCTTCACTAGTTGCCGAAGAACGACTATTGAATAAAACAGATCACGTAGTGGTTATTGACCACCATAGACGTGGAGAAGAATTCATCGATCATCCAACGTTGGTCTATATGGAACCATATGCGTCTTCCACTGCAGAATTGGTAACAGAATTACTAGAATATCAACCTAAAGATTTAAAAATAAATATGCTTGAATCAACGGCACTGTTAGCTGGTATTATTGTTGATACGAAAAGCTTTACCTTAAGAACAGGATCTCGAACATTCGATGCAGCGTCCTATTTACGATCAAAAGGTGCAGATACAGTACTTGTACAAAAGTTCATGAAAGAGGACCTCAATATTTATGTAAAACGTAGTCATCTTATTGAAAATACACAAATTTATCGCGATGGCATTGCTATTTCTATGGGTAAGGCTGGGGAAGCATTTGGACCTGTAGTTATTGCACAAGCAGCAGATACGCTTTTAACCATGACAGGGATTGAAGCCTCTTTTGTTATTTCAGAACGGGTTGATAAACGCATAGGGATTAGTGCAAGATCTCTAGGAAATGTAAATGTCCAAATCATAATGGAAAGGTTAAACGGCGGTGGCCATTTAACAAATGCAGCGACTCAACTAGATGATATGTCAGTTGAAGAAGCATACGGTTTACTAAAAACAGTTATAGATGAGTATTATGAGGGGAGAGATTCAGAATGAAAGTAATTTTTACTGAAGATGTAAAAGGCAAAGGGAAAAAAGGAGAAGTGAAAAATGTATCTGACGGATACGCACGAAATTATCTTTTGAAAAACAACCTTGCTGTGGAAGCAACTGGCGGAAATATGAAAGCATTAAGCGCACAGAAAAATAAGGAAAAGCAATTAGAGCAAGAAGAAGTTGATCAAGCAAAACAACTTAAAGAAAAACTAGCGAACATCGAAGTTAATGTAAAAGCAAAGTCTGGTGAAGGTGGCCGTTTATTTGGTTCTATAACTAGCAAGCAAATTGCAGATGAGTTGAAGAAATCATATAAAATTAAGTTGGACAAGCGTAAAATTGAGTTAGATAATCCAATTAGGGCGTTAGGCTATTCTAATGTCCCTGTAAAACTTCATCCAGAGGTTACAGGGACTATAAAAGTACATGTTACGGAAGAGTAAGTAATAGAATGAAATGATGAAGATGGGAGGATTAAATCCTCCCATTATCTAATTATCTAGTAAAATAAACAAAAAATGCTGTATGAATAGTAGAATAGAATCTTCTTAGAAAGGAGCCTCACAAATGAGCGAACAATTCAATGATCGTACCCCACCACATAATATTGAAGCGGAACAGGCAATTTTAGGTGCGATATTTTTAGAGCCTGAAGCCTTGTCTACTGCATCAGAATTATTAATGCCAGAGGATTTTTACCGTGCTAGTCATCAAAGAATTTTTAATGTGATGCTGAGACTGTCAGATAAAGGTGAGCCGATAGATTTAGTAACAGTGACTACCGAGTTATCCAATGCTAAAATATTGGATGAGGTAGGAGGAGTTTCTTATCTTAGTGACCTCGCAAATGCTGTGCCAACCGCTGCCAATGTTGGGTACTATTGTAAAATGGTAGAGGAAAAGGCTGTTCTTAGAAGATTAATTCGTACAGCAACAGACATTGTAACGGATAGCTTTTCTAAAGAAGATGAGGTTGAAGATGTACTAAACGATGCAGAGAAAAAAATCCTAGAGGTTTCTAATAGACAAAACTCTGGATCCTTTAAAAATATTAAAGATGTTTTAATAGAAGTTTATGATAATATCGAACAGTTACACCAAAATCATGCAGACGTTACAGGAATACCAACAGGTTTTAGGGATTTAGATAAGATAACTTCTGGATTCCAACGAAATGATTTAATTATTGTTGCCGCCCGTCCATCAGTTGGTAAAACAGCCTTTGCTTTAAATATTGCCCAGAACGTAGCTGTTAAAACAGATGAAAATGTGGCGATATTTAGTCTAGAGATGGGTGCTGAACAGCTTGTCCAACGTATGTTATGTGCTGAAGGGAATATTGATGCTACTAGATTACGAACCGGAAGCCTAGAATCTGAGGATTGGGGCAAGTTGACTATGGCGATGGGGAGTCTATCGAATGCAGGCATTTATATAGATGATACGCCAGGAATAAGGGTAAGTGATATTCGATCCAAATGTCGTCGATTAAAACAAGAACATGGACTAGGAATGATTTTAATTGACTACCTACAATTGATTGCAGGTAGCGGTAAATCTGGTGGAGAGAATCGTCAGCAAGAGGTATCCGAGATTTCTCGTTCACTAAAAGGTTTAGCAAGAGAGTTAAATGTCCCGTTAATTGCCCTTTCACAGTTATCACGTGGTGTTGAATCGAGACAGGATAAACGCCCAATGATGTCCGACTTACGTGAATCAGGAAGTATTGAACAAGATGCTGATATCGTAGGGTTCTTATATCGTGATGATTATTATGATAAAGAGTCTGAAAAACAAAATATCATTGAAATCATATTAGCGAAGCAACGTAATGGTCCAGTAGGTACTGTAGAACTAGCTTTTGTTAAAGAGTATAATAAGTTCGTAGACTTAGATCACCGCTATCAGGAAAGTGATGTTCCACCAGTTGGAGTTGGAAGTGGTGCTTAGTATAGAATAGACAAAAAAGGATTACCTATAATAGGGTAATCCTTTTTTGTCTATTCTATTTTTGACTAAACTAACTTACGAACTAAGATAAAAAAGAGTAAAACACTAATAACTTTAGTGTTTTACTCTGATAAAGTACGGTATAATAAATACGAACAAATTAATCTATTTTTATATAAATTGTTCGTAAATTAGTTTGACAATGTAGGTTGGTATTGGTAAACTTAGCTTGGTAAGAAATCTTGGTAAATACCAAGCCTTATAGATGAAGGTAATCGTCTAATTTCATAAATACTATCATCATGTGCTATAACAATAATATAAAAAATTCGGATGGCGGAGGTGCCTTGAATGTCTTCAGTAGTAGTAGTAGGAACACAGTGGGGCGATGAGGGAAAAGGGAAAATAACGGATTTTCTATCGCAAAATGCAGAGGTAGTTGCACGTTACCAAGGTGGTAATAATGCAGGACATACGATTAAGTTCGATGGTATTACATATAAATTACATTTGATTCCATCGGGGATCTTTTTTAATGATAAAATATGCGTTTTAGGTAATGGAATGGTAATTGACCCTAAAGCGTTAGTAGAAGAACTAAAGTATCTCCATGATAAAGGTGTTAGTACAGATAACCTTAGAATTAGTAATCGTGCACATGTCATTTTACCTTATCATCTAAAACTAGACGAACTACAAGAAGAAGAAAAGGGTATTAACAAAATTGGAACAACCAAAAAGGGAATCGGTCCTGCATACATGGACAAAGCAGCAAGAGTAGGAATCCGAATTGCTGATTTATTAGATAAAGAAGCTTTTAAAGAAAAGTTAACATTAAATCTTAAAGAAAAGAACCGTCTCTTTGAGAAGGTTTATGAAACAGATCAACTAACTATTGATGAAATACTTGAAGAATATTATGAGTATGGTCAACAAGTAGCTAAGTATGTTTGTGATACTTCTGTTGTATTAAACGATGCCTTAGATGATGGACGCCGTGTACTATTTGAAGGGGCACAAGGAGTTATGTTGGATATTGACCAAGGAACATACCCATTTGTTACCTCTTCAAACCCAATAGCTGGTGGGGTTACGATTGGTTCTGGAGTAGGACCATCAAAAATAAACCATGTTGTAGGTGTATCTAAAGCATATACTACTCGTGTTGGGGATGGACCGTTTCCAACAGAATTGCATAATGAAATAGGCGATACAATTCGCGAAGTAGGTAGAGAATATGGTACGACAACTGGTAGACCACGCCGTGTTGGATGGTTTGATAGTGTAGTGGTTCGCCACGCACGTCGGGTTAGTGGAATAACTGATTTGTCGTTAAATTCAATTGATGTTTTAACTGGTATCGAAACGTTAAAAATTTGTACTGCTTATCAATATAAAGGAACTATTATTGATGAATTTCCTGCTAGTTTAAAACAGCTTGCTGAATGTGAGCCTGTTTATGAAGAGTTACCGGGTTGGACGGAAGATATTACTGGTGTTAAAAGCTTACATGAGCTACCGGAAAATGCTCGTCACTATTTAGAGAGGGTTTCTCAATTAACAGGAATTCCTTTATCCGTATTTTCAGTAGGGCCAGATAGATCTCAAACCAATGTGGTTCGAAGTGTATATAGCTAAAGTAATAAACACACATCTATTTTCTAATTAGATGTGTGTTTTTATTATGCACTTTTTGCGAACTCATGACTTGCACTATGACGCAGTTGAGATAAAATCTCCAGTAACTTAATTCTTTAATTTATTGAGTGCAAATGCGACGCTGTGGATTGTGAATCGAAAGGACTTCTAACGTCGCGAATTAGATAAATATCAAGAAGTCTCTAATGTAAAGGGCTCCTTACATTGCGAAATTAGAAAAACCATAAGATTTCGCTTTGTTAGAGGGCAGCTAACGTCGTGAAATTAGAAAAACCATAAGATTTCGCTTTGTTAAAGGGCAGCTAACGTCGCGAAACTAGAAAAACCATAAGATTTCGCTTTGTTAGAGGGCAGCTAACGTCGCGAAATTAGAAAAACCATAAGATTTCGCTTTGTTAAAGGGCAGCTAACGTCGCGAAATTAGAGAAACCATAAGATTTCGCTTTGTTAAAGGGTAGCTAACGTTGCGAAATTAGAGAAACCATAAGATTTCGCTTCGTTATATTGCCTATCCAACTTCTTACTGGTGATTCTATACAAAATAGATAATAAAAAGGTACTGTTATAAATAATTAATAGTTTTTTAACTTAATAGAATGATGAACAAGCCCTTGAAAACGTCATCAAAGGTCTGTTTTGTAACAATTTTGAAAAATAAGGGGTGTATTTACATTATAAAAGTAACAAATTACACTATAAATGTATTAATATGTAGAATAATAGGCTATTTTTGGAAGTTATTATACAGTTTCATTACATTACCTATAAAACTATTTAAACACCTCTAGTTAATGTGGTAGATTAAGATAGGAATAAAAGTAGAAAGAAAATAAGTAAATCTTACATAAAGTAAGTTTGGGATCCTTTAGGAGGACTTTTTTATGAGGAAGTTATTAGGCAGGCAAGGGTTAAATACAAAGACAAGTAGTTTAATTAAGAAAACATTACTAACTACAATTGTTGGAGTTGGATTAACATTTAACGTTGCCTATGCATCAGAATCAGAACTAGATACCATCTATCATGTGTATATGGATGGCGAACATATAGGTAAAGTAGATAGTAAAGAAGTGATTGATCAGTACATCGATCAAAGAATAAATAATCTAACACAATCTAACCAAGAGTATTCTTATACTTTTGAAGAAGAGATCTCTTATGTAAGTGAGACAGTATTTAATCCTGTTGCTTCTAATGAAAAAGTTTTAAACTTACTTGAAGAAGAATTGACAGTTCAGGTTAACGCCTTTGAATTAAAAGTAGGTAACAATGTAGTTGGCTATTTTAAAGATCAAACTACTGCAGAAGATACGATTAAGCAACTAAAACTTAAATATGTAGATAAAGAGATATTAGAAGCTTTAGAGCAACCACAAAGTGGTGATGAAAATGCTTTAGCACTAGGTGACTCTAAAGTAATAGACGTACAGCTATCCGAAAAGGTTTCCGTTTCATCAAAAAAAGTTTCAGAAGATCAATTATTAACTAAAGAAAATGGACTAAAGCTTTTAGAAAAAGGAACGCTTGAAGATAAGAAGCATATTGTAGATGAAGGCGAAGTACTTGGAAGCATTGCTGATAAATATAACTTAACGTTGAAAAAACTTATGGAATTAAACCCTAAGTTAAACGAGGATTCACTGATCCAAATCGGACAAGAAGTAAATGTCACAGAATATAAACCATTTGTAAATGTTGTTGTTAAAAAGGAAGAATTAGTAGAAGAGACTATTAAACATGAAAAAGAGGTTGTCTCCTCTGATGAGCTATATAAAGGGGACACCAAGGTTAAGCAAGAGGGACAAGATGGTGCCAAAGAAGTACACTATGCCCTTGAGACAGTGAATGGAAAGACTGTCAATAAAGAAGTATTAAAGGAAACAGTTACAGAAGAACCTGTTAAGGAAATCGTGATAAAGGGAACGAAAGTAGTTCCATCTCGTGGTAGTGGTGATTTACAGTGGCCAGCAGTTGGTGGCTTTGTCACGAGCCATATGGGAAGTCGCTGGGGCTCTTATCATAAAGGAATCGATATAGCAGGGGTAAGCAACAGATCTATTCTAGCAGCTGATAATGGAACGGTAGTTTCTGCTGGATGGGATAACGGTGGATATGGAAATAAAGTAATTATTGACCACAATAATGGATACCGAACCGTTTATGCGCACCTTTCATCTATTAGTGTCAATGCTGGCCAAACAGTAGAAAAAGGTAGTAAGATAGGGGTTATGGGTACAACAGGTAATTCAACTGGAGTACACCTTCACTTTGAACTTTATAAAGATGGTTCATTGGTAAACCCAGAAGGATCTTTCTAATAAAAAATAAGATATGAACAGAAACCCTTGTTGCATTTAATTGTAACAAGGGTTTTTATAAATAAAATAGAATAATATGATAGATGGAAAATAATACGTACATGCTAGCAAAGGACTTTTATACAAAAGTAAGTTAAAATAAAAGGTAGCAAAGCCTTCATAAAAAAAGGATGTGTAAATATGAGTCAAAAAATATTAGTAATAGATGATGAAAAGCCAATTGCAGATATATTAAAGTTTAATCTTGAAAAAGAAGGATATGAAGTAGTCTGTGCATACGATGGGGAAGAAGCAGTCAGACTTACTGAGCAAGAAAATCCGGATCTTTTGTTATTAGATATAATGCTCCCAAAAAAGGATGGAAATGAAGTATGTCGAGAAGTTAGAAAGACACATACGATGCCAATCATAATGATTACAGCAAAGGATTCAGAGATAGATAAGGTGTTGGGATTAGAACTTGGTGCAGATGACTATGTGACGAAGCCATTTAGTAATAGAGAAGTTATTGCACGTGTAAAAGCTAACTTACGTAGGCAGCATCAGGCACCTGCAGAGGATGCAAAACAAACAAAGGATATTAGTATCGGTACATTAGTTATTCATCCAGATGCTTATACGGTCACCAAAGACGGCAAACAGATTGAATTAACGCATCGAGAGTTCGAATTACTACATTACCTAGGACGTCATATAGGACAAGTAATGACCCGTGAACACCTGTTAGAGACTGTATGGGGTTATGATTACTATGGAGATGTTCGAACAGTTGATGTTACCGTTCGAAGATTAAGGGAGAAGATTGAAGATAATCCTAGTAACCCACTTTGGATTGTAACTAGAAGAGGTGTCGGGTATTATTTGCGGAATCCTGAGCAGGAGTAATCGAATATGAAGAAGGTTACCTTTTTCCAATCTATTCAATTTAAAATTATTATTATTCTTACCCTATTGTTATTGCTCGCAATACAAGTAATTGGTGCCTACTTTGCTCAACAATTAGAGGCAAGCTTAAAAGAAAATTTTACAGCCGATGTAGAAGAACGGTTACAGGTTCTTACTGCAAACTTAGAAGAGGCGTTTATGAAAGAGCGGCCTGAAGAAGGGGAAGGACCAACACTCCAGCAGGATATTCAAAGTGTTTTAACCTTGTATGGCAGTGATATTTATTCTGACTTACAGGTTATTGACACGCAATTTCGGGTTGTCGGCTCCAAAGGGGACCCCGAATTGATAGGCAAACGTATAACGGGAGAAAGTGGTGTCAACGTTGCCATAAGATATGGCCAAGATACGTCAAAGGTTCTCCAGGATAACGTGACGCATGATAGAGAATATGTACGTGTAGTACCTATAGAGGACGTTGATGACAGCCCATTGGGTGCAATCTACATTGAGGCTTCAATGGAAGAAGTTTATAGCCAATTACAAAGAATAAATCAAATTTTTCTTAATGGTACAGGATTGGCGGTTGCTGTATCCATTATTTTAGGGATACTTGTTGCCAGAACCATTACAAAGCCCATAACGGAAATGCGAAAGCAGGCTATGATTATTTCAACAGGTGACTTTTCTCAAAAGGTTAATGTGTATGGAACAGATGAAATTGGCCAGTTGGCTATTACATTTAATGATATGAATGATAAATTGCATATGGCTACTTTGACTACAGAAGAAGAGCGAAGAAAGCTGAGTTCCGTATTATCAAATATGTCAGATGGCGTCATTGCTACAGATGAAGAGGGATCCATTACGTTAATGAATGAACCCGCTGCTGATTTAATTGGGAAAAACTTTGAGGAAATTAAAGGCCATAACCTTGTTGAAGTGTTACAGCTAGAGGACAAAATAGTGGATTTAAAAGGATTTCAAGATGCGGGTTCCATAATAATTGATGCTAGTGATGAAGAACAATTCTTCCTGATCAAAGCTAATTTTTCCATTGTACAAGACGAAAGGGAAAACTTTACCGGTTTAATTACTGTTCTTAGTGATGTTACGGAACAAGAGAAAGTAGAACGAGAAAGAAGAGAATTTGTCTCAAACGTATCTCATGAATTAAGAACGCCACTTACAACGATGCGTAGTTATTTAGAGGCCTTGACAGATGGAGCATGGGAAGATAAAGAAATTGCTCCGAGATTTCTAGATGTCACGCAAAATGAAACAGAGCGGATGATTCGCTTAGTTAATGATCTTCTGCAATTATCTAAAATGGATCATAAAGAGCAATCGCTTTATAAGGAGCGAGTGAATATCACCTCTTTTTTCCATCATATTATCGATCGCTTTGAAATGAATCAACTTGAGAAAATTGGGATAGTTAGAGAACTACCAAAGGAAAATGTGTTTATGTGGTTAGATAAAGATAAGATAACCCAAGTGATAGACAATATTATCTCTAACGCCATTAAGTACTCTCCTGAGGGTGGAGTGATAACTTTTAAAGCTGAAAAAGAAAAGCATCGATTAACCGTGAGTATTTCAGATCAGGGACTTGGTATTGCTAGAGAGAAACTTGATAAAATATTTGATCGTTTTTATCGTGTTGACAAAGCAAGGTCAAGGGAGCTAGGTGGAACTGGGTTAGGTCTGGCCATCTCTAAAGAAATTATTGAAGCGCATAATGGGAAGATATGGGCTACCAGTAAAGAAGGAGAAGGAACGACTATAAACTTTACACTTCCACTGACAAACAGGAAAAGAGGTGGGAAATAATGAAATTAGAAACGATTAAATCCATCATACTAGTTTTATTAATTTCCCTTAGTTTACTTTGCACGTTTGCTATCTGGAACTATGAACCACATTATGAATCTGCAGATGGAGATCGAGCAACGGAGGCTAAACTTGCTGGGCATGAGGAGACTAAAAAAAGTATTATTCAGCCCTCGCAGCTTCTCTTTCACGAAGGTGATGATGTTCTAGGCTTAGCCAATAAAGAGGAAGAAGATATGCTTTATAAAAGTTTTCTAGAAGATTGGTCTTTTTATGATTTTAAAATGGTTGATTTTATGGATAAAAGTGAAGTAATGCCAGACAATTATGTGGAAATTATTTTTCCGACTGCTATTCCATCGTCTTTAATTGGGGATTTATTTACGATTGATGATAGTATGGTCTACAATAATACAAGTTTCTCGAGGATGTATATCACAATGGACGTCAACCAAACGAAGAATCAAATTGTTTTTGAAAATGATGGTAGTGGTATTGATATTAGTGCAAATATCCAAAACATAGTTCAAGTGGTAGATTACTTATCTGAATCCAAAGTTAACAATAAATTTCAATCGTATATTACCTATCAGAATGTTAATGATAAGCCAATTTATTTACCTAAGGATACCAAAATTGTTGCGAAACAATTCAGATATACAACAATAGATCCAGATTCGCAATCATTACAAAACATCTTGTTTAGTAATCCTTCTTCAGTGGAAAAAACCTATAGAATGGGGTCAGGTGAAGAAGTATTTACAGATGGAAATAGAGCAATGGTTGTGTCTGGGTTACTAATGGATTACGAAAATTTCATTACATCTGAAAAAAATGAAGATAAAAGAAGTAGAGATTCAGAAAATAAAGATGGTGAACTAATTACACAGACATTAAATTTTATCAATTCACATAGTGGATGGACGGCAGAAGAAGAAGGAATTAGTTTTCAATTATTTGATTTGCAATATAACGCCGATACGAATCGTAGTGTTTTCCGGTTAACTTATCATAACTATCCGATATTTTCCCCTAAGGGGTTAGCTAATATATCGGTTACCATGCGTGACCAGAGTGTATCTGAGTACGTCAGACCACTTGTGAATTTAACTAATTCCTACGAAATTGATGAAAATGCTGGTGATGATGTTTACTCCAGTGAACAATTGATTAATGCATTAGAGAATAGCAATCAGTATAATTCTATATTAGATATTGCTTTAGGGTATCACCTTGAAGAATCGACAGGTGGACAAGTTTATGATTTGAAACCAATGTGGCACATAAAGACTTATAATGGTTGGGAAGAGTTTAACCCAGTCGAAAAGAATGTGCCTGGGGGAGGGTATAATAGTGCAATGGGGACAAATTAAATCGCTATTTATACTCTGTTTCTTCATCTTAGACATTTTTTTAGTCTATCAATTTGTTAATAATCGGATCATAAATGAATCCTATTTACCGGAGTCAGCAGAGGAAGATAACTTAAAGAATAATGTACTAGGTTTGGACAAAGTTCCTGAAGGTGTAATCAAGGAATCAGAACTTCATACAGTTAGAAAAGAATTTACCAAAGATGACATCGCAGAGTTAGATAAATTTGAAAATCAAAAAAGCGTTGTGATAAACAGCAATACTATTATTTCTGTATTTGATAGCCCAGTAGAGATTAATCCTGACAGTAATTTAACTATTCTCGATAATAATGTTATAAGTTGGGAGAGTTATCAGAAATGGGGCATAGATCAAAATACGAACTCTATTCTCTTATTCCAAAAGATGGAGTACCCAATCTTTTTTAATCAAAGTGGTTTGTTACTAGTTAAATTGAATGAAGATGGGAAAATGATTGGATATATCCAGACAATGCTAGAAAAGAAGGATGATCCAACTGACACAGAACCATTAATTAAAGCATACGAGGCTGTATCTACGCTTTATCACAATGGGAAAATACAGCCAGATGACGAAATACGTACAAATATGGTATTAGGCTATCATAATATCTTGCCATTACCTGATGGAGCTCAAGTTCTAATTCCAACATGGGAAGTTCAATTAAAAGATGGTGATGTATTTTATGTTAATGCTGTCGAACGTCATTATCAATCTAGAGATGAAACAGTCTTTGTTGAAGAGACGTTAAGTAATTTAAGGCTGAATTTAGAAGATGCAGCTAGTGTAGAGCTTGAATTGGTTAATTTTGAAGAGGGTAGTGTAAAGGGATTAACCAAGAGTGATTTAATTACGGGAATGCTTAAGAAATTTGATGCAACAATTGGGGTGGAGAAAAATGACGTTGAACTTTAGTGTTCTAGCTTCAGGAAGTTCGGGGAATGCTTTTTATATAGGAACAGAAAAAGAGAAAATTTTAGTTGATGCAGGGTTAAGTGGAAAAGAAATGGAGCGTCTCTTTCATGAGGCAAGTGTTAACCCGGAAGAAATAACGAAAATACTTGTAACACATGAGCATAGTGACCATATAAAAGGGTTGGGTATTTTTGCGAGAAAATATAAATTACCAATATATGCGAATGAGAAAACGTGGAAAGCGATGGATCATGCGATTGGAAAAATAGGGCTTGATCAAAAATTCATTTTTAATATGGAGGAAATAAAGACATTTGGTGATATTGATGTGGAGTCGTTTGGAGTATCACATGACGCAGCTGAACCAATGTTTTATACCTTTCATCATAATGGAAAGAAAGTAGCTCTTGTTACAGATCTTGGCTATGTATCTGAAAGAATTAAGAAAACGGTAGAAGATGCAGATGCGTTAGTATTTGAATCAAACCACGATGTATCTATGTTAAGAATGGGAAGATACCCATGGAGCGTAAAACGAAGAATATTAGGGGATTCTGGACATGTATCCAATGATGACTGTGCAATTGCGCTTACTGACATTATCGGAAATAAAACGAAAAGAATTTATCTAGCCCATTTAAGTAAGGATAATAATATGAAGGAATTAGCAAGAATGTCTGTTGAAAATTATTTAAATGAGCGTGGCTATGCAATTGGAACAGAGCTAGAAATTCATGATACTGATCCAAAAGTTCCAACTCCTTTGTACGAAGTGGTTTAAATTTTACTTGTTTTGGCAAACTACAAGTAAGAAACCATTCTAGAAAGGGTTGGTCCAATGGGATATTATGACGGTCATTATCGACCCCAAAGACGATCCAAACGAACAAATTGGCTCTTACCTACTGTAGTGGGGATTGCAATTGGAGCCTTTTTGTTTGCCTTTGCTTTACCAACATTAGTGAAAATGAACGTACTTCCTTATAACATCTTTATTCAGGATCAAACTAGTAGCGGAATAGAACAGAACAATTCTTCCTTACAAGGTGATTTTGAAGGAATGACACAAAATATTAGTGTAGATGTATCTACACAAATTACAGACATAGTTGATGATGTCGCACCAGCGGTTGTTGGTGTTGCTAACATTCAGTCGCAATCAAACTTTTGGCAACAGGAGCAATCAGGTGAAGCTGGTACCGGTTCAGGAGTTATCTATAAGGTGGATGATGGACGAGCTTTTGTCGTAACCAATCATCATGTTGTTGCTGGTGCAGATGAAGTAGAAGTTATCCTAACAGACGGTACGAGGGTAAAAGCAGAATTAAGAGGTAGCGACCTTTTTACAGACTTAGCTGTTTTAGAGATGGATAGCAGTAATGTAGAAAAGGTTATTGAAATGGGTAAATCTGAAAATATCAAGGTTGGAGAGCCTGCTATAGCGATTGGTAATCCTTTAGGGTTGAACTTATCAGGTTCTGTCACACAGGGAATTATTAGTGGGAAGCAGCGTGCGATCCCACAGGATTTTGATAATGACGGTAGATCAGATTGGCAAGCTGAGGTTATTCAAACCGATGCAGCAATAAATCCAGGAAACAGTGGTGGAGCTCTTATTAACATGAGTGGTAAGCTGATTGGCATTAATTCGATGAAAATTGCTCAGTCCGCTGTAGAAGGAATTGGTTTTGCCATTCCAGTTGATGATGCGATCCCGATTATTAATCAGTTAGAGCAGGCTGGTACCGTAACAAGACCGTATCTAGGAGTAGAAGCTTATTCATTGGAAGATATCGCGCAAGTTGAGTGGGAAAGAAGCTTAAGTCTACCCGATGATATAGATGGTGGTATTTATATCAGAAGTGTAGAACCAGCTTCACCAGCTGACAAAGCAGGTTTGGTTCCATACGATGTAATTACTCAATTAGATGATCAAAAAATCAATAATATCATTGATCTCCGAAAGCATTTGTACCAAGTGAAAGAAGTTGGAGAGGATATGGTTATTACTTATTATCGAAATGGTGAAAAGCAACAAGCTACGATAGAACTAGCATCATTAGATTATTAACAGGGAAGACTAGGGGAAATCCTAGTCTTTTTTTGTTGGCAAACCCAAGAATAAAGGCATTGCAGCTTGGTCTGTGCATAACAACAAACTTATACACACCCTGTGGATTAACCTGAGGATAACTTTCTATATATGGTAGCGAACACGTATTCTGATACAAAATAGCAAATGGGGTTGTGGATATGTGGATAGAATCTGTTGATAACCTGTTTGTGACTGGGGAAAGTTTGTTGATAAAGTCACTTTTTGTCGTGTTGTGTACAATTATGTGTATAAGTAATAAATGGATTAATAAAAACGATTAAGATTCAATTGATTTCATGTTGTACACATAGTATCTTAAGTAAGAGACATAAAATTATAGTTGTTAATGATCCTAGTATTTAAGGAGAGTATAAGATGTATAAAGAGCCTATCTTTTTAAAGCCAGTTTTTCAGGAAAGAATATGGGGTGGAACAAAGCTTCAAACAGAGTTTCACTATGACATTCCATATGAACATACAGGTGAAGCATGGGTTATTTCTGCACATCCTAATGGGCCAAGTACGATACTAAATGGCGAATTAAAAGGCTTCACACTAAAGGATGCTTGGGAAAAAAATGGGGAGTTATTTAATAAGGCAGAAGATAATGAGGAAGAATATCCTTTATTAATAAAGATATTAGATGCCAATGATGATTTATCTGTCCAAGTTCATCCAGATGATACATATGCAAGAGAGGTAGAGAAACAACCATATGGTAAAACAGAGTGTTGGTATATTTTAAGTGCAGAGCCTGGAGCTGAAATTATATTTGGTCATCATGCGAAGACTCAAGACGAATTAAAAGCGATGGTGGCAGATGGTAAATGGGATGATTTGTTAAGAAGGGTTCCGGTTAAAGCAGGCGACTTTGTCTATGTTCCAAGTGGCACCATTCATGCTATTGGAAAAGGGATCGTTATATTGGAAACACAACAGAGCTCTGATATTACATACCGAGTTTATGATTATGATCGAACAGATGCACAAGGAAATACGAGAGAATTACATCTAGACGCTGCTATAAAGGTGACGAATGTTCCACATGAAACAATGAACATTGATCAATCTGAATCGGAAAGTAATGGGTTAAAGGTGAAAAGGTTAGTCGAAGAACAATATTTCACTGTTTACCACTGGCAACTAGATGGAGAGGTTGATCAAAGCTTAACGAATGATTTTCTGCAAATTAGCGTAGTAGATGGAAAGGGTCAGATTGTAGTTGAAGGCAATGCCTTCGATATTGCTAAGGGCGATAATTTCATTTTACCTTCAACGATTGATAGCTATACATTATCAGGTAATGCGGAATTTATCGTATCACATCCGTAATTTATCCTTTAAAAGGTTCAGGGAGCGAATCCTGGGCCTTTTATTAATTCTATGTAAAATTTAGGTAAAGTTACTTCTATACCTCTTCTTCAAAAATTGTCGATTATGTATGATAGGTACATAGTATGAAGGAGGCAGCATATGAAGAAGAGGGAAGAGTTTACAGCTAATCTAACTATTCGTACACGTCTTGTGATTAGTTTCTCAGTGGTATTACTATTACTAATCATTATGAGCATAGTTACTTATAATAAGATGAGTGCAATAACAAATAACAATAAAGAAATAGATCAAATGTCCCTACCGATTATGATTCAAGCAACTAGTATGAATAACGACCTATTATACATAAACAAGCTAATAAATGAGCTAACTAGTACGACGATGACAGTGACCATGAAGAATATTGAGCGTGATATAGTGTCAACTATGGAGAAGTTAGAAATGAGTAAAAAAGAGATGGAACCAATTGTTACACAATTGGATAATAAAAATGTGGCTATACAATATAAAGAATTCGTTACACATAGTGACAACTATAAGCAGTTAGTCGAAAATGTCATTTCTAATTCTAAAAATGGTAATTATGATGTAGCTAAGGACGAAGCTTATAAGAGTATCGCATACTTTGACCGAGCGAATAATTCGATTTTAAAGATTGTGGATAACGCAAATGAAACGATAAAGGCTAGAGTGAAACAATCTGTTACACTTAGTCAAGAAGGAATTAGTTGGAATATCATTATAAGTATAGGATCTATTATTGTGACCGTTGCTCTAATATATTTATCAGTCATACTTATTACAAAACCGCTAGCCAAAATATCTAAGCAGGTTGAAAGAGTGGCAAAAGGAGACTTTACCGTTCCATCTTTAAAGGTTCATACAAAGGATGAGCTAGGAAGTCTAACGAATAACTTTAACATAATGACTGAATCATTAGGACAAGTCCTAAAAGGTGTTATTGATAATATCAAGCATGTCAACATAACGGCTGAACAACTTTCCCATAACGCGGAGGAGACAAAGAGCGGTGTCACACAAGTGGCGGCATCGATGGAATCCGTTTCATCGGAAACAATGGATCAATTAGATAGTATCGAAAGAATGAATGATTATATGAATGATATATCCAATCAAATCGATCAGGTAGAGAACAATATCGAAACCGTAACAGGCTTATCTAGTGTAGCTAAACAGAAAGCTTCAGACGGTATGGGAGATATGCAAGAAATCGTTAATCAAATCAACCAAATAGAATCTAAAGTGAAGCAATCCGAGCAAAGGATTAATATTCTAGGTGGTAAAACAAATCAAATTAATTCTATTGTCTCCGTAATCAGCGATTTAGCAAGCCAAACCAATTTGCTATCTTTAAACGCAGCTATTGAAGCAGCTAGAGCAGGGGAATCTGGTAAGGGGTTTGCAGTAGTGGCAGATGAAGTGAGAAAGTTGGCTAACCAGTCTGCTAACGCGACAGAGAAAATAAGCGCAATAATCCAAGATGTACAACAAGAGTCCGTTTATGCGGTAGAGACGATGAAGCAAACAAAGGATTCAACTGAAAATGGAAAAGAAATTATTTTGAACACAAAAGGAAGATTTGAAGAAATAGTTGATTCTACGGAAAATGTATCCTTGCATGTAAATGATGTAATGGTAAATATGGAGAAGGTTTCTAGTAGAATACGAAAAGTACGAGAAACTATTCAGCAGGTAAGTGGAGTTGCCAAGCATAACTCATCTAATGCAGAAATTGTAGCAGGCATAGCAGAGGAAGTGAGTGCTGCTTTTGAAGAGGTCTCTGCCACACTGCATGGATTATCCACTATGAGTGATCATCTAAATCAAAAGGTAGATAGGTTTGTTCTAGATAACTAGAAAACTCAGGTTCTCGTAACCTGAGTTTTCTTTTACTTATGGTTTTTCCAAGTAATCCAAAGAAGAATAAGGGTAATAATATCTAATCTTGCTTCAAAGGCAAAGGAGAAGAATCCCTGATGTAAAAGTGGAATTTTGGTTAGTAGGATAGCGGCAATTATAATCACCATGAGTGGTATGGTTGCATTTCGAACGTAGTAATTTAAGATTAGGAGTATCCCACAAACAAATTCTACAATTGCCACAACTAGAACCATCGTTGCCGGATTGGGAATGCCAAAGCTAGCAAAAGCACTAACAAAATTCCCGACAAATAACTTCATAATTGCTGAGGCGATAAAGATATAGCCAACTCCATAACGTATTAATTGTAGAGAGGTTAGATTTCGAGCCATAGGATGTCACCACCTTTTAGAAGTTGATACTTATATGTATGCAGGTAGTGAGACAACCTATGATAATTTTATTGAAACAAAAAGAGAAGGAACTGAGTCCTCCTCTTTAGTAACCAACCTCAACGGAAGCATTAACAATATACATTAAGTCATTCTTGTCATCTTTGTCCTCTAATACAATTCCACTTGTTGTAGCCATGCCACCATCCATAACTTCTACATTGACGGTACCATAAGGAATTTCTTGTTTAATGCGTTCGATGTCTAACTTTTCTTTGTCCATCGGAACAGCTAGCTTCACATTTACTATCATATTATGTAGGGATTGTTCTGGTAAATAATTTTTGATACCCGGCATTGAATTGTAATGGATAGCATTTTCCACAGCTCGAACAGCTGCCTTTGTAATATCCTGTCCATGTACATCTATTCCCGTTCCAGTTTCGATAAATATAATCCGTTCCATCATTACCCTCCTAGGATAAACATAGTGTTTTTGTATCTCTTTCTAGGTTAAGATAAAATATGAGGTAAATCAATTATGCGATATGACAATTTTATAAAAACTAGTTGTAATTAAGAGAGGGTTCATTATGAAAATATCAATTGTGACTGTCGGAAAACTAAAAGAGAAATATCTAAAGCAAGGGATACAAGAATATACGAAGCGGTTAGGGGCGTATGCCACTATAGAGATTATAGAAGTACCTGATGAAAAGGCACCAGAAAATATGAGTCAAGCGGAAATGGAGGAGGTTAAGCGAAAAGAAGGTGATAAAATTCTGACAAAAATCGCCACAGATGCCTACGTTATTTCCCTGGAAATAAACGGACAGATGCTTTCCTCTGAAAAGTTTGCCGAAAAATTAGACCAATTGGCGACACATGGCAAAAGCAAAATTGCTCTAGTTATTGGTGGATCATTAGGATTAAGTGATGCAGTACAGAAGCGGAGTGACTTCGCATTGTCTTTTTCTAAGATGACATTCCCACATCAGTTGATGAGGTTGGTGTTGTTGGAGCAGGTTTATCGGGCGTTTCGGATTAATAGGGGGGAACCGTATCATAAATAAGGGTAAAATATTAAGGGAAGATAAGGCTTCCCTAAAGTTTTCCTCCCTTGAAGATGGCTCTTCCATGAAGGTTGTATCTAGCGGAGCAATGCAGTTTATTTCAGACATTTTATTAATTAATATACTAGAGCTACCTTGTAAAGCCTCAATGGTGAAATCAAACATCAAATTGATGCTCTTGATTTGTCGCCCTTCTTTGTGGGATACCTTTTCCTTGGTTATTTGGATATCCTTTATAAAGAGTGCAAGTAGCTCCTTCTTTTCTGTGGCATCTGCTTTATCCAGTAGCATATCAATGTTTTTAAGAAGATGAGAAAGAGCTTCAGCGTCGATGGGATCTTTACTGATGGTTTGTAGCTCTATTTCAACTTTCTCTATTTGACTCTCAATGGTTACCAGTAGTTTTTTCTGTTCTAGCATTTTCTTACTATAAATATCCTTTAGATCAGGATCATCCATAAGTAATGTCACTAGATTATCTAACTGTTTTTCAATCTTTCTTTTATTTTTAAACAATCGCTTTTGCTCGTTAAGTAACGGTGATTCAGCATTTAATCGTTCAGCGTTCATTTTTTCTACTAGTTTGTCAATAAAGTAAGGAATTGTCACAATACGCTTTAATTCGTCAATAATATGCTGTTCAGCTTTATCAGCATTAATAGTATGAGCTTGGCATGCAGTTCTACCTTTGTTTTTATATTGACCGCATTGATAAAGTCTATATTGCTTTCCATTTTTCCCTCTAGATTTTGCCGCAGTCATTCCATATCCGCATTCAGGACAGCGAAGTAGGCGCCCTAAGAAATATGGCTTTGAAGATTGTGCAGGACGGAAGGAGCGTGTTTTCAATTTTTGTTGCACTTGATTCCAAAGCTCCATTTCGATTATTGGTGAGTGTATGCCATCTTTAATGATGGGATTATTATTTTTACCCTTCCGTCTTTTCTCTGACCAATTCTCATGCTGATTATAACGAATTTTCCCAATGTATAATGGATTCTCTAAGATACCTTTAATGGTTGCGATAGAAAAATCCTTCTTCTTTTTTGTTTTATAACCAAGCTTGTTCATTTCATAGGCAATTTTCTTATAGCCATGTCCTTTACTTGCTAGGATAAATATCTCTTTTACAATGTTTGCTTCAACTTCATTGATGATTAATTCTTTGTTAATCACATCATAACCAAGCACTATTCCACCATTCCACATTCCTTGATTAGCTCGTTGATTCATTCCCATCTTTACACGATCAATTATCGTTGCACGTTCCATTTCAGCAACAGAGCTCATAACAGTATAGAACATCTTACCACCAGGTGTGGTTGTGTCGATGCTTTCCGAATAACTCATTAACTGAACATTGTGTTTTTCAAGAGTTTCGACAATCTCAAGTGAATCTCTAGTTTTACGTGCCAATCGGTCTAATTTATATGTGATAACAGTATCAAATTCACCATTTTTTGACTCTTTCAGTAGTCGCTGCATTTGTGGTCTACCCTCAATACTCTTTCCACTACGTCCTTCATCAATATATTCATCAATAATTTGAATGTCACGTTGCTTGGCATAGTCATAGAGAAGCTGCTTTTGCGCCTCTATACTGTATCCTTCTGTTGCTTGTTCCTCTATACTTACTCGTGCGTAGATTACTCCTTTTAGCATTAAGATTCCTCCTTAAATTTGACTAAGCAAGTTTTATTTATGTTCCTTGTTTCGGGTTCTTTAAATCTGGTTCAAGATTATTATTCAGTATAAGTGCAAGTTGATTTATAAAACGCTCTCGCTTTTCAGACTCATTGTTTAAACAATCTATTAAGTTATGTAGTCCTTCTTCCTTTATCTTTTCTAATGATAAACGTAATTCATCTTCCAATGGATATCCCTCTTCTCAGCATTAATTTTAAATACAATAATTAAAATAGTACATATACATCCAATTTAGATTTACTCAGTACCAGGTAAACCACTGTAAGGTCTTGATATGATCTGATGCGCTTCTGATAACGGTGATCTCTTTATTGCTTCATTCCATTCAGAGGAAGATAAGCTTTCAGGAGATAGCTCAACAGATTGAATTAATTGACTAAGTACTCTAGTTAATTCAATCTCTGTCATTGGTTTATCGAAGTGGTAAAGTACCTTCTTTTCGTTATCAGACATATCTTCATGAACTATAAACGAGACCCTCCGCCGGTGATTCCAAGTTTTTTCACCGTTGTCCATATCTTTGATAAAGTATTCTCTCTCTCCTATCACCAGACTTTCAACTTCATCTAAATCAATATCCGAAATGTCTATAACATCATTTTGAGGGCCAACTGAAAATAGGAATTCATCTGCTTGATAGAATTCATCGGTAAATACTTGCATTTCTACATGAAATTCTTTGGATAATGCATGTATCACATTAAAAGATGGCTTTCTTGATTCACCTCTTTCGATGGATGTAATTGTCTGTGATGCAATTCCAGTTCTATTAGATATGGATTTAGTTGTGTAAAATTCATGGTCTACTTCATCCATAAGCTTTTTTCTAATTAAACGAATACGTTCGCCAAGGCTACTGTTTTTTAAAATGTTATATTCAACAGAAGTAATTTTATATACCATGGTAAGTCCTCCTTCATTATTTGTTCTTTACACTATTATATCAGTTTGATAGTATTAAGACAATAATATTAGTCTTAATGAGGTGGGCATTTAATTATGACATACAAATTGTCAAATCATACATTTTTTGTTGATAGAACAGTTTTTACCAATATCTTTCCGGAGCTTAAAGAGAATCAATTACGGGTATATCTGCTTATGTGTAGGGTAGCGGGTGCCAAACCGAATGGTGAATGTTTTATGGGCATTAACACTATTGCAAAAGAAGTTAATTTATCGGAGTACCATACAAGAAAAGCGATTGAGTGGCTATGTAATAACTATTTTATACAAAAGTTAAAGAGATCATATCAGAGTAATCTGTATCGTATTCTTGTTACTCCCGACTACGATAACGTCAACAAGAAATATTATTCGAATGAGAGTATTTTTAGAAATCGTTTTGATATGAAGGATTCCCTAAATGGTTATGTTGAGTTACCTGTGGAAGTAATGAGCGGTTCAATATTAAGAGACAAAACATTGTGGAGTGACCGTAAAATAAGGATATTTGGGCAGTTATATCTATTTCATTGGATAGATGAATTTGGAGGCGTTGATCCTGATGCTATCCGTATAGTAAACAGTTCGATATATATTAGTGACCTTTTGAGTTATACATTAGGTTGTTCTAAGAATGACATCGAACGTTCCGTAAAATGGTTCATAAAACAGGGGTATGCTTCTGAAGTAGAAACGGTTTATCGTATAAACAATAATTCATTCTATAAAGAACAACAATTTGTTGGAGATGCAACAAAAATAAATATCTTACCTACTGATAAGGTAATTAAAGTAATCAGAATGGACTGTGTACCAAGCCTTAAGTTGCAAAATGCAATAGATCGCACAGGAGGGAAAATTGCATTATGATAAATAAATCTACCAACCTACCTAAAGTTACTGCATCTGAAATTGGACAGAATTTAATTATTCAAATTTATGATAAACCAAAAGCAAAAGTAAGACCTCAAATTCAAAATAAGTTAATTCAAAATCACTCAATGATGTTTTTTCAACAATTGATTATGAAAGAAGCAAGAACTGCTTTGAGAAGGGAATCATTAAATCCATTTCATAATCCAATAAATGTTGAAATAGAGGTTACAACACGACAACTGCCTAGTCAAATCCAACTAGAAAGAGTACTTAAGACTATTTTTGACGGGTTGAATAGGTGGGTAATTTCTGATGACAACATTATAAATAATGCACAAATATGGCTGAGTAAGGGGACTAAGCGCTATCCTAAGACAGATATTCAAGTTAGGGTTGAAGACAGTCTAAGTAAGGATTCAATCTTTTTTAATTGCCAGCTTCCGTGTGTAGAAAAGATAGAAGCAGTTCCCTATGATGTTGGTGGCACGATGATAGTGTCTACACAAGCAGCTACTGAACAACAGGTAACAGAGCAAGCCCTTCTTTCAGAAATAAGTAAAACAACAGTTACGGGGCAACACGATATATGTCATATGGTGTTTTGCACTAATGATGATACAAAGGATGTAGATAATATGTTTCTAAGTTATATCCATCTTATACGTAATAAAGGATTGCTTGATGGTTCTAGAAATATAGGTATTGGAATGTATAAACGTCATGCAGAACAAGGTAATGAGAGAACGATTATTAACCTACTATCCAAACGAACTGCATAACACATAAATGTAGTTGTAGCAAAGGATATATAGTCAATGTACACATACATATTCTCAGGTAATGATAGAGTGTTGTTAGATATATATTATAGTAAACTACTACAAAATAAGTTATACAGATCTAAAGATCTAAAGATCTAAAATTTACAAATTCAATGTTACAATTACAGCTTTATACGGATATATACAAAGTGATTGTGATTATTAGGTTATTTTGTAGATTATAAGATTTATATGTATATATTAAAAATTCCTTTGTACCAAGGGTTATACCGTGATTTAACGGTGGTACTTAACAAGAAGGATTTGATTTTGGTTTACTTTAGCCCATAATTTGATAATTTCAAGAAAAAGTCAGTGTTGGCGCTATTTCTAGCACCTTCACTGACTTTACTAAAAAATATTTTTTTATAGATATCCTTTTTCTTTTAAGCTCACATACTTTTCATGTCCGATAATCAAGTGATCGAGAATACTTATGCCAGTTATGTTTCCTGTCTCAACCAATCGTTTGGTAACAGTTATGTCTTCCTGACTAGGGGTTGTTTGCCCACTTGGGTGGTTATGTGCAATGATAGCACTTGCACAACTACGGCGAATTAAAAGTTTAAATGTCTCTCTAGGATGTACAATTGAAGCATTAAGTGAACCAATAAAGACAGTTTCACGAAACAACACTTCATTTTTGGTATTTAAGCCAAGCACGACAAAGTATTCCCTATCAAGGTACTGCATGTCTTTTAAGTAATCATAAGCATCTTGAGGGGAACGTATCGTAAATCGTTGTTCAACTGGACACGGATTCATGCGTGCAAGTTGAAGTGCAGCGATAATTTGTTTAGCTTTTACTTTCCCAATACCTTTGATTTGTAATAACTCTTCCTCTGTTACATCCAACAATTCCTGAATAGATGGATAGCGGCTGAAAATCTGATTCACTACATAACTATCTTCCTTTTCACGTGTTGTTGTTGCTAATAGATTTCTAAAAGTGATTTTATCAATTGAATTGTTCATTATAAATTCCTCCATTATTGTTTGATTGAAATAAAAAAGGAGAGACGATATGCGTCCCTCCTAATTGAGTGATAACTTCTGATACTATATACTGTTGTTGAATACTTAACTTAGATGAGTTCATATGCCGATGAGCTCATCTATTTTTTTGCATTAAAAAAGCACATGGATTGCATTTGCAGTCGATGTGCTTTCACTTAATATTGTTTTGATCATCCATCATCCTCACCTCCTTTAACATCACTAAGTCTTGAATAAAATCCGATGCTTGTTTCTTTGTTAACTGTGTACTACGCTCAATACCAAAAGTCATCTTCATCATTTCCTTTGCAACATCTGTTGGCATGTCCATTTCATTGACGATATGGAAAATCTTCTGTAGTTGAGCTTTTGATACTTGCTCACGACCTCCTTTAGTAATGTTTGTTTTAGGTGTAGGAAAATCTTCAATGTCTTGTGTGAACATACCACTTGAACGTGTTGCAGATAGAACTGCATCTATTAATGCTCTCTTTTTGGCCATCTTCAATACGGTGTTGATGATGGTATAAGGATCTTGTTGTTGAAAAGATGATTCCTTGCTGTTGCATGAACCTAGGCCTTCAGCTTCAACGAGTCCATTGTCTTTACGTATTAGCTTCATCTTAACTTCATAAGCAAAGATTCCAGACTCCCATTGCTCGATACGATTGACGACATCTGCTGTTTTAGAGAACCCAAATACTTCACAAAGCTTTTCAGCTCCTGGTTTTAGTAATGTCGGCTTAGAAAATCCATCTACTAAACCATAATCAACACCTTTCACCATCACTTCTTTAACAAATGATTGTAGTTCTTCAACACGTTGTTTTGATTCGACAGTGGATACGACAATATTAGGTAGTGAAACTATTTCAGGTTCATTATTAGAGAATGGTACTAAATTGTTCCTTTGGGATTGCATACCGGATTTCATATGTTTCTCACCTCCTTTCAATAGATTAAGACTTTTTATTAATTGCATCTGCAAGCTTGGATAGTCCATTTGACGTTTTCTTCACAAGAAACTTTCCTGCTTTATGATTAAATTGATTGCCTTTGCTAATTGCTATAGATGAGAAATCTAATGACTTAGCCACCAAGCTATGTGTAGATTGATTCATTTTTTCTAAGCTCTTAATTACGTTTAACAGTTCATCTTCTCCTTTTGATTCCAGTGATTCAGCAACATTGGTTAGTACATAAGAAACTCGCTCTTTAGTAGAAATATTGTTTTTCAAAACATCTTCATGTAATGCCTCTACTTCTAATAGAGCTGTTTGGATCCTACTTCTGCTAGCTAGTAATTGAGATAGCTTTACATAGTCATTACATTCAATGGAATCGACTATTTCATCTTGAATTCTTTCTCTTTCATTTAATAAAGATTGATAGATTGTTTTAATCTCTGGGATAAAAACTCCTTTCCCATTAATCAATTCATGATCAAGCCATAAGTCCTTTTGCATAAATAAATTCCTCCTAAATGTTATTGGATAATCATAATTTTTTATTGAAGTGGTGATAACCTTTGAGTGTTAATTTCAATACCAATCCCCCTGACTTGTTTTTCATAGTCAGAATGAGTTCATCATCCTCAAGTTCTGATAGCTTAACCTTTTGAATGTCGTACTTCACTAGGAACTTTGCAGGGATCCATTTGTTTAGCTCTTAGCTTCAATTAGAATCTTGACCAATGAGTTGTTCAAACTTCATTCCTCCTTTCATAGTGCGCTCCTCTCACCACTCATGTTGTTTCTGTAACGCAAAAAAAACGTTATGTATCCAAATGAATAAACAACGGTTTATGTAAAGGGGTGGGGCATGAAACGGATGGGTACCCCCTTTCATATATGAATGCAGGTGCTTCGAGAAAATATATGCAATTTTCTCAATATCTATTGTGCAACTATTGGACTACCTATAAAATAAAAATAAAGTATAAAAAAAGTAAGAGTAGGTGAACTTCAAAGTGGAAGTTAAGTTGTATCAAAGAACACAAAGGGATCTAGCATCCACTATTAATCAAATAATAGATAATTACTGGGAAGATAAGATAAATGAGAACCAGATGACTGAATTAATTCACCAGTTGCATAAGACCAACAGTGACAAGTTTATGAAAAACGGTAAATATACCACAATTATTCTTCAACAGTGTGGAAAAAGAAGGTTAAATATTGTAACTAATATACTTAGTGAAATTGATAGTATAGAAGATAAAAATATACTCTAAGGGGATATAATCATGCAAAAGCTACTTGATAATAAGAAAATGGGATCAATTGGTGAAACTATTAAAGAAAATATTAGGTCTGACGCAAAGTTATCAATCATGTCTGCTTACTTTACAATCTATGCCTTTAATGCATTAAAAAAGGAATTATCTAAAGTAGATCACGTAAAGTTTCTATTTACTGAGCCTTCCTTTACAGAAAAACCCCATGATACTAAACAAAATACTAATCAACTAGAAAGGGAACGAGGACTTTCGGGATTTGAAGATGAAGCAGGATTTAGAAGTCTTCTAACTCAGAGTAAGATTGCTAAAGAGTGTGCTCAGTGGATCCTCGAAAAAGTCGAAATAAAATCATTTAAAACTTCAGTTCCAACTATGAATATGATTAATGTTCAGAATCCAAGACATGATTCATTTACCATGTTTGGAAGTTCTAATTTTCGGAGTAGTAGTCTAGGGTTTACTTATTCACATGAACCAGCTCTTACTACGTACACAGATGAAAAAACAATGTCTGAGCAATACATTAAATGGTTTGATACATATTGGAATGATAAGCACCAACTTGAAGATGTAAAAGAGGAATTACTTAATCAACTAGAAGTTCTATTCCAAGACCATAATCCTGAATTTATTTATTTTGTTACTCTCTACCATATATTTAGAGACTACTTGGATGAGCTCGATGAAGATATAATAGTAAAATCAAAAACTGGTTTTCACGAAACAGTTGTATGGAACAAACTATATAAATTTCAAAGAGATGGAGTACTTGGTGCAATCGATAAGCTAGAAAAACATAATGGATGTATCATTGCGGATAGTGTTGGTCTTGGTAAAACCTTCGAAGCTTTAGCGGTAATTAAGTATTATGAACTAAGAAATGATCGTGTATTAGTATTGGCACCGAAAAAGTTACGTGAAAATTGGACGATTTATACACTTAACGATAAAAGAAACATCTTAGCTGCTGATCGGTTTAATTATGATGTTCTAAACCATACAGATTTAAGTCGTTACAATGGAATATCCGGGGATATTAACCTAGAGACTATCAACTGGAGTAACTATGATCTTATTGTAATCGATGAATCACATAACTTCCGAAACAACGATGCAAGGAAGGATCATGAAACACGCTATCAAAGATTAATGAACAAAGTAATTAAAGCAGGTGTAAAAACAAAAGTACTAATGTTATCAGCAACTCCAGTAAACAACCGAATGAAAGATTTGAAAAACCAAGTAGCCTTCATAACAGAAGGAAAAGATGACGCGCTGGGGTATGTAGGCATTCATAGTATTGAAACATCTCTACGCAGAGCACAAACAGCATTTAATAAGTGGCTGAAAATGGAGGACGAAGAACGCAATACAGATAGATTATTAGAGATGTTAAATAGTGATTATTTTAAACTCCTAGATTCATTAACCATAGCTCGTTCTCGGAAACACGTTGAAAAGTACTATGATTTAAAAGAAATAGGTAAATTCCCTAAACGTTTAAAACCAATTAATGAACATGCGCCGATTGACAATCTATATGAATTTCCTCCATTGGAGGAAGTAAACAAAACTATTAATAGATTGAATCTTAGTGCTTATGCACCATTACGATATCTTTTACCTGAGAAAAGGGCTGAATATAGTAAGAAATACGATACTGTAATAAGTAATAAGTCGGTTTTAACTCAATTAGATCGTGAACTAAGTTTAATAAACCTGATGCGTGTTAATCTATTAAAGCGAATGGAAAGTTCCATATATTCATTTGGTAAAACTATTGCATCATTACTTCATCGAATTGACGATCTTATATACAAGTTAGATCATTACAAAGAATATACAGATAGCTCATTGAATATTAGCGATGTAAACATTGAAGACGATGAAATTGAAGATATGCTGATAGGTTCAAAGGTAAAAGTATTAATTCAGGATATGGATCGTATTAAATGGAGACAAGCACTTGAAGATGATAAGACATATTTAGAACAAATAATATTAGAAGCGGCTAAAGTTCAACCAGTCCGTGATGAAAAATTACAATATTTAAAGAGACACATCGAAAACAAAATTCAAAAGCCGATTAATCGACAGAACAAAAAAATAATTATCTTTACAGCATTTGCAGATACTGCAAATTACTTATATGAGAATATAGCCGACTGGGTACAAAGTAATTTAAATGTACATTCTGCGTTAGTTACGGGTTCCGGCAGCAATAAAACCACGATGAAAGGTGTTAAGACAAAAGATCTAAATGCAGTTTTAACCCATTTTTCACCACAATCAAAAGGGCGAGAGGCACTTTATCCTAATGCAACGGAAGAAATAGATATATTAATTGCTACTGACTGTATTTCAGAAGGTCAAAACTTACAAGACTGTGATTACCTTGTTAACTATGATATACATTGGAATCCTGTTCGTATAATTCAACGATTTGGACGAATTGATCGTCTTGGGTCTAAGAACGATAAAATACAGCTAGTAAATTTTTGGCCGAATATGGAACTGGATGAGTATATCAACCTGGAAGCCCGTGTAACAGGGCGTATGGCACTTGTTGATATATCTGCAACAGGTGAAGAAAATGTTATTGATTACAAAGGCGAAAAAATGAACGATCTTGAATACCGCCGAAAGCAGCTTGAACAACTTCAAGAGGAAGTAATTGACTTAGAAGAAATGTCAGGAGGACTTTCAATTACAGATCTGACTCTAAATGATTTTAAAATGGATTTAGTGGAATATATGGAAAAGCACAGAGAGGTGATTGAGAAAGCTCCATTAGGATTATATGCAATAGCATCAGGTGGTACAGAATCTGATAATAATCCTGGAATCATATTTTGCCTTCGTCAGATTAATCAGAAGGCGGTTATACAGGATCAAAGTGCTTTAGAACCATATTATTTAATTTATATTGATGATAATGAACGTGTTTCATTTAGCCATGTAAAGAGTAAACAAATATTAGATTTATACCGGAAGCTTTGCCTTGGTCAAAACGAAGTATTCCCAGAACTAATAAATACCTTCGAGCAGGAAACCGATGGTAACTCTGATATGGAAAAATACCAGTCCATGCTATCTTCGGCAATAGATTTTATCATTGGAAAAAATGAGGAAATTGGAATGGCATCATTATTTAGAATAGGAGAGTCATCCCTATCCTATGACACAACGCAACGAGTAGAGGACTTTGAGCTGATTTCTTATCTCATAGTAAAGTAGGTGAGTTAGTGCGTGATCAATTAATTAGCCTATTTCAAATGCCCCAGAAAACAATCTTCAATCGTAAGATAGCAAAAAAGCATTTTCATGAACAAGGGCAATTAACGACTGCTGAAAAAGAATTGTTAACAACCGAAATTGAAAGCATTTATTTACTTAGTATCTGTAAACAGGACACATTGAAAACACCAAAGTATGTTAACGAAAATAGGCGATACGAAGAAATTTATTGGCTTTTCATCTCGTTTAAATCGATAAAGCGGTATGAACGAATGATCAAGTTGTTTCATAAGGTTATGCCAAATCCGATTGTGATTTTAGCATCTGACGAATATGAGAATATTAGTATTAGTACAGCCCATAAGCGGTTAAATCATAATGACGAGACTAAGACCGTAGTTGAAGATGCAATTTGTTCACCTCGGATTAAGTTATCAAATGTAGATGAAGCAGCGCAACGTTTTCTACAGCGCATCTGTTTTAATAATTTATTATACAGTAATCTTTATACTTTTTATGAAAGTATAGATTCTGCTGTAAGGATGAGTGCATTAATTGAAAAAATAAGTAGTTATCCGAAAATGAATGCATCTTCTGAAGAGTTGATTCCGTTAATCAATTCTTTAGATGATGCCGATAAAAATATAAATCAACTTCAGCAATTACAGAAGGAACAACTTGGTTTTGGCGAAAAGATGGAACTTCATATAAAAATAAAAAAACAAGAACAAGAAAAAGATCAATTATTAAATCGAATAAAGGAGTTATGCTAAATGGACAAGCTTGATGGAAAAACTTTTGATGTTGTGCAAGAAAACATTGAAAAAATGAAAGAAATATTCCCTGATATTTTTACCGAGGGAAAAATTGATATGGACAAGTTCATGTTGACTTTGGGTGAACATGTTGAGAAAGATAAAGAACGGTACGATTTCACCTGGAACGGTAAAACAGAGGCCATTCAACTTGCGCAGAAGCAAACAACTGGAACTTTACGTCCGTGTAAGGAGGAAAGTGTAGATTGGGATACAACACAGAATCTTTATATTGAGGGAGATAATTTAGAGGTTTTGCGAATTCTACAAAATTCTTACCGAAATAAAGTTAAAATGATTTATATTGATCCACCTTATAATACGGGCAATGATTTTGTTTATCATGATGATTTTAAAGACAATATTAGGAACTATAAAAAGAAAAATGAAGAGAACATGAAAACAAACGCTGAAACAAATGGTCGATATCATACTGATTGGTTAAATTTAATGTATCCTAGACTGAAATTATCCAAAAATTTACTAAAAGAGAACGGTGTTATTTTTATTAGCATTGATGATAATGAACTTACAAATTTAAAAAAAATATGTGACGAGGTATTTGGTGAACAAAACTTTGTTGCCCAAATAACCACTTTATGTAATCCTAAGGGACGATCGCAAGACAAATTTTTTGCAACTAACCATGAATATATTCTTGTTTATTCGAAATCATTTCTTAATAAAGGATATTTTTCAGTTAAGAAAGACGATAGGCAATTAGAAAAAGATTATAAGGAAATTGACCAAAGTGGAAGAAAGTATAGATTAATAGAACTTAGAAATACACATCGAGAATTTGGTAAACATAATAGAAAGAACTTACATTACCCTATTTATGTTGACGAAAGTACTGGAAATATATCTATGAAGCATGAAGAAGATTTTCTTGAGGTATTACCAAACTGGGACGATGGTTTTGAAGGGTGTTGGACATGGGATAGAACTAAAGCTACAAAGGATATAGATTTACTCGAGGCAAGGAAAACAAGAAATGGTTTATATAAAATTTACCGTAGAAGTTATGCTGACGGTGCTGTAAGAATGTTAAAAACAATTTTTAATGATAAATCTTTTTACACGGAAAAAGGCCAACAGGAAATATATAATCTATTTAAAACTAAATATAAAATCTTTGAGTCTCCTAAATCAGTTGATTTGATTAAACAATTAATTGAGACAGTTTGTGAAGATAATGATATTATTTTGGATTTCTTCTCAGGATCTGCTACTTCTGCTCATTCAGTCATGAAACTACAATCCAAGAATAATTTGAATGTCAGGTATATATTAGTTCAACTTCCTGAGTTAACAGATGTAAAATCAGAAGCTTATAAAGCTGGATATAAAACAATTAGTGATATAGGGAAAGAACGTATTCGTAGAGCAGGAAATAAGATAATTGAGGAAGATAATATTACTGATAATCTAGATAAAGGCTTTAAAGTGTTTAAGCTGGATGAAACCAATCTACGAACATGGGATGAGGAATCATTGGATTTAGAAAAAGATTTAATGGATATGATTGATCCGGTTAAAGAAGGACGTACTCAGGATGATGTTGTTTACGAAGTGTTACTTAAGTATGGCATAGACTTAACAGTGCCAATTGAACAGAAAAATATAGCGGGCAGGTCTTTCTATGATGTTGGTATGGGATATCTTTTAATTTGCTTAGAGCGCAATCTTACTTTGGATGTCATTGAAAAAATCGCTAAGCTAAACCCTACTCGTGTTGTCTTTTATGATGAAGGGTTTAAAGATGATACTGTTCGAACAAACGCTCAACAAATATTAAAACGTCATAAAATAGAAGACATTCGTGTTATATAAGGAGGTTTCCGCAAATGAAAATAAAATTTGATGAACAACAATACCAAATAGATGCGGTTAACTCCATTGTAGAAATCTTTGAAGGCCAAACAGTTAAAGTTTCCAACTTCTCCGTTGGTGCTGGCCATATTCTTGGACAGCAACAGACAGAATTAGGTATTGGTAATAAACTAGAACTTTCGGAGCATGAGATATTAAAGAATATACAGGAAATCCAAATGCAGAACCATCTTACAAAGAGCAGTTCTATTCAAGACTGGAACTTTACAGTTGAGATGGAAACTGGTACTGGGAAAACATATGTATATACACGTAGCGTTTTAGAGTTAAACAAAAAATATGGTTTCTCGAAGTTTGTAATCGTAGTTCCAAGTGTTGCTATACGTGAAGGGGTATATAAATCATTTCAAATGACTGTCGATCATTTCAATGAATTATATCCAGGGCAGTATTGTCATTTCTTTATCTATGATTCCTCTAAACTTGAAAAAGTTCGTGAATTTGCAACCAGTAGTGACATCGAGGTAATGATTATTAATATTGATGCATTCAAAAAAAGCTTTGATGACCCTGAGAAGGAAACGAAAGCGAACCTAATTCACCGTGAGCGAGATACGATGAATGGCAAGCGACCGATTGAGTTCATTCAAGAAACAAATCCGATAGTTATTATAGATGAACCTCAAAGCGTTGATAATACAGAGAAGGCGAAGGAAGCTATAGCCTCACTAAATCCATTATGTAAATTACGTTATTCCGCAACACATCGTGAAACATATAACCTGATGTATAAATTGGATCCAGTAGACGCTTATGATAAACGTTTAGTTAAAAAGATAGAGGTGCTATCAGTAAATTCAGATGATGATTATAATGATCCATATATAAAACTAGTGAGTGTATCCGATAAAAGCGGATATAAAGCAACTGTAGAGCTAGACGAAAAGAAGAAAAATGGAACGGTTAAGCGTGTTCGAAAACAAATAGATCCAAATAAAAAGAAAAATCTTTATTTATTATCTGGAGAACGGGATTTATATCAGGGATATGTATTAGCAGGAATCGACTGTTTCTCTGGAAATGAATCGATAGAATTTGAAAATGGAAAAGTGTTAGGGCTGGGCGAAGTAATTGGTGGGATGGATGATAGTCTTCTTAAACGATATCAAATCCGTGAAACAATCCGAACGCATTTAGACAAAGAGTTAAAACTAGTCCATAAAGGGATCAAAGTGCTTAGCTTGTTTTTCATTGATAAGGTTGCAAATTATCGTATATACAACGATGATGGTACCTGGAACCATGGTGATTATGCTCAAATGTTTGAAGAAGAGTACATGAGTCTGATCAAGCTTCCGAAATATCAAACGTTATTTAAAGAAGATAGTTACCTTGTAAACTATAATGTTGCAGATGTCCATGGTGGTTACTTCTCGCAGGATAAAAAGGGTAATTTTAAAGATAGTCGAACGACAAAGGATGGTTCCCTTCGTTCTAATAAAGATGATGAATCCTTTTTCGAGCTGATCATGAAGAATAAAGAGAGATTGCTAAGTTTTGAGGAACCAAAACGTTTTATCTTCTCTCATTCAGCTTTAAAAGAAGGATGGGACAACCCTAACGTATTTCAAATTTGTACGTTGGTAGAAACAAAGGACACACTAACAAAGCGCCAGAAAATTGGTCGAGGTCTTCGGTTACCAGTTAATAAAGATGGCCATCGAGTATATGACGAAAACGACAATATATTAACTGTTGTTGCTAATGAATCATATGAGGAATTTGCTGATTCACTTCAAAAAGAAATGGAAGAAGAAACTGGAGTCAAGTTCGGCTATATTGAGCAGCAAGCCTTTGCGCCTATTACGTATAAAGATGAGAATGATAATGAACAAACACTAGGTTATGAGAAGTCTGAGAATTTATTCAAATATCTATTAGATAAGAAGTACATTGATAAAAAAGGGAAAGTGAAAGACTCTCTTAAACAGGACTTAGTAAGCGAAGATTTTATAGTACCAGAGGAGTTTACACCGATTAAAGTTGAAGTGGAGCGAGTAATCAAAAAATCGATTAAGAAACTTCCTGTATTTAATGGGAAAGACAAAGTGACTGTTGGATTGAACAAAGAAGTATTACTTGGTGATGATTTCAAACAATTGTGGGACAAGATTAAGTTTAAAACGACATACTCAGTTGACTTGGATAGCAAAAGATTAAAAGGTGAAAGTGTTTCAGCAATTAAAAAGTTAGAACCATTTAGATCAAGAAAGGTAAAAAGAGAAAATGCTCTTCTAAAGGTTGAACAATCTGGGGTGACAGGTGAAGGTCAAACGATGCGAGTCTATGAAGCATTAGAAGAAGAACGTAGACTACCTGATATATTGCGCTACCTTCAAGAACAAACAAATCTGAAACGACGAACTCTAGTGGATATATTAATAAAGTCTGAACGTTTAGGGGACTTTAAAAAGAATCCACAAGCATTTATGGAAGCAGTAATGAAAATTATAAATCGTGAAAAGCGGAAACTTATTATTGATGGTATTAAGTACGAAAAAACTGGTGATCACGAGTACTACGAGCAATCACTATTTGAGAATGAAGAGCTCGTTGGATATATGAAAGCAAATGCTGTTCAGGTTGATAATTCAAAGTCGGTCTATAACTATATTAAATATGACTCTGAAACAGAGAAAACATTTGCTGAAAAACTCAATAATGATGAAGATGTTAAGTTATTTATAAAATTGCCTGGGTCATTTGTCATTGATACACCATTAGGAAACTATAATCCAGATTGGGCGATTCTAATTGAAAAAGATGGTGTTGAGAAGTTATTCTTCGTCATCGAAACAAAAGGAAGCACAGATCAAGAAGACCTTAGATTACGAGAGGATGGAAAAATAACTTGCGGTCGTAAACACTTTGCTGCACTTGAGAATGGTGTTAAGTATGATGTGGCTAATAGTTATGAGCAGATGAAAGAGAATGTATAAAGTATATAGCTTGGGCGTTTAGCTCATACATCCTAGGAACTCACAAGAACGCTAAAGACTGTTAATTTTAACATTGCAGTTTCTTTAGCGTTTTATTTATTCAGTAATGTAGAAAAGGAGTAAAGTAAGAAAATTACCGAGAATAACTTAAATAGACCGTAAAAAAGATAGTGAACTTCGTTAAATATCGTAACAGTTTAGGAAAATCATTAAAATTAAGTATAATAAATGACACAAATGATAGAACAGGTTCGTATTATGGATATCCAGACAATTCAGAATAACATATGTAAATTATTCCAAACACTAAATTAACTATACAAGGAGGAGTCAAATGAAAGCTGGGGAAAACCATCTATTAAATCTTTTGTCAAATAATGATGTGACTTTCTTTATTCCACCATATCAAAGAAACTATGAGTGGGATAAAAATCAGTGCAAAGTATTTTTTAATGATATTAAGAGAACCGCAACAGACAATATTAATGGGCAAGAATCTGAACACTTTTTTGGAACAATTGTGTATGTAAAGACTGATGCTATATTTGGACAACCAAGTAAACTAGTACTTACAGATGGACAACAGAGAATCACAACTTCAATGCTATTTTTGGTAGCTATTCGTGATGTAGTAGAGGATGATAATTCTAAAAGGTTTATTAATAACAAATACTTAAAAAACGATAATGTGACTGATGATACAGAGTACAAAATTAAATTGAAACAAGTAGAAACCGATTGGGAGGCTTATCGAAATATCATACTCAATTTAAATCTGACAGATGAAAATAAAAAATCTGCAGTTTATCTAAACTATTCTTACTTTCTAAGTGAATTAAATAAATTGAAAAAAGAAGATGAAATCGATCTCATAGACATGATTTCATACGGTCTTGCTAAGTTTAGTATCGTTACTATTGAGTTGCAACCTACCCAAAACAAATGGGAAAATCCTCAGGAAGTTTTTGAGTCTATGAACTCTTTAGGGAAACCATTATCGTTGGCCGATTTAGTGCGCAACTATTTATTGCTTGGTAAAGAACCGGATGTTCAAGACAATCTATACAAAGATTACTGGTTACATATTGAAAAGCAATTGCCAGAAGAAGTATCAAATTTTATACGAGATTTTATGCAATTAAAAGCCGGGAAAGCCTTAAAAAAAGCAACAACAAATAATTATAAGGAATTATATGCTGACTTTAAATATTTGTTTGAGGATTTAGATACTGAAGTTCTGTTAAATGACTTGAATAGGTATTCAAATTATTATTCTTATATTGTATTGGGAAAAACAAGTGGTAGCTCTAAAGTCGATCATAAGTTGAGAGACTTACGTACAATAGGCGTAACGATAGTGTATTCTTTCCTTCTTGGATTACTAAATAATTGGAAGGAGGAGAAACTTAATGAAAAAGATATTGTTGATATTTTGGACTCTCTAATAGTGTATTTTATGAGACGAAGGATTTTAAAATTAACACAAGGAGAGAACAAAAATTTTCCGCCACTAGTTAAAGAGATAGATAGACTCGCAAATTCTGTTGACAAAAAGCATAGTATGTTTGAAATCTTAGCAAGCCAAGAAAACGCATTACGTTTGCCAAATGATATAGAGATGACAAGTGAGCTTAATGTAATGAATTTCTATAATTTTAACCAAGCGAAGTTTATATTGTCATTAGTAGAGGAAAAAATCACAAAGTCTCGACCGGATAAGAATGATAAAACGTTGCAAATTGAGCATATTATGCCACAAACTTTGAACAGTACCTGGGAAGAAGAACTAGGTGAGGATTTTGAAATCATACATCAAGAGTATTTAAATAATATCGGTAATTTAACATTAATTCGCCATAATCAAGAGTTAGGGAATAAATGCTTCGCAGATAAAAAGAAAATTTACAATAATAATGCTGGACTACAAATTGCTAAAAGCAATATAGTCAATCGTTCAAAGTGGAATAAGAATAGTATCCAAAACAGAAGTAAATGGATGATTGAATTTATTCTTGATGAGGTATTAATTATTCCAGATGAAATGAGGAGAAAAAATAACTTCTTACAAAAAACTAGTCGCAGATTATCGTTTCAAGAATTAGGGCTTATTGGACATAAAATCAATTATATTTCGGATAAGTCAATTGTTGTTGAAGTTATAGAGGATAAAAAGGTCGAATTCGAAGGGAAAAGGTGGAATCTATCACCTTTAACCAGGGAAATAGAAACTAGAAAAGGTACTGTAAATTCATCAGGATCTTATCAAGGTGCACAATATTGGGAGTTTGAAGGTATGAAACTTTCTGAAATCATGTAAATTAGTGCTGAATGCTGATGTTTGTAATCAAAGGCACCTGGTAATATGTTACAACTTATTACTGGAATTGAATTTTATAAGTTGTTAGCTAGCAATGCGTTAGAATAGGTGCAATTTAAAAAAGAATAAGGGAGAAATAATAAATTTTGATGGAGGTAACCATGGAAGAAAATGATTTTGAGATGTTAAAGAGGAGTAAGTTATTTGTAGGGTCAAAAGATTGGGTACATGAGTTTTTAAATGAAAATCCCAACAATAAGAGTGCTGAAAAGTTAATTGATAAAATAAGATTGATGTTAAAAAATTACCTACAACTTGATAATGTTAACTTTTTGTTTGGAACTGGGTCATCGCTACATCTAGGTACGACTTCCATTCGGAATTTTCCCAAACAAATTGAAAATGCTATAGAACATGATGGCGAAATTTATACACTTTTTACTCACCTAGTGAAACAGTATCAGAATTCGGATGATATTTTAAGAGATGAGGAATCACAATCCTCAGAGATAAAGGTTCCTTTAGAAGAATTTTTAGATTATCTTCTTGCACTGCAATATGTAGAAGGACATTCTCGCAATCTTATAAATGGGTTTGAATATGATGATTTTTTTGGTAAAACGCATCTTGAAATAACTACCACATCAATAGAAAAATTGATAAATATGATTAAGTCGGAGTTATTCAAGCTATGTGATCTAGACAGTCTAGAGTATTATCCGCCAGAAGATGAACAAACCAGTAACGAAATGAAAAGAAATGGCAAATATACTTATCATAATAGCCTTATTAAATCTTTATTACAACGCCCTTTAAATTTGAGAAGAGCCAACATCTTTACAACAAATTATGACTTGGCTTTTGAGAATACTTTTGAAGAACTAGGTGTTCACTATATGAATGGATTTAGTGGCTTTCATAATCGAACTTTTAAGCCAGAAGTTTATGATTATGATTTATATTACCCTGGAAACACGACAGAAGGTAGAGTACGACGAGTAGAACGAATGATTAGATATTTTAAGTTACATGGTTCACTTACCTGGATAAGAGAATCAAATTCAGCGCAAAATCAATATGGCTTAGTTGAAAAAGACATTAATTGGGTAAGAGCAAACTTGGATGCAGCTGGTGATATTATTATTTATCCAACCGCACATAAAAAAGGCTATACTCTCGATTTTCCTTACTCAGAATTGTTCAGGCAGTTTGCATCAGCCATTACCCAACCTCAATCAGTACTGTTTTGTATTGGTTACAGTTTTTTCGACGAACATGTTAACGATATTATATACCAAGCCTTGTCTATTCCAAGTTTTACACTTATCATAGTTGATTTTAATGGTACAAAAAATAAAGTGATTAATAAACTATATGAGCTTGATGATCCTCGTATTATCATTCTAGAAGGCCCTTATTTAGGAGATTTTAAGACATTTTCAAAGAAGATTATTCCTAACTTCCATGAAATTGAATCTCGCGAAAAAATAGCTGCTAGTTTACAAAAATTATATTCAGGTTCAAATGAAACAGAGTCAGAGGTGGAAAATGATGCAAGAGCAGACAATTGGTAGAGTTATAAGTATAGATAGTTTCAGAGTGGTAATTGAATTGGATGATAGTGTAAAAACACTATTCAAAAGTGGCTTTAACGATATTTATGAAATCGCACGTATCAACTCATATGTTTCTATTCCAGTAGGTGCTGAAAAAATTATTTCAATGATAACTAAAGTGAAAATAAATGATGAGACGGAATTTGACGCATTGGAAAACTCTATATTATTACCAAAATCTAATCGATATATAGTAGCTACTATGATAGGTACGATAAATAATGACAATCGATACATACAGGGTGTTTACAATTTTCCAATTTTAGATAATCCAGTTTGTTATGTGCTAAGAAAGGATTTAGAGATTATTTTTGATTATAAGCCTAAGGAAAGCGATATTGATTTGAAAAGAGATTATTATCTACCGATTGGTAGTTCACCGGTATTTTCTGAATTTGATATTAAGATAAATCCAGATAAATTCTTTAGCAAACATGTAGCTGTCCTTGGAAATACTGGATCAGGAAAGTCTAGTACAATAGCTTCCATTTTCCAATCTATGTTTAAAGGAGAGTTTAAGGTTTCAAATGAATCAAGGAAATTAACTGATGCTCACGTTGTAATATTTGATACGAATGGTGAGTATAGAAGAGCTTTTCAATTTGAAGATGAAGAATTAAAATCGCGTGTTAACACCTTTACAATAAAAAGGGATGGTTTGAGAGTACCATACTGGTTTATGAACTATGAAGACTTTGACTATTTGTTTGAACCTTCTTATCAGACACAAGCGCCGATATTAAAAAGATCAATAGCTTTAGCTAAAAATTATGAACTTACCAATAGTAGTGATGTGGAAAAAGCAATATCTGAACCAGTTTTAAATAAGATATTAAGATTGATAGATTTGCTGCAGAAGAATGATAGGGATATGAAGCATTTCTTGTTGAATGAGCTTGATGATTTAATTAATACATTGCAGGACAACGAAGACCAACTAATTTGTCTCATTGTTTCCGAATTGAATGATTTACGGCAGGCAAAAGAAACAGGAAATTTAAGAGACGATTATGGAATTAAAGGAGACGTAAGTTCAGTAGCTGTGGATACAGCTTATACCAAACTAAATACTCTAGTCAAAAAAATTATTGAGGATTCCAAAACGGAATCGCTATTAAATGAAAAGGATATCGATTTGCCAGTTTACTTTAACTTTTCTAAAATAATAACAGAATTCATTGATGAGGCTATTGATGAAATAGGTTCATCACAAGCAAAATATAAGGAATTTCTCTCTAGTTTAAAATTAAGGCTTTCTAGCTATAACTCAGACGAAAGAATTAGCATCCCTTTTATGTTAGGAAATGAAGATATTGGTGATTCGTTGGCTAAGTTTTTAACTTATGTTTTAGGGGGCATTTTTGAACAAGAGGGTAGCGAGGATCAAAAGAGTGATTTTGAAAATTACAGATTTAAAGTTGATAATGTAAATAATCCTGACAAAAAAAGCCAGGTAACAATTTTAGACATGTCACTGTTACCTTTTGAGGTTCTAGAAAATATTACTGGTCTTATAGGTAGACTACTTCTAGAATTTGTACAGAGAATTGAAAAAGTAGATGAATATAAGGAATTTCGTGGTAAGTATCCAATATCCATCGTATTAGAAGAAGCGCATAATTACATTCCTCAATTAGATCGTAAGAAAGACCGTGTTTCAATTTCAAAACGAGTCTTTGAACGAATTGCTAAAGAAGGTCGAAAGTACGGTCTATCATTAATTATATCTTCTCAGAGGCCATCTGAACTATCAAAAACGATACTTTCCCAATGCAATTCCTTTATAGTACATCGGCTTCAAAATCCTGAAGATCAGAATTTTGTGAGGCAAATGGTGTCGTCAGCTAACGCTGACATATTAAGTCAGCTTCCTATTTTACCACAACAACACGCGATATTTTTGGGTGATGCGGTTAAAAGTCCTACACAAGTTCGTTTATACGATGTCAATCCAAGTCCCGATAGTAATGATCCGGAGTTCTTTTCACACTGGATGGGGATTAATAGAGTTGGTATTGACGTTAAAAGTGTTACGAAAAAATGGACTGGTAGTGAGTAGGTGAAGATAGAATGAGGAAAGTCGGGAGAAATGATCTATGTCCCCGTGGAAGTGGAAAAAAACACAAAAAGTGCTGCTTAGATAAAAATGATGATGTTTCTTTTACCAATCCGGAAAACTATGTTGGTAACTATAAAGAACTAAAAAGAAGTTCTGGGAATTCACTAAAGATATTAATTTCGCAGCCTCGGGTTTTGCGGTATTAACGAATGTTTTTGAAGGTAACCATCTTCAAGACTTATCTGATTTTGATGTACCTGAAATAATAGAAGAAAATATTTAAATAAATTATTACCTATGGAAGCTGTTAATATTGCTATTAAACCATCTTCATGGGATCACTTAAAAAACATCAATAAGAACATTTTTCGATGCTAATATGGGGGATGGTACAACTGTTTGAAGTAATCAGTGGAGAATCACCAAACATGTTAGAAGAAACTTTTTATGACTTGTTTGAAATAAGTTATGATATTTATTGAAATATAATGATATATAATATTTAGTAATTGGATGTGATAACAATTGGAGAATAATATGAGAAGAGCGATTTGGAAAGCACATAATAAAAAATGTTATTACTGCCATGAAGATGTTTCGATTAGAGAACTACATATCGACCATTTTATTCCTAATAGTACTGATGAAAATCTAAAAAAGGAAATACTTAACGAGTTAAAACTTGAACGTGATTTTGATTTCAATGGTTTAAAAAACTTAGTTCCATCACATTCATTATGCAATATTTCTAGAAAAGGCAAGTATGTACCTACTGCTCAAAGTTTTTCGGGTGTATTAGTAATCACCGAAAGGCTACTTCCGATGATACTTAAGATAAAAGAAAAACTAGACACCGAAGAGAAATTTGATGAGAATATATCTCAAATAGAAACGTACTTAGAAAAAGGAATATCCTCAGCTGAGGAACTTTATGATTACTTCACTAAAGAGAATGAGTATTTTAAAGAGGTTGAACATATAGATTCTAGTTTAATTAGAATTAGTACTAAAAATGTGGAAGTTCAATGTTTATTACCAAAATTTCCAGATGTTCATGGTTCAATGCTAATTACCTTTAGAAGTTTAAGAATCCGTGACTGTTTAATTACTTTTAATCACTCAGAAATAGTGAATGAAATATTTCATGGAATTGGATCGTCTGCAGAAAATGTTTTCAGACGAATTATAGTACATAGTGATATTAGTAAAAACAGTTCAGTTGTTCAGTTGGGAAACAATCGATTTAACATCAGTTTAGATGAAGTAAAACAGCTGTGCAGTATCATTGATAAGATAGCACCATTGTATATTAATGCTATTAAGTCTACTGAAAATGTCTTTAAGACAAGAGAATTTTCATACTCTGCTAAGGGAAGATTCAGATTACTAAAGATATCTCGATCTTTATGGAGAAATATAATCGAATTTGCAAATAAATATGATTATGAAAAGGGAAAAACGAATTGGCATATATTTGACGGAAATGCTAGCTATTTGAAGATATATTGTAAAACACCAGAAGATACTAGTAGAAATTATCGATTGTTTATATATCCAGAAGCTGTAGAGCATGAAATGTGGGAGAAATTTTCTCTATCAGATAATGATGTATGGTTATGTTGGGAACCATCTATACTAGTGGATAATGCAAGAGATTTTCAAACTAATAAAGTTTGGAGTGCAGAGTATGCATATAACTGGCTTGAAAATAATCTCATACCCGCTGTAATTGAATACAATAGAGAGAATCAAAGGCCGTTTCTAAAAAGACTTTTTGGTAAATCAAATAATTTAGTACCACCTTTTGATGGGCGTGGTTTAAATTCAACTCAAGCTTCAACGACATTTACCAATCTTAAATATATTAAAGCTATAGAAAAATATGTAAGTCAGTTTCAGCACTTTTTTGCTATCTATTCAAATCATTACTTAAGTGCAGATGCTATTATAGGGGTATATAAATCTATATTATATTGCTTGGGCAATTGTAAAATGGATGCGGGCACGCTTGAATACTTAAATGTAAAACTGAACGGTAATCAATCAATAGAATCAATAATGAGTAGTGTTGAACAAAAATTGGAAAATTTAAGTGGAACAAAGGGAGTCAACGGGAGTAATATGGAATATGCATTGAGATCTCTATGTGCTCTACTTCGTGAAAGTACCTTTGCGCTTGAGAAAGAGGCTGCAATAGCTACAAGTCTCACTTCTTTCTTAGAAAAAGTCTATGAAGAATATTGTTTCCTTAAAGACTTAGAAAGAGCTAGAGCTTTATGAAACATATAGAGAAGAGCATTTACTTCATAATCCTATTACAAATTATATAGAATTCCTAAGGTAATGTCCGGGCCGTGGGGAAAAGAGTTTGGGTTTGAAGAATCTTTTCATTTCTCCTAAATCAAGATTAAAGGGATCAAAGGATAATGTTTGATTATGAAAATAAGCTAGCCTCTACTTTAAAAGGGCTAGCTAAATATTATTTTACCCTACAAACCGGTACGGTGAACCGTATCACAAGTGATGGTAAACAAGAAACAACAGATCCTAACTTGCTTTATGATTTAGAAAGAGTATTAGATACCTGTCAGGTGAACACAAAGGAAGAAATTGAGAAGTTTGTAACTTAGAATTCAGTGAGAAGAGAAAGACAAGTAAGACACAGGAGAAGTTGAATTCTATCCTGGACAAAGCTGTGAATCTTTAAAACAAAGAGTTACCTAAAGACCAGCAAGAGGGTTTTAAAGGAGCTACTACCAAATTTGTTCGAACATATTCTTTTATCTTGCAGATAGGGCCATTTACAGACATTGATCTTCACAAGATATATGTCTATTTATGGATGATATGTTTGAAGAAGACTACGATGGCTAAAACGAGCGGACAGTTTCATAGCTATACAGTGTTGAACCACATTAAAAAGGACCGAAAGAGGTCCTTTTTTTCAGTTTTAATACAACAAGAGAAAGATTGAAAGATTTGATCTTAACCCTTGGCCTATTGACTTTCTTTTCCTATCACCTAAAAAGCGACTCAAAATCGTGTTCATTTTTATAAACAAAATGAATAAAAAACAGACAGGAATTTTATTATTATTTTAGGATGTATGGGGAAAACGAGCTTTATAGTTAAAATCAGTAATACCGAACAAATACCAATACCTGTTTGTTATATATAGAAGATATTTTATACATAAAAAGAAAATCTCATTACGAGAAAACATCAAAGGGAAAAATGATTGACTTAGGCTCTAGAATATAACTCGATTCTGTGAAAATGACTATCTCTGCACTTGGATAAATATGTTAAAATAATAATGATGGTGAAAAAATTCAAAAGTAAAACAGAGGAGGATGCTTATTGGAAAAGAAGAAAAAAGCTCAAGTTCCTTTTCGATTAAATATAATATTTATCGGAGTTTTTGCATTGTTTGCACTGTTAATTTTACAACTAGGTGTTGTTCAAATTCTAAATGGGGAAGAAGCACAAAATGAGATTAACAAAACAGAAAGTACAGCATCAACTAAATCAGTTCCCCGAGGGAAAATGTACGATAGGTATGGAAGGTTAATATTAGATAATGAACCAGTCAAAGCGATTACGTACACACCTCCTAAGAATGGAGAGTCAGCAGAAAAACGATTAAAGTTAGCTGAAAAACTTGGCCAGTATGTCACCGTGTTTAAAGACAAAGAAGAACTAATTGATAACGTAAGTGAAAGAGATAAAAAAGAGTATTGGTATTTACTAAATACGAAGGAAGCACAAGATAAATTATCGAAGAAAGAGCTAGAGTTAGATAATAGTGAGCAATATAAACTAATGCTAGAACGCATCACAGAGAATGATCTACAAACAATTGAGTGGACAGACGAATTGTTGAACATTATCTCTATAAAGAAGGAATTTGATCAAGCATACGAACTCTCGCCTCATGTAGTCATAAATGAAGGAATTACGGAAGAAGAATTTGCCCAAGTAGCGGAACATTTACCTGAATTAAAAGGGATAGATGCAGCTATTGATTGGGAACGGAAACCACTATTTGGAGATACTTTCGCAAGTTTTATAGGTGGAATAACTACCGCAGATGAGGGCATTCCACTAGAAAATAGAGATTATTATTTAACCCATGGATATAGTTTAAATGATCGGGTTGGAACTAGTGGATTAGAGCAAGAATACGAAAGCGTGTTACGTGGTAGAAAAGAGAAAATACAATATAAGACGAACAATGCAGGCGATATTGTTGGTTCTGAAGTAGTAGTAGAAGGTCAAAGTGGAAAGAATTTAGTATTAGCTACAGACATAGAACTACAGATTGCTGTTGATCAGATTGTTAAAGATGAATTAAAAAAAGCGATGAGTCAGAACAATAATGGATATTTGGAGGATGCACTTGTTGCGATGATGAACCCTCAGACTGGCGAAATTTTAGCGATGTCTGGTGTTCGTTATGATAGAGAGGATGGAGAATACAAGGATCAATCCTACCGAGTTATCTATGATGCACATCAGCCTGGTTCAGCGATAAAAGGTGCTACTCTCTTGGCGGGCTTTGATACCGGTGTTGTTGAGATAGGTGAAGCGATACTCGATACGCCAATAAGAATAGCGGGTACACCTGAAAAAGGATCTTGGCGAGATTTAGGGAGACCAACTGATCTGAAAGCCCTGGAAAGGTCTTCAAATGTGTATATGTTTAATATTGCGTTACGTATTAGCGGGGCGAACTACCAACCGAATCAACCTTTGCGTGGTTTTAACTGGGATACCTTCCAAAAGATGCGAAACTATTACAACCAGTTTGGTCTAGGTGTAGAAACTGGAGTAGATTTGCCTTATGAGGCTACAGGTGTTGTTGGGGAAGATACGATTGCAGGTAAAATATTAGACCTTGCGATTGGACAATATGATACTTACACAACCTTGCAATTAGTTCAATATGTCTCCACCATTGCAAATGACGGTTACCGGGTACGACCACATCTGGTAAATGAAATCCGACAACCTGATTCAGAAAATGGAGAATTGGGGCCTGTTATAGAAAGTAAAGAAACAGATGTTTTAAACAAAATCGTAATGGATGATAAGTATATCGAGAGAGTGCAACAAGGCTTCATAAATGTATTCCATGGTTCACAAGGAACAGCAGTGTCTCACTGGGGAAGTGAGTATGATAAATACAAAGTTGCTGGAAAAACTGGTACAGCTCAAAACCCTCAGTATGAGAATGGGAATAAGATTGATACAGAGAACTTATCCCTTGTTGGGTATGCTCCATACGATAATCCGGAAGTAGCTTTCGCGGTCATTGTACCTAAAAATAAACCAGCACCAGGTCAATACGACGTAAACCATGCCATTGGAAAAAGAATTATTAAAAAGTACTTTGAACTGAAAGAAGAAAGAGAAAAGAATGGTATAAAGACAAATCTACTTGAAAAAGAACCGGAAAAGGAATAGCAAAATCGAGAGGATTATCCTCTCGATTTTTTGCTAGCCATAAATTAGGTGTTCTTCAATAAAATGCGGTTTTCCGATTAGATAAGTTATTACTGTTTGCATTATCTTATTTTTACTCTATATAGTTAGGTTACTCAACCCATAAACAAAAAGGTCGATATATAGAAAAGGCCCGATAGTATGTTATCGGGACCTCGTTTTATTGAAATGTTTCTAACCCTTCTAATTTCCACTCAGGTTTCATACTTGCTTCGTTAAATATACTAGCGGTCACAATGAAGTCTTCCTCAATAGACTCTACTTCAAAAACTACTTGAATAGATATACTCTCATTTGGTTCCAAAGTTAAATCAGAGGGATTCCTATTTTCTGGTAGCACCCCTTGATAAGAAACATCTTTACTTTTACTTGCTAAATTAAAGGCGATGGTTTCTACATTCAGCTCTTTATCCGGTGTCACATTTTTCACATCTACAACAGCTGTTACCATATAGGGATTTTGCGTTTCTTTTATTTCATTAAATTTAGAGTAAGCAGATTGTAATGTAATGGAATATTGTCCGCCTTTTACTCCTGCACCATAGGAATATGGAGGAGTCTCAGGCTCGTTCATGTCTTGTTCAGTAGTCGATGGTGGATCATTTTCTTTCTCTTGGTATTCCGCTTTATCTGGTTCATTCTGACAAGCCGCTAAAAGGAACATAGCCATTAGAAGGGATAAAGTAATTATTTTCTTGATCATGCTTTCACCTCAAAATAGTATTTTTATTCCAAAAAATTATATTAGAGTCTTAGTTGCCTAGGATTACTTTAAATAACTCATTCATATCATTCTTTGGCTTAGGCTCAGTGTTATGTTCAATTACCGTTAACACTAATATTAGGATAAGAATAAGTATTCGTAACTTAGGCATAAATTCTTTAATTGGTGACGGTTCATGACTAATAGGAGTTTGAATATATGCTGTTATTATTTTTCGAAGGGAATCCATTTTTTCTTTATCATCTATAAATCTTTTCGGTATCGAGATAACTTTTCCTTCCTTATCAAATAGGAAGAAGTACTCTTCATCTTCCACTGCTTCAATGTATAAATCCCAAGCGATTATCTGTTTTTTGGAGGGGGAGATTAACTCAACTCCATCCTCGTTTAAAATAAGCGTTCTTTCCTCAAGATACTGAGCATTCACAAAAACTTTATCTCTAAAAAAGTATAAGGTTTGTTCAAGAATAGGGAAAATGAGTGCAGACCAAATAAAAGTGTTTGTGACTGAATAGAGCAGTGTATGCCCAAGAGATAAAAGAAAGAAAACACATATTAATATAACGTACAACCAAAAGCGTGATGTTCTTATCCGTTGTGAATAAACACGGGCTTTTTTTGATAATTCCCAAGTATCTTTTCGTTCTAATTTAATATTTATTTCCATATATAAAGACCCCTCCTTTATGCTATTTCAGAAAGATTTCTATTGTTTATCACGGAATACCAGATCCAAGTTCCTGGTGTGTATTTTCCTCCATGCTTTCACGAACACTTCTTGAACCAGATCATCTACTTCAGCATGGCCACTATAATAAAATAAAAAGGAATATATATCTTCCACATAATCATCGAACCATTCAGTAATTACCTCTTCTTCTGTTTTCATGGAGTCCCCCCTGAACAACCATTTCTAATAATAAGATGAAACATTTCACTTGATAATTACAGTATAATTAGAGAAATATTTACATATCTAGTTCCAGTATATTCCTTTTTATGGATATTTCCATAAATATGAAGTACTATTTTTGATAGAGATAAAAGAGACGACTTTTATTTTTAGGGGGGTATATATGTCTTTAACTTCTATGCTTAAAGGGAAAAGTAACAAGGACATAAAGCTACAAAACATACTGAGGGAATCTATCCCAACTAAAAAGGAGTTTCAAACGATATCGGGTAACGATGCCTTTTCTTCGCTGTACACTGTGAAAGCACCATACAATTTGAATAAATCCTTTGATTCATCTGTAGTTGGAACAGCATTTGATTACTTGCTAGATTTATAGTTGCCCAGCTGATTACAGGGAATAAAGATAATGTATTGGAAGGTCTTACAGCAAACAGTGGATTGAAGGTCATCCAAAGATTTAATGAATCAAGCAACTATTCGGAAAAATCGAATAGTTCAAACCGAAGGAAAACGAGAAGTTGAGCGAGAGGTTTCCTTTTATAATCTTGAAATGATTATTGCCATTGGTTATCGAGTTCGGTCGCATAGAGGTACACAATTTCGTCAATGGGCAACAGAACGCTTAAATGAATATTTGGTAAAAGGCTTTACAAGGATGGTGATCGTCTAAAAGAAATGCGTAACTTTGGACAAGATTATTTTGATGAATTACTTGAACGTATTCGAGATATTCGTGCTTCGGAAAAAAGGTTTTATCTAAAGATTACATATATATATGCTACCGCAGTTGATTATGACCCTCAAGCAGAACAGTCACAGGAATTTTTTGCAACGGTACAAAATAAATTGCACTTTGCCATACATGGTCATACAGCATCAGAATTTATTGAAAGTCGAGAAGACGCTACAAAGGAGAACATGGGCTTAAAGTCATGGAAAGGCGATAAAGTACGCAAGCAAGACGTAAGGGTTGCAAAAAACTACTTAAATGAAAAAGAAATGAAGCAACTTAATCGTATTGTAACGATGTACCTTGACTACGCCGAAGATTAAGCAGAACGGAATCAACTGATGAATAAAGGTATTTAAAGTTTAACTAGAAGGAGTAGAAAATACATTTTTCTAGCCTAGTTGATAAAATAGAGAACTCATCATGTATAAATGAGTACTCTATTTTTATTAATAGTTCTCATTATATAAATCTTTAATTAAGACTTCTTCTATTTTATCTTTGTAGTGTATAGTTATTTTATCTTTTCTTTTATTTTGTATTTTTTTCCATTATCAAGCGATAAGGTGTTTTCATCTACAAAAGTGTAGGTATAACTACTCCCATCTTGTAATATTTTCGCAGGAGTAGAGAAATCGTTTCTTTTTTCATATACAAATATAGAAAGAATATCCCCCCATTAGACATTACTGCCCTCCCTTTGTTATCGGACTTATATAGAACTGCGCTTACAACACAATATTTTGGTGATATTAATTTTGGTTTTTTTTATGATAAATCACCTATTTAATAGTCCGATCATATATATATCCAGATTTCTTAGGTTTCGTTACAACTTTTTTATTTTATCATCAAAAAATAATAAAATTTACAAATTTTTACACAACTTTATATAGTATACAGTCAAGAGGAATAAAAAGATATTGGTTTAATTTTTGGTAGAGGTGATAAGATGTAATAGTCAAAAGATGATTTGATAGTTAAGAAGACACAATGAAAAAAGTTATTTATTAGTTAATCTATAAGTAACCGTACCACTGTGATAGTAAATCCTAAGTTGAATTTATCAACTGCACACGTATTAAGTATGCTGTGGAAGGTGAATTCCTATAATAATGGCAACCAAAGTTTTCTACAAAATTGCTAACTATATTGAAAAAGTTCAAAATTAAGGTGAATAAAATAAATGCGAAGAGGTGTGAGATGAGTAGATTTTCTCGAAGATTACTAGAAGAATGGATTAAAATCCCACGTTTCATTAGAATTTTTGTATTAAACCTTATAACGATATTCATATTCCTACATTTAGCAATTGCAGGATTGAAAGTACTATTCGAATTTACTATAGACCTTCCCGTTCTTATAGTTGCCATCATTTCTTCATTTCTTGTTATGATAGTTTTTAAAAAGAATAATTAGACTATCTTTCTAATCAGGTTGCGAGTTATATTATGCGAGTGATCTAGAACTAGATGGTATAGGGATGGCAGATAGGTTAATTAACCGCCACCCCAATCATGTTCATTTTCGGGAAATGGGTGTGGAGGATAAAGAAAATTCTCTATCGGAAAGAGTTTTATCTGAAAACGTTAAAATCTTAAAGAATGATGTTTTAATTGGAATAACTAAAGACGCGCCCTCTTGAGAACATTTACATCCTTTTGGAATATCGAACACTATGTCGAAGAAATACATATAACCTTTACAATTAACTCGTTTAAAATAAAAGCTTCTTTGATAATATGGGATAGAAATATGTGTGAAAATAGGTACTTTAAAATGGAGGAATGGCAAATGGCAAAGGTTACAGTGGGGCATGAAAATGGAATTGAGGTTGAGATTCACTACGAGGATGTGGGGGTGGGCAGACCGGTTGTTTTGATTCATGGATGGCCGCTTAGTGGAAGATCATGGGAAAGGCAGGTACCTGCATTAGTGGAAGCCGGTTACCGAGTGATCACCTACGACCGCCGTGGGTTCGGTCAATCATCACAACCGTGGTCTGGTTACGACTACGATACACTAGCAGCAGACTTGAATAAATTAATCTTGCAATTGGACCTTCACGATGTGACGCTAGTAGGTTTTTCAATGGGGGGCGGAGAAGTTTCACGATATATCGGTACTTATGGAACAGAGCGTGTGTCAAAAGCGGTGTTAGCCGGTGCGATACCTCCGTTCTTGCACAAAACTCCTGATAATCCAGAGGGTGGTTTCGATGATGAAACTGTCCAAGGTTTTCTTGATGGGGTGAAGGCCGATCGATTGGCGTTCCTGGATGACTTCACAACGAACTTCTTCGCCTCGGGTGATCGAACAGATTTGGTTACCGAAGCTTTTCGTATCTATAATCGTGATATTGCAGCCTTCGCATCACCGAAAGGAACACTTGATTGCATCTCGGCATTTAGCTATACAGACTTTCGTTTAGACTTGAAGAAATTTAACTTGCCAACACTAATTCTTCATGGTGACGCCGATGCAATTGTACCAGTTGAAATTAGTGGTCAGAGGGCGCATGAGCAGATTCCAGGTAGCCAGTTAGTAATCATTAAAGATGGACCGCACGGATTTAACGCTACACATGCTGAACAATTTAACAATGAACTGGTGCAATTCCTAAATTCCTAATACGATGGAGGAACTGCGTTTTTCAAACAACGAATACATGACTATCCAAAATAAGTAAACTTCTTCTAATGAAAGAAATCGCTCATGTAAATTCATCTATGTAAACAATAGCCTCTTTTTAAAGCTCCTAGATTTCTCATAAAGTAAAAAAACGAATTTCCTATTATTTACTGGTACATACAATAGGAAATCAGTATCTTAATTTGATCCACGTCTTTGAATAGGCGTGGATTTTCTATATAGCAATTTTTCAGGTTCCTAGAAAAGAATAACGATGTTTAATCGTCGACGAAATTAACTGATCTAGTAATGATGTTTAATGGCTATTAAACTGCGGTAAACATAAAGTATAGCACCTAGGATTTAAGATTTTGTATTTTAATGAATGCTATCTACAGACTATTATTAAACCAGTATTTAGGGGGAAAGATCATGCTTTTCATTAAGACTAATGATATGCCAAAGGTAATAGAGGTAGAAATAGGAGGAAAAGTATCAGAATCGGATATTGAGGAATTTAAAAAATATTTCAAACAGAAGGAAAAAGAATATGATGTTTTAAATGTGATGATTACTGTTAACAACTTGGAGTACTCTTTTGAAGGATTTATAGAAAATATTAAATTTGAAGCAAATCATTTAGATAAATTCAATAAGGTAGCTGTTATAAGTGACAAGAAATGGGTTGATGCTATCGGAAAACTTGCTGATCAGATACCAAATATTCAAGTAGAAAACTTTAATCTAAATGAGAGAGAAGAGGCCCTTGATTGGGTCCGTGATTAATAGATTAAAACAATCCCATTAGAAATGATCATAAAAAAGACAACACCCAGATTAGGTGTTGTCTGCCGTTTAACATAGGCACTTTTATTTAATCGCTTTGCTTACTTTTAGCTTCTTTCCTTTGATTGTCGCATTCTCTAAGGCTTGTATAACCAGTGAGCCCTTTCCATTTAGAATATCAACATATGACATCTGATCATGGATGGAAATTATACCGATGTCGTCTGCTGTGACACCGGAGATTTTGGCAATCGTTCCAACAAAATCAACGGCACGAATTTTCTTCTTTTTGCCACCGTTGAAATGGAGTTTCATAATATCGTGATTGATTCGTGCTGTTTTATTATTCCTTATAATGCGCCTACTAGTAAGCTTCTCATCAAAACTGGCTTTTCCACTAGCGACTTCATGGTGCTTGGGAGCTTCCATAATTGGTATCTCAAAGCCGATATATCTTTCAATTGCTTTTATGAATTTATCTTCAAAAGGTGTCGCAAATGTAATCGCCTTTCCTTTATTTCCAGCACGGCCGGTTCTCCCAGTTCGGTGCACATAGCTCTCTTTTTCCATTGGAACGTCATAGTTGATCACAAGTGTTACGTTATCAACATCAATACCTCTGGCAGCTACATCAGTGGCGACTAGGTAACGAAAGTTCCCCAATTTAAATCCTTCCATAACAGCAAAGCGGTCTTCTTGTTCTAATCCCCCATGAAGCCTTTCGCAAGGATATCCAGCTTCATTCAGTTCTTGATACACGTTATCCACATTTTCTTTGGTGCGGCAGAAGATTAGACAACTGTCTGGGTTTTCAACAACCGTGACGTCTTGAAGGAGTGAAATTTTATTTTCCTCTTTCACTTCCATTAAAAAATGTTCTATCGTATCGGACGTTACCCCAGTTGATTCTATCTCAATATGGACAGGATCTTTCATATATTTGTGGCAAAGACTTTCAATATCTTTAGGCAAGGTCGCGGAAAAAACCATCGTTACTCTAGTTAACGGTAGCTCTTTAATGATCGCTTCCACTTCATCGATGAAACCTCTATTAAGCATCTCATCGGCTTCGTCAATAACAAGATACTTTATTTGATCCAAAACTAAGGTTTCTCGATCAATGTGATCCATCACTCGTCCAGGCGTACCAACAACTACATGTGTTTTTTGTTTTAGTTCATCTTTTTGTTTCGAAAATGGTTCTTTTCCATAGACTGGCACTGCTTTAATGCGTTTAAACCTTCCGATATTCGTAATATCTTCACGAACTTGTACCGCAAGCTCCCTAGTTGGGGTAAGAATTAAGACCTGTGGTTTCTTTTCCTCCCACTCAATCAGATCGCAAATAGGAATACCAAAGGAGGCCGTCTTGCCACTTCCTGTTTGGGCTTTTACGACAAGGTCTTGCTTTTCTAATGCTAATGGAATGACTTTACTTTGAACTTCTGTTGGAGTTTCGTACTTTAAAGCAGCTAGTGCTTTGTTTATTTCTTCGCTTACATGGTAATCGGCAAAACTACTTTTATTCATTAAATGACCTCGTTTTTTGTTTTTTCAAGATATGTATAGAATTCTCCCCAATAAATATTATATGCATAATCTGGATAACGTTTATTATACTTGTAAAATGCGGAAAAGTTGGCCGATATTTAAAAATATATTGGATCTAAATTCATCATTGTCCTATGAAGCAATATCCATCCACATATAGTCCATCGATCCGTCTCAAAAATTTCAGACGAGACGCTATCTATAAAATAATATTAACATAAAGTAAACCCTATCTTATAAAGTATTAGTAATAAAAGATGGGGGTATCAGAAATGGCTTGTGTCTAAAATTGATGATAAAATAAATAAAGCGCTTAAATTAATTAAGCCAAGAGTTTTTTTGTTTAGTTTGTAAACTAGTTTCTAAGACATGGAGGTTTAGAGATGAGTGATTATCAAAAAGAGATTGTGAAGATTAGACATCATGGGAGGGAAATTTATGGTGTTTCTTACATGCCCGACAGTAAGATAAAGAGTCCTATCGTAATATTTAGCCATGGTTTTAATGGAACAAATGTAGATTTTGCAATGAATAGTGATTATTTAGCAAAAAAAGGTGTGGGTGCATTTTGTTTCGATTTTTGTGGTGGCTCTGTAAATTCAAAGAGTGACTTAAAAACTAATGAAATGACTATATTTACAGAAAAAGAAGATTTGTTAGCTGTTGTTGAAACTATAAAAAATTGGGAGAGTGTAGATCCTGATAATATCTTTTTATTTGGAGGGAGTCAGGGAGGATTAGTATCTGCATTAGTAGCGGATGAATGTATAAAGGGAATTAAAGGACTCTTATTACTTTATCCTGCGCTTGGTATTGCAGATGACTGGAATAGAAGATTTCCAACACTTGAAGGTATTCCTGATACATATGAGCTGTGGGGAGTTCAATTGGGTAGAAAGTTTATTGAATCATTACATGGATATAATGTATTTGACCATATTGGAAAATTCAACAATAATGTTAGTATTTTTCATGGAGATCAGGATGAAATTGTAGCACTTGATTATGGGAAAAAGGCTGGAGAGCTATATCCTCACGCAAAAGTGGAAATATTCCCTGGAGAAGGCCATGGTTTTTCAGAAGCAGGAAATAAAAGAGTGGCAGAGATGACATATGACTTTGTAAAAGTAAATATGTAACAGCCTGCATGTATTTCAACTTTAATTTAAAAGTGAAATATCCTGGATGCCCTAAGCGTAAAAGGCTAAAAGAGTCCCTCCTAATGGTTATCTGTTGTAAAATTTTATATTTCTCATCGAACATGTTCTTGTTTAGTATGCTTGGAAGCGTAAACGTTATTCATCTTCCGTTTCTGGTTTAATAAATGTCACTAATAAAGGAGCGTTCCCCAATTGAGAACGCTCTCAATAAAAGTGTTATTTGTTTGTACAAAGGAACTCTAAAAAAGTGGAAAAATGGCCATATTCAAAACTATTCGATGATAGGAATCAACTACTAATCTATATAATTAAGAGAGTAGTTAACATTTTTACTTTTTTCTTAATAAACCAAACGTAAAAGAGCATTCTTTAATATTCCCCCTTTCTAACAAAAAACGGGCCTCGAATGGTTCTAGCTAATTTCGGTTTCTACCTGGCAAACTTAAAGTTCCTTACACCCCTCTCATAATTATTTTTAAGGAAACAAAGTGACAGTACCCAATATCTAAATAAGATCCATTACTAGCTATAAAAAACACCACATACGTACATGTATCATAATACCGAAGAAGTATTACATGCACACTAGTTTATAAATCCTCTTTTTTGTAATGTTTTATCACATAAAGTACAAGTGAATAGTGATTTTTTCTAGATAATTGATTATTTATTATTGTGGAAGTTATAGATATATAGTAGTCTTAAAAAGAGTGAACTTATCTATAACTTTTTGTTAAACGGAAGATTACTCATAAGTACATATTTTAGAATAGGGGGGATATATAATAGAATTTCAGCGTAATTAGAAAAACAAACACTGGTAAACATTGGTTAAAAACATGTACGCACATTGAAAGGTGAAAATATATACTTTCCCTCATAATAATTCAATAAGGTATTTCATAATTAAGCTATCCTATCCATTTAAATGTATATTTAGAAACGATAGGAATTTTTGGGGAAGTATTGTATGCGCTTTCAACGCGTGATAAAAAGGAGAAGGAAATGATGAGGAGTATGATTAAAAAGTGTTCGATAATTTTTCTTATATTACTTTTATTATTCCCAAATTCATTATTTGGGGCAAACCAAGTAAATGCAGCAACTAGCACCTCTGAACCAATAGAATTTGATAGAGCTACTGTTCATGACCCCTCCATTATAAAAGCGAATAATGGTTCATATTACGTATTTGGTTCGCATATTGGAGCGGCAAAGTCAGAGGATCTAATTAATTGGAATTCTATAGTCGAAAGTGAATATCAAACCCCTGAAAACAACCCTATATATGGCAACTTATCTGAAAACCTTGCTGAATCATTTGCATGGGCTGGGGAAAATGACTCGGACAGCAAAGGTGGATATGCGGTTTGGGCGCCAGATGCTTTTTGGAATAGTGACTATGTTTGGGAGGATGGATCAACTGGTGCATATATGATGTACTATAGTGTTTCCTCCACCTATATTCGTTCAGCCATCGGTATAGCAGTATCAAAGGATATTGAAGGACCTTATGATTACCGTGATACCATCATATACTCTGGATTTACGAACTATGAGGCTTATGATAGTAATAGTACGATAAATAAGCATTGGGAGAATACTAACATCCCAGATTTGATTGCTGACGGTGTTATTAAAGAGCCAAATCCAGATTGGTTTACGTCAAATGGAAATTATAAAAACTCACTTTATACAAATGCTATCGATCCGAATATTCTTTATGATGAGAATGGGGACCTATTTATGACATATGGTTCGTGGTCCGGTGGTACGTATGTTTTACAGCTAAATAAAGAAACTGGTGTCCCAATCTATCCAGGTGAAGATGGACAGACAGCCGATGGTAGAATGATTGATAGATATTTTGGTACAAAGATTGCCGGTGGATACGGTAGATCCGGTGAGGCAACCTACGCCGTTTATGATGAAGAGACAGGTTATTACTATTTGTATATTACGTACGGCGGTCTAGCATCTGATGGTGGTTATCAAATGAGACAATTTAGATCAGAAAACATTACAGGGCCTTATGTTGATGCATCTGGAAATGAAGCTGTTTATCCTGAGAGCTTTGATCTTGGTGTAGGGAACTATCCAGGAAATGATGATCATAAGGATATTGGTAATAAAATGATCGGTAACTTTTTATTTAAAAGAGATCTTGGTGAGGAAGGTACAGGAATAGGTACTGGCTACATGTCACCAGGTCATAACTCTTATTTAATTGATAAAGATCTAGGCAAAGAGTTTATTGTGACGCATACTCGTTTCCCACAACAAGGCGAATTTCACCAAGTGCGCGTACACCAAACATTTAAAAATAGTGACAAATGGCCGGTTCCAACTCCTTATCATTATGCTGGCGAGACAATTGAAACCGTTTCCGAAGCAGATGTGTTAGGTGATTATAAGTATATTAATCACGGTGAGGAAATAACTGGAGCATTAACAGAATCTACATGGGTGAAATTAAATGCAGACCACACTGTTTCTGGTTCAGTAACAGGGACATGGGAACTGTATGATAATTATCGTGCTAAATTAACAGTGGATGGACAAGTCTATGATGGTGTGTTTATTCGTCAATATGACCCTACTTCAGAAAAATGGGTGATGACATTCAGTGCGATGTCAAATGATGGTGTTGTTATCTGGGGAAGTCACGTGGATAGTAGAACAGATCAAGTGGTAGTTGATGGTATCAAACAAGAACTAAGCGAAACACTTCCAACTGAAGCAATCAAGGATATTAAATTGCCAACAGGTGCAACACAGGGAGCAAAGATTTCTTGGCAATCTTCTAACCCAGGAGTAATAAGTCAGGAAGGTAATGTGCAAAGACCGAAGTTTGGTTCTGAAGATGCAGTAGTAGAGTTAACGGCTACCATTACTTTGAATGAAATAACAGAAACAGTAACCGTAACAGTCACTGTTCCAACTGAAGAACAAGGTCAACTCGTTGCGTATTATGACTTTAGTGAAGGTTTAATAGATCGCTCTGGTAACCAGAAAGAAGCAACAGTTACAGGTAACCGAATCAATAATACAGGTGGAGAAATTACCTTTGCTGACGGCGTAGTAGGGCAAGCGGCAAAATTTAATGGTGAATCTGGAATAAAACTTGCTAATGGGTTGATTTCTACAGATAAGTATTCTATATCTCTGTGGGTGAAGCCTGAAGTAATAACAAATTTCACAACTTCATTTTTCGGTGCAAGAACGGAGAATAACTGGATTAGCATTGTTCCTAAAACAGATTTTGCACAAACAATGGTATGGTCCAATAATAGTAATAATTGGTACGATGCAAAAACAGACATGACTATTCCAACAGATAAGTGGTCACATCTAACGTTTACTGTTAATGATGGAGAAGCAATGTTCTACATCAATGGGCAGCAGAAATTCTCTGGCAGTAACTTCCCAGATATATTTACTTCATTAGATGCAGTCTTTGGTCTTGGTGTTAACTTCTGGGACACACCATTTAAAGGACTAATGGATGAGGTTCGCGTATATGATGGCGTTGTACTTCCTGCTGAAGAAGTTCAGTCTTTATATGAAAATCCAGATGGTTTAACAGCAAATTACAGTTTTGAAGATAATCTAGAAGATGTAACGGGCAATAATAATGCAGGAAGTATTACTGGTGACAGAGTGGATAACACCGGTGGTACGATATCTTATCAAGAAGGGGTCAATGGTAAAGCAGCTGTGTTTAATGGTCAATCAGGTGTCAAGTTACCGAATGGATTGATCTCAAGCAACGAATACTCTTTATCTGTATGGTTGAAACCAAAAGCCTTAACTCAATATACGACTACCTTCTTTGGAAGTAAGGACACAAACAATTGGATAAGCCTAGTACCAAATGGTCCGGGTGAAGGTAATACTGTACTATGGTCTGGAAGTAGTACTTGGTATGATGCAACTACTGGAGCTCAAATACCAATAGATCAATGGACCCATGTAGCAGCTACTGTTCATAATGGAGAAGTAGTTATGTATGTAAATGGTGAACAAGCATTTACTGGAACTGATTTCCCGAATATCTTTACGACAACAGATGCTGTATTCGGTCTAGGGGTAAACTATTGGGATATTCCTTATGAAGGATTAATGGATGATCTTCGTATCTATGGTAATAAAGTGCTTTCGGCAAATGAAGTTAGAGATTACTATAATACTATAAAACCAGAAACAGAAGAACCAACAACAGGTGAGCCAGGAACGGAAAACCCAGAACCAGAAGAACCAGCAACAGGTGAGCCAGAAACGGAAAATCCGGGAACAGAAGAACCAACAACAGATGAATCTGGAGCAGAAAAACCAGTAGTTGGTAAAAAAGTAACCGAATCAGATTTAGTAAGAAATGATACAAGTAAGGTGTACGCTTACCCTAAAGCATCTAAAGTCATTTCTATTAATAAAGAAGAAATAGAAAAATTGTCTGATGAATACTCATTAGAACTTACAAATGGAAAGGTGAAAGCAACCATTCCAGTGGGATTGTTTCCAAAAGGAAAAGATATTGTCTTTAATTTTGGTAAAGTATCTAATAAAACAGCTGATAAGAATAAGGATGCTTTAAGCGAAATTATTGATTTTTCTCTTTTAGTAGATGGTGAAGAGATTACTGAATTTGCTGATACCCCTATTACAGTTACATTCAAGGTTAACCCGGACAAGGTTAAAAATTGGGATAATCTAAAGGTTGTATATATAGATAATAATGGGAAAAAGAAGGAGTTTTTGACACCAATTTCTTATAACAAAAAAACTGGTGAAGTAGTAGCAGAACTGACTCACTTTAGTGCCTATGGGGTATTTGAAGTGGAATCAACAGAAGCTAATACTCAAACAGGAACAGATGAAGAATCTTTACCTGATACTGCTACAAACCTATATAATTGGCTAGCGATAGGTTTATTTTTAGTCGTAGCTGGTGGCATTATTTTATTTACAGTTAAAAGAAGAAAAAACATCATGAATTAAATCTTCACCTAAACCCCTTGGCTCAGTTGAGTCAAGGGGTTTATTGTTATTAAAATTACCCAAAATATAACTTAAAATGATATAAGTTCCCATTGATATATTTTTAACTAACTAGTGAATTGTATATATGTAAAAAAGCATTGAAAAATATTTTATAATAAATTACTTTGAATATATCAATATTGGCTAATCATTATAACGAAGGGAATGTATTTTGACATAAATGTGTCAAAATACGAAAGGTAAGAATGAATAATAATCTTATTTCTAATTTTGAAGATTTAATAAGAAATGAATATTCTAATATAGTAGGCATTGCTATTATAAGAAATAAAAGTTTGGTTTATGAAAAATATTTTAATGGGTACACCCAGGATGACGTTTTGCATGTAGCATCTGTAACAAAGAGTATTATATCCATTCTTACTGGTATTGCAGTAGATAAAGGATACATTAAAAATATAGAACAGAAAGTATTAGAATTTTTTCCTGATTATACGATTAAACGCGGCGAAAAAACAATCCAAAATATTACCATAAGAAATTTGTTGACCATGACTGCACCATATAAATATAAATCAGAGCCATATACAAAGGTTTATTCAAGTGATGACTGGGTAAAAGCCGCATTAGATTTGCTAGGGGGCAAAAGCGATATTGGGGAGTTTAGATATTCTACCGTTGGAATTCATGTTTTGTCAGGTATTCTTACAAATGCAACTGGTCAGTCATTGGTTGATTTTGCTACAGAGAACCTATTTAAACCTCTTGGAATCCAGGCTCCTAATAATGCATTTATACATAATAAAGAAGACTATTTATCTTTTCTTAAGGGTAAATATGTAACTGGATGGATAGCAGATCCTAAAGGTGTAAATACTGCTGGTTGGGGACTTACTTTAACGCCAAGGGATATGACAAAGATAGGTCAATTATATTTAAATGGTGGCAAATGGAACGGTGAGCTAGTGGTATCTTCCAAATGGATAGAGGACAGCACGAAGGAAAAAAGTCGATGGGGAGAAAAGTCCTATGGTTACTTGTGGTGGATTGTTGATGGTGGCTATGCAGCTTTAGGTGATGGTGGAAATGTAATATTCATAATTCCCAAGAAGAAAGTGGTAGTTACTATTGCCTCTCGCTTTATGCCACGTGCCAAAGATAGAATCGAATTGATTAGAAAGCATATTTTGCCATTGTTTAAATAAAGTCAATTAGTAATTTAGTTACAAAAAATATGTTTGGAAATTACTGTACACTTAATATATTTCAATAACCTAACGCCTATTTTTCCGATGACAATACCGGATGGATAGGCTTTTTAATAATTAAATTAATCTGTTGGTTAATGTAAATCCTTCTCAAGATTCCCACTTTATCTTCTATTCTACTAAACACCTAACCTTATTAATGTTAACTGTATTTCTAATAGGTTGACAATAACTATATAACTTACTATGCTAGTATTTAGAAAATTTAGGAAAGTAGTTAAAGAAGCACATATCGAAGTCAAAAAATAAGGTGGGGTAATATGAGTAATTGGAATTTATTAGCTGAAAAAGTGTTGATAGGTGAAGAACTAACAGACCAGGAAGCACTTACTGTTTTAACTTGTCCTGATGATGAAATATTGGAACTATTAAATAGCGCATATCAGGTACGCAAGCATTATTATGGAAATCGAGTAAAATTAAATATGATAATTAATACAAAATCAGGATTTTGTCCCGAAAATTGTGGTTATTGTGCCCAATCAAGGGATTCTTCTGCACCCATTCAAAAATACAGGATGATGGATAAAGATACAATTATTGAAGGAGCTAAACAAGCGGCGCGACAACAGTCAGGTACCTATTGTATTGTGGCAAGTGGACGTGGACCAACAAATCGTGAACTAAATATTGTTACTTCCGCCGTTAAAGAAATCAAAGAAAATTACGATATGAAAGTTTGTGCATGTTTAGGATTATTGAAACCTGAGCAAGCAAAACAATTAAAAGAGGCCGGAGTAGATCGCTATAACCATAATATCAACACCTCCGAACAACATCATAAAAACATTACAACAAGTCATACTTATCAAGACCGAGTTGAGACTGTCAATCACGCAAAGCGAGTTGGGATTTCCCCTTGTTCAGGGGTGATTATAGGGATGAAGGAAAAGAATGAAGATGTCATTCAAATGGCACGTTCATTGAATGTCCTGGATGCAGATTCCATTCCAGTGAATTTTTTGCATGCCATTGAAGGCACGCTGTTAGAAGGAACGAATGAGTTAAATCCTACCTACTGTTTAAAGGTGCTATGTCTTTTTCGGTTTATAAATCCAACAAAAGAAATAAGGATTTCAGGTGGAAGAGAAGTTAACCTAAGAAGCCTTCAACCGCTTGGTCTTTATCCTGCAAACTCAATCTTTGTAGGAGATTACTTGACTACAGCTGGTCAAGAAGGATCTAAAGATCATCAAATGATTAAAGATTTAGGTTTTGAAATTGACTAAGTTACTACGGAGAAAACCGTTTGAATAATATGATTTGTATTTTTGAGAATAGCTACTTCTATCAATAACATCACAAAAATGTTTATATACTATCTTAAGTTATCAACACGATCCCCTACATAAATCACCCATTTAAAACCAAACCTACTTCATTGGAAATGTATGACTATTTTCGCTTATTCTATTAAATAATGGCATAATGAAATAAACCGTAATAGTAAGGATGACTATATGAGACAGTTAATAGAAATGAAGTTAAAATCGAAATCGGTTAAAGACATTACGAATGGCTATCCACTACTTTCGAAAGAGGCCTTGGAAAATCCAGAAGTGACGATGGAAGAGGGAAGTATTTTACACTTAGTTGATACAAATAATAGATATGTTGCAACAGGATATTATGGATTACAAAATAAAGGTATTGGCTGGGTTTTAACTCGTAAAGAAAAGGAAAAAATTGATACGAAGTTTTTTGCTAAAAAGATGAGTGAAGCTGTAGCAAAGCGCGCTAATTTATATGAAGCGGATGATACAACAGCTTTTCGTGTGTTTAATGGGGAAGGGGACGGAATTGGTGGATTAATCATTGATTACTATGACGGCTTTTATATGGTGAGCTGGTATAGTGAAGGTATTTATTCATTCCGTGATGATATATATCAAGCCTTAAACGAAGTAGTAAATGTTCGAGGGTTATATGAAAAGTTACGATTTAATACGAATGGTCAATACCTGGAACAGGATGATTACGTTTCAGGTGAAAAGGGAGAATTTCCTTTAATTGTTTTGGAAAATGGCATGAAATATGCTGTAGATTTAAATGACGGTGCAATGACAGGTATATTCCTAGATCAACGTAACGTACGGAAAGCATTACGTGATCATTACTCAAAGGGTAAAACGGTTTTAAATACGTTTTCTTATACAGGTGCATTTTCTGTGGCGGCAGTACTTGGTGGTGCGACAGAAACAACGAGTGTAGATTTAGCAAAACGGAGTCTACCAAAGACAATTGAGCAATTTGCAGTCAATGGAATTGATTATGAAGCACAGGACATTAAGGTGATGAATGTCTTTGATTATTTCCGTTATGCAGCACGTCATGATTTGAAGTTTGATGTTGTCGTTTTGGATCCACCAAGCTTTGCACGGACAAAGAAAATGACATTTAGTACCGCAAAGGATTATCCGAAGCTACTTAAAGATACCCTGAAAATTACGAATGATGGTGGAATAATTGTTGCATCTACAAATAACGCAAGCTTCAATATGAAAAAGTTTAAAACATTTATTGATAAAGCATTTACCGACACAAATAAAAGCTACAGAGTTTTAGAAGAGTATCAGTTACCAGAAGATTTTACCGTACCACATAACTTTCCAGAATTTAATTATTTAAAGGTTGTAATTATAAAAGTGATGAACTAGGGAGGTGTGCTTAAGTGAAATACAATAAAACACTTATGACGAAATTAATTAACAGACATCGTGAATTACATGATGAGTTAAAGAAGGTTAAAGTCGAAATGGACTTAGAGAAAAATTTAGCAGTAAAGGCACTTTATCATTCATATGTAGCTAATAATGGTAAGTATATGGAGGAGTATCAAAAATTAGATCGACCGAGGGATTAGAACTACTTACAATATATTTGCAATGTTGCTTTACTATCTTTTGAAACTATCAAAGGGGTGGAGAGAAGAAATGACATTGAAAATTGGAATGATAGGAACAGGTGGGTTTAGTCAATTGCATGCTAGCATCTTGTCAAAAATGGATGGGGTTAAGATACAAGCAATCTGTGGAACAAGTAAAGAGAAGGCAGCAAAGATGGCATTCCAACATCAGGATGCAAATGGATATGATCATTTTCTTGAGATGGTAGATGCAGAGAAGCTTGATGCAGTTTATATCGTCGCACCACCCATGGTACGGGGGAAAATGGAATTAGAGCTAATAGAGCGAAATATTCCTTTTTTTGTAGAAAAGCCACTAGGGATAGAAAAAGAAATTCCTAACAAAGTTTTACAAAGTGTTAAGCAAAAACCTCTCATTACATCTGTTGGGTATCATTTTCGATACAAGAATTCGATTCAGTATATGAAAGAACATCTAAAAAAACAAAAGATTGGTATTGTATTAGGAAAATGGATGGGCGAAATGCCAAGAGTTAATTGGTGGAGGAATCAGGAAAAGTCTGGTGGACAATTTATCGAACAAACTACCCATATTGTTGATTTATTAAGGTTTGTATGTGGCGAAGTTGAAGAAGTATATGCTATGTATGGGAATCGCGTCATGCATAATCAATACGAGAATGTTACGGTAGCTGACGTAGGAACGGTTAGTATTAGACTCCAGAATGGAATTATTGCCAATCTAACAAATACCTGCATTCTTCCTGATGGGGTGGGAGAAATAGGGATGAAGCTTTATACAGATAAAGGCACACTAGATTGGAGACCTGACCGACTGGAAATATGCGAGAATGGTCCTAAATCGGAACATATCGATACTGCTGATCCATATGTTTTGGAAAATGAAGCATTTATCCATGCGGTACGTACTGGTGACACTTCGCAAATTCTATCAGACTACAGTGATGCATATAAAACGCATGAGGTGACGTATGCTGCATTGGAGTCAGCGAGAAGTGGAGTACCTATAAAATTAACTACAAACTAACTCACAAGTTTGTCATATTAAGAAACAAACATATTCAACTAAGTAGCTAGAGAGTAGATAAACATCTACTCTTTTTTGAAATTTATTCACTATTTGCATGCACTTTTGATGTGATAAATCATATATTATTTACCTTTAATCAGAAATAGGGTTAAAAAAATAATAGGTTAATTTATGGCAAAAAAGATTCAATTTAAATTCATAGAAGACTTTTAATAAGTTTTGCTAAAGAAATAAGCCCCTTTTCTAATTGTTCCATGGAAGCATATGAATATGATATACGAAGGTGCTGTAAGTCATTATTATCATATACGCTTCCTGGATTTAATAAAATTCCTTCTCGAAGAACTACATTAAATACTTTTCGGTTGGAAACACATGATAGTAAATTAATCCAGATATAAAAGCTACCTTTTGGGGTACTACATGTTGCTATCTCTGAAAAATATTTTTTTAATATTAGAATTGTGAAATCCATTCTGAATTTTAATTCTTCTCTTATTTCCTTTAAAAAATCGTCATACATACCACTACAGAGCCACTTGTCTACAGCATATTGTGATAAGGAACTAGAGCCATAATCTGTTTGCATTTTTATATCTGCTAAACGTTCAATAACGGGTTCAGGTCCAACAATCCAACTAATTCTTAACCCGGGGCTCAATGTATTAGACACACTACCTATATACAGAACATTTCCTTGTGTATCCTTGGCTTTCAAAGGCTTTGGTGGTGGATTTTCAAACCATAGGTCACCATAAACATCATCCTCAATGATAGGGATAGTAGTCTCCTTTTGACAAACCTCTATTAATTCAAGCCGCCTTTTTTCAGACATTAATTTGCCAGTTGAATTATAGAAAGTGGGAATCGTATAAAATAAAGAAGCATAATGCTGTCTTTTCATACGTTCAATGGCATCAAATTTAATTCCTTCCTTGTCAATTGGCAAACCCATTAAATTCATTCCAGCTGATTGGAATACGTGTACCAAGTTCAAATAGGAAGGTGTTTCATGAAGGAAAGTTGATCCTCTATTTAATAATCCAATTGATATCAATTGCAGTGCTAGAAGTCCTCCAGAAACAGTTGAAATTGACTCAGATGATGCTTCAATTCCTTTTGTTCTTAAATATGTACTAATCGTTTCGCGTAAAGATAGACTTCCTTTAGGCTCCATGTATCCAAACGACAAAGACTGTTCATTATCTATTTGAAGTATTTGCCCCATTTTTTTGTTGGGTAGTAAGGTCTGGTGAAAGTTCTCCCGTTTCAAGCCTAATCATAGTAGGGTCTGCTTCTGCTTTATTAATCTCTTGGATTATTGATATATTTGGTTTGTAATTACCGGATTTTACATAACTATTCCAATCTGGAGGAGGAGTGAAGGCAAGTAGGCCTCATGTATTATTAACGACTCTAGTACCGCTCCCAACCTTTGATTCAATTAGTCCATCGGCAGCCAGTTCCTCAAGTGCAATTACAATTGTACTACGATCTACTTGAAATAGTTTTGCTAAATCTCTTTGTGGTGCAATTTTAGTACCTATTGTCCACTCACCGATCATTATATTCTTTTTCATGTATTCAGATATTTGTTGATGTAAAGGAACGGATGAATTTTTTGAGGCTTCCACTCTAATTCAGACATAGACTATCTCCAATCATTTTTTTAAAGTATAACAAAATGGTTGGTTAAATTGGTTGGAGACATATTTGTTATCTTTCGCTATTCTAGATGAAAAGAGGGGGAATCATGGTGGAAGCCCTATTACATGGAATGATATTAGCATTTGGATTATTCTTACCTTTAGGATTCAGAATGTATTTGTATTTAAACAAGTAGCAACACACAAAAAAATCACAAATGCCTACCTGCAATTATTACTGCAGGAGTTTGTGATGCCATACTGATTTATTTGGCTGTTGTGGGAGTATTCATTATTGTATTTAGTTTCGAATGGTTAAAGACTTTGTTATTTTTAGTAGGGTTCTTTTTCGTAGCGATTTCTAGTAAAAAGATTGGTCAATTTGATAAAAGTGGTAATCTTTTAAAACATATGAACCAAGTTTCCGCACTTATAATATGGGTTATGGCTATTTATATGGGATATCAACTGTATTCATTATTAAGTTAATACTATTTTTAGGGTACTAGCAATCCTTTCTCTAAATAGTAAAATAATAGAGAATAGTCATTATATCGAGTGAACAATGTTAAGAAAGTTAATATAATTACATTATGTCCTAGTAGCGAAGTAATCATCTTTATATAAATAGAAGTCCCTCTCCTTATTTAGAAGAAGGACTTCTTTATCCCTCTGTTCATCAAAAGAGATATTCAGTCTAAGATATATCCCATCTAACCATTATATCTAGATCATATTATGGAGCTAAATAGATATTAGGTGTTGGAGGAGTAGTCATTTCACTTCCTAGATAATAGTCTGTTAAATGTGACTGATAATAGCCTCTAACTGTCATAGAATTTCGATACATCGGATTTTGAGCAAGTGTATATAAACGTGTATCTGTTGGCATATCAGTGGTAAAGATTACAAGTTTTGAGTAATCCCGACTTGGTTGGATCACTTCTTCACGCCAATCCCCTAAAACATCACCATAGAATGCCATAACTTTACGATCATTTTTAGTGGCATTTTCATATTTCCAAGTGGTGACTAAACGACCAACTTTGTTCTCTTTGTAGTCCCATTTATCTATATTCCCAGAGTCCCATTTCTCACTTAAAAGATCTCCATCCCACCATAGACGGAAATTAGGATAAGGTTGATTCTCTGATGTGGTAATTTGGGTATTTGTAGGACCATTATATATCCCATCAAATGACCAAACTTCATAACCGGAATACCTAGGATCTATATCACCAATATTACCGCGTCCTACATCCTGTGTGCCAGCAGTGGATAGATCTTTATGCTGCCAGATCATGGAACCGTTAGATGCGTCATAATAATAATCTAGTAATCCATTTTTATTATCCTGTTGAATGCCGTATCCCTGGAAACCATCGCTGTTCGGATCAAACTTTCCGATATAAAAACGGTCACCATGACGCACATCAGATAAAGAGTATTTCAATGTACCATCACCATTTAAGACAAAACCAATTTGACTGATTTCATCTTTTCCGTCTTCGTCAAAATCACCAATTCTCATCTGATGGCCATCTGCATGTACTTGTGATTCACGTAACCATTTCCAATCCATTACTAGGTTCGAACCATTATAGCTATAAGCAGAATAGACTAGATTAAATTCTTTTCTATCTTTCGTACGGTTCTTTGCATATACGACAATACTTGGTGTTTTCCCATTAAGGTAGCCAATTCCGAGTTGAGTGGCTAAAGGACCATCAGAGATGTAATCATCAGGTAGAGGTTCGGCACTTTTTAGTTTTCCTGTCATGCCGTCAAGCACCGCGATCCACTGCTTGGTGTCGCTGTCGTCGCTCCATTTTTCACCATCCCCAAAAGTTACACCATTAGCAATTTTTAGGATTACTTCTGATTTTCCATCGCCATCTAAATCATAAACGGTAACATTATCCCACATACCTACATCTATTGTTGCAGAGTTGTAAGAGCTTTCGATATCGCTGTTTGGTCCCATGTTTCCGGACCATAGAAGCGTGCCATCTTGTTTATAAGCTTCTATGACTTGAGGTTTTTCTTTATAACGACTGACGAAATAATCATATTCTCCATCTCCATCAAAATCCCCTACCCAAACATTTCTGATGGGTCCCCCTTCTTTTAGTGGAACAGTCACATAGGGGCCATCCGCTTTTCCAGCTTCTAACGTAAAGATGGAGCCTGCTGTTTTATTGTCTTTGACTTCTTTACCATTGATGACTGGCTGTACATGGTAAACATTGCTCACGGATAAATCAGCTGTCTTATCCTCATAATTAGTACCTTTTGTTATGACTGACTTGTTAATTTTGACTTCCTTGCCTCCTGCTGAAGAGCGATAGATGTTAAAACCAATATCTTTTGCATCTAATGCAAGTAAACGCCAACTAATAAAAACAGTTGAGCCATCGCGGACAGCAACAACACCACGTCCAAGATTCTCCATTTGTCTTGCCTCAGTATTTGCCTTTACTTCTGCAATTTCTGCCTTCGCTGTAAGGGTTGGAGCAGAAAATGATAGGATAAGAGCAAACGCTATCAATAACCCTATAGACTTTATAAATGACTTCCAAATGTAAAACACTACATCATCCTCCTACGATTGAATACATCATATATATAGACCAATCTTAATTTTTCTACTGATCATGGAATTATATGAGATATGCAATCTTCTATTTTATATTTCTTTTATTCTATCGACTTTGTTTTACATTATTTCATAGTACATTTGGATTAAATTAACTTATTAGTAATAAATTAGTATGCTATGAACCTTCTAATACTAATTATCAAAAAAACCACTTGCTTCTTATGTTACGTGAGGTTATATGATAGTAATAGAACCTTATAATTGAGGGATATTGATGGGGGTAGGTATTTAATTGGTGAATTTTCCAAGAAAACAACAACTACGATCCGTACTTTACATTACTCATGATGAATTAGGAATTTTAAAATTTTCGTGTAACAGAAAAGGGTATGGAACGAGCTTTTGGATGTAAATGTGAAAGGAATATTTTTGTGCGAAAGCAGTCAAACCTTACATGAAAAAATAAATAGACTGCATTATCATTATGATAGGGAGTGTCGCAGGTATTACGGGTATAGGGTCATCCATTCCATATGCAGCTACCAAAGCAGCCTGCCATACGATGACTAGATCTTTAGCAATTGCATTAGCACCTGAAATTAGAGTGAATGCCATTGCACCAGGGGCTGTAGAAACAAGGTGGTGGGACAGAAACGAGGAGAAAATGTATCAGCTCGCAGGAAACTTACCGCTCAAGAAGATTTCTACACCCTATGATATTGCAGAAGCAGTCCTTTTTAAAATCGCGTAAAATTCCGTAACAGGTCAAACATTTATAATAGATAATGGACAAACTTTATAGTTTATTTTCCTATTAGGGTGATATTAAGAGTAATTGTTATGGAATTATTAAAAAGGTTAATGCTATTTATCATTTGTGTAAATATATGGTAATATGGGTATTATCTGGCCTCCAATGTTGTATGATAGCAATATAAGGTAATTATGCTAATTTAAAAGGAGGCAATAAGGATGCAAGAGATGAAGAAAATGAAAAAAGGATTACTCGCTTTATTAATGGTTGTTATGGTAGGTGGCTTTGCCACAGGATGTAGTGAAGACAAAGATGATACCGAAAAAGAAGAAGAGAATCAAACAGAAGAAACTAACGAAGAAACAAATGAAGAAGGAACAGAAGAAGGAACAGAAGAAGGAACAGAAGAAGGAACAGAAGAAGGCGCAGAAGAATAAGTTAAATAAATGCTGCGAATTAATGAGGAATATTATTTCGCATATCAATCCCCACTTATATAGGTGGGGATTTTTTTCAAGTTGGATTACTGACGCTTCGCAAATAATGGTTAACGAGGTGAACGCTTTACATGGATATGTTGATGGTGTATTGAATGGAATTGTAAACTATAACAAATAACTTGTAATTTCCATAGCTTAGCCGTTTTTTTATTATGGAACTTTTGATATAGATATACGTAATTAACGTTATACACTATTAATGTTTCAAAAGGTTAAATCTTAGGATAGGGGAAATGGGTATGCTTTTAACAATATGTTTTGGGATTTTCATTTATCTTTCTATTGTATCTATACTATATTATCCAAAATTATTTATTGATGGAATGAAAAAGCCAAAGCTAAAAAGAAAGAAATACAAACGTAAAAGAATAACCACCACTGTTTACTACCATATAAATCACCTCTTTTTATTATCTATTGTTTATGGATTTCTATTGCTATTCACTTTTTTAAAGTTTGGACCACTGGATACCATCTATTTCATTGAAATAGGAGTTTATATTATTTTATTAGTTTTATATGTTATAAATCGAATTTATGGAGTAACTTTGTCACCAATTGGTTGGTGGGAATTTTTTACGTTTATGTTTGATGGAAATAGCGGTGATTACTCCTATGGAGGTGGCGGTGATTCAGGCAGTTGTAGTGATGGGGGATCAGGCGGAGGGTGCGATTGATATTATAGTACTGTTTTTGTTTAGTAGTCTAATCCTTAACACCATTCTAGGTCCACCACCATTCTGAGATAGTAACTCATATATCTAAGGTATAATATACTTCCTCGTTCTTCATAAATATTCTGGTTATCTTTCTCATATTGACAATTTTCACGTCCTTATCTATGCTAAATGTAATTGAATACAGAAGGAATAGGTTTAGTTTACTTATATATAAAGTAAACTATTAAAAGGGAAGACCGGTGAAATTCCGGCGCGGTCCCGCCACTGTATATGGGAGCTTTCTATTACATACCACTATCTTATGATGGGAAGGGGATAGAAAGCAGTGATCATGAGCCAGGATACCTGCCTATTTTTGACGCCATTCGACCTACGCGGATATAGGGAGGTGTAAGCAAATTCTGGTTTTCTGTTACTAAGTCAGTGCAGACAACGTAATTTGGCTTGTACACATCTCTAGATATTGAGGTGTATTTTTTTTGGAATAAATATTTAGGAGGAACTAAATTTGAATAAGACAGTATTTCAACGTTGGACTGCACTTATCGCTGTTTTTATATTGTTTGTTAGTAATCTAGCATTCTTTCCAACTACTACTTTTGGGGCAGCGTTAGATAATGCGGTAACGGTTAAAGCTATTGATGAGAATGGTGATATTGTTTTACCATTAACAGCAGTGGAATTTGATGAAGGTGAAATTGCTTTTGATGCGTTAATTAAGGCTGGTGAAAAACAAGAAAAAGCTATTGAGTATAGTGAATTTAACTTTGGTAATATGATCTCAGGCATTAATAATGTAAACAATCATGATGACTACTATTGGAGTTTTAATGTAAATGGACTAGCCCCTGGATCTGATGGAGTCTCTGATTATGAGTTGAAAAATGCAGATCACTTATTATTTGTTTTAACTGATAATTTTGATCCATCTGTAACTGTTAAAGTAAATGTAACAGGAAGAGAAGGAACTAAAATTATTTCTGATGAGGAAGTAACTTTAATGAAGGGTGCTAGTGCTTACGACGCACTAATCCAAGCAGCAAAAGTAAATGGGAAGTCAGTAGTAGCTACTGTTGATGACAGTTGGTTAACGTATATAAATAATGTGGGCAACACAGAGATGGAACCAAGTGATTGGTGGAAAGTAGATCATAATGGTACAGCAATTAATAACAGTATTGTAGATACGCCAGTTAATGAAGGTGATCAGGTTCAATTAACATTACAATATGAAACATCTAGTGAGCCCGATACAGAGGATACAGAAAATCCAGATCATCCTGACGGTACTGAAGATGACCAGTCAGAAACTGGGGACAAAACAAGTCTCGTAACGGATCAGCAAATTAAAGATACTATTCAAAACATCAAAACATATATAAAAACGAATAAAGTTACTATTAATGATTGGTGGGCATGGGGACTAGTGAACGCTAATGAGGATATCCCTGCGTCCTATATTACCGGTGTAAAGGAAAAGGTTAAAAGAACAAAAGGTACTATTAAAAGTGTAACAGAATTAGAGACAGCAATTATTGGACTTTCAGCAGCTGGAATAGATGCATCTTCCGTTGAAGGGTATAACTTAATAGATAAGTTAGAAAACCATGCATATTTGCAAAATGGATCAATTAACTGGTCGATTTATGCTCTACTAGCAGTTGATAGCGGTAATTATCAAACATCTGAAGGATTTAGAGAGAAGCTTATTGATAAAATTGTTAAGGCAGAAGTAAATGGAGGAGGTTGGTCCTTTTTTGGTAAAGAAGCTAGTCCAGATATAACGGGAATGGCTTTATCTGCATTGGCGCCATACAAAGAACAAGAAGCGGTTGAAAATGCAATAAACAATGGAGTTAAGTATCTATCATCCGTACAGGTGAGTACAGGTGGTTTTTCAACAAGTGATGGTGCTACGAGTGAATCTATCTCTCAAGCTATTCTAGGATTAGCATCTGTCGGAGTTGATCCAACAGGGGATGATTTTACTAAGAGTGGTGGAGATTTACTATCTAGTTTGATGCAGTTTAAAACAAATGAAAATGGGTTTAGCCATATTAAAGGTGAAGGCACGAATGAAATGGCTACTCAACAGGCCTTCCTTGCTCTTTTAGCTTATCAAGGTTTTAAAGCTAATGAGAGACCAGTTTACCAGTTTCCTGTGACGAAGCATCAAGTTAAGATCAATCCGGACACTACAGTTAAAAACAAAACAACTATTGTCTTGATAAAGAAATCAGATTTAGAAAGTGTAATGAATGGACAAGAAGTTCTATTGGAATCAAGTAATGCAGCCAATCAAAACGAATTACATGTAACACTAGATAGCGATTCGATTTCAGATCTAAAGTACAAAAAAGCAAGTCTTAAGATAAATAAAGGTGATACTTCTGTTCATATTCCTACTTCCATCCTATCGCAAATTGCTGCTGAAGCAGGAAGTGAACTAGTTGAAATAAAATTAGTGAAAAAAGAAGAACCAGGGGCAATTGGTGCTGTTTATGATTTCACCATTACGGCTGGCGCAAAAGAAATTAGCAATTTTAATGGACAAGAAGTGGCGTTAACATTCCAAGTTGACCAAGATAAGGTTGCTAAATTAAAGGCAAGTCAGATCAAAGTCTTCTATTATAATGAAGAGACAGGCGAGTGGGAAGTAATGGATAATAGTTCCTATAACCCTGAAACAGGAATCGTGACAGCAACAACAACACATTTTAGTAAGTATGGTGTATTTAAATATGAACCAGTAAATGTAGATCAATTTGCTGAAACTCAACCAGATAAAGAAGCAGGGCACGAATTACCAGATACAGCCACTAACACCTTCAACATGTCGGTGATTGGTTTTGGGTTATTGCTTATGGGGTTCATTCTTATCTATGTTAAACGTAAACGAGAAGTATAAGTAAATGTTGGGTAATCTATCATTTGATGGGTTACCCTGATTTCTTATTAGGGAAAAGGGGGATAATGGGATGAAACGGGTTCTTATATCAATGATAATGCTAACGTTGTTTCTTGTTGTTGGTTGTGCGAAAGACCAAGTAGTGGAACCAGGCTCTGAAGCTGCCCAAAAACTATCGGGCGAGTTAACAGCTCACGATGTAACAATGGAGCACAAGACGTATGAAAGAAAGAAAATAGAGGAAGAACTGGAATCAACTGAAGAAGATAAATCGGAAAACAAATCTACTAGTACGGAAAATGAAAAAGAAGAAAGTATTTCTAATCAACCGAATGAACAGGTGAATACTAATACAGAAGCACCTAAGATATCTGTAGAGGAAAACAAAGAAAATAATGAAAAAAGTAAAGAGAATAAAGCAACTACTAGTGAAAATAAGGAGCAACCTTCTACAACAAAACAAGACCAACCGAAGGAACCAACAAAGCCCAAGCAAACAGTTACAATCACCATTGTTGCTCCGGGAACAAATAACGAAACCATTCTGCCAACTACTACAGTGGAAATGAATGACGGAGATACAGTGCTTGATATTACTCAAAAAATAGTCAAAGCGAAGGAGATTCAGATGAGTGTCTCAGGAGCTAATGCCACAGCATATGTGAAAAGTATTGGCAATATCGAGGAAATGCAATATGGTGCATTTAGTGGCTGGGAGGTTTTTGTGGATGGCCAAGGAATAGATAGAAGTACAGGGGTTTATGGAGTAAAGGCTGGACAAGCAATCAAGTGGCGTTACACAAAGAATTATATGGAATAGAACAACCAAGGAATTGAGTTGAATTATATGGTACGAGGGTTTCGTTCATTTCATCCTATTATACTATTACTATATTATATATTGGCTATAGCTGGACTTATGTTGTATCAGCAACCCCTATTTTTAACTGGAGGTTTCTTAGCTATTCTCCTCGCTAATTTGATTCTGGATGGAGGAAAGGAATTAAGAAAATGGCGGTTTATGATCATGATAATGGGTGTTTTAACCATGATATTAACACCCATATTTAATCACAAAGGCAATCATATTTTATTTTATTTGTTTGAAAATCCAGTTATGCACGAGGCGATTTGGCAGGGTCTAATCATTTCCTTAACATTAGTGAGTATTCTGTGCTTGTTTATTTCCTTTAATATCGTCATTACACCAGATAAATTTATTTTTCTCTTTTCCAAGTTTTTTCCACAGTGGGCATTGTTGATTATGCTAACGATGCGGTTTGTCCCACTATTAAGGAAAAGGCTCAACGAAATTAGTGATGTACAGTGTGTGAAAGGTTTATCGGTTAAGAGCGGGTCAATAAAAAGTCGTGCTAAAAATGGAATGTTTCTCTTACAGATCCTGTTAACATGGTCTTTAGAGGAATCGATACAAACAGCAGATTCGATGACAGCAAGAGGATATGGACTTGGAAATCGTAGTAAATATCAACCTTTTTATATGAAAAGAAAAGACTGGATCACATTAGTATTTCTTTTAATGAGTGGATCACTTGTCTTATTAGGATGGTGGCTAGGTGATGGAGTGATGGCGTTACTACCAATATTAGAGCCATTTTGGTTATATGGTAGGGAATGGTTTTATTTGTTCGTATTCATCCTATTAATCGGTTTACCGATTTGGTTGGAAGGAAAGGAGCTGATCAAGTGGAAATACTATCGACACAACAAGTAAGCTTTACCTATCCTAACGCTACAACAAGGGCAATACAAGATATTAACATCCAAGTGCAACAAGGTGATTTTGTTGTCCTTTGTGGACCGTCAGGAAGTGGTAAATCAACATTACTTCGCTTGTTCAAACCGGAGATTGCCCCACACGGAAGTTTGGAAGGCTCTCTTTCCTTTCAAGGGAAAACAATGGATGACTTGGAACCTAGTATGAAAGCAAAAGAACTAGGGATGGTTTTTCAAGATCCAGAGAATCAAATTGCAATGGACAATGTGATGGAGGAACTTATCTTTGGAATGGAGAACTTAGGTTTTACAACGGAACAAATGCGGAAAAAAGTCGCTGAAATGGTCAATTTTTTTGGGTTAAATCATTTGTTAGATAAGAAGACAGATGAGCTATCTGGAGGAGAAAAGCAATTAGTGAACTTAGCAGCTATTTTATTACTAGATCCGAAGGTTCTATTACTAGATGAACCGACAGCACAGTTAGATCCTATTGCTGCAAAAGATTTTATATATATGCTGCAGCGTTTAAATGAAGAGTTTGGAATCACAGTTATAATCGTTGAACACCGTTTGGAGGAATTATTTACAATAGCCAATAGGGTGATCATGCTAGAAAAAGGTGTCAAAAGGTTTGATACTACACCTCGAGAATTAGTAAGTAAGTTAGCAAATCATCAAACAATGAGAGGTTATTTACCGAGCGCGGCGCTGTTATATTTGAGCTTCTATCCAGGATTATATCCAGAAGAGATCCCGCTTAATGTCAAAGAAGCAAGGAATTGGCTAAAAGCTCAAAATTTTGATTCTGAAGAGGCGGTGTTAGTAGATAATCTAAACAATCAGCCGATCCTAGAGTTAACAGAAGTGGACTTCCGGTATGAAAAAGGTAAACCGCCTGTCTTGTACAATTTAGATTTGACGATACGTGGTGGCGAATGGCACGCGATTGTTGGTGCCAATGGGACTGGTAAATCAACCCTTTTAAAAATGATCGGTGGTATCGTTAAGCAACAGCATGGAGTAATTCGGTATAACGGTAAAAAGGTGAAAAAATGGGATCGGAAATCGTTAAGCTACTTACCTCAAAATCCGAAGCTTTTTTTCATTCAAGATACAATTAAGAAGGAATATGATCATATAGCGCTACAGCATGGGTTAGAAAATGCCGAAGATCGTATTCAAGAATTATTATGTAAGTTTAATATCAAACATTTGCAGGATCGCCATCCCTATGACTTAAGTGGAGGGGAGCTTCAAAAAGCGGTACTAATTGGTACCTTACTTACAGAACCAACCATATTACTTATTGATGAACCGACAAAAGGGCTTGATCCAGAGTCGAAAAGAGCCCTTGGGGAAGTGATATCAGGATTAGTTAAAGAGGAAGGACTTACTGTTATCATGGTAACGCATGATATTGAATTTACTTCTAACTATGCAACAAGATGTAGCATGCTGTTCCAAGGTGAAATCACGGTTACGGAAAATACGAGAGATTTCTTTCATGAAAACACGTACTACACAACTGTAATCAACCGAATTACACGAAATAATCGTGTCCATCCTGTCGTAACGTTAGAGGAGGCGAAACGAACATGGCTCGTTCAAAGCCAATCTTAATCGTAGTAGCTTTCCTAATATCTGTTATTCTTGTAGGATTCCCATTATTCAATACAGAGCACTTTATGGTGCTAAGCTTACTAATTATGGTCGCATCCTTCTTACCATTTATGATTCATTATTCCAAGAAAAAAGTGAGGAGTAGGGAGCTTGTTGTGGTGGCTATCTTAGCAGCTATAGCTGCTGTCAGTAGGGTTCCGTTTGCATCAATTCCAAGTGTTCAGCCAACTACCTTTGTTATTATTATGGCAGCTATTGTGTTGGGACCACAAAGCGGATTTGTTGTTGGTACTTTGGCTGCGATTGTCTCTAATCTCTTTTTAGGTCATGGGCCTTGGACTCCATGGCAAATGTATGCTTGGGGAATGATTGGTCTTACTGCTGGCCTTCTAGGTAACACGAGGATGATGCATAGCAAATTTGGCCGATGTGTATACGGTTTTTTGGTTGGAATAGCGTTTGGGTGGATTATGAATCTTTGGTTTGTATTCGGTGTTATAGAGGAGTTTAACTGGACAGAAGTAATTTTGTATTATAGCTCAAGCTTATACTTTGATTTAACTCATGCAATTTGTAATGTTCTTTTCCTATGGGTGTTTAGTAATAGCTGGATTAGGATCATCGAACGGTTTAAAGTGAAATATGGCTTATTTGAAACATAAGGTTATAAGACATGTAACCATCATGGAAGTTAATGTAAGGGATGTCCACTAGATTTATATGGACAACCCTTTTTTTATAGAAAACTAATACATAATCATGATGAATGGTACTGTTCCTATATGGTTCACTTTTCGGATAAAAGTGACAACCACACTTATAATCTAGTACTTTATGCTTGAATATTTTTCCTAATAAGTAATATTTAGGTGCAAATATAGAATTTTTTATGCTACATTTAAAGAAAAAATAATTACAAGAAGAGGTTTATAAGTGAATTCAGAACTAACTGCGTTTATTACTTTAGCGTGCACATCAGGCGTCCTTAATGTATATTTATGTGCGTACGTTCTCATCAAGCGATATAATTACACAAATATTGCTAACTATTTTATTATCTATGCCTTGTCTACAACTATCTATTGTTTTGGGGCTGCATTTGGTTTAGCTGCTACAACATTAGACCAGATGAAATTTTGGACGACCGTTCAGTACTTAGGTTTACCATTTTCCCCACTTTTAGGTCTATTATTTATCATGCAATATTTGGGAATAAACATAAATAAAAAAAGGCTGATTGCCCTTTTTACGATCCCTTCTATTAGTTTAATAATGGTTGCTACCAATGAGTTGCATCATTTTCATTACAAGGTATTTGAGGTAGATCCAAGTTTGGGTATTCCTTTTATTCATATAGAGATAGGTATATGGTATTTAGTCCATGGTATCTTTACATTCGGATGTATGTTTATTGCGTTTCTCTTAGTACTTTCCCGTTGGAGAGAAACGTCTAAAGTTTACCGTCCGCAATTAATTGCATTAGCGTTAGGACAACTAGTTCCTATGTTTACAGCATTCATTTATTTAATTGGAATAACGCCACCCGGAATTGATCCAGTGCCTATTATCCTATGGGTCCCTTCGCTACTATATTTATGGTCTATTAATTCATCGCGTTTGTTTGCGATTATGCCATTTGCCAAAGATGCTATATTTAATAGTATAAATGACGGAGTAATGGTCTTAGATAACACGTATCGATTAATTGAGTATAACAAAGCAAGTAGTCATATGTTCCCGGACTTAAACAAGAAAATGTTTGGTAATGATTTTGATAAAGTGTGGTTATCTATTACAGGATCAGCATTGCCATTTACGTTAGATTCAAGGTCTCCTGCTAAAGAAATTACGCTTACTATTAATCATTCAGAACTGACTTATCAGGTTCGGACATCACACTTACACCACGCGAATAATACGAAAGGTTTAGTTGTTATTTTTACGGATATCACAGAAATTAAAAGACTTCAGGTTAAATTAGAGCATCAAGCTTATTTTGATGAGCTGACACAAATTTATAATCGACGAGCATTCTTTCAAAAATGTGAAGAAGAGTACACGGTGGCAAGAAAGGATTCCTCCCCTTTTACGGTCCTTTTAATTGATATTGATCATTTTAAATTAGTTAATGACACATATGGTCATCATGTTGGTGACCAAATGCTTATCCATGTTGCCAAGGTTTGCAAAGAGGAGTTGATGGAGGATACATTATTTGCTAGATATGGTGGTGAGGAGTTCGTTCTTGCGCTAAAAGGGAGGACCCTTTTAGAGGGAAAAGTAATTGCGAATCTACTACGAAATGGCATAGAAATGCAGCCCCTGATTACTACTGAAGGATTAATTTCAGTTACATTAAGTATTGGAGTAGCTGAGGTGACGGAAGAGATGGAAACATTGCATCAGCTTTTAAATAAAGCGGATAAAGCATTATACTCAGCAAAACGAGAAGGGCGTAATCAGGTACATACTTATATAGAGGTATAGGTAGTAAAGAGTCTATTAATAGTTTATAATGGAAAGCTAATTTAAAGATATATGTTTTTGGTGTAGACTAGCTGGAATAAAAAAAGGTAAAAGGACTATTAATGAGAAGGGAGTAAGGCGACAGTATTTGAAATATGTCTTTTCATTGATTTGTGCTACTATTAAGCTAGTGAAGTCAAATGAAAGGGGAAAAGTATTCGTGAGAAAAATAGTAATTACCCTACTCACCCTCATTTGTGGTTTCCTTTTTTACTTAACTGTAATGTCTGCAACTAAAGTTTTTACAACAGATTGGCAATTGCCAGAGACGAAAGTAACAGCACAATCTAATTTTCGTTTAGTTTTAATTTCACAGGATTTGGATACACCCTTTTGGAATCAAGTAGGAGCAGAGGCTCAAAAACAGGCAAAGTCGGACAATGTTAGTTTAGAAGTCTGGGGAAGCTACGGAAATAACCATGATGATTTCCTGAAGAAAATGGAGGTAGCTATATACTCCCAAGTGGATGGTATTATCGTACAAGGACTTGATACAGATCGGTTTAAAGAGTTAGCCAAAACAAAAGCTGCTGCTTATGGTATTCCAATCATTACGGTAGCAAATGATGTATCAGTGGAAGAAAGTCTACGAAGAACTTATGTCGGATCAGACCAGTATTTGGCAGGGAATATGATTGCCAAACAATTAGTAAAAGATATGGGCGTCACAGGAGATGTCATTCTTATCCATAATAGTGAACAGCAATTTTATCAGGAACAGCGTTTGATGGGTATAAAGGATATTTTAAAAAATTACCCTGATATAAATATCGTTGATGGTGAAACGAATCATACGCGCGAACAGGTGATAGCAGTTACAAAAGGATTGTTAAATAAGGAACCGAATGTAGATGCCTTTATAGCCGTAGATGCTAATATAGCAGAGACAATGATCCAAGAGATTGAACGACGTTCTCAAGTAATTCCGTATTATATTTATTCATTTGGAGACGATACTGAATCGAATACACTACTTAAGCAAGGGAAGCTAGATGGTATTATTGAGCAGTCACCAGGAGAGATAGGGAAATTAAGTGTAAAGTTAATGGTTGACTGGTTAAATAATGAAACAAATCCGCTTCATTTGGAAGGTTATTTTACAGATATTAGAGTACTGAAAGCGAAGGATATACGATGAATAGTATTCTGAAAAACATATGGGTCCTGGCTATTGTAGTACTTTCTATTATGGTAACCATTTGGATCTCATTGACTTCTTATAACAATAAAATGCAAAGTCAATATAATAACATTTTGGAAAGATATTTAATTATGAATGAAGTCTCAAGTATAAGCCAACAAATCGTTACAGATTTGAACAATTATTTTGTAGATCAATCGTTGATCAAAAAGAAAGCGCTTAACCACGATAAATTTAAAATTATTACTATGAAAGAGGAAGTATCGAAGTTTAGAAGTGTGGAGAATGACTTTGCAATTGCTAACTACGAAAACTTAATTGATAGTTTTATCGAAACAATAGACCGTGCTCTAATGTTTCGAACAGAGGAAGAATCAGAAGATTATCAGGAAGCGCTCTCTGAGGCAACAAACATTTCTATGTATATTTCGGAGATGACACTAGATTTAATTGATACAGAACTGAAGACATACGATAGTTTCTATCACGGTATTATTGATCGTTCTGAAGAATTAAAGGTGCTTGGGGTTAGACTTTTGATGTTAATAACGTTATTATTACTCCTCTTTACCTACTGGTTTTCGAAACGAATAACAACACCATTGAAAAAGCTAACATTAGCAGCCAGTGAATTATCAAAAGGGCGTTTTGATCTGAAGGTTGAGGTAGAATCTAATGATGAAATTGCCTTTCTGGCTAAAACATTTGATCGAATGCGGATTAACATTAATAATTATTTAGTTGAAATAAAACAAAAAGCACAGTTAGAAAATGAATTACAAAAGAATAAACTTTTATTACAAGAAAGCCAGCTTCATAGTTTACAAAGTCAAATTAATCCACACTTCTTGTTTAATACGCTCGATACTTTATCTAAGAAAGCTTACTTAGAGGGATCAGAGCAAACAAGTGATCTTTTAGTAAGTGTTGCTGATTTATTGCGTTACAATCTAAGGAATTTGGATAAAACAACCTATCTATCTGACGAGGTATATGTGCTCAGGCAATATATTGAAATACAGAAGGCTAGATTTACGGAACGACTGCAGTTCCATATGGATATTGATCCAGTGAGCTTAGATATTCAGCTACCGAGGTTAACATTACAACCGATTATAGAGAATGCCATTATACATGCTATTGAACCACTTGAAGATGGGGGAGCAATTTGGTTTAGAGCGGTTAATGGTTTAGATCGTGTCACAATAGAAATACAAGACCATGGTCCAGGGATGTCAGCAGACAAGGTCAGTAGCATTTTAGAAGGTCAATCTAATGAAACAGAAGGACATTCAACAGGTATTGGTGTTAGTAATGTAATAAAACGCTTAACACTTTTTTATGGCGTTGAAGATATCATCAATATTGAAAGCGCTTTAGGTATAGGGACGAAGGTTGTTTTAAACATACCTAGAAAAAGGAGGATGGACAAGGATGATTAAGCTCCTAATTGTTGATGATGAACAAATTGAAAGAGAAGGTATCCATGCCATTTTACGAAAACATTTCCCGGAAGTTTCAATTGAAGAAGCAAAGAATGGAAAAATTGCAATGGAGAAAGTAGAGGAAATTAAACCTGATTTGGTTTTAATGGACATTAAAATGCCTGGTATAAGCGGTCTTGAGGCAATGGAGAGAATTAATGAAGGAAATTCATCTATAAAATTTATTATAATGACTGCATATGCTGAATTTAGCTTTGCGCAACAGGCGATTAAATTGGGGGCATTAGACTATATAGTCAAACCTAGTAGGGCAAGTGATATTGTCAAAACAATTGGTGTTGTCTTAGAACAAATTGAAGAGGAAAAGAAAATAGAAGAAATGAATTCCATTCAAGAGATAACATTTCAAAAAGCTTTACCTATAATCGAAACAGATATTGTTACCCAATTGTTATTTGATCATGTCCATGATGTTCATCTAAATGAACTAGTTGATTTATTAGATATTCGTATGACAAATGAAATGTTTGTGATCTGTGTCCTATTACCACCATATTCTGAAACTAGATATCGTGTTATTAAAGAGAGGATAAGGCAGTTGGAACAGGCATGGATTGGGGCTATTTATGGACGTCAGCTTCCAATCATTGTATTCCGAGATCCAAAAAAAAGCTTTCGTTCTCAAGCTGTTACCTTAGCTAGAGAAATACTTTCAATCGTGCAATCTAGGGAAACCGATGGATGGTTTATTGGCATAGGGAATGTTTATAACAAGTTGGATGAGACAAGGCAGTCCTATCAAGAATCATTTATTGCTACAAAGGATACGACAAGGCCTGCAAAGTTTTGTTTTTATACCGATTTGCCAAAATTAACAGATGGCAACGATTTGAAGAAGGAAAAACAGTTAGAACAAAAGTTCTTTGAACATATAAGAAGTGGAAGATGGGAAGCGGTCTCTGAACAGATCATTGGGCTTATTCATCAGTATGAAAATAACGACACAGATCTCCTAGAGGCTCAACAGCGTGTGCTTGAAATTGTTTGGCTGGCATCACGATTATTAAATGAGATAGGTATAGAATTAGTTACACCACGTTACGCTACTCCTATTTTTGATTATCGACAATTACGGGTAGAGGTCAACCATCTGATCAACCAAATGAAGCAACACTATATGGATCATGTCAATCAAATAGAAGAGGACACTACTTATCAAATTAAACAATATATTATGGAGCATTCTAATGAGGACATTTCCTTGGAATCGATTGCTACTAAATTTGAATTGAGCCCAATATATATAAGCAAGATTTTTAAAGAAAAATTTGGAGTTAATTATATTCATTTTTTAACAGAGTGTCGTATAGAAAAAGCAAAAAAGTTGATTTCAAATCCAGAAAAGAGCTTGAAAGAAATCACCTTTGATGTAGGATATCACGACCCAAATTATTTCAGTAAAGTGTTCAAAAAGTTTAGTGGGATGTCACCAAATGAATACCGCAAGAAGCTATTAACGATTATAGAATAAAAATAAACAACTTTGCTTAAAGGTGTTGAGACAATGAAACAGGCATATACTCTACTAACTTTAATACTTATACTGATCTTTGTTCTTACTTTTTCAGCATGTAAGCCGATAGAAAATGATGACAGTCAAGAAGAGGCACTAGATAGGAAACCTTCTTTAAATGATCAAGTGAAGCGAGAAGGTTTGGAAGCAGATCGTAAAGTAAGGATTGGGTTCTCTATGGATACACTTGAGGAAGAGCGTTGGTTGAAGGATCGTGATTTGTTTAAGCAAGCTGTTGAGGCATTAGGTGCAGAAGTGGAAATATTAGCTTCACAAGGTGATGATGCCTTACAAATATCCCAAGCAGAAACGTTGATTAATCAAGGAATAGACGTATTGGTAATTGTTCCACATAATGCGGAGTCAACTGCAATTATTGTGAAGAAGGCCCATGCTGCAGGAATAAAAGTACTATCTTATGATCGCCTTGTTAAGAATTCTGAGGTTGATTTATATGTTTCGTATGACAATGAAATGGTTGGTGAACTTCAGGCGATTGCCTCCATTAATATGGTATCTAAAGGGAATTATGTATTAATTGGTGGAGCTGAAACAGATAACAACGCCCACCTAGTGAAAAAGGGAATATTTAATGTACTTCAACCCCTTATTGATAATGGCAATATCACCATTGTTTATGACCAATGGACAAAGGATTGGTTACCTGAAAATGCACTTGCCAATATGCAAGAGGCTTTACAGGCAAATGGTAATGACATTGATGCAGTAATTGCAGGTAATGATGCGACGGCAGGCGTCATCATCCAAGAACTGGAAAAGCGAGAGTTAAGTGGTAGAATTCCTATTGTTGGGCAAGATGCAGAACTCGCGGCGATTCAACGGATTGTGGCAGGAACGCAGTCCATGACTGTGTACAAACCAATTAAGGATTTAACACAAGAAGCTGCTGAACTTGCTATTAAACTAGCAAAAGGTATGGAAATTCACACGGATACAATTATAAATAATGGGAGATCAGATGTACCATCCGTATTACTCGAACCAATTCCAGTAAATAGTACAAATATTGAAGAAACCATCATCTTAGATGGCTTTCATTCGCGTGAGTCTATCTATAATTGAAAATATATGTAATGAAAAAACAGATCTTCAATAGATCTGTTTTTTATTTTGATAGGATAACCTTTTATTGTGCATCGACGCAAATGCCGCATGAGTTGGCGCAATTCCCACGTGCATTGACGCATATGTCTTATGAATTGACGCAATTCTCTCATGGATCGGCGCAATTCTCTCGTGGGAAGACGCATAACGCATATCTCTCATTAGGTGGCGCAATTCCCACG
>NZ_JACLZI010000033.1 GCF_014280935.1 Aquibacillus kalidii
CCTTTTAACAAAGCGAAATCTTATGGTATTTCTAATTTCGCGATGTTAGCTGCCTTTTAACAAAGCGAAATCTTATGGTATTTCTAATTTCGCGACGTTAGCTGCCCTTTAACAAAGCGAAATCTTATGGTATTTCTAATTTCGCGACGTTAGCTACCCTTTAACAAAGCGAAATCTTATGGTATTTCTAATTTCGCGACGTTAGCTGCCCTTTAACAAAGCGAATTCTTATTATTTTTCTAATATCACGACGTTAGCTGCCCTCTAACAAAGCGAATTCCTATGGTATTTCTAATTTCGCAATGTTAGCTGCCCTCTAACAAAGTGAATTCCTATGGTTTCTCTAATTTCGCAATTTAAGGAGCCCTTTACATAGAGAATTCTTGATATTTATCTAATTCGCGACGTTAGAATTCCTTTCGATTCACAATCCACAGCGTCGCATTAGCACTCAGTTAATTAAAGAATATAGTTACTGCAGATTTTATCTCAAATACGTATTTAAAGCAGCAACAATGTATGAAAAGAGTCTAATATAGAAATATAAGATAACTAGTGGGGACAACAACAGACTAACTTTTCTAAAAAACTTGTTTTTTTCCTTATACATTCTTATACTTAACTTCGAATCCCATTTTGCAAGGGGTGATAAAATGGAAGCTACGAAAATTCCTGTTCACATAAAGATGACAACCGAAATTAGAGAACTAGGACAAAAAAGTGTTACCGTAATGGAAGAGCAAGGTAGTTTTATTCAGAAAGGACATACCTCTGTGTTAACCTTTACGGAACATCAAGAAGATCAGGAAGATGTTAATTCCTTGATTACGATAAATCCAGATAAAGTAAGTGTAAAACGATCTGGTGCAGTAGACATGAACCAGCAATTTCGCAAAAAACAAGTGACTGAAAATGTGTACCGTCATGCCTATGGAACTATCCATATGGAGACACATACTGATCAGATTACATATGAACAGCCAACCAGTGGCAAAGGAAAACTATTTATTAGTTATACAACTAAGCTAAACGGTGAAGGGGAAAGAAGGCATCGTTTGACGATTATATTTAAGGAGGTAATACAATGAACATTATGCAGCAAATGCAAGAAAACCTGAAAGCTGAAATAAGACAAGCTGTTTTGAAAGCAGAGCTTGCCACACAAGAAGAATTACCAGCTATTATTTTAGAGCAACCAAAAGATAAAGCACACGGTGATTATGCAACGAATATTGCGATGCAACTGGCTAGAATCGCTAAAAAAGCTCCTAGACAAATTGCAGAGGAAATCATTAATAATTTTGATCAAGCTAAAGGGTCGATTACAAATGTGGAGATTGCAGGGCCAGGTTTTATTAACTTTTTTATGAACAACCAATATCTTGCGGACCTAATTCCTACCATTTTAGAGCAACAAGAAGCATACGGTTCCTCTAATACAGGAAAAGGCCACAAAATCCAAGTCGAGTTTGTATCGGCAAATCCAACAGGTGATCTGCATCTTGGACATGCTCGTGGTGCATCAGTTGGGGATACGCTTTGCAACATTTTAGATAAAGCGGGTTACGACGTACAGCGTGAATATTACATTAATGATGCTGGTAACCAAATTGCCAATTTAGCAAACTCTGTACAAGCACGTTACATGCAAGCATTGGGCCAGGACTTTTCGATGCCTGAGGACGGCTATCATGGTAAAGATATTATTGAACTTGGACAAAAACTAGTTGAACAATATAAAGATGAATGGACAAAAAAATCAAACGAAGAGCAGTTAGCCTTTTTCAGGGAGTATGGGTTGAAGTATGAGTTAGAGAAACTCGAAAATGACCTAGCCCAATTCCGTGTTCATTTTGATAAATGGTTTTCTGAAACATCTTTATATGAAGATGGAAAAATTCAACCAGCTTTAGATACACTAAACGAAAAAGGCTTTATCTACGAACAAGATGGTGCTACTTGGTTACGATCTACTGATTTTGGTGATGATAAGGATCGTGTATTAATTAAAAATGACGGTAGTTACACTTACCTAACGCCAGATATTGCTTATCATAAAAATAAATTAGATCGTGGATTTGAAACATTAATTAATATCTGGGGTGCAGACCATCACGGTTATATTCCAAGAATGCGTGCAGCTATCCAGGCGTTAGGTTACCAAGCAGATACATTAGAAGTAGAAATCATCCAAATGGTTAACTTGTTCCAGGATGGCGAAAAAGTGAAAATGAGTAAGCGTACCGGTAAAGCTGTTACATTGCGTGAATTGATGGAAGAGGTTGGGATCGATGCAATGCGTTACTTCTTCGTCATGCGTTCTAGTGACTCTCATCTCGACTTCGACATGGATCTAGCAAGATCAGAATCTAACGAAAACCCGGTTTACTACGTACAGTATGCACACGCAAGAATTTGTACGATGCTAAAACAAGCAGAGGAAAAAGGGTTAGATTCGGAAGGGTACAATGGCGAACTTCTAACTTCTGAAAAAGAAGAAGAATTGCTAAAACGCCTTGGTGAATTTACACAAGTAGTAGCAGATGCAGCAGAAAATCGTACACCACATCGTATTACGCAGTACATTTTTGACCTAGCATCAAGCTTGCACAGCTTCTATAATGCTGAAAAGGTATTAGATACTGAAAATGTAGAACGTACGAAAGCAAGAATTGCGCTAATGAAATCAGTAAGAATCACGATCGCTAACGGCCTAAAACTAATCGGAGTTAGTGCACCAGAAAGCATGTAGGGACAGTTTAACTGTCTCTTTTTTTTTATCCTAAAATGAAGATGTTGGTAGGGTGATTTTTAAACCGCACAGTGTCCTATTGTGTCAAAGGAATGTGTGAAGAACATTTAATAAAACACTTTACTTTATCTAAAGATTACTGCTATGATATCCCTTAAAAAAACAAAAGTGAGGGGATGCTATGATCAGGCAGCTGACGGAAGCAGACGACGGGATTTGCCAACGTTTGATTCATAAAAAACCAGCAGAAAATTTATTTATTATTGGGGACATTGAAGCATATGGTTACCGAAGTGATTTTCAGAAAGTCTGGGGTGATTTTGATCAACACGGTGAATTACGTGCTATCCTACTAAAGTATGAAAAAAACTATATTCCTTTTGCGATTGGCTCTTTTGATGTTAAAGGCTTTGCTGCAATTATTAACCAGGCAGACCACACACCAATGCTATCCGGACTAAAGGAGATAACGAAGCAATTTGAACCACATTTAAATTTTTATTTGAAATCAAAGAGGGAATTATTTTATGCAAAGTGCACTAATGAAACAAGACTACCCGACATTAATACATCTTCAGTAAAAAAGGCTAAAACAGTGGATATTCCTCGCTTAGAAAAACTGTTGAAAAGTGTTCCGGAATTTAAGGAAATTAGCTTTACCAAGGAAAGTAAAAAACGAAACATGGAAAGTGGATCGTCTCGTGTATTTTATATAGAGGATGGAAACGAAATGGTATCGACTGCTTCAACATCTGCAGAAAATAGTATTTCTGCAATGGTCGTAGGAGTTGCCACATCTCAGGAGTATAAAAAGAAAGGCTATGCGACCAAATGTATGACGAAGCTCTGTAAGGAGTTGTTGCATGAGGGGAAAGAATTATGCTTGTTTTACGATAATCCTGATGCAGGAAAAATCTATAAACGTATTGGATTTGAAGATATAGGTTTTTGGATGATGTACACTTTTGAATAAGCAAATAAGGGGAGTGATTACTGCTCCCCTATAATCCGATATCAGATAATATCTGATGCTTCCATTCTTAACATGTTGGTGTTCAGTTTTTGTGTCACATAACTTGCTGTATCCAGTTGAACAACTTGAAACCAAAGTAAATACCAACAATCCCCATAACTCCTGCTAGGGCTGGAGGTGCAGGTATCGGTAGTTTAAGCCATGCAAAAAGGAATCCGACAATAATTCCTGTTAAGATAGCTAAAATTACTTCTTTCATCATTATCACTCCAATCTATAAAAGAGGTCTAATACATCTAGCGATGACGGCAGATAACTTTGTCGAGATCGGTTGTTGTTTGATCCAGTTTTCTGTAAGAGACTTACTGGATTCCACATCTCTAAAATAAGCAGTGCGAATGTCCTTAATGAATCCGGTATTGGAGTCTATAACTGCATTTATTTCTTTATTTAGAATCATACTTCGTTGGTCGAAATTAGCTGTTCCAATATCACAAAATGTTTCATCAATAATCATGACTTTTGCATGGTAGAAACCATTTGTATATAGATATCCTTTACCACCGGATTGCAAGAACTGCTTGTAAAATGGTAGCGCACCACTTTTAACAAATAGATGATCTGCTTTTTCGGGAACGAGTAGTGAAACCTCCACACCCCGATCTAATGCGGCAACTAGTGCTTTCATTACTCGATTAGTTGGTATAAAGTAGGGGGTTCCGATTAATATTTCAGATTTTGCCTTATCAATCCACTGGACCATTCGCTCCTCTAATTGACCACTTTCTGTTACGAAAATATTCATGAGGGACTTGATCGATCGTTCAAGTTCAAAATTGTATTTAGGAACAGGTAGACGCTTTTTTGCTAAGGCACAACTCCAGTCGTATTTGAAAACAAATTGAAGTGCCTCCACAATATTGCCAGTAACCTTTAAATGATAATCTCGCCAGGCACCGAGTTTAGGATCTGCTCCTATGTACTCTTTTCCAATATTAAACCCACCAATATAACCAATTTCGTCATCAATAATCGAGATTTTACGGTGATTCCTACGATTTAATTTATAAAAAAACAATGGAAATGTTGGTTGATTACTGTAGGCAAAGTGAACTCCGCTTGTTTTAAGATCTTGAATAATTTCTCTGCTTAATTTTAAGCTACCAATACGGTCAACAAGAAATCGAACACTAACCCCTTCGCGTGCCTTTTCTTTCAGTATTTGATACATTTCTCTGCTTAATTCATCATTTCTAACAATATAAAACATAACATTAATACTTTTCTTCGCATTTCTTAAGTCTTGGAAGAAGGAAGTAAATAAAGTATTTCCGTCAGTAAATAAATCATATTTAGCTGAAATTTGATTGATATTTATATTAGGAGGATTTTTTTGATACACTCGCTCCCCAATTTTAAAATCCATAACTAGGAGTAGGATTAATAATAAAACAATAGAAAAGGTTAAGAGTACCAAATTTAGACTCCTTTCAATTACTTCTGTAGTCATTTAATCTACCCATAATGTTTAAAAACATGAATATTCACAACAAAAATATTGACTGAATGTTCATTCATAATTTAAAGTATACATATAATAAGGTATAACAAAACAAAGGGGGAGCAAAAAATGGGGATGTTAGTTGTCAATTGGATTATGTTTTTCATTTGTTTAATCTATGCTATTTATTTGTTTTTACGTGTTGTAAGTACTCGTATCGCATATATAAAATTAGGGAGGAAAACAGAATTTGATGGCCAGCTAAAGACAAGATGGAAGAAAATATGGATAAATGTCTTTGGGCAAAAAAAGTTATTAAAGGATAAAAAGTCAGGTATTATTCACGTTATGATGTTTTATGGCTTTCTTCTGGTCCAATTTGGTGCCATTGATTTTATTTATAAAGGGTTAGTCCCTGGCTCGCACTTGCCTCTAGGAATATTTTATGAAGGGTTTACCTTTTTTCAAGAAATGGTAACCGTAATGATTTTAATAGCGGTTTGTATGGCTTTTTACCGACGCTATATGGAAAAGCTTGCTCGGTTAAAAAGAGGACTTAAAGCAGGACTTGTTTTAATCTTTATTGGAACCTTAATGCTATCTGTACTAGTTGGTAATGGAATGGACTTAATTTGGCACGGAGAGTCAGGTGGTTGGTCAGAACCAATTGCGTATTTAATTGCAAGCGCTTTCTATTTTGTGCCCCCAACTTTAGCTGCTGCTATTTTCTTTATTGCTTGGTGGGTTCACCTGATTGCACTCCTAAGCTTCCTGGTGTACGTACCGCAATCTAAACATGCCCATCTAATAGCAGCACCGATCAATGTGTTTTTAAGTAGAAATGTTCCTCCAGGTAAATTGGAAAAAATAAATTTTGAAGTAGAGGATGAGGAGATAGAGGATGATGTTACGTTTGGTGTAGGGAAAATAGAAGACTTTAAACAGCTACAAATGATTGATTTTTATTCATGTGTGGAGTGCGGGCGCTGTACGAGTGTATGTCCGGCAACTTCTACAGGAAAAGTCCTTTCACCAATGGATCTAATCGTTAAGTTGCGGGATCAATTAACACGAACAGGTGCGGCTGTAACGGGTAAGTCACCATGGGTACCAGTAAAGGCATTTGCCAATACAGAAGGCAATAGGCTAGCAAAATCTGGTCAAGCCAACCGTTTTTCGTCAGATCATGAGGTAGCTGCAGGTCTGGAAGTTCCAAATGGATCAAGCCTAATAGGGGATGTGATCACGGAAGAAGAAATCTGGGCTTGTACCACTTGCCGTAATTGCGAAGATCAGTGTCCAGTGATGAATGAGCATGTAGATAAAATTATAGACTTACGTAGATATCTTGTCCTAACCCAAGGTAATATGGATCAAGATGCGCAGAGGGCAATGATGAACATTGAACGACAAGGTAACCCATGGGGATTATCAAAACGGGAGAGAGAAGATTGGCGCGGTCTTGACCCCTCTGTAAATGTACCGACTGTTAAGGAACTTAAAAAGTCAGGGGAAACCTTCGAGTATTTATTTTGGGTCAGCTCTATGGGGGCTTATGATAGTAGAAGTCAAAAGATTGCATTAGCGTTTGCTAAGCTAATGAACAAGGCTGGAATTAAGTATGCCATTCTTGGAAATAAAGAGGCTAATTCAGGAGATACAGCCCGACGACTAGGAAATGAGTTTTTATTCCAGGAACTAGCCGAAAAAAATATAAAGGAATTCCAAAAGCATGATGTGAAAAAAATAGTCACCATTGATCCACATGCTTACAATATTTTCAAAAATGAATATCCTGACTTTGGTTTTGAGGCGGAGGTTTATCATCATACTCAAGTTTTATATGATTGGGTTATGGAAGGTAAACTACAACCCGTTCACCATATAGAAGAAACGATTACCTATCATGACTCCTGTTATCTAGGAAGATATAATGGAGTCTATGATCCTCCACGTGAAATTCTAAAAACAATTCCAGGTCTGAACTTAGTAGAGATGGACCGGACTAGAGAAAATGCGATGTGTTGTGGTGCGGGTGGTGGATTAATGTGGATGGAAGATAAAACAGGGACTCGTATTAACGAAGAACGAACGGAACAAGCGATGCGAGTAAATCCTACTATGATATCAAGCGCCTGTCCTTTTTGTTTAACGATGTTAAGTGATGGAACAAAAGCAAAAGAAGTGGATAACAAAATCGGTACAATGGATGTTGCAGAGATACTTGCTTTATCCCTTTTTGGTAAAGAGGTAAAAGAAGAAAAGCTCATGGAGGGATAACCCTCTTGTGAGCTTTTCCTTTTCGTTGATCCAATTTCATGGCATAATGGAAAATAGAAGAAAAATAACGGTTACAATATGAGGTGTTGGAATGCAGAAACTAGTATTTTTTGTTGGCGTTGCAGGAACAGGTAAAACAACAGTGGCAGAGAAAATTGCGAAACAAAGGCCATGTGCATTTCTTGATCGCGATACTGTTGGCGGTCGGTTTGTAGAACATATTTTAGAAATGCAAGGGTTGGATAAAAATGATCGTGATTCAGAGTTCTATAAAGAGAATTTAAGAGATTTAGAATACGATACGACGAAAGATATTTGTATCGATAATCTTGCTGCAGGACAAGATGTTTTTATGATTTCCCCATTTACTGCTGAACTTAAGAATAAAACATGGATTGAAGAAGTCCTACAAGCTAGTAACAAGTCTTTTGATGAGGTTGATGTAAAAGTAGTGATTGTGACTCTGAATGATATAGAGACACAAAGAGAACGCATTGAAGATCGTGGAACAATTCGAGATACTTGGAAGCTAGAAAATTGGGATTCCTATGAAACTAGAGTTGATTTTGTTCCAACAGTGAATTGGGATATTCCTGAAGCTAACATTTTGGAATTTGATAATTCAGGAGATTTAACAGACGATAAAGTCTCAAAATTAGTAGAATTCATCGAAAAATAAAAATAAAAAAGGCTCTCCAATGAGGATGAGCCTTTTTTATTTTTTGCCAAAATGTATCTGTGCAATAAGTGAAACCTTTATAAGACTAGGACACTTTTTGTATAGAATCACCAGTAAGAAGTTGGATAGGCAATGTAACAAAGCGAATTCTTATGGTATTTCTAATTTCGTGACGTTAGCTGCCCTTTAACAAAGCGAATTCTTATTGTTCCGCTAATTTCACGACGTTAGCTGCCCTCTAACAAAGCGAAATCTTATTATTTTTCTAATTTCGCGACGTTAGCTGCCCTCTAACAAAGCGAAATCTTATTATTTTTCTAATTTCGCGACGTTAGCCCCTCTAACAAAGCGAATTCTTATGGTATTTCTAATTTCGCGACGTTAGCTGCCCTCTAACAAAGCGAAATCTTATGGTATTTCTAATTTCGCGACGTTAGCTGCCCTCTAACAAAGCGAAATCTTATGTTTTTTCTGATTCCGCGACGTTAGCTGCCCTTTAACAAAGCGAAATCTTATTATTTTTCTAATTTCGCGACGTTAGCTGCCCTTTAACAAAGCGAAATCTTATGGTTTCTCTAATTTCGCAATGTAAGGAGCCCTTTACATAGAGAATTC
>NZ_JACLZI010000034.1 GCF_014280935.1 Aquibacillus kalidii
ACCCAACTTCCCAATAAACAAATATAAGTTTACTGGCTTATGGTGCTGTATCGTAGCTTTACGGTATTGGATACTTAGGTTCCCCAATACTGCTCAAAAGGTGGTAAATTATTTTTCTTCACTAGGAAGTTCACAGCTACCCTTCCCTCTCTGTCAGCAGTCAAAATAATTCTTGTCCTTATCATCACATCGTTTTATTCAATTAAAAAACACACCCATCCCTATAAAAGGGACGAATGTGTTGTTATCCGTGGTTCCACCCAACTTCCCAATAAACAAATATAAGTTTACTGGCTTATGGTGCTGTATCGTAGCTTTACGGTATTGGATACTTAGGTTCCCCAATACTGCTCTAAGGTGGTAAATTATTTCCCTCTGCTAGGAAGTTCGCAGCTTTTCCTTCCCTCTCTGGTAACCGGTGTAAATAATTCATATCCTTATCTTCGCGTTTCGAATTCATTTTTTATATCTTATAATAAAATCACAATAATAACAACCTCTTTTAATTAAGTTGAGGCTTTAAAATGTGGCCTTACTAAAATACCAATAATTATTAATGCGATCGTGATAGTAAATAGGAGAAATAATATTTGAACTAAACCTGATGCAGTCCCACCTAGATAAGAATATAACAATGTTGCAGGTAACTGTCCTAGTCCTGTTGCCCAAAAAAAGTTCCAAAAAGTAACGGTAGTGGTACCCGCCGCGTAACTCACTAAATCAAAGGACACTACTGGAACTAGGCGTGCAATTAGGATAGAATAAGACCCATATTTTTGAAAGAAATGATCCCACCATCCAAGGGCCTTTTTACTGAATACTCTTTCCACAATTGGTCTTCCTAACCATTTTGTTAGGTAGAAACATATAATGGCTCCTAGCATTGCACTAGTCCATGACAACAGTGCACCCCAAAACCAACCAAAGGCCATTCCGTTTGAAAATGTTATAATAAATGCAGGAAGGGGAGCTATGATAGATTGTAAAACCATCAATAAACCGGATACAACTGCTGCTAATGGCCCAAATGAACGAATATATTCTTTAAAAGCTTCCACATTTGATTTGTTCATCACTTCTATACTTTGATTTACTACTTCTTGAAAACTTGTATTGCCTAAATAAAAAGTAAAGAAAACCGCCATTAAACTGCTGACTATTCCTATCCCAAATCTTTGACTTTTTTTTATGTTCCTTTTAAACTCAATATCTCTAAATTGACGATAAAAGAATAGACAAATTAAGCCAATGACCAACCACATTACTATTAACATATTAACTTGATCAATGGACACTTTATTCGTTAAAAAAAGAGCTTTTCTCGTCAGGAATGCAGGCATAAATAATAGACTATCAGTTAGGAAAAGTACACTAATAGTAGAAAGTCCTACCACCGTGTAAAAAGTCTTGCCTGCCCCAAAAAAATTAGGTAAACGTTCTCCTATCAATACATATATACAGGATAACCAGATTACCATCGCCATTGTAACCGTGATAAAGTATGCACCATCAAATCTCATATCTATCCACTTATTTTGAACACAAATCAATCCTAGACATAATCCGACTAGATAGGCACTAAATAGATGACTTAAAATAAATGTACCAATGTGAAGTAATCGTTTCATCCGTATCCCACACTCCTCGTTCTACTTCGAATCAACAAATTGATAAGTAAGCACTACCGGCGTGCCGTCGTCAGGTAGTATTTCAGGATTACCACGGAACTCAGCTACACCATCTTTAAATGTTCCAACAGGATGTGTTGCATTACTCACGATACCTACTGGACAGCTATCAAAGCACATAAAACACCCTGTCATCTTTTCCTTAGCCGCTTCATAATTTCCTCCAAAATGGTAGGCAATTTTTTTCCCAGTCGAATCGACCATTACCTCATTGATATCATATGGTTTATCTATTCCATTCCATGAAATAGTGACCGTTATTTCATCCCCTTTAATATATTTCCCGTCCTCTTTAACTTCAAATGCAGCTTCTTCGTCACCACCCTTTTCCAAAGCTGGGTTCCCACCTATCTTTGCTAATGCATTATAGAAAGCTAATGGACTAGCATAACCATCAAACACTGATTTATGACCATTTGATCCCTCAACCCAATTTAAGCCGTGACGTGTAGGATTTCGTAAATATTTACCGTTAACTGTTGCATACACTTTTACCTTTTTATCTTCTGTATTAATATAGATAGATTGTTCCTTGTCTAACGTTTCCTCACTAGACGCATAATTTGATTCTAGCTCACCTTCGTCAACTGCTGAACTATTATTACTACAGCCTCCTAAAACACCAATTAACACGAACAATAACATAACGAGATAATTTTTTTTAAGAAACATAATACAGGTATTCTCCCTTCAACTAAAAATTCAATAACTTTGTTAATCTACTCTTCTCCAAGCATCAAAAACGACCTGATTAAACAAGGAAACATCAATAATCTCATTAGGGATGTTAACGGAATAGCCATCATCAGGTATTGAACTCTTTTTTAGAAGGCCTTTTTTTAAATCATCAACCTCAGATTCTATGAAACATAGATTATCATGGAAGAGTTGTGGGTGTGATACGTAAACTGCTGCGGTAGTATCCCAATTATAAAAACCTTCAAGATTAAACTGTTCTTCCATATACCGAAACCACGGTAAAAGCTTATCAATTAAGTAGGTGTAGGTACTAAAGTAAGATTCGTCTCTTATCTTCTTTAATTCACTCTTACCAAAATGTGCTTGCAAGCAAATATTCCCTGTCATCGTTGTCACTTTAGCTTCTGAACTTAAGACAGTATAAGCAGCGACTGGGTCTGATGCAAAATTCAATTCATCTAAACCCTTTCCATTTATAACAAGCGGTTCTACTATCCCCCCCATTAAGACCACCTGGTTTATTTTCTTGAAAAATTGGGAATCTAATTGATATGCCTGATATAAGTTAGAAAGTGAACCAGTTGCAAGAATTGTAATTTCTCCAGGATAGGTTGAAACCATTTCAGTTAAGAATAATGCTGCATTACTATTTCGTTGTTCTTTACTCTTTGCACCCTTCAATAATGGCAGATCTAGAAGATTAAAATCATCGAAAAATGTTGATGTTGCCTGGTTAACGATATCAATTGTACTATTTCCAAATGTTGTCGTTACACCTAATAGCTCTATATCAGGGCAACCCAAAAGATATAATAATGCTAAACCATCATCCACATCTCTATTCGGCACTCCCATAGTATTATCACAATCAAATAGTACTTTCTTCTTCAAGCTACCGCCCCCTTTATATCTCCTTAATAAAATGCAGTTTGGTAGAATCTATTCCTATCCAAACAATACCTCCTTTCACAAAGGTAAATTCAGTTCCTGTGTCTTGAATTATATAAAGATTTTCGTTCCCTACTTGAACGTTTAAATTATAAAAACTTCCTTTGTAAGAGATATCCATCATCGTACCTTGTAAGTATTGTGAATTTGTCTCGGTATTTATATTGTCCTTTTGTATTGATAATGTCTCAGGCCTAATTACGAGCCAACCCTTCGTGACATCAATAGCTTCATAGTTTAATAGTTGTAGTTGAAAAGCATCACAACTAAACTTTTGTTCGTAAACAATTCCGTAGTAAATATTGCGTAAACCTAGAAACTCTGCAACATCAACAGTATCTGTTCGCTCATATAAGTCCTTTGGCATCCCTACCTCTAGAATTTTTCCGTTTTTTAGGACAGCAACACGATCAGATAACTCAAACGCCTCCTCACGATCATGAGTTACAAACAAAATTGTAATATCTAACTCCCGATGTAATTTTTTCAATAATCTTCTCATTTCCTCACGTGTACCAGGGTCAAGTGCGCTAAATGGTTCATCCATTAATAGGATTTCTGGTTTAGTGACTAAAGCACGGGCTAAAGACACTCGCTGTTTTTGTCCACCACTTAATTGAGAAGGGTAAGCCAAATTCATACCCTCTAATCCGACAAGTTTAAGAAAGTCGTTAGCCCTTTCAGTCCTTTCCCGTTTATTTATCTTTTTCATTTTTAAACCGAAACTTATATTTTCTCCAACAGTCATATGTGGAAATAATAGTGCTTCTTGAAATACCATACTGACCCCTCTTTGCTCAGGAGGCACCCTAGTTACTTCCTTATTTTCTATACATATATCACCACGGTCGGGGCGAAGTAATCCCGCTACTAATTTTAGAATAGTTGTTTTCCCACATCCTGATGGACCTAATAAAGTGAAAAATTCCCCTTTTTTTATACTTAAATCTATAGATCTAATACAGAATCTTTGACGTTTGTCTGTTTGTTTTCGCTTTGTCTTGTACTCCTTCTCAACACCATTTAAACGTATAAATGACATGTCATCCTCCATTAACTAAAATGCAATGTTACATTTCGTACATAATATTTTTTCAAAAGTACATCCATTACTAAAAGTGCTCCTCCGGCCATAATCATGAATACAAGTGAAAGCACAGATCCTATAACAGGATCTCCTCCACTAATAAACGGAAACATAACAAGTGGTAATGTCATCACCTGGCCTCCACCAATCAAAAAAGTAATAATGTATTGATTTAAAGAGACCAATATACTCAAACTACAACCAGCAATGATACCCGGTAGTATGAATGGCAAGATAATATAGAAGAAACACTGGAAACTACTAGCTCCGAGTACTTTCCCCTGCTCCTCCCATATGTAACCAATAGTGTTGTAGCTAATCACTAATGCACGAATCATATAGGGTAGAGTTGGAATGATATGTGCCAGAATCACACCTAGTAGCGTATCTGTAATTCCCATTTGGATAAACGTCATATGAATGCCCATTACTGATACGAAAGCAGGCACAATGATCGGTGCATAAAACAATCCTTCCAACAGCCATTTCCCTTTAAAATCCATGCGCCCTAGTATATTCGCTGCTGGAAGTGCTAAAAAAAGGTTAATTAATGTAACTGTGACAGCAATTTTAAGACTTGTCATAATTGAGTTCCACGTCTTACTTCCAAAATCAAACACATAAGCCCAAGCATCAAGGCTTATTTGATCAGGGAAAAGGTCAGGCCACTTCCAACCATAAGAAAAGCTAAAAATCACTAATGGGATAAGGGGGATCGCGATAAAACATACCAATATAAAAGTAATCAAATAATAGGATAAATTTATTCTTCGTTTCATTATTTACCATCCCCCTTGACCTTTTCTATACCAACGCCTACTTACCCAAAAAGCCAATGCACCAATAAATACAACCATGCAAACCAATATAATATTTACAGATAGTGCTTCTGGCCTTACTTCTAAACCACCTCCAACATAGAGATTATAGGAATATACCGGAAGCATCGAAGGGTATGTTACACCAAGAAGAAAAGGTACCTCGAATGCTGAAAACGTAAACGCAAATACAATAAATAGAGCAGACATCCAAGATGGGAATAATAACGGAAAAAGAATGCACTTAAAGTATTTCCATGAATTAGCACCGTAAACACGCGCAACATCTAACCAAACATCTTTTATACGCATAAGGACCGGATGGAGCATTAAAGCTACAAATGCTGATTCCTTCCAAGCATAGGTCATAATTATTCCCCATCCAAATGAATCGTTCACCAGTACAGGAAAATCACTAATTCGATCTATTAATCCGAATGTTTCCATCCATTTTGATACCCATCCACTTTGCGAAAATAATAGTAATATAAAGTATCCAGCCACTAGCGGTGGAACTAGCATCGGAAGTTGAAATAATTTTTGTGTAATTAGACCGTGCTTCCCACTCTTTTCTTTAGTTAGAATAAATAATAGGACACTTACAGCCAACCCGATAACCCCAGCAATTATGGAGGATAACCCAGCAATTCGAATGGTCACGAGAAATGAATCCAAAAATTCTCGTGACACAAGCACTTTTCGATAATATTCAAGAGTCAATTCATATTGATTAGCAGCAGGAAAATAGCCCATACTCTGTAAAAGCCCATTCCATATTCCACCACCAAAAAGAAGGAAAAGGACTACCGTTGCAGGAAATAGATAAATAACCGGTTTACTCTTTTGCAACATACTCTTTCCAGCCTTTTTCTATAAAATCAACATACTCTGCTGGTATCTCTGGTACACGGTGATTCATTAGTTCTTTTACAGGTAAGCTGGATTCACCACGGTTAATTTCATTATATTTTTCTTTTTGTTTGGAGTTTAGTTTAGTAGGATCAATTACCATCATCGCTCCCCAAATACTTGGATCGGCTTTCGCAATTTGAGCTGTAGGAGATTGCATAAAGTTTATAACTGCCATGGCTGCTGCTTTATTAGGGGAATTAAAAGGAATAGTTAAATAACTAGTATTAGAGAGTGTACCCTTTTCAAGAACAAATGTGCGAGTCGATTTAGGGAAATTACCATTATTCACTTCATTTGCTGCATGAGACGGATCATAGCTCATCGTCATCCAAACAGCTCCGTCAGCGTACAATTTATCCAGTTTGCTAGAGCTTTCTGGATATGTCTCACCTTTTCTCCATAAATATGGCTTTATTTCATTTAGGTAAGCCCATAACGGCTTCATTTTTTCTTCTAACTGTGTTTGCTCACTTATCGGTCTTTCATATTGCTTATACCCTCCAGTTGTTTCATAAAGGATATTTCGAATAAAGGCACTTCCAGTGAAATCAGGTGGAGCAGGATAAGTGAATTTACCAGGGTTTTGTTTAACCCAAGCTTTAAGCTCTTCTGCAGATTTAGGTGGGTCTAAAACCTTGGCTTTATCATAGGTAAACACAAATTGAGCTTGACTCCATGGCGCTTCCAAACCATTCGTTGGTTCACCAAAATCATTCTTTATAGCAGGTGACTGAAGATCAATATACTTGTTAGCATTTGGTAGTTTACTAGAAAATGATCCCCACAAGAGATTATTTTGTTTTGCTGTCAAAAAATTCTCTCCATTTATCCACATAATATCAATGCTTCCGGTGTCTTTTCCTACTTGTTTTTCAGTAAGGAGCTTATTTATAGTATCGTTAATATCTTTAACAGGAACCCTATTCAATTTTATTTCAAGCTTTTTCATGATTCTCGGGGCTACCCATTCGTCTATATAACGATTAGTTGATTCGTCTCCCCCCCACATATAAATATTTACTTTTTTACCTTTTGCTTGAGATAACACTTCGTTCCAACTAGCTTTTAATATTTCCTTTTTCTCTTCTGCGGTGCCAACTTTATTCGGGCTCTCCTCCTCACCTAAAGTTCTGGCATAAACAATCAGGGCTACCGCCATAACTAGAATAATCGATATAATAGTAAACTTTTTCATACCTCACCACACCTTCTAGGTTGTTTTTCAACAAACTCCGTTAAGTTCCGAATTTTTTTAAAATTATCTTTATATAAAACTAGTTGTCTGCCAATTGTTATCATAAATCTTTCAACTTTTTCTCGTTTTTCTTCATCTTTTATTGTTTCTATATCTTCAACACTAGATGTCCCTAATACACGACGCAACATCTCACATCCAGCAAACCCTATCGATTCGTTTAAAATTGATTGCAAGAAAAAGACTACTTTTTCTTGTGAGTTGAAGTCACTTTGTTTTTTTATTAGTTGTAAAAATCTGTATTCAAATGATTCCCATACTGATTCCATTAAGGACAATAAATAGGAAGGGTAGGTAGAAAGTGTCGCATTAACATGGCAAACATAGCTGATCAGAATGTTTGCAAAAAACACGCCAATATCAAAACCAATTGGGCCATAGAATGCAAATTCCCCATCAATAATTTTCATTTCATTTTGTTTAATCATTATACTTCCGGTATGTAGGTCCCCATGAATTAGTGCCTGTTTTTCAGTCATAAAGATTTGCTTTAATTTTTTTATTTCATTATGAAGTTCTCTATCTTGATAAATTTCTTCCACTACATCTTGGATTCGGTCGCTATAATTATTCATAGGGTTTTCGATAAAAGGGAAAGTAAATATAAAATCCTCCGTGATTTTACACATTTCCCTATTAAGAAAAATCGTATTCATTTCTTTAATTTCATGTTCACTAGAACCATATTCTGAGGTATAAAATAAAACGTTAGCTAAAAATTCACCTAGATAGCTCGGTAAATGTGCATAACGTTCTTGCTTCATAAGTCCTTTTCGCAATAGTTGGTATCTAGTTAAATCTTCCATAACTATTAAAGACAATTCACTATTGAAGTAATATAAATCTGGAATAAAACATGAACATATAGAATGGTAATAGGTTAATAGTTTGTATTCCACTTCAATTCTCGTTGTCGATAATGGCCATGATGGTCCCACAGAACGCATAAAGGGTAAAGCTTGTTTGACAATTATACTCTTAGGCTTATTGCTACGTCCATAGACCCTAAAGACGTAATTCATATTCCCATCACCTATTTCTTCGCAGCTTAAATACCCCTCATTTGATAATGGTGTAGGTAATGTTTCGATTAAATCGATCACTTTTTGTTCAGTTAGCTGTTTCATGATACCCCTTCCCCTTAATTAAGTATTGGTTAGGTTCTTGGCCATCCAGTCTGTTAAATGGTGATTAGTGTTCTTACCTTGATACATTTCTAAATCACGAAATTCATCAATGTCTCGTTTCTGAGCTAGCAACGAAACCGTTCCAGATAGTTGCTCCATTTTTTTAATAGTCAAACTGCAAACCTTATCACTACTCCATGGAATATCAGAAAATAAGTCCGGTTCATACTGGTGCATGCCAATTAAATAATACCCTCCATCGGTTGCAGGTCCGATAACAAAAGAGTTGTTATTTAATTCTTTAAATGCATGCCTAATATCTTCTATATTTAGAGGCGTATCTGTCCCAATTATAATAACCGGACTATATGATTTATCCATTATAAAAGAAAGTGCATTTTTCATTCTTTCTCCTAAGTCATTGCCAACTTGGGGAAAATGACTAGACGGAAATAATCCCTCAAAATATTCTTTTGTGTGATGAGGAGTGTAAGCCACCCATACCTCTAACTCTTGCTTCATTTCATTATATAATTCAGATAAATCTCTTATTAGACTGTCCTGTAGCTGGGCACATTGCTTAGATGATAATTTAGCTTCTAATCTCGTTTTACAATACCCAGGTATTGGAGCCTTTGATAGTATAAGTAATACTGGCTTTTTATGAACAGGTTTAGCCACGTCGGTACATCCTTTCAAGCTTTTTTAAAGGAACGCCACAAATGAATAGAAGTTTTATCTTTTGCATTAACAGAAAAGTTCGTATTATCCCTTTTTCGCGAAATCGCCTTGAAGAGGTTATTATAGGAGTAGGGAGTAGTACAAGCTTCCCAAGCTTGTTGGATTTTCTTGATAATATCCAATCCTCCATTAAAGGTACTTCCGGAAACAATCCAACCCTAAAAAAGTGTGATTTCCGAATAAAAAACCCCTGGTCACCAAAAATAAGATGAAAATATTTTGCTCTTAAATTGGAGCCTTTTGCAATTATTTTTAGTAAAACTGAAGGGTCATCAAAGGTTATTGGGAAGCCTCCTCCTATGACAGTAGGATTTTTTAATACACGATCTATTTCAGAGATCATGTCCGGATGAATAACCGAATCAGCATGTAAAAACCATAGCACCTTCCCCTTTGCAATCCGTGCACCATTGTTCATCTGAATAGCCCTACCTTTAGCACTTGATATAACTCGTCCATATTGTTTCGCTAGCTCGATAGTGCCATCAGTGCTTCCTCCATCAGCTATAATGAGTTCCAAGTTATGAGCAGAACCTAGCAGTCGGCAAAGACCTTCTATATTACCTCTTTCATTAAGAGTAGGAATAATTACACTTATACGCACCTCCATCCCTCCCATTTAGCGAAACCATTTAATAAACCATTTCGTCATTTTCGGGAAAACACCTGAGAATAACTTATGACTCCACCAGTTATTTGAAACCTGTTGTAGCAATTCTCCACGTGTTGGATAAGGGTGAACTACATGGGAAAAGGAACTAACTTTATGCCCAAATGTTTTGGCATATACAAGTTCTTGCATCCAATCATCTATGTTGTTCCCAATTCCACTTGCTCCAATAATTCTACCTTTCTTATCTACAAGTACCTTAACTAAACCGAAATCATTCTCAATGATAAAACGATCTACGTTTTGGGAATCTACTCTATGAATCTGAATACTATCCCCATATTTTTTCCTAGCTTGCTCTTCCGTTAATCCAATCTGAAATACACCAGGATATGAATATATCACTCTAGGAATATTTTGATAATTAAGTTTACCCTTTAAACCAAAGAGTGCGTTTCTAACAACTAACTTTCCCTCCATTGAAGCAGTATGTGTCATTGGTAATATTCCATTGACATCCCCTATCGCATATATTTTGGAGTTATTAGTTTGCAAGTATTGGTTAACTAATACGTTGCCACTAGTATCTTTTTTTATATTGATTTCTTCCAATCCAATAAAATCAGAATTTGCCTTCCTTCCAACACCGATAAATATTTCATCCACAATTAATTTTTGTTTTTGACCATGATTTCTATATGTGACTATTTTACCTTCTGTGTTTTTTGCTAACTGTGTAACTTGAACATCATAAAATATATCCATTTCAGTTCTTAAATACTCATTTAACTTAGAAGAAAGTTCATCATCCACTTCACGAATTAAAGAAGGTTGCTGTTCCAATAAGGTTACTTTAGAACCTAATCTAGCAAACGATTGTGCGATTTCTATACTTGTTGCACCACCACCAATAACAGCCAGACGCAATGGGATCTCCTTTATACTAAAGATTGTTTCATTAGTTAAATAAGAAACCTCTCCAATCCCCTCAATAGAAGGAATAACCGGTCTAGAACCAGTAGAAATTACTACTCGTTTAGCTTTCAATGTAATGTGATTATTTACTACTAATTTGTTTTCCGCTATAAATTTCCCTTTACCAATAAAAGTGTCAATCCCTAACTGATTAAAACGCTCTCTACTATCATGGTGTTGAATTTTTTGTTGTATTTGTCTAATTTCCTTCAAAACTAAAGAAATATCCAAATCTCTCTTACCTGAAAAGCCAAATTCTTCCGTATAAATATGTGCCTGATGGAATCGTTTTGATATGTTCAGCAATGCTTTTGAAGGAACACAGCCATAATGAAGACAGTCCCCTCCTAGATTTTGGTTATCATTAATCAAAGCGACTTTTGCACCAAGGTTAGCCGCACCAACTGCAACGGTTAAACCTCCAGCTCCGCCGCCTAATACGGCAAGATCATAATCTACTATTACCTCACCCACCTCCTAGTTTTGTAATTATTTAAACCTTATCCTTTCAAAAAAGATGACAAGAAATAAAATTATAAATAACAAGACAAACATCCCAATTAAAATTGTATTCATTAAAGATGAAAATAACTGGGCAAATAGAGTCATAACAGGGTGATATGTACTAGTTATAAAAAGGAACGTTATCCCCCAAAGAAAGAGACCCATTAAGGTTATACCAATTACTTTTAACCATTTTGTCGACTCACTACCTACTTTTGGAGCCTTCTGGTATAACCAAATAAACCGCCTATCCATAAATGTTTTAATTAACCACATCAGCCTTCCATGAAATGCTAAACCAAGATAAAGCATCAATCCTTCTCTATTGCCCGTTGCCAGAATAGATAAAAAAGAAAAATGCGGTTGATAGCTACGCATTGAATTACCATTAAGTAATCTCTTCATATTTTTCCATAAGTATGGTGCTTGACGAACTGGATAAACTCCCGCCTTAGAAAGGGGTGGTTGATTAGATATCTTTATACAATCTCCTGCTCCAAATATATTTGGATATTCAACTGATTGTAACGTATCCTTTACTAATAAATAGCCGTTATCTACAGCAAGACCTGAATTTTTAAATATATCGGGGGCTCGCGGTCCAGTAACCCACAATAGTGAATCGAATTCAATTTCTTCTCCAGATGGGAAGAGAATAATTTTATCTTGTGTAACCTTATTAGCGCGTTGGTTCAATAGTAGACTAGCGCCCTTTTTTTCTAATAGGTGCTCAATCCGGTCTGATACATAGGAAGCACCTTTATCCATTAATCTAGAAGAACTAATCAACGTTAAGGGCTCTTTCCCATTGTTAGTTCGCCATGTTTGCAGGGATAATGCTAGCTCTGTTCCGGCAACCCCTCCCCCAACAATGACTAGTTTTTTAGCATTTCGAACTTTTTCTATTAAGATAGGGAAGTAAAAATTCGGTTTTAAAGTATCGGCATATTCCAATACTCCTGGAAGGTCTATACCTGATGTTAACGAACCGATATCAAAGGAAATTAAATCATAACTGATTGTTTGCCCCTCTTGAGTCACGACATTTTGACTATTTGGATCAATAGAGACGGCCATATCCTTGACCCACTTTATACCAGCTTTTTTTACCGTGTCCCCAATATATATTCGTATTTGATCAATGGAGTATATCCCTTCGATACAGCCAGCTAACATACCTGAATAATATTGATTTTCATTTGGAGATATCAACACAACTTCCACATTAGTTAGAGGATGTTTGCTTAACTTTTTCATAATATAAACATGAGCGTGACCAGCACCAACTAAAAGAAGACGTTTCACAGGAAATGCTCCTTTCTTGTAAGTAACAGATAGGAGTTATTGTAAAATACGAGACAAATATAGAAGCCTTTTCCACTACTAAACTATGAAATATACGACCAAATATGAAGCATTAGAAGATTTTAGTTCTTTTTAACCAAGGCTTATTTACGATTAAACATCGATTTGAAATAAGTGCGTAAGTAGGAAGATAATATTAATCCCACAACAAGAAATATTATTTGCGCGACGATATTAAAAAAAATTTCCAACAACCCAATCCCTCTCTCATTTTTATTCGTTCTCCTCAAAATCCCTCGGTATATTGCCTTCGAGTAGTGAATTAATTCTGGCATACAAATAAATGAACATCAGGACGAAAGCGATAAATAATGCAGTAAATAGAATACCGACAAATACCCCAAGGAAGGTTCCTCTTAATCCATCTAGACTAACGGGGGTTCCTCTGTAATAAGCCATTATGATTATTTCAGCTAAACTAAATACAGCAATACCAATAAGGGAATTTCTAATTAAAAGCCACCACCTTTTCACTACAAAAACCCCCTTTGTTAACATCATTTCACCTAGTAAGTTGTAGGCCTTTTTTACTCTTTTTTTGAAAATAGGCTACTAGTAAACCTACCACTCCGACTAGTAAAGCCATTATAAATAACACAATTAATCCTGCGAATGCATAGAAGAAAAATTCTCCCAATCCGGGGGAGGATGGTGGATCAAAGCTAGAGAATAAATACCCCGGGAGTTCCGCTGTACTGTTTTCTTCCGCATTAGATGAACTCTGTGTAGATTCATCAGTTTGATTAGATTGTTCATTGTTAGAATTAGTAGACGATTGATTAGAACTTTGATTATCCATATCTGATGATTGGTTATCTGAACTTTGATTTGAATTCATCGAGGATTGATCGCTATTTTGATTAGTCATTGTTGATGATTGATTGGCGTTTTGGTTTGACATAGTTGATCCACCACTTTGCATACTGCGCATTCGCATCATGCCCATCATTCTCATACTTCCACCACTCATACTAGCTCCTGCGCCCGGAGACATACTAGCTCCCCCTCCACCAGACATACTACTACCACCCGAAGTTGAAGAAGTACCTGATGTGTTACTAGAAGAATTAGAAGTGCCGCTCATAGCTGACATACTTGGACCTGGATTACTAGACTGAGAGTTCATTGGCGTCCTAAACATGGAAGAATTTTGATTTTCAGAAGCATTCTTTCCATTGTCTGAATTAGTTTCACTCATACTTCCGGTATTAGAACTGTTAGCGTTATTACCACTACTGTTCCCTTCACCTGAATTCGAATTACTTGCATTATTGTTACTTTCTCCTGAGTTCGTCATGCTTCCAGAATCAGTGTTGGAGTCCTCATTGTTAGAATTTGAACTATCATTGCTAGTCATCTCATTAGTCTGACTCACACTTGCACTATTCTGATCAGATGAATTAGCACTCTCTTGAGTCTGACTAGTATTTACTGCACTACTCGTTTGACCTGTGTTTTGACCGCTATTTGGTTGTTGATCTGGTAATAAAAATGGAATTAATATAATCAATAACCCAAAAATGAAGATACCTACAACTGTAAATACAGCTATTCTAAGCCATGGGTTACGCATTTGTACCTCCTCCTAAAATTTATTTCTAAATAATCAGTCGGATGTATTTAGACTGATACTACTATTCCACATATGTTAGATAGGTAATTAGACCACTATCTGCATGATGAACCTGGTGACAATGAAATATCCAATCACCGGGGTTATCTGCTTTAAAGGCTATAGAAATTTGTTGCATAGGTTTTACGTTTATCGTATCTTTTGATATCCAAGGCTCGGATAGGGTTTGCCCATTTATTGAAACAATTGAGAAATGATGACCGTGAAAGTGCATAGGATGATTCTCTGGTGACATATTAAACAAATTAATCTTCACCATTTCTCCTGTTTTGACTTTATACGGTGTGATTTTATCATATGATGTAAAGATGACCTTGTTTATAGCCCATGACATTCCATTATTCCCCATTGCCATTCCCAACTGCATATTGTAAACTCGGTCATACTTTGTTTCGTCTGGTCCTGGAATACCTGCTATTATTCCTTGGTATTTTGGTGCGCCTCTATTTGTTCTTATAAGCGATAAAGATTGCGGTTGTTGTTGATTAGTTCTCGTAGCTTCAGATTCAGTAAGGAGTACTTTTGCTTTCAAACCAAACTCACTATGACCTCGATCAATGTCATACATGCGATATTTCCCTGGCTTATTTCCAATGAGATAGACATCAACCCTTTCATAAGGGGCAATTTCTACATACTCAACAGGTTGGGCTTTGGGCAGTGGGTATCCATCCATATGTGTGACATACATTTCCATACCTTCGACTTTTATACGATGATTTTGAAATCCAAAGTTAATGATTCTCATACGTACCCATTGATTTACTTCAGCTGTAAAGACATGCTTCGGATCTCTTTTTCCGTTAATCGTAAACACGTTATATAAATCGGCTGTTCCGAGAATTGCATTAGGCATCATCCGCTGCATCATACTTTGATCCATATTATTACCATCATTAGCAGGTGGTGGATTCCCTTGGCCTGCAATTTTCATCTCATCAACACTAACAACCCATTCTGTTTCCGTTCTAGGATATACAGGATCTTTGGGCTCAATTATGAAAGGACCAACCATTCCCATATCCAATTGGAGAGCTTCTCCATGACTATGATAGCTATAAGTACCCGCAGGTTCTGCAATAAATTCATATACATACTGCTCTCCATAATTTATATAAGGTTGGGTTAGTAACGGAACACCGTCAACACTGTTTCGCGTGGGAATCCCATGCCAATGAACGGTGGTCCTAACTCCTGGTACCTGATTACGGAATATGATCCGTACTTTTCGACCCTCTTTAACTCTAATGGCTGGACCTGGAAAAGTTCCATTATAGGTCCAGCCTTTTAAATAAAGTTCGTCATCTATCTTAACTGTTTCTGGATATACGGTAATTCTAAATTCACGAAAGTCACCATCTTCCGTACTTTCAGCTATAGGTTGAGATGGGGAGATTAAATTCGGGTTTGATTCTACAACAGTATTTTGATTTGTTTTGTTGGGATTCGTTTCCTTGGTACTGTTTATCAAGGATTGGCTTTCTATTTTTTTTGATTGAGGAATATACACTTCATTTAATAGTTGGTTGGATTGAATAGATGGTATTTCAAGAGAGGGGGATGTGTTCGTTAGTAATTCATTCCCATTTCCACTTATATTTACTGCATTAATAATGTTAAACACCCATATTAGTACTAGAAAAACAAAGATATAAAGTAGGAGAAGTATGCATAACTTTGCATAAGCAATTCCTCGGTTAAACAACCTATTTATCTTATAGATTTTTCTTTGAATATTTTCTTTACACCTACTAAACATTTTTATTCATCCTATATTTAGTCTTGGTTACGTGCACAATATAAACAAGTAATATACAGTTTCTCATCTTTATTACTCTAGTGTACAAATGGCGGATGGTCTTTTAATTCGGGGGACTAAACATTCCATTACTCGATAATAATTATTCATTGTATCATCATTTAGAAAATATACAGAAACGTCTTCTGCTATAGCAATATCTACATTCTGTTCACCTGTTGCTACGATTACGCCACAGCCATTCCTAATTTGAGATGATTGGTATATCCCCTCTTCAAATAGGTCTCTTACATGCTCTATTTCTAGCACCTTTGAATCACCATGCACCTGATGTAGTTGTGCAAATGCTTCTGGGGATAGTGCCATAGCAAATGGCCCAGTATGACCATTTTTTATTAGCAGATTACGCGCATCAACAATGTCACGAAAAGCCATTCCCTCACCACTGGACCAGTCACTACACGTAATAGTTTCTCTTCCTGCCACATTTAATAACCCTGGAATACCTAATTGTTCCGAACCATTAAATATAAGATCATCCTCTTTAAGAGCAACATCATTAGCAGCACTAGCAGCTGCCGAAAAATCAAGTGGTTTACTTGTTTCGTTTGCATGTTCAATGTCACGCCAATAAATTACAAAATCCTTGTAAAGTATTGGAATATCTAATGTTTTATTTTTATTCGGTTTAGCTATATCAAGATCATCTCCGTGCATACTAATACTAGCAGGTTCAGGCTTTAAATAAACAGGATTAGTTATCGATTGATAGCCAGCCCCTATCGGACCGAATACATCTATAAACTTACTAGCTACAATTTGGTCTCTTGTTGTCTCAATTACAGTATCTAGGAGTCGATCCCACTCATCAGCCGTTAATGGCCCTCTTTGCCAACCTGAACTATCAGGAGCCATTCTCATTTCCTCCTTTCTTCAAGCAATTTCTTTTCGAGTTGTTTCAATATTACATTCCAATTTTCTTCGTAAATTAGACCTGATTTATTTATTCTTAAACTTTTCCAATAAGAGCTTAGCTTCATGTCACTCCACCCTTTATTCATCGTCATTAGATACCTCTACACTTTCCGTTGATTCTGATTCATCCTTTTTTTCGACCGGCTGTGTAAAAAAGTACATTAAAATCATAAGATAAAATGCAGAGATATCAAAAGATGTTTTATAATTAAAAATCTGATTAATTATAGGAAGTTTGTACGTAAAAAAGCCTAACAATATACTGATTACAACTAATAGGAACTTTTTTATATTTAACCCCATCTTATTACCCCTATTTATGAGTGGAACGTCCTGGCCGATTTCGGTTATACCGATCATCTTCATCTTCATCATCGCGCCTTCGTCTATCATCTTCGAACAAATCAAAATCATGTCTTTCAAAATAACGAATGGTTATTCCTACTAAACCAATTAATAATCCGATTACCGAAAGAATAATTAAGGTGATAAAGATAAAATTAAATAAAGATACTACGGCGCCAATACCACTAATACCGCCAATAGTACCTGTTCCACCACCTAATCCTGCGTTAACAAATCCAATGAAGAGAAACTCTATTAGACCAAATATAAAAATACCTACTAATGACCAAACTGTTAATCTTAAAAATGGCCTTTGTCTACGATCCATTATTTTCCCTCCTTCTGCTAATATCCTATGAGTTTCAATAATTTCCGTGTTGCCATCTGCCCTGATTAGTACAAAATGAGCATATATCATTTCTTATCAAACAGGCTAAATAAAAACTGCGCACTAAAAACAAATACACTTATTAGAATGACAAGGATCAAAATAACTAACAAACTATAAAAGAAGAAGTTTATTAATTGAAGGAAAAGAGAATTAGAGACTCCCATAGCACTGTGACCCATCATATTACTTGGAAATGCTTGTTGGAATATAATGACTAGAAAACCTAATAAAATAGCAGAAACAATTAAATACAGAATCGTCTTAAGCCATTTTTCTGTATCCACTTTTTTTCATCCTTTTCTCTTTCTTTTATTTTTCTTACCTGGATTTAACCTTTGCTTTAACCCTCTCAATAAATAGGTAATAGATCCTATTACTAAAATCACAAATATGAGTAAAATCATAAATGATAGGAATGTAAACATCCAAAAGACCGCATCCAAACTCTGAAGTTTTTGTCCAAAGTTATCTACAGATAAGAAGCTAACACATGCTAACGTTACGAATATAGCTATTGTCAAAGGAGTCAAGGAAAGTATATTATTTGTAATAGTCCTACTTCTAGAACTAATTGGCACTTTCAACAACAGAAAGACTAATAGCCCTCCAAAATAAACTACTGAACAAAGAATTATTATGACTGATAAAATTATATTTAATGGGTCTAAAACCGGATTACCATGTTGAGGCATCGAATGATGTCTAAATCCTTCCCCAAAAAGGTAATCACAAGCGTCTATCATACTATCCCAATTAAACTCACTCATCCTTGTCTGTTCCAAAAGCATCATCATTGCCATAGACGGCATATCGGGCATCGAAGGCTGTTGATTATAACTGGGATGTAAAAAAACACTCATAACTAGCAATAAAAGTGATAGTGCAATTACAAGCATCCATAGAAAGAAGTTTTGCTGTACCTTTTTTCTTTTCATATTAAGTCCTCAAGTTTTGTTCGAAGCCATACCCCCCAAATCAGAATAATAGGCAAAATAGCCATAAATGAAAAAAGCACTACCAAATCCCAGAAATCACCAGGGAATTCTCCAATTTTCGCTTGCCAAACCATAGAAGACATTAGTGAGCTCGATTTACAGGCCAATGCCATCCCTTTCATGAAGGACATAATTTGATCCATAGTTATCACTGGGTTTATAAGAGCAATGACTATAGAAATAGCCAACAAAAAATATAGCAACGACAAGGAGCGCACTACAAGGATTAACCACGGGTTTTGCATAGATTTTCACCCTTTTATCCTAGCGAGGTTTGTTATTATTTTTTCTTTCTAGGCTTTAGAGGTATTCGAAAGATTTTGCGTTTTTGTATAATATGCCAAATAATAGCTATTAAAATAACAAATGCGAACAATTCATGTATAACAAATCCGGTGACTGCATAACTAAAAGGTACAGCTGGAAGAAACCACAATAATATTCCACTGAATACCAATAGTGAAGAAATAGCTAAGTTTGCTCCACCAAATCCTGACAATCCAATTGGCATCCAAATACGTTTCGGTATTTTGCTATAAACAATTTGATTAATCTCGTAAAATATCATTACCACCATCCATAACACCCAAAAAACACCTACAACACGGTGAGTGATGTCAGCAAGAGCAAAATTATTATCAAATACCCATCCAAACCTTGCACTTACTATACTCAATCCAGTAATTAGTAATAAAAAAACTAGGATTGCCGAAATCCAGTGTAAAATAAGATCAAATGGAGTTTTTTTTTACGCCGTTTTCTTTTATTCAATTTATAAATTCTCCTTCTCAAAGTTTCGTAAAATGGATCATTTAAACCTAACTTTTATTCTTTTTTCCTGTGCTCTTTTCCTTAATTAAACTAATAAAATACCCAACCAAGCTTATAACAAGTATCAGAACCAAAACCATTAAAATTATTTTAAATACAGTCACCATTTTGTTAAAAAAGCCTTCCATACCCGATCCACTACTTGTTTGATTAGCCTTTGTTCCCTCGTCATTATTCTGTTCCATTGAACTTTGGGATTTGTTTGTATTTGAAGTGTTCATACTTGATTGTGTTTGTTGATTGGTTGATTCTGTATTTGAAGTTGTCATCATGTTTTGTAATTGTTTTAGGCTTTCATTTATTTGATTTAACCCCTCCATTACCCCATCGGTAGATTCATTATTCGACTTGGTAGTTGAATTATTTGGTGTACTCATAGAGGAACCATTGTTAGTAGAGTTATCTTCATTAATAAGCTGTTGTAGCTCCTGAATGTTCTTATTTAACTCCTCTAAAGTAGTAGCAATTTGAGTTGTTTCACTACTATTCTTTGGCGATTCTTTATTTGATTCTTGATTCATTTGAGTTGAATCTTCTTCATTATTTTTTGTTTTCTGTTCAGATTGTTTTAATGTTGCAAGTTCTTCTTTTATAGCTGTTATTTCCTTTTGAATATCTTCTATTGTAGTTTTAGCATGAAGGCTGCCAGCTCCATAGGTAAAACCAAAAACAAAGATTAACAGTAGTATGAATACCTTTAATAATCTAAGCATGACATCCCCCCTTCAATAGTTAGGCTTTTAGCTAGATAACTAGTCTTATTTCCTTTCTAGAAATTCATCTGTCTTTATCCTATGAGATAATAATGTCATTATTCTATGTACTCGCCCAAACATCTTAACTATCTCCAGATTGATTCCATCTACTCAGGACATATCTATCAGATTATGGTAAATACTACCACAAATTAAAGACCCACCACGAATTGTTATACTACTTATGTGATATGGTACACGAATTTAACAGAAAATTGTTTATATTTTAAATAAGTATCAAAAAGAACCCAATATTACATTGGGTTCCTTAAGCTATATGTTATTATTGTCAATTGTTTTCGTTAGTACATCTATTTGTGTGATTTGTTTTAGACCACTCATATATCCCACCTTCGATTATTTCCACGTTTCTAAAATGAGCTTTCTTTAAATAATGAAGTGCTTTTTCACTCCGCTGACCACCATGATTGCAAACTATTTGAATATCGGATTTACGGTCTAACTCACTTAACTTATCACTAAGTTCATCAAGTGGAATAGATTTAGAACCAGGAATATGCTCCTTTTCATATTGTACACGGTCTCTAACATCAATTATTACTTTGCTTCTCTCCCCCAAAGAACCACTCCCTTCTTAGATATCATGAGTTATTCATTAACAGATTTATAACCATATTTCTTAAATATTTTTTGCCCTTTATCAGATAACATCATTTCTACAAATTCCTTTGCAAGTTTCTTATTAGGAGCTTTCTTAGTGACTGAAATATAGTTTGTAGCCACAATATTAAACTTATCTGGTATTTTTATTTTTTTAACCTTTTTTGCAAAGTCTGGTGTTACATCGGTAGGATAAACCATTCCTACCTCTGCTTCACCCAAAGATACTTTCTGAAGCACTTGCTTTACATTTGTTTCTAATGAAACAACGTTATCCATTACTTTATCAGGGAATTTCTGGCCGTATTCATCACTAGCGTTTTTTATAACTTGACGAGAGTACCTCCCAATAGGAACCGTGTCCGTACCTATGACAAGCTTTAAGTCCTTGCTCCCCAAGTCTTCTAATGAGGAAATCTTACGTGGGTTATTTTTTGGAACAACCATTGTTACACTATTTAAAGAGACTGGTTGGAACTCGTTAATTAAATCTTGCTTTTTAACTGCTTCTATATGCCCTAAATCTGCTGATAAAAATATATCTGCATTAGCTCCTTGTTCTAACTGAGTTCTTACTATTTGTGTACCCGCAAATGTTGCTTTCACATCAACATTAGGATGGTTCGTTTCAAATTCTTTCATTAGATCTTTAAATGGTTCTGTAGCATTGGCTGCAACTAAAGCAAAAAGTTCAACCTTTTGTCCGGTTTCGTTTGAGTTGGAATTATAAGCAAAGGAACCAATAGCTATAAGCAAAATTAAGAGAGGTATAATATATATCCCTGCTTTTTTCGGTTTCTTTGTTTCTTGTAATTTTCTTCCCTTTCGTTCATAGCTTTCTTTTTTACGAAACTTTTTAATTATATTTGGTGATAAATTCAATGGTCGAGCATCTTCATTTTTTATCCACGCATAGACGACCTCACCAATTTCCATTTCTTTTTTTTGAAACAATTCAATCGGAATATCAGCATGAATAGGTATCTCTTGGTTTGCTTCAATAATTTGCAATCTAACAAAAGCACCACTATAGCTAATATCACCTATTGTCCCTTTCCATTCATATTGTGCCTCACTTTGTGTTTGGTACACTTTTACTTTCCATGGGTCAAAGGCAACATGTTCACTACCGGACTCATTAGCTGTTACATTCATTAAATTTGTCCCTGTAAATTGTGCTACAAAAGGACTTGCCGGGAAATTAGTTATATCAGCTTGGCTACCAGCCTGTATTATCTCTCCTCTGTCCATTACTGCAACCTTATCTCCCAGGATACGAGCATCCTCAAAATCATGGGTGACAATTATAGTCGGTATATCTAATTGTTTGAGCAATTGTTTTAATTCTAACCTCACTCGTGACCTTGTTGAAACATCAAGGGCAGATAAAGGTTCATCCAGAAGTAATACATCAGGTTTGGTCACAAGCGCTCTAGCTAATGCCACTCGTTGCTGTTCACCACCAGATAGCATATGTGGTTTAGAATCAGCTAACTGTTCGATCTCTAAAAATGCCAATGTATCGTCTACTCTTTTGTTCCTTTGCTGACGCGATAGTGTAGATAATCCATATTCTACATTTCGTCTAACTGTTAAGTGCGGAAATAAGGCATAGTTTTGAAAAACATATCCAATTTCTCTTTCCTCTGGTGGCAAATTGATAGATTCTTTAGCATTATATAATGTTTTTCCGTTTATGTTTATATAACCATCATCCGGAGCTAATAATCCCGAAAGCATCTTTAACATTGTGCTTTTACCACACCCAGAATGGCCAATTAATACAAGTGTTTCGTTTTTCAATTCTTCGCTTACCTCTGTTGTAAAATGGCGAAGCTTTTTTTTAAGCTTAAATCTTAACAAAGAATCTCCCTTTCCCCTAATTCGGTGTAATGCGATAACTTACCATATATTTATCAATAAGGCTTACAAGTAATAGGAGTATAAATGAAACTGTTAAAAGTAACGCTGAAATGGCTACTGCTAAGCCTGCATCAGATTCCATCGCCGTAAAGATAGCTAAGGGCAATGTTTGCGTTGTTCCAGGCATATTTCCAGCAAACATCATAGTTGCACCAAATTCCCCTAAGGCTAAAGCCCAGCTTAGAGCAACCCCTGTCAGTAGACCTGGCAAAGCGAGTGGAAAGGTTACTCTCCAAAAGGTATTCCAAGGTGAAATCCCAAGTGTTCTTGAAACATCGATTAACTGGTCCTCAACACAGTCGAATGATTGCCTGGCAGAATTTAAATAAAAAGGTGAGGCCATAAAGACTTGTGCCATCACTACCGCAGCTGCGGTAAAAGGGATCTCTATTCCAAAAATAGCAAAAAATCCTCCAAGCATCCCATGTTGACCAAAAACGAGCAATAGTCCAACACCTACCACTGCTGTTGGAGCTACAATTGGCATTTTTAGAAAAACCTCAATTATTCTTTTTCCGTAAAAGGTTGATTTAGACATTTGATAGGCTAATGGCGTAATAAAAATTACTATTAATGTAATGGAAATCAAGGTTGTTTGAAGGCTTAATAAAAGGGCTTTAAATGCAAGACTATCTGTTAGTTTTGATATCAATAGTGCAGGATTCCTTGAAGTGAATACAGATATAAGTGGCAAAGTTAAATAAATAATCGCCAGAAGAACTGGTCCTAATAAGGCAAGTTTTCTTATTTTTTTACTCAAATGATTCTTCCTCCTTTCATAGCTGATACATATGATATTAGTATTTCATAGCTAAAATGATTCTATATATTAAAATAGGTAAATTTTAGTAAGTAATTTTTGAGTCTTTAGTCTATCCATCTAGTAAAAGGTAGGAAAACAATAATTCACGCCCCAACTATCGTCAACAGCTCGGAACACCATTTTTTTATTAATTCACTTGAGGAATTTGATTTTCATAATGACAAAATAATACCTAAAACATCTGATTTTAACTAGAACAGATTACTTAATTTGGAATATATCAGGCACGTCTAACTTATTATGACCATAGGATATTTCTAGTTTGACGCTGTTAACAGTTATGAGGCGTCAAAATTAAATAACGGAGGTGACTTATCATGTATTATTTTAAACCTTTTCTCTATCTAAGTTTCTCATTATTAATTGTTATTCTTCTAGCAGGTTGTTCCATTCAGACTCAAAAACAAACAACGGAAGCACCTGACCTTGTCAAAATTGATAATTTTCGAGACGGACCATCCACTAGTCAAAATCAACCTACAACTGCTGTTGATTTCACCTTTGATCAAGCTGCATATTTAAATGGTGGTGATCGATCCAATTTCCACCTTGTTCCATTAGGTGGTGGTGATCCGTTAGACGCCACGACTAATGTTAAACCAGAAAATGACAAGGAAGGAGATAAAGTAGTTACAGTACTTTTTCCAGGCGATCTCAAACCTAATCATTATGCACGTGGTTATGTAGACTCTAAAACAGTAAATTCGGATAGTAGCAACACAAGCGCTGAGAACCCTCTTAACATTAACCAAGCAGCTCAAGTTAGTAACAATGGAAAAACAAAAAATCCTGATCTAGTAAGTATTTCCCACGAAGAAAATTCTGTCCTATTTGAATTTGACGAAGCATTAACAGATGATGATATTATCCAAAATTCTAGTGGCTTACGATTGTATTTTAAAAAAGCGGAACAAGGAAGTACCATACCCTCTGCAGGTTCCTCACGCGTTGAAGTAGTTAATAATACTACACTACGAGCTTATTATGAAGGAACAATACCTGGAGACTATAAAATAGAAGATGCTGTTGGTGCTTATGTAGTGCAAGGAACTGTTCAAGCTGCAGAAGGTTCTAGGGGAGCAAATAGTGGTAAAAATGCTTTTGATGAGATGCGTTAAGAAAATAGCTTGATAATAAAATAAATTCTTAACCATATCCCTAAATAAAAATGCTACCAACATGATGGTAGCATTTTTGTTTGGTTAAAAGTCAAGTCCCGCAAAACGTTCGGTAAGGCTTCGCTGATTTCGGTGGCAATGATGCATACTCTTCTTGTTCAGCAGCGTACTCAAAAGGGTTAGAAAGTGCATTTAGCAAACGCTTCATAACATCGTAGTCTCCATCTTCAACTGCTGCAGCTAAAGCTTCTTCCACTCTATGATTTCGAGGAATTACAGCAGGATTATTATTTCTCATCAGTTCTTGAGAAGCTTCTGAAGTCTTTTGTTGCTTTTCTAATCTTTCCTCCCACTTTCTACTCCAATCAGAGAACGCAGTAGTGTTAAATAGATTTGATCCATTATATTGACGGAGTGTTAAAGCTTTGAAAGTATTTGTAAAATCAGCACTGTATTGTTCCATCATTTCCAGCAATTCTTTAATGAGAGAACTGTCTTCTTTTTCTTCATTAAATAATCCTAATTTTGCCCGCATACCTTGAAGCCAATAATCATTATATAAATCCATGTATTTAGAGATTTCTGCTTGTGCTAAGTCAACGGCTTCATCTTGATCTTCATGTAACAATGGTAAAAGCGATTCGGCAAACCGGGTTAAGTTCCAGCCTCCAATTGGTGGCTGATTCCCATAAGCGTAGCGACCTTGTCTATCTATGGAACTAAAAACCGTTGCAGGATCATAGCTATTCATAAATGCACATGGTCCGTAATCGATTGTTTCACCGCTTATCGTCATGTTGTCTGTGTTCATCACTCCGTGTATAAAACCTACCAACTGCCACTTAGCGATTAAAGCTGCTTGGCGATTAATTACCTCACGAAGCAATAAAAGGTATCTATCCTCTTTCTCCTCAATCTCTGGAAAATGACGTTTTATCGTATAGTCAGCAAGGGCCTGAAGATCATCAATCGTCCCCCATCTTGCTGCATACTGGAACGTACCGACACGGATATGACTAGCAGCAACGCGTGTTAGAATAGCTCCAGGAAGTTCCGTTTCACGAATGATCGACTCCCCAGTGGAAACGACAGCTAAGCTACGCGTAGTTGGTATTCCAAGACCATACATCGCCTCACTTATTATATATTCCCTTAACATTGGTCCAAGCGCTGCACGGCCGTCACCCCCACGTGAAAACGGTGTTCTACCTGAGCCTTTCAACTGGATATCTAAACACTCACCGGAGGAAGTAAGTTGTTCCCCTACTAGGAGTGCACGTCCATCTCCTAACATATTAAAGTGACCGAATTGGTGGCCACCGTAAGCTTGTGCAAGCGGAATAGAACCTTTGGGCATTCGATTACCAGCGAACACCTCTACTGCGGCCTCACTATTCAGTTTCTCACTATCCAATCCCAAGTTTTTAGCTAACTCCTCATTAAAATAAACTAACTCAGGACTTTTTACTGGATTCAGTTCTAGTGTTGCATAGAATTTTTCAGGAAGCTGTGCATAGCTAATTTCTAAGTTCCAACCTAATTCATTGTTATTATTTATCATTAAATCTCCTCTTCTTTGGATAATTAGTGAACAGCGTATCATTTTACTCTCCATCATATGTTTAGTTAATCTAATGGTATTATTCACTACATTAATTGCTCAGTACATATGCCTAGTGTTAGTTAAACATTGGGCGTAGGGGTTGGTTCCGCATAACCATCCTTGTATTTCTCATCTATATAGATTCTTATTTCTTTTATAGTTTTCCCTTCACGTGACATGTTGATCGACTCTGCAGCTATATCCAAGCACACTTGGCATTTTGTCCCATGATCATCCCATACAAGAGACCCATCCTCATTATACTGATGGACAAAGCAATCGTAATTATCCTTATGATTCGCAGATTGTCCACAACCGCAGTAACAAGGAATATGTTCTAATAGTTCCTCATGTTGAGCAGCAACTGTATATAATTGTTGCATGTCTTCATTCTTACCTACTAAAAAAGAGGGCAATTCTTCTACAGAGGTTGTTTCTTCCCTTATATCTCCATTGGAAAGAGTTTGTCTAGCGCTCTCTTCTAATTCATTTGTATCAGCAGCACTACATGCCCCGAGTAAAGCAGTAGTTAATATTGTAAACGATAGAATAAATGATCTCATGGCTATCTCCTTTTTTAAAAAAATTATATACTTTCCCTAATATTTAGTTTAAATGTTTCTTTAATAATTAACAAAAAAGACGCTTCCAGATAGGAACAGCGCCATAAATGTTTTAAAGTTAAATACTATCCTTTCTTTAGGACGAATATCTCCTTGACTTTATCCTTACTTTTTATATTTACTAAGATATATAAAGTATCCTCGCCATCTAAAACCGAATCCCCTGTTGGTGTTATTATATGTCCACCACGGATAATACTAATTTAGAATTCACCCTTAGTGAAAAGCATAACTATTATATTAAAAATTTTACACCATTTATTTCCAAACAATGCTAATATATAGGTAAGAAAAAATATTACAGTGAGGTATTTATGAACTTTATAGGATGGATGATCGTAACATGTGAGGTTCTTTTTTGGGTAGTCATATTATTAGGGTTAACAGTAAGGTACGTGTTTCATAACCAGAGGGTAGGCTTTTTACTTCTTGCACTTACGCCATTAATTGACTTAGTTTTAATAATGATCACAGGCATGGATCTATATAATGGTGCAACTGCTACTGTAGCTCACGGACTTGCGGCGGTTTATATTGCTATTTCTATTTCTTTTGGTAAAAGTATGATCAAGTGGATGGATGAGCGATTTCAATATTATATATTAAAATCCAGCTTGAAACCGCTGAAGAGAACAGGGATAGATTTTGCAAAGCACTATGCAACTGGTTTTTTCAAACATGTTCTTGCCTATATTATTGGTGCCATAATTTTGCTCGTGACAATCTACTTTGTAAATGATCCTGTTAGAACTGAAAAACTTTTTGATATAGTTAAAATTTGGGCACTGGTAGTCGGCATTGATTTCGTAATTACGATAAGTTACTTTATCTGGCCCAAACAAGGGAAAACTACTTTAGGTGATAATTAAAAGCAAAAAAAGTCTCCTAAATGGAGACTTTTTTTACACACTCATTTGCTCTATTTTTTCAATTTCAACCTGTAAAAACTCCATTAACTCTTTTATCATTTTCCCAGAAAAGTCAAAGCTAATCCCTGCCGCCTCAAATACTTCAAATAATGATTTCGTGTTTCCTAGTGATAGTGCTTTTTTATAGCGAGCCATTGTCCCTTCCGGATCCTCTCTATATTGCTTATACATTTGAACAGCCCCAAGTTGTGCAATAACATATTCCACATAGTAAAATGGAACTTCAAATATATGTAGAATAAACAACCAATCTTTCTTCCGAGCGTCTTCGTAGCCACTCCAATTTACTACACCTGAAGATAACTCTTTTACGATTTCCTCATACTTTGCTAGCCGCTCAGCCTTTGTATGATCAGGGTTCTCATACATCCAATGTTGAAACTGATCAACAGAAATACCACTTGGAAGAAACGTAATAATGTCCCGCAACAAGTCTAACTTGGCCTGCTTTTGCTCTTTTTTAGAATAGAAATGATGCCATTGATCAATCGATAATAGCTCCATTGTCATACTTGCTAGCTCTGAGGATTCCATAGGAGTTTCTCGATCATAAGCTAATGGTAGTTCAAGCTTTAAATCATTGTGGATACAGTGACCCATCTCATGGAACAATGTCAACATATCTCCGTGCGTATGAGAAGCATTCATAAAAATAAACGAAAGCTTCGAAACAGGTAATGGTGTACAGAATCCACCTGGAGATTTATTTTTTCTAGTCTCTAAATCAAGCATCCCTTTTTTATTCATTACATCTATCAATTCCGAAAATCTTGGATCCATCTCGCCTAAGGCTGTAGATGTTCGCTCAACAAGCTCATCCCTATTAGAAAAAGGCTTAAGTGGCGTGCGCCCTTTTGGAACGGCCGCCCTATCATATGGACGAAATATCTCTACACCAATCTCCGCTTTTTTCTGCTCATCTATTTTTTTAGCTAATGGAACGACATGCTCTCGAATGGATTCAGCCAATTGCTTACAGTCCTCTGGTGTATAATCAAACCTTTCGTATTTTTTGAACATGAAATCACGATAGTTATCAAGTCCACTATTCACTGCTTTTTGTTTTCGAATTTTCATTAACTTATCCATAATCTCTTGAAGCTCATCTTCTACTTTAATAACAGAACCAAATATCTTCTCAAACGCCATCTTTCTAATATCACGATCAGGGTCTTCTAGAAAGGGATACAACTCAGGAATTGTTTTTTCTTCCCCATTCCACTCAATTGTTAGTCCACCAGTAATTTCAAAATATTTAGTAGCTAAACGGTCTTCCTCGACCTCTAGCTCAATATTTTCTTTTCTAAAAAGGTTAATGGCATTTTCTTTACTTCTCAACAACCTCCCATATTTTTCTTTATCTAACTCATCTTTGTATGGGGAATTAATCAACTTCTCATCTAACATAGCAGTGTATTGTTTCAGTAAAGGTTCAATCTTTTCCTGGTCATACTCAAATGCCTGCTTGGCTTTTTCATCTTGGTTATGTGCATTAAAATCAATATAGTGACCATCCAACGCTTCCTGTATTTCATCATAAAAAGTGGACACATCCTTCAACCAGGCTTCCACTTCTTTCACAGATTGTAATGGTGCATGGAGAAGCGCTTCAAGTTCACTCTTTATTTCCTCTATATTCTGAAAATCATGTTTTTCGATATATATCTTGCTCATGTTATCCCTCCTATTTGTAAAAGCTTCCTATTTATTCTTTGTAAGCAAAATACTTTCTTCCTTAGTTATAATTGCTTTTGGGAATTCCTAATATGCACTTCATTCCCCACCTTTATAGCTATTCTTTTTCTTCTCGTCTGAGAATCTAGGACAGGTTATGTTTTAAACAAACTGTAACGAATGCAAAAATTTTTCAATCTTCTGATTTGTCATTTGGAACGGTTTATTACCGTACTGACCATAATTAAAAAATCCATGTGGCATCGCATCGTATGTAAAGAAATCACATTGATTACCTTCATCAACCCACTTTTTGTAGAACTCAACATTACTATCATAGATAACATCAGCAGTACCAATAAACCAAATGAGAGGTGGTAATTTAGGTTTTATATTATGTAATGGTGATAATTTTTCTGCTTGATCGCTTAATGTTGGAAAAAGTCTATTAATCACTTCGATTCCATCGACACCCGGATTGAACATGATCATCGCATTCGGCATTGTATTCTCGCTTCCAGCATCCAACTGTTTGATTTCATTAGATAGAATCGAACACAGCACAGTAAAACCACCAGAAGATGCACCACACATAACCACTTTATTAGGATTAATCCCGAATTCCATGTGATGTTTTCGAATAAATGAAATAGCGGACTGTGCATCTGATATAGCATTAAGTGGAGAGAAGCCTATTGTATCATTAGCTGTTCGATAATCTACACAAATAGAAACAATACCTTTAGAAGCGTATAGTTCGGCGTGATGTTTAAAGGCTAAATAATCGCGATCACTTTTAACGTAGCTACCACCATGAAAAAATAGAATGGCAGTCCTGTTCCGCAGTTGATTATGGGGATTATGTATCAGTAACTTTAAATCTCTATCGTTCGTTCGTTTGTAAATTTTCTCTATCACTTCAAAAGTGCTTGAGTTCATTGGTCAAAGGACCTCTATTCTATTAATTATTTACATAGTGGTGGATAGGTATTTCTACATTTTATTTCTAATTACAACACCAATTTTAACATAATTATCCATTTCATGCCCCTTAAAGGAATATTTTAATAGATTAGCACAAATTTTCCACAACTCTTTCATAATTGTTATCGATTCTACCTAACAAAACGTAAGTATTACTTTAAATGAATCAAAAAATGAGAAGCATCCTAAAAAGGAGACTCCTCGTTTTTTGATAACTATTTATTCAATCAATGTGTCGGGAAAAAGATCATTTGAATGATAAAAATCGCTCCGAAAACATACAAAATCGGATGAACTTCTTTCCACTTTCCACTAACTAATTTCATGATAGGAAACGTGATAAAACCAACAGCAATCCCTGTTGCGATACTTGAAGTCAAGGGCATAATTAACATAGTAGCAAATGTAGGAAAGGCTTCATCAAATGTCTTCCAATTAACCTTTGCTAAACCCTCCATCATAAAACAACCTACAATGATTAGAATTGGTGCTGTGATAGCGGAAAGGCTAGCAATCGCTGATACGAAAGGTGAAAAGAATAAAGCAACTAAAAATAAAAGAGCTACTACAACTGCAGTCAAACCTGAGCGTCCTCCTGCTGCAACACCTGTAGACGATTCAATGTAAGCTGTGGAAGGACTTGTTCCAATTGTCGATCCTACTGTTGTTGCTACTGCATCCGCCATAAATGCTTGTTTTGCTCTAGGAAAATTACCGTTCTTGATCATCCCTGCTTGTTCTCCAACACCAATCATGGTTCCTGTTGTATCAAAAATAGTAACGAGTAAGAAGGCAAATACAACGGAATATAATCCTTGTGAAAATACACCAGCAATATCTAAATCAAAAAACTCAACACTCGGTGGAGGTGAAACAATCCCATCAAAATCTAAATTACCCGTAAAATATCCAATAGTAGCTGTAATTAACATACTAATAAATAAAGCCCCACTTACTTTACGAGCCATCAGGATAAGCGCTATAAATAGTCCAACCAGTGATAATATAGTTACTGGATGTCCCAAGTCTCCAAACGTTACCAATGTTGAAGGGCTAGCCACAACGATTCCAGCATCTCTAAGCCCAATAAACGCTATAAATAGTCCTATACCTGAGGTTATTCCATACTTTAAAGAATCAGGAATCGAGCGGATTAGTGTCTCCCTAAATTTTGTGAGAGACAATAATAAGAATAGTACCCCAGCAAGGAATACTGCTCCGAAAACTACTTGATAACTGACACCATGAGTAGCTACGACACTTGTAAAATAAGCATTCATTCCCATACCTGGTGCAATCGCAATTGGATATTTTGCATACAGCCCCATTATTATTGTTCCAATAACAGCAGATACTATGGTAGCCACAAATACTTGATCAAACGGAACACCTGCGGCCGATAAGACAGCAGGGTTTATCACAACGATGTAAACCATTGTTAAAAAAGTTGTTATACCTGCCATTATTTCGGTTCTAATGTTTGTTCCTAATTCTTGTAAGTTAAATAATCGTTCCATAAATCCTCCTTGTAATTAAAAAGTCCTAACTAAAGATAGGTAGACTACTCCTACCCATTCGTAGTTAGGAATTCTCGGCTCCTTGTAGAAACTCTTAGACCATCGAACTAAGAATATACGAATAACATTCAATAAATCCAAGCATTATTATATACGAACCTTTGTTGCATGTAAATAATTATCGTTCGTGTTTTTTAATTTGAATAATGATTAAATTTAGATAGGGTATGTAAAAATATAACTCGAACCGCCCAATTAAGTTAGGAAAAGCTACTACCACCATTATTTGGTCATAACCTAATCAGAATAATTGTAAAGGGGAGAAACTAGAATCGATCACAAAACTTTAGCATGGCACGAAACGTTGGAACTACATGAGTAAACGGCATATAAATCAATTGGTTTAAAAAAATTGAAAATGGGAGTAAAGGAAGTAACGGATCAACGGTTAAAAAATATCTATCAGAAAGCTATTAAAGAATTGGAAGTAAGCTTGAAATAGTTAGTTGAATTTTATCCTTATACACCAAAACCAGAAGAATCAAATGATTATAGAACAACTACAGGGTTTTATGCTGGTGATTTATTAGTAATTTCTAAAACTGAAGTACGGAACTATGCCATTGCAATTACAGAAACTGCTACACCTGATTTAAGGGAAGTCTTAAAATGACATTTATACTCTGCCATCAAATGCCACGAAAGAATCTTTAATTACATGTACGATAAAGGTATGTATCCTGCGTATGATTTACAAAGATTGTTAAAACATGGCGCTTCATTAGCACAAAAAGCTTTAACTATGTAACACAAAGAAGGACATGGTTCCTTCTTTACATAAGAAGATAGTCAAGAATTATGTTCCAATGTCTTATTTTGTTACTTCCTATAATATTCTTACTATCTGACAGATAAATTATCCAAATAGTTTTCATAAAATTATATAATCATTAAATCAAATTCAGGATAAATGCAGAATGTTTCGCTAAAAACTTATTACTAGACCTAACTCATCTTTCCTAATGGCCTTTATCATGTTCTTTATCTCAGTTTCAGTTCTTTTTTGCAATTCCAATCTTTTTTTCATTCATTTTTATAGTTTATGAAAGCTTATAATCGGGAAAAGAAAGAAAACCGATCATCCTGAGAATACAGTTTTCACAAATAATAATCGTTACTAGTTTAACTAACCCACTACTAGACTCCATTTTATCTGCACTAGTATATAAACTAATATAGGGAAGAGGCATTATTATTCAAGATAGAGAAGAATTTTACCAAATGATATCTGTTGATCTGTTAAGTTGTTTCTATTTTTACATTAGAAATAAATTAAATAAAGGAATTCAAATTAGTCAAATGAATAAGGAGATTCAGGTAATAGCTCTTGTCGCTGAGCAAAGAAATATTACCTTAAAGGAGCTTTATATGAAAGGATATTGGAATGTGCAAAATGAAATAAATCAAACAAAAAAGGAGTTTTGGGATGATGATTAAACGTTTAGCCTAATCAGAAATAGGTACTTGTCCTATATCACAAATAGCCTTTATTATACTATTCGCTATCGGATGCGATCCGATTAGTTAGACTCCTAGCAGTATTGAATTATCTATGCTCATCCTCATCATTTACACACTCCTTTTGACATTTCCCTTAATGATAATCTCGAATTCAAACTATGTTATTGTCTAACTATATTTTCACATCGGTTTCAAATATTCCAACTCCTCATACAATTTTCATTTAAAAAGTGTGTTAGGTTTTATTACATGTATAGTGAATACATCATTGATAACTTGTATAGTGTACTTAACATACAAAAAGGTGGAGATTATTTTTGAGAAAATTAAAGGACAATCTTTGGTGTATATTTGAAACTTCTTTCTTAGTGGTTCTATTCTTTTTATCGGAAACAGCAGATGTTATAAAATTTAAATAGCAAATACTTAGTAACACCTCATACAAAATTCTACTCAGAAGGATAGTAAACAACTATCTAGTAATTAACATTCCCCCATATAAACACCTCAGACTAAGCTTTTTGCAAAAAGATCCATTCAAAACTATCGCTAGCATTAGAGCAGCAAGCTATATTCATTTAAAAGGCGATTCCTCTTATTTTGGGAATCGCCTTTTGTTTCAAACACTTATGTATCTAACCCTAACTCCTTTATAACTCTTGCAGGATTCCCTCCAACTACAACGCTATTCGGTACATCTTTTGTAACTACAGCACCTGAGGCAATCACTACATTGTCACCTATTGTTACACCAGGGTTTATAATTGCACTACCACCTATCCAAACATTATTTCCAATATTAATTGGCTTTCCATATTCTTTTCCTGAATTACGTTCAGTAGGATCGATAGGATGTGTAGCTGTATAGATTTGGACACCTGGTGCAAGCATACAATTATCGCCAATTCGTACTTCACAAACATCCAAAATAGTACAATCAAAGTTTGCGAAAAAATTTTCCCCGACATATGTATTACATCCATAATCAAATCGGATATTAGGCTCCATTTTTATATATTCTCCAGTCGATCCTAGTAATTTTTTTAGTAATTCCATTCGTTTATCTGTTTCCGTTACTAATGTCTGATTATATAATCTAACCAGTCTTCTAGCCTCTTTACGCCCCTCGACTAGTTCAGCGTCAGAAGGATTATACATTTCACTATCAAGCATCTTTTCACGTTCTGTCTTCATTTTTTTCACTCCTTAGTTAAAAATCTCTTTATTTAAGCAGATGACTTCGAATGTTACGGGTTATATGCCATAAGCCAACAATCCTGGTATTCACCTTCATGAAGTTCATGGTTTGGTAGCCATTTAATTTTTTTAAAACTACACTTTTCATAACATTTTATTGCTCTTAGATTTCTTGCCTGAGGATCCAAAACTATTTGCTTGGCTCCCAGATCTCGAACTAAAAATTGACTCATAGATGAAACAAGTAACGTTCCAATTCCCTTATTCCAATAATCAACTTCCCCAATGAATTGATCTAATCCAAATATTGTAATTGGTTCCGGTTTTAAGCCATACTGTTCTCTATCATTTTCGTTTAATTGATAATATTGAATATACCCTATCGGTGTCCCATCATACTCAAATATACATGCTGTAACGTTATTTTTTTTTGGATAAAATACTTCGTTTACCTTATTTACATCAAAAGGATTATCTCTTCCCTCATAAAATTCCAACACTTTAGGATTGGAAAGCCACTTTGCTAACAGCCGATTATCTTTTTTCTCTAAATAACGAACCTTTAATTTTTCATTACAGCACAACATAGATAGCCCCCTTTCTTAAAAATTCAAATATGTACACTAGCAGATTCCAAAATTAGTTGTACTAACTTGACAGCTTTTATTGCTCTCCCTCATCCTGTTGTAAATGATGATTTAGTATAATTTCAGTTCGACTTTTACAAACTGAAAGTAATGCAATATAGAATGGAGACATCTTAATCATGAGTATTTTGTTAGCCTTATTGGCTGCCCTATTTGCTTCTTTCACTGCTATTTTAGCTAAAATTGGTATCGAAAAAGTTGATTCTAATTTAGCTACAGCGGTAAGAACCGTGGTAGTACTTCTTATGGCGTTTATTATGGTCGTTATTACTGGACAGACCGGCCATTTATTTTCAGTTTCTACAACGCCTCTAATCTTCCTAATACTAAGTGGATTAACAACAGGATTATCATGGATTTTCTTCTTTAAAGCGATTCAAATTGGTGATGTCTCCAAAGTAGTACCTATAGATAAAGCTAGTGTTGTGTTAACCATTTTACTATCCTTTGTTGTTCTTAAAGAACCGGCAACATTTTTTGTCGTTTCTGGTGGAATTATCATCTCTATAGGAACATTCGTATTGATTGGAAAAGGGAAACAAAAAGAAAAAAATGACAAAGCGTTTAGCACAAAGTCCTATATTTTTCTAGCTATCCTTTCCGCACTTTTTGCTGCTTTAACCAACATTCTTGCTAAGATCGGTATTGAAGACGTAGATTCGAACATAGCAACTTTTATCCGAACAATAGTTATCCTCCTATTTGCTTGGGGGATCGTATTATTTCAAGGTACCTACAAAGAAGTGAAACAGATTTCTAGAAAATCCTTTTTATTTCTATTCCTATCTGGCTCAGCCACAGGTTTATCATGGTTATGTTACTTTGGAGCTCTTTCACTAGGGAAAGTTAGTATCGTCAATCCAATTGATAAATTTAGTGTCGTAATAACCATGCTACTAAGTTTTATTATACTAAAAGAAAAACCAACAAAGTCTACTATTTATGGAGCCATCCTTATTACGGTTGGGACTGCTTTGCTAATAATTTAGACCCGCAGGAATTGTTAGGCTTTTTTTGGATAGAGATTTTTAAAGCACACATAAATTCTAATTCAAATGGAATCCTATTTGCTAAGAGGTGAACATAAGCTAATGAATAATAGATTAGAGAAAACAATTGAAATATTAGCTTGGATTGTAACAACATTGCTATTAATAAAGTATGTTCCTAAGAATAGAATACGCGAAGCAAGCTTATCTTTTATATTTAAACAAGCCATTACTTGGCTTTTCGGTTTGGTAGTTGTGGAAAATAAGCTGATTTCTTATCCCTATCGTCTATTTTTCAAGAAATCAAACAAGGCTAGTTTCACTTTTGAATATTTTGTCTATCCATCACTTTGCTGCTTATTTAATTTGTATTATCCGGAAAAGAAGCAGCCTATCATCAAATTTGCTTACTATTTTATCCATACGTCTATTATAACTGTTTTTGAAATTATCGCTGAAAAATACACAGACTTAATCAAGTATAATAGATGGAAATGGTATTTTAGTTTTATTACAATTTGGTTGTCCTATTATATTTCTAGGGTCTATTATAGATGGCTATGTAAAAGAAGATCTGTTAATGGAAAAGTTTTTTATAACCTTTTCAAGTCCTAGGAGCTAGTCGCTTATAAGAGTCAAGCTTTTAGGACCCTATTCCCCTGCATTAACGAACAACCTTTCTACATTTTATCCCACGTCTATTTACCGAAAAAATAGCATTATTATACTTATACTTTATTAATGGAATAGTAATCGTTTTTTAAACGTTTTACAAATCACATATATAATCTGTAAATAAAACCATTTTTTCCTTGAATATGTTATAATAGTGAAGTTACTTTAAATAAATAATCTGCAAATATTGCAGGAGAGGTTCTAGCTACACCCTCTATAAAAAACTAAGGATACACTGTACTTTGACTAGGTATAGTTTTTCATGTTTATTTGGGTTAGTAGAATTCTCTTTTATTACAAAAAGGAGAATTTTTTTTATGAAAAAAAACAATAGAGCTGTTGTTGTATTTAGTGGAGGCCAGGATAGTACTACTTGCTTATTTTGGGCTCTTAAAAACTATGACCACGTTGAAGTGGTCACATTCGATTATAATCAAAGACACAAGGAAGAGATCGAGGTCGCAAAGGAAATTGCGAACGATTTGAACGTAAAACATCATGTGCTAGATATGTCCTTACTTAATCAACTTGCACCTAATGCCTTAACACGTGATGATATTGAGGTTAAAGATGGCGATGGAGATGACCTACCTTCCACATTTGTCCCAGGCCGTAATCTTTTGTTCCTGTCTTTTGCTACCATATTAGCAAAGCAAATTAACGCAAAGCACATTATTACGGGTGTTTGTGAAACTGACTTTAGCGGTTATCCGGACTGCCGTGATATGTTTATCAAATCTCTAAATGTCACGCTAAATTTATCAATGGATGATCAATTCGTCCTACATACTCCATTAATGTGGCTTGATAAAGCTGAAACATGGGAGCTTGCTGATCAACTGAATGCTTTTGATTATGTTCGAGAAAAGACCCTAACTTGTTATCATGGTGTTCGTGGGACTGGTTGTGGAGAGTGTCCAGCTTGTAAACTCAGACAGAAAGGGCTAGACGCTTACCTCGAAAAAAAGCAAAGGGTGAGCTCCTAATGTTTGGGTTTACAATAGTAGAAAATTTACAGAAAATAGACAAGGATATTAAACGATATGAGCTCAAATATCATCGTAAGCGTGTGATGGTTAGTAAAGAGTTTACGTTCGATGCAGCACACCATCTCCACTGTTATCAAGGTAAGTGTAAGAATCTACATGGGCACACCTATAAGGTCATTTTTGGTATTAGTGGTTTTGTGGATGACATTGGAATTGTGATCGACTTTGGGGATATAAAAAGAATTTGGAAAGAACAAATTGAGATCTACCTAGACCATCGATATTTAAATGAGACACTTCCTAAGATGAATACGACAGCTGAAAATATGGTTGTTTGGATTTATGAAAAAATGGAGCAAGCCTTGCAATCTGAACAAAGTGATTGCCAAGTTGAATTTGTTAAGCTGTATGAAACGCCAACTAGTTACGCAGAAGTAAGACGGGAGTGGATGGTCAATGAATAAATTTCCCGTTATCGAGATATTTGGACCTACTATTCAAGGAGAAGGTATGGTTGTAGGTCGTAAAACTATGTTTGTCCGAACAGCCGGATGCGATTATAGTTGTTCCTGGTGTGACTCTGCATTCACATGGGATGGGAGTGCAAAAGAAAATATAAAACGATTAACTGCTGATGAAATTATTAACCAACTAAAAGAATTAGGCGGAGATCAGTTTGATCACGTAACTATATCAGGAGGTAATCCCGCCCTTCTAGCAAAGCTTAATGAGCTAATTAATCCACTTCACGATTTAGGAATGGAAGTGGCCATTGAAACACAAGGGAGTCGTTGGCAAGAATGGTTTATCACTGTTGATGATCTAACTCTATCACCGAAGCCGCCGAGCTCTGGTATGGTTACAAACTGGGAAATTCTCGACGATATTATTGGTCATTTAGAAAAGAATAACCGACTTAATAAGACTAGTTTAAAAGTTGTTATTTTCAATGATCAAGACCTCGAATATGCAGAGAAAGTACACCAGCGGTATCCTAATGTATCTTTATTCCTACAAGTAGGAAACGATCAGTTACAAGAAGATAAAATTAGTAATTTGACAAGCTATTTACTCGATAAATATGAATGGCTCATTAATAAAGTTGTGGATTCAACAACTCTTAATAGCGTTCGAGTTCTTCCTCAAGTTCATGCACTTGTATGGGGAAATAAACGTGGTGTATGATTATATTGGCGGATCCTTTCACAGGATCCGCTTTATTTGATCAATTAACAAGTTATTTATCGTCAATTATGGAATATAGTTTCTGTAAATCATCAATTGTGTAATCAGAAATCTCGCTGTTTACTTTTCCTTCAGTAAAGAAACAGCCATCAACTCCTGCATTTTTTGCCGATAAAATATCTAGGTCTCTATCTCCAATCATGATCGCTTGACTCGGGTCAAAACTATGCTTTTCCACAAGATATAGAATCGCGTCGGGACTTGGCTTTCTCTTAAAACCATTTTCAGAAGTTATAAAGTCTGTAAAGTATTTATCTAAACCAAATTTTTTCAATAACTGTATAGAAGACTCCCCCCTATGGGTGTACAAATAATTATGTTTATTAGAATCATAAATGTACTTACATATTTCTTCTACCCCTGCAAAAGGCTTGGATATGCCAACTTCTATATTTTTTCTTTTCATCTTATACTTCTCAATAAAATCATGATCTATTTGATATTTCGCTTCATAGTACTTCAAAGCATGAGACATTGAAACCTTCATTTGATTGATAATTTCTTCTAAAGGCTCATTATTGCCCCTCTCCTCTAGAAGTTCTTTAAATATACTAGCCATTACTGGATACGTATCAAAAAGAGTTCCATCAAAATCCCAAATTATATGTTTATACATTTTTCTCCCCCTCATTTATAGCCCTCTACTTTAGGACCTAGTTTATAATAATCTAGCGTACCGAAAAGATACATGTTGTTCTCCAGTCTTCGTTACTTTAGTCTTTTTCTTTTGAAATGAAAAAACCCGAGTTTCATAAAAAGGAATACCTCTCTGATTCCCTTTCTGCACAGAAACCCACTGTTCCGTAACTAGGCAGAATTATTAACTGATTTTTGTTTAATTGTTACTAGAACTCTATATTTATTTTATAGGATTAATTTAAAGATATTATAGGAGACATAATATATTTTAACATTATTTTCCTACTCTTAGTTATAATTCTCCCGCAAAACTAAAATAACCTTCGATCAACATTTGATCGAAGGTTGCTAATAGCTGACTAAAATTTCATCTGCAATTTTCATTTAAAACGTTATTTTCTTGATGTGAAGAATCATGTAAAGTATCACTTAGACCAAGCGATTGAGCTGTTGAGATGTGAACTTCACTGAGAAGATCGGGGTTATCCATTAGCGAAAGGCCATAAGAAGGTATCATTTCTTTGATTTTAGGCTCCCATTCTTTCATTTGTTCTGGGAAGCATTTATTGATAACCTCAAGCATTACATGTACAGCAGTAGAAGCACCTGGAGAAGCACCTAGTAAAGCGGCTATTGAACCGTCTTCACCTGTTATGACTTCCGTACCAAACTGTAAGGTACCTTTTCCACCTTCTTTTGTGTCTTTAATAACTTGAACACGTTGACCCGCCACTACCAAATCCCAATCATCGGTTTTAGCATTGGGGATAAATTCACGTAATTCTTCCATGCGCTTCTCTTTTGATAGCATTACTTGTTGGATCAGGTATTTTGTCAACGACATGTTTTTAGCACCTGCAGCCAACATAGTGAAAAGATTATCAGGTTTTACCGATGTTAATAAATCAAACATTGACCCAGTTTTTAAAAACTTAGGTGAAAAACCGGCAAATGGACCAAATAGCAATGACTTTTTATTGTCAATAAACCGTGTATCTAGATGCGGAACAGACATCGGAGGAGCCCCTACCTTGGCTTTACCATATACTTTTGCATGATGCTGCTCAATAACTTCTGGATTGTTACATACCATAAATAATCCACTTACTGGGAATCCCCCAACATGCTTTCCTTCAGGGATACCTGATTTTTGAAGTAAATGAAGGCTTCCACCGCCACCACCAATAAAGACGAACTTGGCAGTATGACGTTCGATGGTCCCACTTTGAATGTTCCTCACTTTAACTTCCCATAATCCGTCACTCGTGCGTTTAATATTATTAACACTATGTTTATAGTTAAGATTGACGTTATGACTCTCTAGATGACTAAATAACATTCGAGTTAACGCACCAAAGTTTACGTCTGTTCCAGAATCTATAGTTGTGGCCGCAATGGGTTCTTTCGATGTACGTTCTTCCATAACAAGCGGAATCCATTCCTTGAGTTTTTCAGGGTCGTCAGAAAATTCCATCCCTCGAAAAAGCGGATTTTTTGACAGCGCTTTAAAACGTTTCTGTAAAAAATCTACATTTTCCTTCCCTTGTACTAAGCTCATATGAGGTAATGGCATGATAAAGTCCCGTGGATTGCTTATAAGGTTGCTGTTTACTAGATGAGACCAAAATTGCTTTGAAACCTGAAACTGTTCGTTAATTTTTATTGCTTTACTTATATCAATAGATCCGTCTGGTTTTTCTACCGTGTAATTAAGCTCACACAGTGCGGAGTGCCCCGTTCCAGCATTGTTCCATTCGTTAGAACTTTCTTCCCCTGGCTTTTCGAGTTTCTCAAACACTGTAATTTTCCAATCAGGTACTAATTCCTTCAAGAGTGATCCCAACGTAGCACTCATGATTCCAGCACCAATTAAGATAACGTCTGTTTCTGTTTGTCTGCTGCTCATTTTTCCCAACCTTTGCCCCTGAAATTTTGCAGAAAAGAAATGGCTATATCCGTGAAATAGCCGTCCATTAATACGCCTCTTTTCTGACTGAATAATTATCATATTTCCATCTGTACAAATTGTTTAAAGATTCATATATCTACTATTATATGATAAGTAAGCGTAATTTTAAAGCTAGTAGAAAGTTAGCTGACTAATTATTACTTTAAGAAAATCTCCGGAAAGCAAGAAAGTTAGAAAAGACTTAAGCTTGTCTTCATTATATTCAATAAACAAAGCTGTAATAATATGTTGAGAAGAAAATAATTCACAAAGTTATAAAAAGGTGGTTGGCATTCGGATGATTAGTATCTCAAAAGGGAACTGAGTTACTCTCAGCGATGTATTTGTACATGTTTTCCATGTTGGCATTTTTAAATCATTTATGTACGTCATCAAATTTCACTTGTTCTTTCTAAGAAGAGAATAAACGTATGTATCGTGTACATTCCCATTTTGATGCATATAGTCCCTAAGAATTCCTTCCTTTTGAAATCCAACTTTAGTTAGTAACGTATTAGAAGCTTGATTGTCTAAGAACACAACTGCACCTATTCGTGTAAGCCCTAATTCATCAAAACCGTATTGAATTATTTCTAATAAAGCTTCTAAGGTGTAGCCCTTCCTCCAGTGCTCCGGGTGAATTTCATAGCCGATTTCTGCTCTTCTATGCTTTTGGGACCAAGCATTAAATCCAATCGTACCAATTATTCCTTTCGTTCCTATTCTTTCAATCCCCCACCGAATCCCTCTGAATTCTTTGTAACTAGTTGCGAAAAAGTCTACAATTGATTCCGCTTGTTCCATGCTATCCAATGTTTCTTGTCCATAATAACGTGTTACGTCCCCATTAGAAAAACACCTGAATATACCTTCCGTGTCATCTCTTGTAATTTCCCTTAATACTAATCTATTTGTTTCTAAATTAGGAAACATCTTTTTTCTCTCCTTACTTCTTTTTCTTTATATTAAATCTTAAAAAAATACTATTTAAAAGTTGATCAATCCGAACGTTTGTTCTATAATATAAGCATCCCAACAAGGTGGTGAAGTAATTGAGACCTGAACTAACTAAGGAGATAAGTGTTAAAAGATTTAAAGACTTTTATTGGTTAAAATTAGAATTACAAACATTTTGCAAAGAAAACGGAATAAGTTCTTCTGGATCTAAAATGGAAATTTCAGAAAGAATAGAATCCTATTTGCAAACAGGAGAAATTAATAAACCTGTTAAAAGATCTAGATCTAGGACAAATCAGAAAAAGACATCTCTAATTAATTTAAGTCTTGACACAGTTATTCCAGAAAACCATCGGTGTAGTCAAGACGTAAGAGCCTTTTTCAAAACTGTAATCCCTAATTTTCATTTTTCTACCTATATCCAACAATACTTTAGAAATAATATTGGGAAGACGTATAGCGATGTAGTAGAAGCTTGGTATAAAGAAGAAGAACGTAAAAAGGACCCTTCGTATAAGAAACATATCGCCCCACAGTTTGAATACAATCAATTTATCCGTGATTTTTTTGCAGATCCAAATAACCACGGGAGAAATCGTGAAGAAGCAATCGATGCCTGGAACCATGTTAAGAAACTTCCAGGAAGTAATAAATACATACCAATACGTTAACGCATATTCTTACAGTATTTTAATATTTTTACTTGAATAGGGGCTATCTTACTTATACTATGAACCCTATTATTCGAATCGTTCAATAGTCTATATATGTTTTATATTAAGTTACACCCACCGACCGAACGCTTTTAAAAAACTTTTTAAAAAGTAGATTTTGAATCGCGATACCGTGATGGATGCTTTCGTAAAAATATCTTCATTTAATAAATAGTTTTTGATTTGTTTTTTTCTATTTGGTATCATCCATAAAGGTAAATTATTAGGAAGAAACCATTCTACCTTTTCCGTTTCAGGACCGTCCTGTATCGGAAGTCCACCTTCTAATTCCGCTAAGAATAAATGTTGTGTATCGTCATATTGGGGTTGATAATACTCCCCAATTTTCCGTTTAATAGATATAATATACCCCGTCTCCTCTTTTGTTTCTCTTATCGCACAATCTACCAACATCTCTCCCTGTTCTAACTTTCCTCCTGGCAAATCCCAAAGTGGATAATCCTTACGCTTTGCCAATAATATTTCACCTTTATGATTAGTAACAATACTGAAACACCCAGCACTTTTTGCCATCTTTTCAGCCACCTTTATTGAGAACTAATAATCTTAAAAAGTCTTGTTTCTCCTAGAAATTTCCCATTCCTTCTTACAGTATTTTTAAATTTAGGCTAGGATGTTAATCAATGTACACAGGTTCCAAAGGGTTATGTAAATATTTAAATACTAACTGTATTTGCGATTCCGTGTTTCTTCCAACTGATAATATTGGTAATTTGTCTTCTGGAAAAAAAGCTACTCCATTCGTTTCGATACTTTCTTTAGGTTGTCCCCCCACAATCTCACATTGGATAAACATTTTATAAACATGGTATGGTGAGGAGGGATGAGGATGACATTTTTTATCAAGCACACCAATTAGCTTTGTAGCTTTAACATCATACCCCGACTCCTCTTTCACTTCTTTAACCGCAACTTCTTTAGGGGATAATCCTATATCGCCCCATCCCCCGGGTAAAGCCCAAGCACCATCGCTTTTTTCTCTTACCATTAATAATTTATTATCTTTAAATACAACAGCTCTAATATCAACCTTTGGTGTTGCATAGCCAGTTTCGTTTGCGAAAAGATCTTTTATCACTTCGCTTTCCATATTAGCTTGCTGCGACATTATCTCAACACTTATATTTCTGACTAACTCAAACCTTTCCAAATCATACACATCTTTTGAATATGTTAGTCCAGCTTGTGCTATAGACTGTAGTTGTTTTGCCCATTCTAACCATTTTGGATCCATTACACGCACACCACCATTTTATTAAAAAATATTAATTGAACTCTACAAGTTTGCTACTAAACTACTAATTTTTATTTTATCATATTAAAGCTTTTTAAATCGTTATCCCAGGTGAACGATGCCTTTTTACTTCATTAGGTTCATGATCAGTGGAAACAATGATAGAATTAATATAAGTAAATAAATCGTATCAAACAGGTCAGAACGTTATTTTAGGAAGGTGAAATATATGCCTGATTGGTCTTATCATCCATTAAAAGTATTAATGCTAAATAAGTTATCTCCTACAACAAGTCGAGAGTTCATTCATAGATCGATGAGTTATATTGCCTCCATTCCGGGCGGTCGGAATCTTATTGGATTTTTAGGACATATGAAACCTCCGCTTCACTTGAAAAAGGAGATTAATGATGTTCATTATTGCTCACCTGTTGGATTAAGTAGTAGTATTGATCCTAATTTATCAGGTACAAAGGCATTTCAGGAGCTGGGGTTTGGATTTATCGAAATTGGGCCTATCGTCCTTACTGAACCTAAAGTACAAGATAAGCCAATTAGAAAAAACGATTCTATTTTGTTCTCAGAAAATCCAGAGAAAGTTTCTCTCCGATTAGCCATTAAGCAATTGACACGATTAGATATTCAGATTCCTATTTTTGCTAAGATCGATACTCAAGTAACTAAAAGCGAATGGAACTCCATTGTCCAGCACTTAGCACCCTTTGTTAATGCTTTTATTGGGACAAGTGCGCAGATAAAAGCATATGTAGATCAGAATATGATGGAATTAGGGTGTTCTTTTTATCTATCTATGGCGGCAGATGAGGTATTAAATAGAGAATGGAATACTACAGAACTTTTAGGTATAGATGGAGTGGTTATCTCTGCTTCCTATCGAAATGACGACAACTATTTTCAGGAAGTGGCAGAAGCAAATACAAATCTATCTAGCGCCGTCAAAAGAGTTACACAAATGCAGCGTAACCTAACAATCTTAACCTCTGGTGGAGTAGAGAAACCGGATGAGGCTCTGTCTTTAATTGATGCTGGTGCAGATTTGGTAATGGTAAAGGAAGGGTATGTAAAAGCAGGCCCTGGATTACCTAAGCGAATACATGAGCGCGTATTATATGAACAGCTAAAATTAGATAAAATTCACCACAATTGGTACTGGTCATTTCTTTTTGGGCTCTCTATTCTAATTGGAGGTTTTATTGCATTATATTTTGCACTTACCAGTATTATCCTCCCCTATGATGAGTCTTTTATCGGTTTAACGAGAGCTGAGATTTTACAAGTAAATCCACTCATCCTCTCCTTCATGTCCCACGATAGAATGGCCTTGGCTGGAACGATGATATCTGGAGGAATATTGTATATCCAACTTGCACGTCATGGCATTAAAAATAACTTACATTGGACAAAGGTTGCTTTCCACAGTGCAGCAATCATAGGATTTCTAGGAATATTCCTATTTATTGGCTATGGATATTTTGATTGGTTACACGGACTATTTTGGCTTGTGCTATTACCAATCTATTATTCCAGCTTTAAAGAGGGAAAAAGAGTTACAGGTAGTCCTTGTTCAAGTCATGGAGAAAATGATCGAGCATGGAGATACGGTCTTTATGGTCAGTTCCTGTTCATTATGCAAGGATTTATGATAATTGTAGGTGGATTTGTTATTTCTGCAATTGGGGTCTCTAAAGTATTTGTTACAACAGACTTAAGCTTCTTGTGTATGTCCCCACAAATGTTGGACAGTATTAGTAACCAATTGATTCCTGTTATCGCACATGATCGGGCAGGATTTGGTAGCGCCTTAATAAGTGTAGGTTTGCTCGTTTTAATGGTGTCTTTATGGGGCTTCAGAAAAGGAGAACGTTGGGTATGGAACACCCTTGCATTAGGAGCATTACCTGCATTTTTGGCGGGAATAGGAACACACCTTTACATTGGCTATACAACGTTTATACACTTATTACCCGTTTATTTTTTAGTATTATTATATTTACTAGGATTAGTATTTTCTTTTCCGTTTTTAAAGAAAAAATAGAGACGTTACTTTCAGTAGGTTAGTAACCTCTCTATTTCTTCTTACTTTCTCCTAACAAGTCTAATAAAACCCTACCCTCCAATATTAAATCACGATATTCTAATGAAATAATTAGTATCATTACCATGAAAACTACTACTGTTAAATAGAATAGTCTTAACCGTATTTTTCTAAATTTAAGGGGATTAACTGATATACTTAACTTCTTTGATACTATTACCTCTACACCAGTTAATATCAAAGCAAAAGTAAGCACAATGAGCGATGCAAATACCTGTTTAACTTTAATTGACACTATTAGGGATTGTTGTATAACACGCCCCTCTAAATTATCTTTTGAGACAATGAATTGTTCCGTAACATTCCCCTTCCAATCATACTGTACGACATCTAACATACTCTCTTCTATTTCGGTAAATGCATTTCAGTAATGCAATCAAATGGACTAGGCATTTCAGGTTCTCCTTACTTATTATTATAGTTTTCTCATTAAGATTAGTAATCTAAAATTAAATAAATAGCCATATAAAACCTATACACCCTATTACATTAAAGGTGATACCTACTAATGCTAATATAGCACCTCTTTGATTCAACTGTTTTCCTTCTTTCAGACTGATCACACCAATAAGTAAACCTACTAAACTCAGTATTGTTCCTTCTTTAATAAAAATCAGACCGAAAATAGCTATCATTCCGATCATAAAAGAACCTATTGCTTTTTTATTTATAGAGTTAACGTGATTAACTTGGTTACTCATCAAAATCTCCCTTATCTAAACTTTGTATGTTATCTGTAGAAACCATATACAAGATTACTTGCTTGATTTCACCCTTTTAAATTTGTTGAACAATTTTCTTAATTGCTCCTATTACTACATCTGGTCTATCTATATGTATGGAGTGGCTTGATTCTTTTGCAAAAATTAACTCACTACTTACACTCAGGTCAGTCTGATTTATGATAAGTTCTTCCCACTTTTCCTCTAACAGTCTAACCTCCCATTCTGGGAATCCCTCTTTTGCTCCCAAATTTACATTGTAGTCTTTATCTCGACCAATAACTACAAGAGGTATGTCAGGAAATTCACCTATTTTTATGATTGTGTCTGCATCCTTCTTCCAATTGCTAATTTCATCGTGTATAGCCTTATACATAGAAGGATTAATCTGAAACGTTAGCAAGCTATCTTGAATATCGATAGGAAACTGTTTTTGCTTATCACTAAGGGAAAGAGATATTAATTCTCTTAATTCCTCTTTTTCCATTGTAGAATAGGTTCGACATTTTTCTAACCAACTTTCGTCCGTTTCATCCCCATCTAACACTGGTAGGACTAATTGATCTAATTCGTGTAAATTTACTGAAGTGGAATCTACTAAAACCATCCCTGCAACCAATTCAGGAAACTTCTTGGCAAAATGTTGTGCACATAACCCACCATACGAGTGACCAACTAGAATGACCGGTTGATTTAATTCCAATTGATACATGATTTCCTTTAACTCCATAACGACAGCTTGTGTATTACGGATGTTTTCACCCAAGTCACTTAAGCCAAGACCAGGCCGATGAAACATGATTATTCTATTTGACTAATACAATGACTCTGACACATCATACCAGTCATAAAATGAGCAACCCATACCTGTCAGAATAATGATCGGTATGCCTTTGCTCCCTTTTAAAAGTACTTCTATCCTATTATTATTTACTGTTATAAACTGATTCATATACGGTCCCTCAATCTAATATGGAATGCATGCCCCTAAAGAATAAGATTATCGCAATCCTATGTATAATATCTTATCCTTCTTCAAATGAAGATAGCAGTGCTTTCGTTACAATCAATCACTTATTAATACATTATTTGTCAAACCTCTTTTGTAGAAAATACTGGTGAAATCCTTTTGGATGATCTTCCAAAACGCCAAATACTTGATAGCCATTCTTTTTATAAAATTCTGGAGCCTGGAAACTAAATGTATCTAAATAGATGAACCTACATCTTTTTTCTCTCGCAAAAGCTTCCATTTCTTTTAATAGTTTACTTCCATAACCCTTGTGCCTGACAGTTTTATCAACCCATAAGAAATCCACATGCAAATGATGCCAATACATCGTGCCCGTTATTCCAGCTATTGTTTCGCCTGAATCATCTTTCATGGTAAAGGAAATATTTTCCTTTGGGGTTTTTAACTCGTCTGGTAGCTGCTCCATATTATGTTCGATAACTTTCTTTCTAATATAATCACTTTCCTCTTGTTTACTTTGCTTTATAATCTTCAACACTTTATCCCCTTTACTAATTAGTGTAGATTACTACTAAATTCACGTTTTCCTCAATCAAGCAACCAAAGTCGAAGGGCTGCTTAAAAGTAGTTACTGGCTGTTCCAGTCATTAGCCAACATCCCGTATACGATGTGGTCAACATAATGGTCATATAACCATTCAGCCTGTCTAATACAGCCTTCGTTCACAAATCCCAATCTTTCAGGTATGGACCTGCTCTTCATATTTTCCACAGCAGCGGTTATATCAACTTTATTAAGACCCAATTCGTTAAAAGCATAATCAGTTAGTGCCTTTGCTACTCTTGTCATAATCCCCTGACTTTGATAGTCCTTTCCTAACCAATAACCTATATAAGCAATTTTATTTGTCCAATCAATTTTGTTATAACTAGCAGTACCAACGATCTCACCATTATATAAAATAAATGTTGTTAGACTTTGATTATCTGCATAGCCTCTTCTACTAGATTTAATGAATGCTTTTGTATCTTCCACGCTAGTAGTCATGTCTAACCACGGAAGCCATTCACGTAGATGTTCTCTAGAAGCATCTGTTAGCTCAAAGACCCGTTCCGCATCCTTTAGCTCAACTAACTTTAATGATAATTCTTCATCGATTTTATGTACAAACATTTTTCTCCCCCCTAAAAAGATCCAATCATTCATATTTCTAAAACGTGTAACATTTATTTTAGCATAATTATCCATTTTAAGATTACAAATTAGAAGATATATTTTCTTACATAAGTAGTAAGAGCATATAGCTTGATAATATAGAAAAGGGTTATCCATGCATCTCTGGATAACCCTTTTCCCTAGTATTTTTGTTAAAATTGTTTACTCTTTACCCTTAATAAACGAAGACTATTCAACGTTACCAAAAGGGTTGCACCCATGTCTGCAAAGATTGCTATAAATAGAGTAAGCCAACCAGGTAGAACTAAGAGTAAAGCCACTAATTTAATGGCTAACGAAAATGTAATATTTTGCTTAATAATCGTTAAAGCTTTACGACTTAATTGGATCGTGTAAGGCAGCTTACTAAGATCGTCAGACATCAAAGCTATGTCGGCAGTCTCTAATGCTGTATCTGTTCCAGCCCCACCCATTGCTACACCTACTGTAGAAGCAGCCAGTGCTGGCGCATCGTTAACACCATCACCTATCATCGCAACACTTTGATGATTACTTCTTAACTTTTTAATGAAGTTTAGCTTATCCTCAGGTAGCAAGTCTGCTTTAACATCGGAAACACCTACCAGTTTCCCAATCTTATCTGCAGTCCTCTGATTATCACCAGTCAACATTACAGTTGAGATTCCTAATTGATTTAACTGAGCAACTACTTTCTTAGAATTTGACCTAATTTCATCAGCTACAGCAATTAAGGAGAGTATTTCCCTTTCTGTACCTAAAACCATAACGGTTTTTCCTTCATTTTGTAATACTGTAATTTTATCATTAATTGATTGTTCCATGTTTTCATGTAACTCATCAAATAGATTTGGACTTCCAACATAAAATAGTTCATTATTTACTTTCGCTTTTACACCCTTACCAGTAATCGATTGAAACTCATCAACCAAAACACTATTAAAGTCTAATTCAATTTGGTCTGCTTTTCGTAAAATAGCTGAAGCTAGAGGGTGTTGTGATCCTTTTTCAATTGCAGCTGTAATACATAGTAGTTCTCTTTCATCCCTAGCAAATGTTACGAGATCCGTTACAGTTGGTATCCCTTTCGTTAATGTTCCAGTTTTATCAAAAGCGATCGCTTTTAATGCTCCAGCTTCTTCTAAATGAATTCCACCCTTAATTAATACACCGTTCTTTGCAGCATTTCCTATAGCTGTTACAACCGCAACTGGAGTTGAAACAACTAGTGCACATGGACAACCAACTACCAATACGGATAAACCTTGATAAACCCATAAGTTCCAATCAGCTCCAAACAACGGTGGGATAATTGCTATTAAAGCGGCAATTACAACGATAGCCGGTGTATAATATTTAGCAAATTTATCAACAAACGCTTGTGAAGGCGCTCGTTCAGCTTGAGCTTCTTCCACCAAATGAATTATTTTTGAAATAGTAGTATCTTCGACTTTTTTCGTAACTCTTACTTCAAGTAACCCTTCTTCATTCAATGTTCCTGCAAAAACTTCATCCTCTATTGTTTTGGATACTGGAATACTTTCACCAGTAATAGCAGCCTGGTTTAAGGTAGAAATACCACGAATAACAACACCATCCATTGCTAACTTTTGTCCTGGTTTTACAATCATAACGTCATCTACTTGTATCTCTTCAACCTGAATCAACATTTCTTCGTTCCCACGCCGAATTAAGGCTTCCTTCGGGGCTATATCCATTAAAGATTCAATCGATTGACGAGCTTTATCCATTGAATACCGCTCTAGTGCTTCGCTGATAGCAAATAATATAACGACAGTTGCTCCTTCTCCCCACTCACCAATGATTGCAGCACCTATAATGGCAATCGTCATGAGTGTGTTCATATCGAATTTCAATCTTGCTAAATTTTTAAACCCTTTTAAAAAAAGTGAATAACCACCAATTAGAATGGAAGTAGCATAACCAACCGTCGGTATAAGATGCTCCTCACCAAATTGTTGTCCTAATATCCAACTTGCCAAAAGAATTAAGGCCGAGATATAAACTTTTATATTTTCTCTTTGTTTCCAAAATGGTTCTGGGGCTTCTTTTTGTTCATTTTCATTACGCAATTTCAAATTTTCAAAAGCACCAGCCTTTTCCAGTGCTTCGATTGTGGTCTCCCCTGTTACTGTTATTTTGGAAGCTCCAAAATTAACTCTTGCATCTAAAACACCATCCAGGTGTTTCACGTTCTTTTCGAACGTTTTCGCACAGCCAGCTCAGGTGAATCCTTGAACCCTATAGGTTACTTCCTGCTCTGTTGTGTTAGAGTGTTGTTCAGACATTGACTTTCACCTCATTCCTATGAGTTAATGCGATCATCATTAACTGTTTAATGTGATTATCATCTAAAGAGTAAAAGGCCAATTTCCCTTCTTTTCTAAATTTGACAATTCCTTGTTTATGAAGAGTACGTAAATGATGAGAAGCGGTCGCAACAGTAGATCCGATGATGTTAGCAATGTCACAAACACACAACTCTTCATCCTGACATAATGCAAAGGAAATTTTCGCCCTATTTTCATCAGCAAGTACTTTAAATAACTGTGCAACACCAGTAATATCTTCTCTTTGTAACTCTGCATGTATTCGTTTTACTTTTGGTTCATCGTAACAGTAAATATCACAAGTATCCTTTTGCACCAATTCGTAAACCTCCACTCATCATTATTCAAATATTCATTTGATTATATTCTAACAATTTCCATCTTGATAATCAAATGAATATTTGAATATCAGAAAAACATCATGATAGATAAAACAAAAACTATTACCTTTTCCCGGATGAAGTAATGTACAAATTACCATTTTATTTATTAGGTTCCATTTAGAGAACTTTGATGCTTTCTGATTAACTGTTGAGATAAAATACGTAAAATGAATGCCTTGTAAGTGTTCGTATTGTTCCGTCAGAATACTCTACTTTCCGTGGTGGTACGACCTCTGATTCCTCTGGTACAGAAAACGTACTTCCAGAATTTGCAGGCTCGTGCTATTCCTGTAGGACATGGATGCTTCTAATCCATCAACCCATTGACACAGATACTTACAAAGATGAATTTTTGTTAATGTGTCTTTTTTTAATTAATGTTGCTACCCCAATAGCAAATAGTGCATGAATACCTACAAAAAGCACTGCAAAAATCCATAATTCAAAAATTTCTCTTATGATCGTATAAAGAAAACCCACAAACATACTTGTAAAGGTTAGAATGACTTTGTTGACCCTATCAAAACATAAGAGAATCATTAGGTTAATTAAAAATACAAACACACCTATTCCAAAGAAATAGATGATAATGAAAGCCAAAAATCCCATTTTCATCACTCCCTACTTACCAAATTCAAAATTAAATAGCTCCTAGCCTTTCATATTTTTTTTAGAAAACGCCATATTTCGATAGATAAACTAAGACTTAAGACTATTTCAACTAATTCAATTTCTTTCATATTAATAGTTATTAAACCATTATTAACTTGATAATATTCTAATAACTTGCCATTCAACAAATGAAAATCATGGTGATATCTATTAAAGATCTCCTCATCATTTTCTAATCTATTTTTCAGCCAAGGTAAATAAAATCCCTTTAACCAGATATCATCTGCAATTAAGTGAGTGTAGTAACCTAAAATATAAGGAGAATCCCTATGTAAACGTTTTTTTTCAAAAACTCCTTATAATTGATACTCCTTGAATAATCATCATTATCCCCACTATAAAAGTGAGACAGCTCTTTAGGTGAAACAGCGTCAGGAACGACCCCACCTACTAAGAATGATGAGTTATCCGTCAATTCTAATTCGTCTGCTATTCGGTTAGCTATAATTAAATGCATTACTCTTGAACCCTTCAACAAAGGCCCTTTATCTCATATTCATCCTTTTTTAATATTAACATATTTATCCAAGTTCCTATTATAAAGTTGAAATTAGATCATTAAAAAATAGTCCTCTTTCTTTTAACAAACCTATAAATAAAGACACCTGATTTATTTGATTACATACAATTTATTAACACTTCTCTGGAAACCCAATATTATATAACTATATGCCAATGGGATCATAGGTTACCTTTGCAGTTAGAACTGTTTACATTAAGGGTTAATTGATAAAAAGAGTTGTCATTCCAATCTGTTCAAAATCAGAAAAAGTCTACATTTTTCTGATTTTGGAAAATACAATACATTTAGAGGTGATGAAAAAGTGCCAAGAGTTAAATACACAGATAGTGATGTTGATTTAATGGCCAGGATGATGAGAGCCGAAGCGGAAGGTGAAGGGCGACTGGGAATGCTGATGGTTGGGAATGTCATAGTGAATCGGCTAAAAGCTAATTGTTTAGATTTTAAAGAACTAAGGTCCATACGCGATGTAATTTATCAAGTACAGGGTGGAAATTATTCCTTTGAGGCTGTTCAAAAAGGTAATGTGTTTTATAACAGAGCTAGGGGTGTAGAAAAGAAGTTAGCTAAACAAACATTGGAAAGTTGGAGACAACATCCTGCCAAATATGCACTATGGTATTTCAATCCGTATGCTGAATGCCCACCTACTTGGTATAACCAGCCACATACAGGGCAATATAAGCAGCATTGTTATTACGAACCACAAGCAAACACATGTGAAGGTGCCTATAGATATTAAGGTAAACTGGGACATGGGGACAGGTCCCTTGTCCCAGTTTACTACCTCTAACACAAAGGCAAGATACTAATCTAAGTCACCTTCACCTGGATCTTGTGTTAAACGAGTTACTAAAATGAACTGTACGAATCAGCAATATATCAATCATTATTCATAAAATTTTGTTTACGTAAATAGTTAAGCACTGTTTGTGAAAACTCCTGATGCGATTCTTTTGTGTACTTGGCAACCGTATAAATTTCAGCAAGATTTTGTAATCCTAGTTTTTCTATCATTTCCTTAAGTTCAGGATTTGCCATGTACCGCTGCCAACCCTTTTCCTCTCGCTCTTTGTATATTTCAAGGATACTTTCATTTGAATAATCATTATACTGCTCATAATGCACAAGCCCATTCCTTGGTAATCTGTCACGTTGGCTAGGGTTTTCCGCAGGATACCCTAATGAATACCCAACTACTGGAACAACATTTGCCGGCAAATTCAAAATCTTACCTATTTGGTCACAATTAGCAAGTGTAGATCCCATATAACATAAACCCAGTCCTGCATTTTCTGCTGCTAAAGCACAATTTTGTGATACTAAAGTTGCATCGATTGCACCAATCATAAAGCTCATAATATTATCAAAATTTTGAGGAGCTTCATGAAGCGAAAGCCATCTTCTCATTCTATTGAAGTCTGCACAAAAAGTTAATAAAATAGGGGCATCGACTACCATTGATTGTTCCATGTGTGCAGCATACAATTCTTTTCTAAGCTCTTTATCTTTTGTGACGATAATCGAATAGGCTTGCATATTGCCACTCGAAGAAGCACGAATACCCGCATCTAAGATCTGATCTAGTAATTCATTACTCACTTCTTTATCTTCGTATTCTCGTATCGACCGATGGCCATGTATAACATCTATTAAGTCCACAAAAATCATCTCCTTTACTAAACTTAAACACAACGGTCATGTTGCTATTTCTCTTATTCCCACTAATCCTTTCAATTACCTTGAATTGCAAAAACATTAGTAATCAAAATTTCATTTGTGCACTTTTCAGCAATCTCATGCACTTTGCCAAATGATTAATGAGTAGATAATCATCATCGAAACATCTGTTAGCGGACATAACAGGTAAGAATTAGTATTATGTGGTAATAATTATACTTGTTTCATTTACTCTAACTAACCAGTCTTTAACAAATATATTAATTATATTATTCTGTTCAAAGTGCAAATTGTGACCTGCATTGTCTAACACACTATAGGTTGCTTTAGGGTATAGATGTAATAAGTTAAAAGCATCTATGTAACCAACATCAGCGTCTTACCTTCCCAATAAAATGCAAACTGGCTTACTAAATAAGGTAAATCTAAATTCATCTCTGTTTCTTGTGCTTCTAACAAAAGGTTATTTAGAAAATTCATATTAGTATGTCTCATGGAATTAGAAATCTCATTTTTAATTAATTTATCAAGATCTTCCTCTATCTTAGTTACTCTATTGTATTTATTGATATTAACTTCAATATTTATTTGATCTAATCTATGAATAACAAGTGGATAAAGAAAGAAAGCTCCACGATTTTGAAAAGAATTTAATAAATGAAGTGTAATATATCCACCAAAAGAAGCTCCTATCATTAGGAATTCTTCGTCACCTACTGTATTTCTAACAAAATATTTAAAATCATATTTATCCCTACATCGTTTGCGTATTCTGTTAGACCTACACCAGGATGATCCACATATTTTCTCTTCAATGAGTCATTATAATTTTGAAAAATGGGCTCAAAACCATTCTGCATGAATTTTGAATCGGTAGCGAACCCACTAAATAGGATAATAGGTAATCCATGACCAAACTCTTCGTAATAAAACTTAATCTTATCCACTTCAACGTACATCTAACTTTCCCCCTAATGAAACCACCTTTAATTGAAAATAAACAAATACCAGTTATAAAATATTCTGAATAGTCACTATCATTTATTAGATTAACACATTTTTCATAATAATCTAATATTGGCATTAAGCTATTATGCTATGAAATGGCAAATAGTAATACATTATATGGATATATGTGGCGAAATGAAATTATTTTGTGTGGTTCCTTCAATAATTGCTTCTTATGCTATCTAAGTTGTATGGGAACTAATTTATAATGTATTATCGAATTAGTAGGTCACTGTTCGTGTTTCTATATAATTAAAGGCACTACCCTTTTGGATAGTGCCTTTATAGTAAACCTTTTAGCACAACATGAGCTGTACCCTTTGTTCCAGATACGCTATTTCAAAACCACTTAAAATAATTGGTCATTCAATCAAAAGATACAACTTTTCCATCGCTATTTATCCCTCGAAAACTGAAACTACCTACATTTTCATTTGATAACTTACTGTAATGAGCTGCAAAACCATCTTTTACATCCATTTCAATAAAAACCGTTGACTGCTCTTCGACAATACTTAATGGTGTATTTTTTTTATCATCTTGTTCATTACTAACGACTACCTTTTCAATTTCCTTATCTATTACCCCTGCAGCGAATATTACATCATAAAATTCACTCTCTTCTATTTCAGTTCCAGACCAAGTAACTTTCATTTTTTCATCAATTGTTTTTCCACTAATTGAACTTACATCGGTAATCCGTTTAAAAATACCTAAAGAGTTTTCAATTAGCTTTACATAATTGACCTTACCTGTATCCAAAACAACTATTTTTTTATCTACTAATTCTTTTTCAAATACTACTTTACCGTCTAAGTTAGGTAACGTATAACGTATTGCAGAATGCTCAGTTAAAGCGTATCCTCCAAACACTGAAGGAGCAAAATACATACTTAATAATAGTAATAACAGTATGCTAAATGTTATTAAATAGCGTTTCTTGAAATTTTTATTTAATTGCAATTTGTCTCCTCCCTAACTGACGTAGAAAAATTCAAAATTTTCTTTAAATATTCTCCCAATACCGTTTTCCGCTGTTTCCTTTTATATACTTGTAATCGAAAGCCTGTAATGTGATTCAGTATTTTAGCAAATAATTCTTCTCTTTCTTGCCATTTGGCTTCTAATGCTTGATGAGATTCCCGACGAACCCCTTCATTTACGTGTGATCGTAAGTTAATTGCCTGTGCAACAGAATGTTTTTTTTGGTGTTCATTAATAGGAATGTCAATTTTAATGCAATTGATTAGTGTTTTATAAAACCCACCCCAAGCGTGAAAACCATCTACCATTAAATGGGATAATATGCTTTCTTCTTTAGTCACAAGGAGTTACTCGCATCATTTCGCCATTCATTCAATACAAATTTATAGTTATGTAATTCTGTTTGACTGAGTAATCTCCCCCAAAGCTTTTGATCAATGTTAGTAAAGCAATTCTTCAATCTAGCTAAATTAATACTAAATCTAGATTCAATCTTAGCTATTTTCCCGCGTAAAACTGCAGCGTTCTGGTCTTTGGGATTTTGTGCAAGAAGACATGTTATATACGAATTTGCTTGGGACAGGTTAACTTTAATTTAAGTTGAATATTCCATTATCTATAAAATTTTGTCAATTTCGTTTTCGGCTTGTGGTGTTGTAAACGAAACAACATGATATTGAAAGTCATGTGCTTTCAGTTCCATGTGCTCTATAAAACTTATAAATTCACTAGATTTACTTCCATTATGAAATATGCTATCCAATTCCCAATGTTGTGAGTTGCTTATTTGTTTCATAACTTCCCCCTGGTTATTCGGAAAACAAATATATATCCTTTTTAACTTTAACATAATTTTCCTTATTTTAAACAAAAAATGCGAAATCTTATGCACGAAAGACTTCACATTTTAGTAGATATTCTAGCTATCGATAATATTTTTATTGTTGATTAGATAATATTAACTATAAAAACTACTATAACGAGTAATAACGCAATTACAACTGTCCTCCACTTCAATTCTAATTTTCTTAGTACACGGTCAATAATGAAGAAGCAAATAGCAGCTACAAGGCTCATTAATAAAAAAATTAAACCGAAAAAGCAATGTAATGAGAAGGCTATTATTTCGCGTGTGTAAATGGACGAAGAAGCTTTGTTACTTAACCAGTCAGATACAATTGATGCAATAACACCATATGTTACAGCAAACATAAAATTGATATAATATACATTTAAAAAACCGTTTAATTCTAAATCATTCGGTGCCAAGATAAATATCGCAAATAACAGACTACTTAAAACAGCAGTTAATAATTTTCTTTTTACTATAATCTCTGCCCCCATATTTACACAAAGTGATTTTCTCTAATTTTGAATATTGACTATAATCAACCTACTACATATAGTTTTTCGAAAATTCTGGCTATTAGACTAATTATGATCCTCTTATTCAAAAATACAGTAATACACATTATAGTTGAATTACACTTATTATATTTCCATTTATATCCGTCATATCAAAGCGTTTTGGTTCCCCATCTCTTAGTTGTGAAACTATCACATTTTTTCCTATTAGCTTATTTCTAACATTTTCTAAATCTTTCACAACATAATTGAAAGGCGTATATTCATTAACAGGTTGAAAGTTGGAAATCTGGACCAGGTGAAATCCACAGTTTGGGGCAATGGATAGTCCACACATTTTTTTATTTTCCCACCGTAATTCAAATCCAAATATTTCTTGATACCAAGACAACGATTCCTTAAGATTTTTAACAGGCAAAAATACGGCGTCAATTCGTTCAACTAATTTTGGATGCGTCGAATCACTCATAAAACAAATCCCCCTTTGAAAAGTTGTATATTTCTATAGAAAATATATATTCTTACAAATCACATAAACTGCAGTAAATAATTTCCTTTTTACAATGATCTCCATCCCATTATTCACATGATTTTCGACTAATTCAAAGCCTGTTACTTCATCCTCTAAACTCTTTCCGATCACTCCCATTTCTGTTCCTTTATTTAAGTCAAAAATTCAGTTATTTAAGAGATAATTAACAACGGCAAGGTGTTAGGATATTTTGAACAATCGACCCTTGATTAACTTAACAGTCTGCTAACTTTTCATTCTTTCTTTGATTTTTGCGATTCAAAAATAACAAAGTAGCGTAAAAAGGTAAATACCCTAAAATTCCTCCCAAAGTAGTTAAGATCAAATCATCTACATCAAAACTACCTAACTTAAATACAAGCTGAATAATTTCAAAAGATAAGCTAACTGAATGTTGCATGCTACTGGGTATAATTCACAACCCACAAACGTTTTAATACAACATCTGTTTATCCTAACCCTGGTTCTAAATAAAACACAATTCTATTATTTCACCACATCAACAATCAATAAAGGAAACGCTAACCTATCTTTATTCCGGTGATCAAAGCGCAGCGACCGATATATAAATCCTTCCTTTTCATCCCAATCGTTGCAATGAAACTCTCCCACTTCATTACAATACTCAAGAAGATTAACTCGGAAGCCCGCTTGCTTAAACATCGATGTAATTGTTCGGTAATTATGTACAATTTTATGACTTGCAGCCGGATGATCTTCGGGTCCAGGACCGCCTACTTGCACAGTCCGCTGATACTCCTTATTTCGGAAAAATCCATCTGGCACCGCACAGCGAACATAGCCATCTTCACTAAGAAAATCAAAACAGTTACGAGCTGCTATTATACCTTCCTCATAACTAAGATGCTCCCACACATGCTCTGCCAAAATTGCTGCTAACGAATTAGACCCGAACTTCTTCTCCCAGTCTCTTTTCCTGAGCAAATTCAATTCTGTTTCCTGTGTACGAAGCCATCCTGGATTATTATGATACTCCCCAGCGCCAATTACTACTTTTAGATCAATCATCGGCAGTACCCCTCATTTTTACACACATAGATTCCTAGATATTTCGGGTCGACCCACATGCCGCCTCTCTCTCGCAACCTATTTCATTGAACTACACAGCAGATTGACTCTATTGTTGCTCTTGTTAATAAATCACGGTGCAAACCCATAAAAAATTAGCGTAAATATATAGAATGATAGAAATGCCAATCCAGCCAGGACAATTAACCAAAACAGAAACATTACCACTTTTACCCAAGTCCGTTCAAACAGCTTATTAGCCATTCCAAAGAGCTTATAAGTAATGATTAAAAAGGAAGGAATAATGTATAAGTATGAAAATGTACTAACCCATTTCATGAGACTACTGAAACCACCATCTAAAACAGGACCATCATATAAATGATACTTAATCGCAATAAACCTAATTCCATACATAAATATGATCGATAAAGAAGTAAAAAAGGCGAGAACTATAAATTTAACAACTTTCTTTTCTCCTTTTAATAGAAAATATATGAAAAATAAGTGGAGAATTAAAGCAATGATTTTGAACATGATTTCACCTCAGATGTATAGATTGTCTTGACCTTGCTTCTATTAAATTGGAAAAAGCACACAACAAGTCACCCTCAATTTTACCATAATATCCAGTAATATCCAGACAAAAAAGACGATTCCTACACTAGTGGATACCGCCTTGATTGAGTATCATGTTTTAAATAAATTACTTCATTTTTGAAAAAAGGTTAAGCTTTAATATCGTTTGCATTTTTTAAACCTTCAGCGAACCGCGAAAACCCCTAGCAGCATAATAAGAGTCCGCTCCATTATGATATAGAAACACGTGCCCGAAACGAAAATCACAAAAAAGTGCACCACCAAGTTTTCTAATATCAGTAGGTGTTTGCACCCAACTCGATGTTTTCCTATCGAAACTTTCAAGCTGCTGCAACGCCCGATATTGTTCTTCAGTCAACAGTTCAATCCCCATACTCGCTGCCATATCTATAGCATTATTTTCAGGTTTATGTTTTTTTCTAGACTCAAGTGCTTCACGATCAAAACAGACACTTCTGCGCCCCTTCGGACTTTCAGCTGAACAGTCAACAAACAGATACTCGTCCATATTTTCATCATAACTAATAACATCGGGTTCTCCACCGGTTCTTTCCATCTCATTGAGCGACCACATTTTTTCAGGATTTGTTTCCAACTTAGCTTGAATATTTGCCCATTCAAGACCCTTATGACGGTTCATCTTTTGCTCAAAACGTTCTTTAAGCGTGCTTAGTAATTGTTCAGCTTGTTCTAATGACAACTTCTTTATACTAGCTTTTGTCATGTTAGTCCTCCCTTGCCTTATTCTAATAATCAAATAAATCCTATTTTCTAAAGATTTATATTGAAAAAAATTGTTTCACTCCAATAGGATACCATGTAATACCATTAACTCTTCCCTAAAATAACATGTTCCACTGATTCAGATAAATGTTTTATTGAGACTCTTAAAAACTCTGGATAAAGTAAATAATTTTCAAGGTCTTGAATGGGTATCCATTGATAAATCAACCTATCTCCTTCTTCTCCATAAAATGGATTGTTGTTAAGTTGATAGTCATTGTTCATTAAAGAAACGTTATAGTAAAGTGCGATCTCATGAAAATCATTGCTATTGTACTTGAAAAAATTTTCCGTAATCCAAAGCAATCGGTTTATCTTTACTTCAAATCCCAGTTCCTCTTTGATTTCCCTTTTTATAGATGTTGGAGAATCTTCCATAACTTTCGCTCTACCACCAGGTAATGCCCAATGGTCATCTTTTACTTGTTTGTGAATGAGTACATGATTATTCACAATTAAAACTGCTGCAACCCGATAATTAAATACTGTTTTATCTAACTTAAATGTAGTATCCATAATCCTCCCCTATTCCCGTAGCTTAATTCACAGGATTCGATGCCATGATAATAACACATTTTTACAACACTAGTTATACTAAAAAGCAAAATATACCATTTAGAATTTAGGCACTTTCCTGTTTGAATCTGGTAGTTCTCGGTAGCATTATTTCTTCTTAGTTATGCATCCTATAACTAGGAGGTGATACTAATGGCTGATGAAAAAGATCATGGGGAACATTATGCACATTACGATGGTGAGAAAGAAAGCATTATTAATGACTCGATCGGGAAGGAAATTGGAATTCGTTCCGACGTTGGGGAGGAATCAAACAACCCGTTTCACGTAAAGGAACTAAAAAATAACCCAGACACGGACCGATTAAAACGATTGCTTGAATAGATGAATTTGCCTGGTCTAACCAACAGGAGCTTAGACCAGGCAAATTTTTATTCACTACTTTGATTTTTCAATTTAGATAACTCCTGTTCAACTAATTCCTCATCCAACCTTTCGAATAGTGGCTTAATATCAGAAAGTTGAACTGGTGAAACAGTGACCGGTTTCCAAGAGATGTTTTTAATTTGTAGATTGCTTAACACTTCAGCACTGGAAAATGGTAAAAATGGCTGTAATAATTGAGCAAGGTTAGCAATCAAGTAGATACAGTTAGTTATCACCACATCACACTGCTTCGGCTCCTCTTTAATCTTTTGCCAAGGCTGTTCGGTGTCAAAATATTTATTAGCATACCTTACTAATTCGAACACCTTCTCTAATGCCTGTTTAAACTTGGCCTCTTCAATTAACTCTCCAATAAAATTATATTGCTCATGAACCTTTCCTATAATTTCCCGTTCAACATTATCCTCACTAGTTTTCCCGTTATAGTATTTTTCTACAAACTTCAATGTTCGGTTAACAAAGTTCCCATAAGCGCCTAACAATTCACCATTATGACTATAGACGAATTCTCGCCATGAGAAATCTGCATCACGACTCTCAGGTGCATTCACGGTGAGGAAATAACGAATCGAATCTGGGTGATAGTTCTTAAGGAGGTCCGGTATCCAAACTGCCCAATTACGGCTCGTCGACAACTTCTTTCTCTCTATCGTGACATATTCATTAGATACAATACGAGTTGGAATACTCTCTCCTTTATTAATTCCTATCAAAATAGCAGGCCAAATTATCGAGTGAAACGGGATATTATCTTTCCCGTGTACGTAATACAATTTTGTTTCTTCACTCCAAAAAGGGGCGTCACTCTGCTTATTTTGTTCTGCCCATTCTTTAGATGCAGAATAATAACCAGATACAGCTTCAATCCATACGTAGATTTTCTTGTCTTGGTAACCTTGTATTGGAATAGGTACTCCGATCGGTAAGTCTCTCGAAACACCACGATCCTTTAACCCTTCTTTTAAATACCTTTCTGTTAATTGAATGGCATTATCGCGCCAACGTTTATTTTCTTTCGCCTCTTTAACATAATGTTCAAGCTCTTCCTGAAATGCACTTAACTGAAAATAAAAGTGTTCGGTCTGTTTAACTGTAGGTTCATCCCCACATAATTTACAAAGCTTATCTTTTAGATCTAGCGGATCTAATATAGCAGAACAATGATCACACTGGTCACCTCGTGCAGCTTTTTCACAATAAGGGCACTTACCTTCCACATATCGGTCAGGTAGAAATTGCTGGCACGTATTGCAAAAGACTTGTTCTACAGCTTTCTTATAAATCCTGTCATTCTGAAGTAATTCAAGAAAAATACCTTGCACGACTTTATGATGATATTCACTATCAGTACGTGTGTAATGATCATAGGTAAAACCTAATTGTTGAAAGCAGGATACAAATTCTTCATGATAGCGATCTGCAATTTCTTTAGGGGATACCCCTTCTTGCTTTGCCCGAATCGTAATGGGGGTTCCATTGCAATCACTCCCTGAAACGTAAAGCACCTTTTCTCCCTTAGCACGATAATACCTTGCCAGAATGTCCCCAGGTAATAAGCTAGAAAGATGGCCTAAATGTAGAGAACCATTTGCGTATGGCCAAGCTCCACCAATAAATACTGACATTGATAACTCCTCCTTTTAAAAATAAAAAAACCCTCGTCCTTCAGCAAAAAATGTTTGCCAAAGGACGAGGGTTTACTCGTGTTACCACCTTATATTTACTAATCATTCACATGACTAGCCTCATGAAGTACGGAACTTAAACGTTCTTATACTCTGACATTGGTAACGAGTGCCAACTCTCGTCATAGCCTAATTACAATAAAGTAATTCAGCTATGCAGCTCTTAAGACCATATTCAATCAACTCCTCTTAACTTCTTTTCACCAACCGAAGCTCTCTTTGAAAGATTTATTGACCTACTCTTCTCATCATTGCCTTTTTAACGATAAATTTTAATATATTTAAACATGAACTTAATTCCTTGTCAACTTCCTCTATGTTTCGCCTTTTACAGGATCAACCCACTATACACCATTCCGAGATTAATACAAATATGCCAAATAATAGCTGGATAAATACTATTAGTTCTTAGCACAATCGCAGCATAAAAGAAACCTCCAAGCGAAAACAATAAACAAACGTATAGTGGAAATCCTAACATCAAATGCTGTAATCCAAACCCTAAACTAGTTACGGAAACAGCAAATGGAATGTTGCATAATTTAATAAGACTTGATAACAATATTCCACGCCATAGCCACTCCTCTAAGACACCATTAATCAAAGCGAACAAAATACCAAAAAGGATAACTGACTTAAGGTAAGATGTATCCTGAATTAGGATAAAAGGTAAAAACACCACTATATTACTAGTAATAGCTATCAGTAAAAAGGTGGATGCTTTAATGCTATGAAACCCGCTCCACATATATGGGAAGTATATCCGTTGATCCCACTGTGGTCTATTATGAAAAAACGTTATAGGATGCTTATAAAGAAATAAGGTAAAGTACAAGGCTGAAATGATTAAGACAAGTAGAGCTCGATTGAGAAGAATTCTGACCTCCTGCCAACTAATTAGCTGACCAAGCCATTCATTTACCTGATAGAACAGGAAAAAACTTGTTAAAAAACCAAGCACAACTCCACATAATAATCGGTATCTCTTATCTAGAAAAAATAACATTGTTAAAATGATTTGGATAACTAAAATACTAATATAGTGATTATAGGATATTTCCACCATTCCGACTAACAGACAAATTGCAATCGCACATAAAAGAAATTTTCTCAATTATATCCAACTCCATAATCTTATTCTACTTAGAAAGATCTGTTCGTAATTGACGTTTTATAGCACGTATTTGTCCCCTGTGATTAATCTCGTCCTCTAAAACATGAAACCATAAGTAAAAATTGTTATAAGCAATTCCATTTGGCCATTCCCTTTTCTCCATCAACCACTCGTCATCCTTTTGTTTCAAATGCTGCAAGGTATCAGCTCTTACCTGTTGTAACTTTTCGATATAATGTGGAACAGATAGGCTATGAATCTGATTCCTTCCTTTATCACCTAGTTCAATTGCCGCTTCCCAAATGCTATATTCTTCTTTGTTAAAGTCTCTTTCCTTGAAAGAAATTAACTGATGAACCTTCTCAATGGCTGCAATATGTAAAAGTAAAGCTCCAATCGAATTATCATTTATGTAGTTAAGATGATCTAACTCTTGGACTTTTAAGTCGGATATCTCCTGGATGGTAACCTCACGTACATGCTCCAGCTGAAATACTAATTCTCCTATTTTTTCTGTAAAACCTTCTTTAGCTACTACTTCATACGTAACCATTCACTTACCCCCTTTTAAATACTCATTAAGGTTACCAACATTCTCTGTGAAAAAACAGGCTGAACATTTGTAGTAATTAGTGGTAAAATGAAGATGACATCAACAATGGAAATTAATAACTACTTATCCTTTAAACCATAACCTCTCCACGTTATGAAGGTTTTCACCTACAAAGGTTAACTTATATATATCGGGTTTGGCTGTATGCTTCCAAAAGTCATAATTATAATGTGAATCATAGTAACCCATGATAGCAGTCATGATATTGCCGTGTGTGCCAATCACAATATGTTGTCCCTTATATTTACGGAGAAGGTTTGTAATAATTGGGATGGCTCGTTCTTTGGCTTGGCTAATAGACTCCCCTCCTGGTAAGCAGAAATCTTTATCCTCAAATGATTGCCTAATAGCTTCTTCTAATTCAACCTCATCTAATTGGCCATCACCACCAACTAACCTTTCTTTCAACTCTTCTACTTCGACGATTTCTAAATGTCGTTCTTTTGCTATACCTTCAACTGTTAGAATAGCTCTTGCAAAAGGACTAGAAATGACCATATCCACTTTTTCCTTGCTCATTATTTCTGTTATCCTCTTTACATCGGTTTCCCCTTGTAAGGATAACCCTCTTGTTCTTTCTTGCCCAACAATGTATGGCGATTGTGCATGCCTTACCATATATAATACTGTCTCCATCGACATCCTCCTTAATAGGAATAAACTAGAAGCCTACTCCAAATAGATTGCCAGTTTTTCTCTTCCACTCTCTGTTGATAGAGAGGTAATAAGTTTTTATTTTCTTTAAAAAATTGGGTCGGTTTAACCTTTAAATTGACCAAATCTTTAATACCACATGGTGAAGCTAACACAATATTATCGTCCCCACTCATTTTCACTCCGATCGCAGTAGCCGTTTCAGGAAACTTGGAAATAGCATCAATCGATGATTTATACGGTTCGACACCATTTATGTGATGCATCCTAGCCTCATTTTTTACGGACCAAGGTACGTGCGGATCCCACTCGTATAGTTGCTTTTCTATTCTCTTTTCTGTTATTTCCGATAGGTTGTTTGGGTCAAAGTAAACAACATCTACATCTGGTAATATGGTTCGTTCTGAAAAGTCATGAATACTATCCCATACTTTCGCTCGAACAAAACCAGCGCAAATCCACCAATCAGGTAATGCCAGTTGTTTAGCAGCATGTAATATATTCGTCATCCATTTATCTTGTTCAATAATCGATATAATATCTTTCTCGCCCATGTCCCCCATCATCCTCCTATTCACCTTTATTTTCATAGTATCATAATAAATGAAAAGGTAGTGATAGCCTATTGCTTCTCTTCTGTAATAATTGTGAGAGAAGGACTTAACAGAAAAATGTTTAATATTACAGTCACAATTGACATAAAAATAGCTCCAACTATAACAATGGATTGAATTTCAAATACATGAGCAGTTATTCCAAAAAGTATGGTTATAAGAATGACTAAAGCGGATTCAACTAAATCATACATACTTCCAACCCTACCCATCATATCCACTGGAATTCTGTTTTGGTAGAAGGTATGAAATCCTGTTGTTGCAAAAGCTAGAGAAAAGGATAGAACGAAGAAACCAACTGCTGCTAACAGAAAGGTATTTGAAAAAGCATACAAGAGGTACCCAACAGAAACAATTAAAGAACCGAGTCCCATTAGTACTTGTAAAGATAATTTATTAGACAAAATAGTCGTTAGCATTGCACCAATGATAATACCAAAACCCGCGATACTGACGAGAAATCCATATTCACTATTAGATAAGGATAATACTTCTTTCGCAAAAGGAGCTTCCAAAGAATCTACTGCTGCCGTCATAACCAACATTCCACTAAATAAAAAATAAATAGACATAACATAAACATTTTGCATGCTAAACCTTTTTACAAGTTTCCAATCATTTTTAACTAAAGAGAATGACATTTTTTGTTGAGTAACATTGCTCTTTTCTAGATTAGGAAGCAGCAATGTTAGGAACCCGGAGAAAATGAACGATACGCCATTGAAAATAATCGCAAACTCAGGGGAACCAATGATAAATAAGAATCCAGCAATAGCAGGTCCAATCAAAAATCCACCTGATTCTATTAAACTACGTAAAGCGTTAAATCGTCTCCTTTTTCCAATTGGGATTAACTTGGTCACGTAAGTCATTGCAGTTGGATGAAAGATAGAACTTGCCATATTTACTAGAAGCACGAATGAATACATCATCCATAAAGATGGCATCAGAGGCAAACAAAGTACGATAATTCCTCTGACAACATCTAACCAAACCATTAGATTCCGCTTATTTAACCGATCAATAATACTTCCTGACCACCCATTTGTTATAAGTGTCGCGAGCGGCTTTAAAATATATAGCAAAGCTACATAAAGCGGTGAACCTGTCATATCCAGTACTATTAAATTTAGTGCGATTAAATAAATCCAATCTCCTACATTAGACACACCTATACTTGACAATAAAAGAACTGGATATTTCCACGATTTCGTTTTCATCGTAAACCTCCTTAATTGATAAACATTAAGTTAACAACAAAAAAATCCCACCCCCAAGATTATGCATCTTGGGGACGAGATTCTATAATCGCGGTGCCACCCCAGTTTGTTAATATGTCACCATATTAGCCTCATCAAGTACGACATGGCAAAACCATGCTTATACCCTAGCTCTATATCGGGAGCGCCCGTCACATTATCACTAAGTACACGTTCCAATGTGTTGCTCAGAGGCTTGTTTCAGCAAACAAATCCTAACCCCTTTTCACCACCCGGAGCTCTCTTTATAGGATTTTGTTTATTTACTCTTCTCATCATCGCATTTAATATTATGAAAAATACTACCATGTTAGGTAAGGGTTGTAAACTCCTTTTCACAAATTATTTGGACTAAAAAAGTAGTACAAACATACACTTAATACTAGATCATTTACAAAAGGAGTATCCCAAATGAAAACATTATTTTCGATGCTTATATTAGTTCTCCTATTTGCATTTGTTGGTTTTATAGAATCGCAGAATAATACGGAGGAAATGATTGGTGCTTATTCAAGTGCACTGGATGAATCCGAAACTGTTTCAACACATGAAAGGAAAGTACCGTCCTATACCGAACTTGATTTAATTCTTGAAGGGAAAGAAGAGGTAGACGGTCAAATTGTCGAAACTTATCAAGAATACGAGATCTACAAAGACGACCAGGGGAATATAGTAAAAAAAGTACCGACTGCTAATTACAGTTATATTAGTTATAATGCACAATAAATCAGGATAACTCATTTATTTAAACGATTGGAATTATATATTCCAATCGTTTTAAATTAGAATAAGAGATCTTCTTCTCTCTAGAATACATTCCCCTACTACTCTAGACTTTCCTGGAACACACCGTTAAAATGACCGCTATTAATTATGCGTGAGTACTATTTTTTATGATAAACTAAAGGAGTGTTCGTTATCGAACACTCCTAGAGATGGTATATCCTCTAATGTTACGCCGCACGTTGGCGTTACGCCAATTTGAGTATAACCATCTTCATAGAAGAAAAAGTCTTCTGTATATAAAATAGCATAATTGATGAAACCAGTTTCATATCAAGCAAATTTTTCTAAAAAAGGTGAACATATGGCCAACATAAAAGATATAGCCAAGCTAGCAGGGGTTTCCGTAACAACTGTTTCAAGGGTTCTAAACAATCACCCTTATGTAAGTGAAGAAAAGAAAGAAGCAGTACGCTACGCAATGGAGCAAAGTAATTACCGACCAAATATTAATGCTGTACATTTGAGTAAAGGGAAAACCAACCTAATAGGAGTGGTTATCCCGTTTATAAACCACCCCTATTTCGGACTATTAGTCGAAGGGATTGCAAACGAGGCTGTAAGTAACAATTACAAACTCGTATTATTTCAAACTAATTACGAGGAAGAAAGAGAACTAGAAGCTTTATTGATGTTAAAAAATAAACAAATTGATGGTCTAGTCATTGGTTCTAGGATTTGTCATTGGGAAGTTATAAAGGAATACATAGATTATGGTCCGATCGTCGTATGTGAAGATGCAAGAGAACAGCAGGTCGCTTCTACTTATATCAATCATTATGAGAGCTTCTCTATTGCTTTAGAGTATTTACACCGTAAAGCTCACAACGAAATTGGCTACTGCATAGGAAGAAAATCTGGTTCAAATAGTACACAAAGAGACCTTGCTTATCGGGACTTTTTAGCAAAAAACAATATAGATTACAATCCCTCTTTTGTGTTTTCTAATTGCTTTAAATTTGAAGATGGTGTACGTGTAGTTGACCTTCTAACTACAATGAAAAAAACACCATCCGCTTTACTAGTAACGAGTGATCAGGTAGCTGCAGGGATCCTGACTTGTTGTCGGGAAAGGAATATCCAAGTCCCACATCAATTAGCTATAATGGGCTTTGATAACCAACCGATTGCAAAAATAATGAACATTACCACACTAGAGATTCCAATTGTAGAAATCGGGAGAAGTCTTTTTAGACAAGCACTTGAAAGTGAAACCGTAACCCATAATGAAATAGCTGTGAAATTAATTGAGAGATTAACGGTTTAAGAATTATTTCCTTAAGGCTAGTAAAAGACATTTGGCTAAATCAAGCCAAATGTCTTTTATAAACTTTCTAACCTACTAACCTTTCAGTTGACTGATCAGCCTTATATCTTTTTCGAGTATAGAGATTGGTAGCCACAAAACCTAAAAGTACTAGAATGGTAGCAAGAACCCCACCTTCCAGTCCAAATGTTCCGCCAGTTAATAGTTGATTACCCTCTTGAATTTCCATATTATAAATTCCATGCGGAGTTGTTCCGCTAACTGCAAAACCAAATACATTCCCTTGAAAGTAGTTCCAAGTAACATGATATCCAATAGGTAACCATAAACTATTTGTTGCATCAAACATATAGGCAAATAAAATGCCGACTAGGAAAATATTCACTAAACCGATAACACTTACATTTGGGTTAGTTGCATGAGAAACGCTAAATACAAGAGCAGGAATTAAGTAAATCATCCATTTCGTATTGCCTCTGTCTAACATTGTCACCATCATATATCCTCTAAAGAGCATCTCTTCAAAAAGTCCAACAAGTAGAAACATAATAAGGAACGACAGCGTATAAGTAGAAAAATTAGGATTATTAAAAGAGTTTAGCAATTCTACATTGCCTGTAGATAGTAAAATACCAAAAATAACAGTGATAGAAACAGCACCTAAAAGTAACCCAAATCCTAAATCAGCCATTGATCCTCTAAAGCCAAGCTCTTTTAACGACTTTTTATTAACAAATCGCCAAATTAAATATGTACTAATGATAGCTCCTAATGTTCCCCCACCTTGAGCTAACAAATAAAGCCACGGATATTGATCTAAGGATGTCATAATTTCATCTGTGCTAAAGGAACTTAGATTGGACATTTCATTGAAGAAAAATATAATAGTCCCAGGGATTGAGAAAATAACTTGAGCAATCAGCATACCAATTAGCACCAAGGCAATTAACCAACCTGAACGGATTTGACCATTTTTATTTTTAAACATGCTTACACCTCCTTTTTTTTGTGAATTTGCTTCTTATTTACAGGGTTTACCAAATAACTCCTTTATAAATTGTAGGGTAAAATAGACGAAGACGCAATTCATTTTTGGAAGTATAACGGAAGCGTTACAAAGTAGAATATTTAACACTATTTATTGAACAGGATGAACAATCCTCTTACCGTGCTCATCATAGATCTCTAGGCTACTAGATATATGCTAAAATATCAATAAGTAGAAGCTTAGATGCTAAGGAGGAATTTCATGGGTAATTACAACGTCATTTTATTTGATCTAGATGGAACACTTTCAGATCCAAAGGTAGGAATAACTAAATCTGTTCAATATGCGTTACATAGAATGGGAATTGATGAACCAGATATTGATAAATTAGAATGTTTTATAGGACCACCATTGCAAACTTCTTTCACTGAATATTACAATTTTGATGAAGAAAGTACACAAAAAGCAATCGCATTCTATAGGGATAGGTTTAAAGAGAAGGGAATGTATGAGAATGAATTATATGCAACGATACCCTCACTATTAAAATCATTGCAAGAACAAGATTCCACTTTAGTTGTAGCAACCTCTAAACCGACTGTTTTCGCAGAACAAATCCTTCAGTTTTTTAATATTGACCATTATTTTGAATTAATTGTTGGAAGTAATCTTGATGGAACAAGAGCATCTAAAACAGAAATCATTCAATATATACGAAACCATTATAAAGAACAAAAAACTAATGACTTTATCATGATTGGCGATAGAAAACACGACATTATCGGGGCTAATAATACTGGTATTCATTCCATTGGGGTTACATATGGATATGGTTCATTGGAAGAATTACGAGAAGTCAAACCTAGCTATCTTGTTAGTAGTGTTAATCAGTTAAAAGATCTGTTAATAAATTGAAAATAATGCATAAATATCACCTTCTATAAAGATTCGGAAATAATATAAAACGCTCAGATTACTTTTTTCACTCTGAGCGTTTTCTCTATCTTATGTTAATAGACCCAAGTAGTATTCCTTAACTGATGACCTTGAACTTATACGTCACCAAACTCGTATAGATTGGGATTTCATTTTCTCTTAAGCTTCATTTGTAATATCACTAAATATCCCTACATAGTTAATTGTTTCTCCCTCTTCGCTTTTTATAGCACTAATCGTCAACCACTCTCTGTAAATATCTCCGTTCTTTCGTTTATTCCATATTTCTCCTTGCCAGTAACTAGTGTCTTCAATTTTCTCCCACATCGCATGATAGAAGTCTCGACCATGTTTTCCAGAGCTTAATATATTAGGCTTCTTCCCCATAACCTCTTCCTTCGTATATCCAGTTACCGATGTAAAAGCCTTATTGATGTTAGTGATATATTTGTTTGTGTCTGTCACCATTATACCTTGTCCCGTACTCTCTACAATTTGATTGGCAAGATATAACTTATCGGTATAGAACATCCAAAATACAATAATTAAACTCGCCAATGCAAATTGGGACAAGGCCATAAATCCAATCGCATAATGTCCCGTTATACCAAAGACGGTTGTAAGAATTAGAGGTGGAAAAAAGCCGCCCAATCCACCCATTGCTGCAACAATTCCGTTTACAATACCGGCCTGTTTAGAAAAGTACAAAGGTACCAGTTTAAAAATAGTACCATTTCCAATTCCCGAACATACAGCAACAGTTAAACAGCCAATCGTATATAGCGTAATGGTAGGGGAAAAGGATAACAATACACCCGAAAAGGTTAGGCCCGCAAAAACTAGCATTAACACTTTAAATGGATTAAATTTATCTCCTAGCCAGCCTCCTAATGGACGAAGAAGTGTACAAAGCGCAATAAATCCTGCTGTTCGTAATCCCGCATCCACCTCACTTAATTCAAACTCCGAAACTAAAAAATTCGGCAAATAAACAGTAAAAGCCACAAAAGATCCAAACGTCAAGAAATAGAAAATACTTAAGAACCATAGCTTATTATTTCGATACACACCCGTAATTTGCTCTTTTATAGGTGTATTAACCTTTGGTTCGTTTCTATCACCAAGAAAGAAATTTAATACTGCAAAAAGCAATAATGGAATAAGAAAAAACTGTACCGAAGTCTCCCAACCAAAACGCGCTGCAATAATTGGTGCTCCAAACGATGTAATAGCGGTCCCGATATTCCCAACGCCGTATACACCGTTGACAAACCCATGACGGGTCTTGGGATAATATTTTGGAATCGAGGTTACACCCGCAGAAAATATTGCCCCTCCGACACCTAGAAATAAGCCCGATAGGATTAAGTCAAAGAAGGAATCTGCTAAACTAAGGTAATATACAGGTGCCATTAGAAATAGCAAGGATATCGTGAATAACCATCTTGCTCCATACCGGTTTGTCCAATACCCGATTGGAACACGAAGAAGAGAACCTAATATAACAGGTACAGCAGTAACCCACGAAATTTGGCCTGCTGTTAACTGAATATCTTCCTTGATAAAGGACATTAATGATGACAGAATTACCCATACCATAAACCCTGCTACTAAACTTAACGTTTGTAAAGGTAATTGTGTTTTTTTTACATCCATGAAGATAGTTCCTTTCTTTTATAGATTGTCTTTAAACCGTGGCAATAGCGCTAGGAAACAACATTATTTTCCTAGCGCATTATCCATTAATCAGATCCCTTTTCGTTTAAAGGCAGATCTAGATCGATATTGCTGCGGTGCCCGAAATGGGTAAACTATTGGCACGCTATAAAAATGTACTAAACGGGTAAATGGAATCGATGCAAATAAACCAAATGCTGCAATAATGTGTAATTGAAACAAGAATGGCACACCCGTCATTAATTGATATTGTGGCTGAAAGGTAAATAAACTACGGAACCAAGGTCCAATGGTGGTCCGGTACTCGTATTCAACTACAGTCGTATTATAAATAAGCGTAATATAAACGCCAATTCCAGCAACGATCAGAAGGCTTATCACCGAATAAAAATCAGCAAATGTAGCATGAACGCGAACACGATCTATTGTCATTTTACGAATCAGTAAAATAACGGCACCAACCACAACCATCAAACCTGCAACTCCACCACCATAAATGGCAAAGGCATGATACATATGATCAGATATACCAAACATATGATAGAACTCAAGTGGGATTAACACTCCCATGACATGTCCAACAAAGGCAAACAACAAGCCATAATGAAATAAAGGGGAACCAATTCTTAACCACTTCTTTTCAAAAAATTCAGTAGAGGGTGCAACCCAACTTAATTGGTTATGAGTAAAGCGATAGATGCTCCCAATGATCATAATGGCTAAAGTCAAGTAAGGAACAATAACCCACCAAAATATTCCTTCCATTTCTTCACTCCTTTTATCATTATTTATACATGATTGGATATGGTAATTCCTCTAGATCAGCTTGCTCTCTGTTTGTTTCCATGTCTTGTAATTCTTGTTTCGTCGGTGCCTCAAAAACATATTCCATCATCACAGAAAAAATAAAACGATAAGGACTATCGTCAGTGAGGTGATTGAGAATTCGTTGTGTCACACAGGATAACCGCTTAAATAGCCGTTCAGAATCGGCTGTTTCACCAGATACAGCCAAAAATTCGTAGAGCATTGGAATATAATCAGCTAACTCGCCCTCTTCCCGTTCATACCCAGCTTGATTAATTATTTTTTGTAATTTGATTAAGGCAGCACCTCGTTTTGGACTGTCCCCAAATTCATGGGCAGATAAGTAAAGACCTAACTTTTCCTTTAAATCAAAAGTCTCGACATATGTCTCCTGTAATTCTGGAAGAGAGACACGGCAAACCGTATCCACTGCCTCTTCCAGCTTAACTCGCAAATCTTTTGGAACTTCAATCTCTGCCATTCCATCTAAAATGATTTCTCGATCCTCATTAGACGGATAACTTAATAACCTTGATGCCATCAATAGTAAATCTGATTGGTATTCCTTCATTAAGATCCCTTCCTTCTTTCAAATGGATAGGTTACCATCCCTTCAGGTGGAGCTAAATCATCAATACTACACGCACCTTGTTTATAATGAAGATCATCATCCATTTCCCGACGACCGGTTGGAATTACAAACCTTTCATCATATTTAGCTACCCCAAGTAAGCGGGCCATCTCTTCTATAGTCTCTACATCAATATCTGCTTCTGTTAAAAGCTTACTTTCTTGTAATTCATCAATACCACCGACACTCACAGAACGCATGTGAACTCTCATAGCTGTTAACTTAAGTAATACTTTTCGGATAACATCTGTATCCCCAGCAGTTAATAGAGATGCTAAATATTCAATAGGTATCCGCATTTGATCAACTGTTGGTATATAGCCATCTGTTTTCAATTCTTCTTCATTTGTGACATGATTCATAATCGGACTTAGTGGTGGTACGTACCACACCATAGGTAATGTTCGGTACTCCGGGTGTAATGGCAATGCTATTTTCCATTTCATAGCCATTTTGTAAACAGGCGATTCTTGAGCACTCTTAATCCACTCATTATTAATGCCTGCCTTTGCTGCTTCTTCGATAACTTCTGGATCAAATGGATCTAAGAAGCAATCCAGCTGTGCTTCATATAAATCTTGGGGATCCTCTACAGATGCGGCTGCTTTCACTTTATCCGCATCATATAAAACGACACCGATATACCGAATTCTACCAACACATGTTTCAGAACAAATGGTAGGTAAGCCTGCTTCTGTTCTTGGATAACAAAAATTACATTTCTCAGCCTTATGTGTATTCCAATTGTAGTAAACCTTGTTATAAGGACACCCATTCATGCAAAAGCGCCAACCTCTGCATTCCTCCTGGTCTACTAAAACAACACCGTCTTCATCTCGCTTATATAGAGCACCAGATGGACAGGAGGCAACACAGGATGGATTCAAGCAATGCTCACATATTCTTGGCAAATACATCATAAATGTTTTCTCATATTCCATTGCAATATGTTCTTGCAGCTTTTGCACGTTTGGATCCATTGGCACGATTTCACTACCACCTGCAAGGTCGTCATCCCAGTTGGAACCCCACTCAGGCTTATCAATATATTTACCTGTGATTTGAGATTTCGGTCTAGCTACCGGTAGATGCTCCGATTTTGGACTTTTTATTAAGTGTTCGTACTCGTATGTCCATGGTTCATAGTAATCATCTAACGTTTCCATGTTAGGGTTATAGAAAATATTTTTTAGTTTGGACATAGGTCCACCAGCTTTTAAGCGTAATTTTCCATTTTTATACTCCCAACCGCCTTTGTAACGATCCTGATCTTCCCATTGTTTTGGATATCCCGGTCCAGGTCTTGTTTCCACATTGTTGAACCACATATATTCTGTTCCAGGGCGATTGGTCCACGTTGATTTACAGGTTACAGAGCATGTATGACACCCGATACATTTATCTAAGTGCATTACCATGGCAACTTGTGCTTTAACTCTCAAGCCAATTTACCTCCTTCAATGGTCGAATAATTGCAATCGTATCTCGTTGACTTCCTGTCGGCCCATAATAATTAAAACCGTAACTCAATTGTGAATATCCACCAATCATATGGGTTGGTTTAGCAGTAATTCTCGTTACACTGTTGTGCGTACCTCCACGTTTCTTCGTTATATTTGTACCAGGTACACCCATTGTCCGATCTTGAGCATGGTGCATATACGCCATCCCTCTTGGAATACGATAAGTAAGAACAACACGTGCTGAAATGGCACCATTTCGGTTATAGACCTCAATCCAATCATTATCTTTTAGTCCAATAGATGCCCCATCTTTTTCATTCATCCATACAACCTGCCATCCCCTAAATAGTTGGACCATCGGAGTAGCTTCCGTAAACATCGTATGGATTCCCCATTTTTGGTGAGGCGTTAAATAACGAATCGTGATTGACTTTCCATTTGACTCCGCTTCTTTTTCCCCTTTAACATAGGGTCCTTTTGTAAGGGGAGGTAAATAGGTAGGTAAACCCTCACCAAAATCAAGCATCATTTCGTGATCCATATAGAAACTTTGTCTTCCTGTTAACGTTCTCCATGGTATACTATATTCCGTATTAACAGTGAATGGAGAATACCTCCGACCGTCCTTCTCTAGTCCACTCCATACAGGTGTAGATATCGTTTGACGTGGTTGGGCTGTAATATCTAGCAAAGTAAAGTCCTGCTCTTCATGGCCTTCTGCTATTTCTGATAAATCTTGCCCTGTTTTTTCTTCAAGGGATTGCCATCCCTCTACCGCACGACTTCCGTTTGTCGCCCCAGACATAAAAAGGATTGTTTCTATTGCCTTTTTATCAGTGTATAAATCAGGGTTACCTTTACCAATTCCCTCTCTTTTAGAAATACCTAAACGTTGCTTTAATCCGTTATAAACCTTTTCACCAGGTAACTTAATACCTTTCATTCCATATCCATTTTTCAAAGCGGGTCCAATCGTCGTCATCATTTGATATACATTAGCTAGGTCCCTTTTCACCACGGAGAAATTTGGCATTGTCTTCCCAGGAATTGCCTCTACTTCTCCTTTTCGCCAATCAAGTATTTTCCCATTTGGTTGTGCGATCTCATCTTTTGTATCATGAGCAAGAGGAGAGGTTACGATTTCTTCAATTTCTGGCAAGTGCTCTTTAGCAAGCTCTGAAAATACTTTACTAATTTCTCTAAATCCATCCCAGTCACTTTTTGCCTCCCATGGTGGAGATATCGCAGCATTGAATGGGTGAATAAATGGATGTAGATCTGTTGTACTTATATCAAATTTCTCGTACCAGGTTGCCGTTGGAAGAACGATATCCGAAAACAACCCTGAGCTAGTCATACGAAAATCTACACTTACAAATAAATCTGCCTTCCCCTCAGCAGCCTCATCTTTAACGTTAACCGTTTCAGGCTTCCAAGACATTTCTTGATCTGCTAACACCTGATCATCTCCACCAATTAGATGCTTCACAAAATATTCATGCCCTTTCCCACTATCTCCCAAAAGATTGGAACGCCAGTTAAAAAAGACTCTTGGAAAATTACGAGGATCATCAGGATTTTCCATTGACCAATCAAGTTCCTCATTTTTTACCTTTTCCACCACAGAATCAACGATTTCCTGATTCGTAGAGGCACCATTTTCCCTTGCTTCTGACACTAGGTCAATCGTGTTTTGAGAAAACGTTGGAAATGATGGAAGCCATCCTAATCGAGCAGCTAAAGCATTGACGTCAGCTGGGTGCATATTAGTATATTTCCCACCCCATTGTGTTTCTTTAGCAATTTCTTTTTCTTCGTAACGATATTGATCGGTTGCAAAGTAAAAGAAGGATGTTCCATTTTGCAAGCGTGGAGGTGCCCCCCAGTCCTTTGCGAAGGCTACTGTTTGCCACCCTTCCACTGGGCGAACTTTTTCTTGTCCAACATAATGAGCCCATCCACCACCGTTTACACCTTGGGAACCGGTTAGTAGAACTAGATTTAAAATAGATCGATAAATTTGGTCACTATGAAACCAATGATTTGTTCCTCCACCCATGGCAATCATAGATTTTCCTTTAGTTCTAGCAGCATTATCTGCAAATTCTCTAGCAACTTGTATAACATGTTGCTTGTTTACACCAGTAATACTTTCTTGCCATGCAGGTGTATAAGGCTTTTGGTCATGATAATCTTTTGGATAATCACCAGGTAATCCACGACTAACCCCTGTATGGGCCATCATTAAATCGTAGACTGTTGTAACAAGCAATTGGTTTCCGCTCTTGTCTTTTACATGTTTAACTGGAACCCCACGTGTTACCACATCACCTTTTTCCTGTGCAAAGTATGGGAATTCAACTTGAATGGTTTTGTCAGACATTGGTAGAAAACTCAATTCTGGATTAATAAAAGAACCATCTTCCTTTTCTAGTTTCAGGTTCCAATTACTATCTCCATCCCACCTATGCCCTTGGGTACCATTTGGCACTTCTATTCCATTTGTATTTGCATCCCAAACAACAGGTTTCCACTCTCCTAGTTTATGGTCATCATTTATATCTTCAGCATGTAAGAAACGACCTGATCGATAATTTCCATTTTTCTGATCAATTGTTATCAAAAACGGTAGATCTGTAAATTTCTTTGTATATTCCATGAAATATGGTGTCGGATTATCTACGTAGAATTCTTTCAAAATAACGTGTGTCATTGCCATTGCTAAGGCCCCGTCTGTCCCAGCTCGGGCTGGTAACCAAATATCAGCAAATTTCTCATATTCGGCATAATCAGGGCTAACCCCAACAACTTTTGTCCCATTGTATCTTGCTTCTACCATGAAGTGTGCATCAGGTGTTCTAGTTTGTGGGAGGTTTGTACCCCATATAATAAAGTACTTTGTGTTATACCAGTCTGCACTTTCAGGTACATCTGTTTGCTCTCCCCAAACTTGTGGAGACGCTGGTGGTAAATCTGCATACCAGTCATAAAAACTTAAAATATTAGCTCCAATTAAAGATAAAAATCTTGTTCCTGCAGAATAACTTACCATTGACATGGCCGGTATCGGACTGAAACCAGTCACACGATCTGGTCCATATTTTTTAATAGTATGTAAGGTTGCGCTTGCAATCATTTCACAAGCTTCTTGCCAGTTCGCACGCACAAAACCACCCTTACCACGTGCTTTAACGTACTTTTCTCTCTTTGAAGAGTCACTAGTAATATTACTCCATGCCGTCACAGGATCATGACCTTGATCGCGTTCATTTTTCCAAAGTTGAAACAAATCCTTACGCACATAGGGGTATTTGACTCGAACAGGGCTATAGGTATACCAGGAGAAGCTTGCTCCCCTTGGGCAACCTCTAGGTTCATATTCTGGAAAATCAGCACCATTAGTTGGATAATCTGTTTGTTGTGTCTCTGATGTAATAATTCCGTCCTTAACATAGATTTTCCAACTACATGAACCAGTACAATTCACACCATGCGTTGAACGGACTACTTTATCATGCTGCCAACGTTGTCGGTACATTTTTTCCCATTCTCGTTGCCTTGGACTTTCCTCGGTCCAACCTTCGTTAATTAGATTTCCTGGTTTCAAATACTTAAGATGTTTAAAAAATTTACCCCCTTTATTCGGCATATTTATCACCGATTATCTGGATTGTTTCAATTGGATTGAAGCGTTCCCCAACGATTTTAAAGTTACCGTCACCTTCCAATAGTTCTTCCGTAAAAATTGCTAAATTAGGTGCATTTGCTGCTACTAAAATTAACCTCTCAATAGTTTCAAAGCTATTTAATTGATAAATAGTTTCTAACAATTCAGGTGAGACTTCCGAACCAAATCTCATCTTTAATAATTCAATTAAATCTTCACGGTCTTGTCCAATTGCTGATTCTTCTTCAAATATAAACAATTTTATCCCTCTCTTTCTACGGCTTTACCATTCTGAAATAATCTGCTATTAATGTCTCTTTACAAGTTTCTCCGATTTTTCGACAAAAATTTATAAAATCTGGATTTTTTTCTAACTTTTTCTCTTCGAAAGACTCTTTCATAGTGTGTGTAAAATTTTCTCCAAACTGGATTTCTATATCAATAGTTGACGAAGCTTGATAGCATAGTGCTCTGATATCGTATGCATGGATATGATGACTTTCTAGTTCGTCTATTAAAATTTTATAGGCATTTGGTATAGTTAAGCGTAATAATTTTCTGGTTGGTTCTGTTCCGTTCAAAAATATTTCCTCCTTTTTCTTATTTATTTAGTGTTCAGGAAGGATACTTTCCTCCGTCTTATTATGTTGTTCATCTACAAGAATTAAGGCATGTAAATGGTGAACTACTTTTTCGTCCATATCACCTTTATTCATTAATCCTTTAATTTCTGTTACTAGATTACGCATTAGATTATGATCCCTCGTTAAGGCAATGATATCCTCCTTTAGTTTAGGAGACTTTTCAGCCATTTCTTTATATAAACCTTTTTCTTCTGCATCAGCGTGAGCTAATGTTCTAGTTTCCCAATGCTCAATTGCAATAGTTGTTGCCTCTAATGCCCTTTCTGTATCATTTTCTTTTAATAAATTCTCGATCACATTGGTTAATTCTCTAGCTTCTTCAAGTGCAGCTTCGTGTATGGAGGAATGACTTTCTACTTTTCTTAATGCTGGTCCTGACATATAATCACTTCCTTTTTGTTACAGTTATCACCAGGTGAGGAAGAATATATACTTAGATAATAATTAAAATTCCTATTATTTCGAGTTTTCATGACAAAGCAAGATATAGAATTCTTTAATTCATTATGAATTATTATCAGGCTTTAGATCGTTATCTATAAAAAAGACAAAAAATACCCAAGAAGCATTTTTTGCTTCTTGGGTATTTTTGTTGCCTAGCGGCGTCCTACTCTCGCAGGGGCAAAGCCCCAACTACCATGGGCGCTGAAGAGCTTAACTACTGTGTTCGGCATGGGAACA
>NZ_JACLZI010000035.1 GCF_014280935.1 Aquibacillus kalidii
TGCAGTTATTTCCTTTCTTCTCGAAATAGCGCAACGATTAAGATTGATTAGTGCAGTTATTTCCTTTCTTCTCGAAATAGCGCAACGATCGAGACATCATTTACGAATTGTGACAAAAAGCAAAATAGCTACGAAAAGATCCGTTTGCTATAAACTCTTCCATATGAAAAAGAACCCCCTACGGTAAGGCAGGAGGTTCCTATCAATTTAATTCATTTCAAATACTTGTGATACCGGCTCTAGATTACTAGATTCTAAACTTTCACCTTTCCAAACAAACGTTTTAAGCTTATGATCTTTTATATCCTTTGGCAAGTTCATGGACAAGTTCACATCATCTCGCTCACCATCACCAATCTCTGTTGACTTTGTTTCCATACCGACCATTTTATTGTTACCATCATACAGAGCCATCACAACTGTTACTGCCTCACTAGCTCCGTTATTTGTTATCGATACATTAGCCTCAACTTCTTCATTCGCTGTCAATTCTTTTATATTAAAATGATTCGTAACTTCAAATTGACTATCATCCACTACTAATATAGTAGCTTTTACTTCAACAGTAGGACCGTTTACAACGCCATCTCCATTCGGTACACCGAAATGAGGAGTTCCATCTTCGTTCCATGTAAGAACTTTTACACGGGTATGGCGATTAGGGTCGTATAAAGGATCCCCATCAATTTCTTTGTAGGACCTAGCATGGTAAACAAGAATATCTGTGACGCCATCTTCTGCAACCGTAAATGTACTATGACCTGGTCCGTATTGACTAGTAGCATCATTACTTTCCATTACAGGTTCAGGAGACTTAGTCCAGGAATCTGGATTCATAATGTCACTATCTTCATCTGCAGTTAGCAATCCAATTTTGTAATTAGCATTCGTTGCACTTGCAGAGAAAGTCACAAAGATTTTGCCATTACGCTTGATAACATCTGGTCCTTCATTTACCCAGAATCCAATTCTTTCCCAAGCATAATCAGGTGTAGAAAGAAGCATTGGCTCTCCTTTAATTGTCCAAGGATTAACTAGTTCATCCATATAAAGATTAGAGATTCCATTCTCTTTTTGTGCCCAAATGTAGTAGCTCTTGCCGTTGTGCTCAAAAACAGTTGCGTCTAAAGAGAAATCCGTGAATGAGAAATCATCTTCTTCTGATGTTTGAACCCTTCCTTTTTCAACCCATTCACCTTCTAATGGATTTGCATTTGTATTTTCGATAACGTAAGGACGGATCTTCCATATGTCACCGTCACCACCGCCTGCTGCATAATGGATATACCAGTTGCCTTCTTGGAAATGGATTTCTGGAGCCCAGATATGTGCAGATTGTTCACCTGATGCATGTGCTTCCCAAATAACTTTTTCTTCTGCTGTGGCAAGACCTTGTATCGTCTTTGCTCTTCTTAAAATAATGCGGTTGTACTCTGGAACAGACGCAGTAAAGTAGTAGTATCCATCCGTGTGCTTATAAATATTTGGATCTGCTCTTTGTTCAATTAAAGGATTCGTATATTGATATTTCGCAGCTGATCCTTCAACTGTAAAGCTGCCTGTTTCTTGATATTGAGATTTGTTAATTTCATCCCAAGAGACGGCAAGCTCATCTGATTGTCCATTGCTATAATGTGCCGTCACTGTTTCAGGTAGTTCTGGTGCTTTACCTGAAGTTGTAGTTACTTGGACATCATCTACACTTACTAATTCAGATACATATACTTTTGCAACTGCTGAAATATCAGTTCCATAAACTATTCCTTCTACTTCAACAGTTGAGCCATTTTCTGCAACATCATTAGCAGTAATCGTATCCCAATCGACACTTACTTCATCTGTGCTTTCATCATAATAATGTACGGTCACTTTTTCAGGTAATTTTGGTGGGAAGTTAGCTGGTGTGATAACCTCCACTTCGTCAACTGATACGATATTATCTGCTAGTACCTTAACGGTAAATTCTTTTGTATCAGAGTAGTCTCCACGGCTTAAAGTAGCAGTTAACGTTACTTCAGCATCTTGCTCTTCTAATCCAGGTCTAGTAACAACACCATCTTCAGACACGATATCTGTATTGCTAGATGACCAAGAAACACTAACTCCGTTAATAGAATTAGTCGGAAGCTCAATATCATCCACTACAGCTGAAGTATCTTCTATAGTGAAAACTTCTTTCGCTTTACTTACTGCTTCTTCATCTGAGAAAGACTCCGCAATTACTTGCTTAATTTCTTCCCCTTCTAAACCTTGATTATATATACGGAAGTCGCTAAATTGACCGTCAAAGTATGGATCAACCGCGTAGTTTGACCATCCAATATAGTTCATGGTTGTATTCCCCGGAGGTGTATCATCTTCCATTGTAGCAACCGCTGTTCCATTGCTATAAATCGTATATTGATCACCGGACTTTGCAACTGCAAGGTGAGTCCATTCTCCGACCTTTGGAGCACCTGAAGTAGCTGTAACAACCGCACCTTGATTATCTAAATGAAGATTTGGTGTTAAGAATATAGTGGAACTATTCGGACCAGTACCAAAATCAAAAATACGTGCCCAATCTCCAGTTTTTGATTCCATGTAAACCCATGTAGATAAAGTGAAATCTTCTAATCCTTCCACAATATCAGAAGGCATGGTCACATATTGCTCATCATCTGCTTCGAAATCTATACCATATTTGGAATCAACAGTAGAAACGGTAGCTCCGTTATGAACCGTACCATTTTTTTCAGAACCAGATACATCTGGTACTGTTGCACCATTTACTTCATCAAATTTGTACCAAGTAACTAAATCACCTGATACATCAGTTGTGACATTAACTGTAGCACGAGCAGTCTCACTTGTACCATCAATAGTACCTTCTACATTAAATGTTAATCCAGCTCTGCTGTATTGTGATGCAGCAATAGCATCCCATGTAACGGAAACATCTTCTGTACTCTCATTCGCATACGTTACGGTTACAGTTTCTGGTAAATTTGGTTCTTCATCCACTCCAGTAGTAACAAAAACAGGATCGACAGACACAATGTACTTCGTTGCAGTAACGGTTACATTTGCTTTTGCCTTTAGCTCTGTCCCCTCTAATGTTCCTTCAACAACAAAACTGCCTGCTTCACCATATGCTGAGGATTCAATCTCATCCCAAGTAACAGCAACTTGATCAGTTGTTCCATTCGGATAAGTAACTGTAACTTGTGTTGGAAGTGAAGGAGCTTCCCCAACAGCAGTTGTCACATTTACTTCTTCAATAGAATCAATGGAAAAATCAAAGTCTGCTAAAGTTCTAATTTCAGTTAAATCTAGTGCTCTATTATACACACGGAAATCTGCCACTTTACCATCTAAACCTTTTCCTTCTATTTGTTCATGAGGCATTGCATGAAAACCAATATAATTATTAGCATTTACATTGATATCACCAGCGTCAATCCCAATATTAACTGAACCATTTAGCTCACCATTTGTATAATGATACATAGTTTGATCAGAAATAACAGTTGTTACATGGACCCATTCTTGTGTAGGAAGTTCATTAGTCTCTACACTTGGAAATGGATATGGACCAAATAACTCTATAGATCCCTTTTCTGTATCAGCTGCTTTTGGTGCATAATTTATTGCATAATCTGAATTTTCACCATCAACAAAATTACCAAAAGCATACATAGTAGCCCAGTCTTTCGCTGTGTCAAATTTAACCCATGAACTTATAGTTACATCTGTTAATCCTTCAAAAATTCCGTTCGGTACGGTCACATAGTCTCGATCTCCGTCTAAGTCTACTGCACCGCCTTTATCCGTATCTGAGGTAATAGTCGCATCATTTACTAATGTACCATCATTGCCATTACCAGAAGCATCGGTCACGTTAGTACCCTTCGCATTCTCAAAGTCATACCATAAGACCAGATCTTGTTCCAAATCCGTTGTAGCAGCGTTAATGGTAGGTACTGCAGCTACAGGGAACATACTGAACAAAATGGCAAACACGGAAATAAGTGCGAGCATTTTTTTATAGAAGCGCTTTCGCATTCATAATCCTCCTTCACAAAATTTACTTGCGATCAAATCAGTTGTTATTTAATTTCTTCTTGCGTGCGTAAAGTACAGTTACAACCCCAATTGCTACTAATACTAGACCTGCAAGTAGATAGTTAAATAGATTAGTAGCAGTGTCCGGTAAATCTTTCCCATCATCGGATTGATTTCCATCTCCTTGATCGTCTTGGTTTCCGGGCGTCTTATCTTCATCATCTTGATCATCTTGGTCACCTGGTGTATCTCCACCATTACCTGGTTTGGTAGATGAGTAAGTGAAGCTAGTCTGATAGCTTTCTTCCAAATCAGCTGCCCCAATAACTACATCATACTTCCCCGCTACAGCTTCATTTATCATATAGTTGAAAACAAACTTACCTTGATCGTCAGTCACTGTTTGATCAACATAGTCAATATTACCGCTAGGAGATGTTACTCTCACTGTGACATTCTTACCTACTCTATCTTGTAGATAGCCTTCAATACTTACTTCTTTCGTTTTATTGTTGCTGGAAACAACAACATCTTTTAACACAACTGGTCCACTTACATATTCTTCTACATTAACTGTTACAGATGCAGAATAATTACCTTCTGTTGTAGATGCAACTATCTCAGCGGATCCAGCAGATTTTGCAGTAACTGTTACAGAAGTTTCCCCTGATTTAAAATCATAAGATATATCCGATACATTCACCACATCTGGATTAGTGGAACGAAAACTCACTTCTTTTTGTAAAGCTTGCTCAGGTGTTACAGAAGCAACCAATGTCGTCTTACTTCCATCTTGTAAGGAAATAGAATCTTTATCTAACGTAATTCCCGTAACATCTGCTTCGTTTACTGTAAAAGTGGCATCGGCTTTCTCAGCATCTGTAGCAACTTCACTTACTCGAAGAATGTAATCGTAATCCATGTATAAATATAATGATTCATCCTTATACGTTTGGAAAGAAACGGCATTTTCGTCAGCTAAACCTGCTACAGTTTTAAACGTTGCATTTTCTTTAAAACTATCTGTTCCATCATTTTTAGCTAATACAACGTTATTACCATCTCTTACTAAGTAAAAACCTGGATTGTTTTCTGATTGGAAAGATACATAACCATCTCCATCATCAGACAAACCAACAACCTTATGCCATTTTGAATCATACGTATCCCCTTCTACTGGTTCCACACGAATCTCACCGTCAAGGTTACGTACGTATCTATCGGTTTCATCAAAGGATTGGATAGAATAGCTCAGATCGCTTATACCTGAAGCAGTTGCAACCATCTTTTTAATTGTTCCATCAGCGTTGTATTCTAAATTTTCTATTGATACTGATCGTCTATAATCGCCACCCGTTGGTAATGCTGCAGTATGATAGATAAAGTAAGGTTCACCTTTATAATCTAAAATAGCAGGGTGGTTAGTACCAGTTCCAGTCATCGTATCCATCAGTTTGCCTTTGTACACCCAAGGACCTTCTGGACTATCACTCATTGCGTATGCTAAGTCCTCTGGCCAATTCATAGCGAAAGAAAGGTAATATTTACCTCCATATTGATGAATAAAAGGTGCTTCAGTGAAAGTGCCTGGCATATCTTGAATTTCGGTCTTATGAATCTCTCCATCAAGCTCAACCATGTTGTCTTTTAGTTTGGCATAATATAGATGGGTATTGCCCCAATATAGATACGCCTGTCCTTCATCATCGATAAAAACAGTCGGATCAATATCATCCCATGACCAAGAACCCATGTTGTCAGGATTTTCTGTATCCGTACTCTTCACCAAAGGTTTACCAATCGCATCTGTCCATCCTTCAACCGGATCATCTGACACAGCAACACCTATAGCTTTACCTGGAGCAGAGCTATCACTATTTTCAACGGTTGTGTACCAATAAAATTTTCCGTCCCTTTCTATCACTTCAGATGCCCACGCAGAATCATTTTGTGACCATTCAAATATGTCATCAGACACGGAACCCTCAAATTCCCAATTATTCATGTCAGTAGAAGAATAAATACTCCACTCAGGAATTACATATCCTCCTCCACCAACAGCTGCACTATCGTGACCTGTGTATAAATAAACTTTACCATTATGCTCGATCGCTGCTGGGTCTGCGCTAAAATAATCTTTAATTGCGGGATTATCTGCGTACGTAACATTCGAGAACAATAACGAAATTAGCAACAGCATGAGAAGCGTTGAGATTGACTTGTTCATAGTTCTCCTCCCATTTTTCAGATTTTAAAATACCATTCGAGTTAACAAATAGGTTATGTTAAGCGTTGATAGCGGTTATAAAAATGTATCTTTTCTTTTGACGCATTTCCTGTGATGCCGGCGCATTCTTGAAATGATTCGACGCATATCTTCGTGGAGCGACGCATTCACGAGATAATTAAACGCATTTCCACATGAATTCGGCGCATTCTGGGGATAACTTTTCATATATTGAAAAGTTTAGATTGCTAGCTTTCATTCTCTTTCCATGAAAGCTAGCAATACTAAGACATTATATAGAATTCTTTCTTTTTCTTACGATTACAAATGTAGATGCTCCAATAATGAGTAATACAGCACCCGCTAATAAATAGTTAAATAGATTCGTTGCTGTATCAGGTAACTCATCTTTTTTATCGTCCGGATCTTGTTGGTCTGCTACATTATCGTTAGGAGTTCCACCGTTGTCGGCCTCGTAATCACTTCCATCTACCGGTGGCGTTTCTCCATTCCCTGGATCTTCATTTCCATCTCCCGGTGGCGTTTCTCCATTCCCTGGATCTTCACTTCCATCTCCCGGTGGCATTTCTCCATTCCCCGGATCTTCACTTCCGTCTCCCGGTGGCGTCTCTCCGCCTTCTCCTGGGGCGGATCCAACAGTTACATCACTTTTAGCTGTATATCCACCGCTAACTGTCGTTACAGTAATCGTAGCAGTTCCATCTTTTAATCCAGTTACAAGACCATTTTGATCTACAGTCGCAACTTCTTCGTCGCTACTTGACCAAACAACATCTTGTACAGATGCATCTACCGGAGCAAGATTCGCAGTTAATTGTACTGCTTGATCAATTTCCAGCTCTAGTGCACTTTTATCAACTGTAATTCCAGTAACACTAACCGGTTCTTTAACTTGTACTCCTACACCCGGAATATTTATTTTTAATCTTTCATATTCTCCTTGTGTAAGGGAAAGCACATCACCGTGACGTGGGCGGTTTGGAAGTGTAAAGTCCTCAACTAGTTTCCAATCAGCAGAAGCTAAATCTGTTGTTTCAAACAAGTTGTAGCCACTTCCTCCTCCATACTCATCAATTAATAAATAAAATTTATCTGGATCTGTATTAGATTGGAAAATCTCAGCACCTTCACCATGATCAAGGACACCCATACCAATTCCTTCTTTAACTAGTTCAAATTCTCCAAAGAAAGAGTCCCCAACATCTTGAAAAACGTGCTCTCTGATTTCTTCTCCACCCCACTCTTTTTCTGAGTAGTACGTACCTTTAGTTATGCGGTAGACTTTATCCTTATAATCAATTGCAACCGTGTCTAAAATATCATGACCTAAATCTAGTAGCGTTTGCGGCTCTGTAAAATTATAAAAATCTCTTGTTTTTGCATACATAATCCGGTTATGCGTCGAACCATTTCCATATCGGTCTGCGACACTGTCATATACAAACGAAGACCAATAAACAATGTATTCACCTGTAGAGTCATCATAATAAACCTCAGGCGCCCATGTCATACCAGCTTCTGGTTGTGATACTTCCACCATTCGTTGTTCTGACCAGTTTACTAGGTCAGTAGACTCCCAAACCATAAGGGAATTACTTCCTTCTCTTACCGTTCTACCCCAGTTATTGTTACTTTGACCGTCGTACACTTTCAAATCTGTAGCAAGTAGGTAGAATTTATCACCCTCAGGCGAGCGTATAATGGAAGGATCTCGTAAACCTTTTTCACCTAAGTGACTTGTAATAACTGGATCCGCATTGTTCATCGATTCCCAGTTAGTTACATCATTACCTTCACTTAATGCAAAACGAATTTGTTCCCCATCTGGAGTGAATTCACCTTCAAAATATGTCATTAGATATGCAGACTTATCATCCACACTTTCTGGTAGTTCTTTTACTTTTGCAGAAAATTCTTTCGTAGTAGTTTGGTCACCTAATGTAATCGTTGCTGTTAGATCAACTGTTACATCTCCTTCGCCGTATGCTGGGCGTGATACCTCACCAGTAGTGGTAATAACAGAAACATCTGAAGATTCCCACGTGATAGTAGAACCATTTTCACCTTCAGTAGGTAGATAAAGATTTCCTCTTACATCATCAACGTGATGTACCACAAGATTGTCAACGTCTTCTTGGAAAGCTAAACTATCTTGTTTTGCTTTTAAAACGGTCACTGTAAAATCTTTTGTTTTAGAATTCGTACCATCTGAGATTGTCGCAGTTAACACAACTGTTTGATCACCGTTGTCATAGGATGGTCTTGTTACTTCCCCATTTGAAGCAATGATATCGGGATGATTAGACTCCCAAGTAATCGTAGTTTCATATGCACCACTATCCGGTAATTCCAAATCTGTAGTAATTTCATTTACGCTTGTATTGAGTCTTAAATAGTCCTCGATATCAATTTGATTTATCGCAAATTCTACAAAGTAACCATCTAATCCACCAATAGCATTAATTTTGGCTTCTGCATCATCTTGTAAACCACTAATTTCCTCAGCAGTTAATGCACCTGCATATATTTCAAAATCTCCTATCATTCCGCCAAAATACGGATCTGCCGCATAAAAAGATTTTGCAATATAGCCACTTATACCGTCTTCATTATTAATCTCTGCTAACGTATAACCATTGGTAGAAGCTTCTGCAACTAATTCTCCATCTATATAGGTTTGTAAAGTCTCTGTAGACCCATTTACAACGGTAGTAACTAATTTCCACTCTGTTGATGGTAATTTGGTTGATGCAGCAAACCTTTCATTGTTATAGGAATTAGTTGCAATTCCTACACGATCATTCGCACCGCCAATGTATGATGGGGTATAGTATGTATAGTGCGTTTGATCTTGTCCTAATCCATACAACCACTGTGCTCCACCTGATCCTTCCCAGTTCACCAAAGTGGAAACGGTTACACTTTCTAGATTGTCTAAGACACCCTCAGGAATTTCAATGTATGAGTCTACATCTCCACCAGCAAAACTTACAACACTTTCTCCTGTACTACTGTTTGAGATTAGTTCTGCTTTGTCTGGATTTACTAGTGTACCATCAAATTCTCCTACTGAATTTGGTACATTTCCTTCTGAGATATTAACCATTTCGTAGTCCAAAATCTTTTCTGCATCTGTTGATGCTGCTAATACATTCGTTATCCCATAACTTGGTACTATGGAAAATAACAGGGTAGCAGTAGTAACTAACGATAAAACCTTTCCTTTTTTCACCATGCAATTACTCCTTTCAAAATGATAATCTATAAAAAGACCCCATAAATGGATCTCTCTACCATATGAAAAACAATCTTTATAATTCTGGCTTTCAAGCGTACTTGAAAGCCAGATCATTTGAGTTATAGATTCATGTTTCTTTTTCGGTGAACAAATACAATACCTAAACCAAGTACCAGTAAAAGCACACCAAGTACTAAATAGTTGTATAAATTAGTTGCAGTATTCGGAAGATCTTGTTCTTTATCATCACCTGAAGAATCGCCATTCTGGTCACTAGCGCCTGATTTATTTTCGCCAGGTGTTTCGCCCTTAGATGCTTTATCACCCTCACCTTCATTTCCTGGATCTTCCCCATCCTGGTCTGGATTATCATTACCAGTATCAGGTTTACCATTATCTCCAGGAGTTTCCGGATCTGGGTCTTCATTATCTCCAGGCGGTTGACTACCATCACCTGGTTGTTCCGCATTTACATGTACTTCTGATGTAGCAATAAAACCGCCATCTACCGTTGTAGCGGTTATAACCGCAATACCTTCATCAACAGCCGTAACAGTTCCATCCTCAGTAACGATAACAGAGTCAACATTATTACTAGACCAGAGCACTTCTTTATTTACTGCATTCTCTGGCGTAACGGTAGCAGTTAACTGCGTTTCTTTCCCAATAGTCAAATTAACATTGGTTTGGTCAAGCGTAATTCCTGTTACAGCATCCTCCTTATTCGGTTCAACCTTAACAGGAATAGTAGAGGCCAAAGCATCGTACTCCGCTTGTGTAACTGGTAAAACAGTACCATGCCTTGGACGATCAGGTAAATCATAGTCCTCTGGTACTGCCCATTCCCCAGAGTTTAGATCTGTTGTTTCAAACGGGACATATCCTCTTCCGCCAAATTCATCAATAAACATGTACCACTTTTCTTCTGTATTGGATTTGAAAACAAGTGGCCCTTCTCCTCGGCTAATGTCCCCTTTTCCGATCCCTTCTTTTATAAGTTCAAAATTAGGATCTAGGACAGTATCCCCAACCTCTTGGAAGATGAATTTTCCATTCGGAGTAGATGAACTGTTTCCTCTTTCATCTTTCGTAAAACGATAGATTTTCCCATTATGCTCTATCATTGTTGTATCAATGATGGAGTAACCATAATCCATATAAACTTTTGGTTCAGAGAATGTATGGAAATCCCTAGTAGTCGTGTACATCATCCGTTGATAACTATTACCACTATTACGATCTTCTACTGTTTCGTACAACTTAGATGCCCAGAAAATGACATACTGTCCGATTGTTTTATCATAGAAAATTTCCGGTGCCCAAGTATTCCCTGCTTCTTCTGGAGCTACTTCAGCCATACGTTGTTCAGACCAATTTATTAGATCATTCGATTCCCAGACCATAATTGATCGACTACCCTCAGTTTGGGCTCTACCCCAATCACCATTCCCATACATTTTTAAATCAGTAGCAATCATATAAAATTTATCGCCTTCTGGAGAGCGAATAATAAATGGATCTCGAAGCCCTTTTTCACCTAGTTCGGATGTAAAGATTGGCTCACCATTGTTTAATGGCTGCCAGTGAAGTGGATCATTACCTTCACTGAGACCGAAATAAATTTGCTCCCCATTTTCATAGCCTTCACCTGTAAAGTAAGAGAAAAGATATCCTTTATAATCCTCTTCTTTAGGCATTTCCTTTACATTCGCCATAAAAGCCTTAGTAATAATTTGACCATCAAGCTCTAGTTTTGCTATTAATTTAACTTTAACATTTCCGTCTCCATGCTTCGGACGGTTCACTTCGCCTGTTGTTGTAACAACAGAAGTGTCAGCTGAATTCCACGTAATAGAAGATCCATTTTCCCCTTCTGTAGGTAAAGTGAGATTTCCCCTCACATCACCAATGTTATAAACGTTTAAAGCTTTTGCATCTTCTAATACTAGTTGACTAGATTCCGGCTTTTTCATTACTGTTACTTTAAATTCTTTTATAACGGAACCCGTATCATCTGAAATTGTCGCAGTTAGGGTAACGGTTTGATCGCCTTCTTTAAAAGTTGGGCGATGAACGGTTCCTTTGGTACTAACAACTTGTGATTGGCTAGACTCCCAAGATATTGTCGTACCATAATCACCTTCTGTTGGTAAAACTAGATTAGTAGTTATTGAATTTTCGTTTTCATTCCCATTTAGGATATCGTCATATTTTAATGCATCTGCAGCACTTTCTAACAGGGCGTCCTTCATATCTGAAACTGTATTAGCTGCTGTTGCTGCTAGTCCCTCTATCTGTTCGTTTGATAGCACACCATTGTAGACCTCAAAGTCTGAAATCATTCCACCAAAGTATGGGTCTGCTGAATAGAAAGATTTCCCGATGTATCCACTAATTCCATCCGTATTTTTAATATCAGCTAAGGTCAGGCCATTTGTAGATGCTGTCGCCACTTCTTCCCCATCTAAATAAATGGTTAATGATTCCTCGGCTCCATTGAACACAGTTGTGACTAGTTTCCACTTGTTACTCGTTTGTGTATTTGCTTTAGCTGAAACCTCATTACGCCATGTGTTCGTAGCGATCCCAAACCGTGCACTACTGTCAGCGTTGTATTTTGGAGTGTAGTACAAATACTTGGAACTATCCTGGCCAAATGTATAGAGCCATTCCGCACCGTTCTTACCATCCCAATTAACAAGCGATGAAACAGTTATACTTTCTAATCCATCAAGAATACCTTGAGGTAGTTCAATAAATGAATCGGTATTGCCACCAACAAAATCAATCACTGTATTTTCTCCGTTTGTAACTACATCCGCCTTTTCAGGGTTTATGATTGTTCCATCGAAGTTCCCTACCGTATCCTTAACGGTTGTTCCTTCGATGTTCGCAAAATCATAATTTAAAATTAATTCTCCTTCAGTCGGCTCTGGATCTGGGATTTCTCCTGGATTATTAGTCACCGGCTGATCAGCTAACTGTGCTACTTCTACACTAGGCAATGCACGATTATAAATTCTAAAGTCATCAAACTTTCCATCAAACAAACTGTGCGCATTATTTCTTGATTTACCTAAATAATTTATTGTGGTCTCTAACAGCATTCTCGGTTCCATATTGAAAGTAGAGCTCCTTGTTACCTCTTTACCATCAACATATAGGACCGCATCAAAGCCATCAATTGTAACAGCAACATGCTTCCATATATTGTTGTCTAACTTTTCGTCCCGTAAGGCATATTTATAATCACTAGCTAAAGAGCTAGTAGCACTACTGAATTTCTCCGTAAATGGCGTTACAATTGCAAACTCCAATTGACCCGTATCGCCTTGTGTACTTAGATACATAGTGTTTCGATTTGCAACCCTCCCAGTATCGGACGCAAAGTCAAAAATACGTTGGGAAGCGCTGTTTGCTTCTACATTCACCCAAGTAGATATAGTAGCACTACTCAAGTTCAAATCTTGAATTAAGTTTTCAGGCATTTTTACATAACCCGACGAACCATCTAAATCAACAGAAGCTCCTGAATCACCGATATAGCTTTCTGCATTCAAGCTTGCTCCACCCACTAATTCGGCATCATGGCCGTTACCTGACACATCTTTAACAGTAGTCCCATCTACGTCTTCACTGTTAAAAGAGTAATGAACGACTGGCTTTTCGGATGGTGAGTCAGTCGGTAAGGCATAGGCATCCTGAAGTGATTCATATTCCTCATTTGTGATTGGAATAACTGTTCCATGACGTGGACCAGGTGGTAAAGCATAGTCAGATTCAGGTACGACATTATTAACAAGCTGTGCGCCATCCTCTAAATCTGTTGTATAACGAACATGGTATGGCCATGAATCAAGGAACAGGTACCACTTATCTTCTTTTAATGATTTAAAGACAGTTTGCCCTTCATTATTTCCAGAAAACCCAATTAAACCTTGATTGCCATTTTGAGTTCCTGGTACATCTTCAAATTGGAAACCGTTCTCGCCAATACCATCTAGATCATTAAAGATATTTGTAGCCTTTTCGTAGTAAACTTTGTAATTAACTTCCGACTTCGTGAAACGATAAAGTGTTTCCCCGTCCTGAACCATTGTTGTATCGATAGTTGGAAAACCTTCATCGATTAACACCTTTGGTTCAGAAAACTCATGGAAGTCTCTAGTTGTTGCATAATACATCACATTATATTGACCATTTGGTCGACCATTTGGATAATTCCCATATGTTTCTTCATTCGGGATGGAAGAAGCCCAAAAGACAACATATTCACCAGTTTCTTTATTATAGAAAGCTTCTGGTGCCCAAGTATTTCCACCGTTTTTCGGTGCTACTTCTACCATCCTTTGTTCGCTCCAATTGATAAGGTCGTCTGATTCCCATACCATAATCGAATGACTTCCTGTGATTTGCGCCTCGTCGAAATTAGTACTTTCGCCCATTTTCAAATCAGTAGCAATCAGATAGAATTTATCTCCTTCTGGGGAACGCATAATAAACGGATCACGAAGGCCCTTTTCACCCATTGTTGATTGAATAACAGATTGACCATTGTTTAATGCACGCCATTTTAATGGATCCTTTGCGGTGGCAAAGGATATTTCTTCTCCACCTTCATACTCTCCTGTAAAGTAAGAGAAAAAGTAGGCATCATAGTCCTTTTTGCCTGGGTCAGCTATGACTGTTAAATCAAATTGGCGCTCAACTTTAGCATCTCCTTTTGTAACCGTAGCTGTTAGAGTCACAGTCGTATCAGCAGAAGGTCGCGTTACCCACCCTAATTGTTTTGGGTCCTCGATCGCCTGATCAGAGCCCTTTATAACATTCGGATTAGATGACTCCCAAGAGATTGTCGAACCATTATCACCATTAACCGGTAGCTTAAGATTTCCTTTTACCTCATCTTGGTTATATATTGTTAGTGCATCTGCATCTGCCTGCACCAATGTATCCGTAGAAAATTCTTTTAAAACAGTAACTGTAAATGTTTTCTCTGCAATAAGTCCTGCATGTGTTAACGAAGCTGTTAGCTCTACTACTGTATCAGCAGCATCATTTGGTGGCCTTGTGACTGAACCATCATTCGCAATCACATCAGGATTACTAGATTTCCAATTGATCGTCACACCATGCCTTCCTCCTGTAGGAAGATTTAAGTTTTTTGTTACAGTATCTAAACTATCTCCTATAGCTAGATAATCCGACACATCTAAAGCTTGCTGTGCATCATTTATAACTAATTGATTAATTTTAGTCGCTTTAGCTGAAGTTTCTGTGCTTAGTGTTGCAACTTCTTCTGCCGTTAATGCTTTATTGTAAATTCTAAAGTCACCTATCATCCCTTTAAAATAAGCATCATTGGTAAAGATAGATTTTCCTAAAAATCCAGAAAAATCAGATTCAGAATCGATGATGTTTGCTAGTTTTTTTCCACCAGCAGAACCAGAAGCAACCTGTTTTCCATCAATGTACAAACTTATTTTATCTGTTGAACCTGAAAAAACAGCTGTAACTACCTTCCACTCTGAAGCAGCCATTATAGCATCTGCCTTCACTAGCGATTCATTTCGCCATCCTGCTTCTGAAATAGCAGACCCAGCTACATTTCCAGAGCCATGTCGTGGAGTTGCAAAAAAGTAGGCATTACCGGTCTCAATATCGGAGGACACTTTTCCTAATCCAAATATCCAGCGGTTTGTTCCTGTATTAGACCAGTTGACTAACGTGGAAACAGTTACATCTTCTAAACCACTCAGTACGTCTGAACCATCAGCAGCCTTCGGAATTTCCACATAGCCACTATTGGAACTTGCGCTTCCACCATTAAAAGCAACATAGCCTACTTGATCATTCTTTACCAAATCTCCATTCTCAGGATTTTGAAAGATACCATCAAACGTTTTCGAACTACCCGAAACATCCTTTAAAATCACTTTTTCTTCCGATTCATCTGTGGTTGTCATATCATAATGAAGAATTAAACTGCCTTCCTCTTCAGGAGCTGCATATGTTTGTTGTGGAAGAGCGCTTGTAATCGTGTTTAGTACTAAAACAAATAACAAAACTATCGATAGGCGTTTATATCTTACTTTCTTCATCATCCACTCTCCTTATAAACTCTTTACCTACATTGATTTCGTCTTTAACGGGGGTGAAGACTCTTTTATATCAACGTTATTGGCTCCTGCCGCTTTTTTCACATTACTACGAACAACTAGAATTCGTTGGAAGACAATAAATGCAAGTACTAATACCCCAATAGCAATCTTCGTCCACCAGGAACTCAATGTCCCCTCAAAAATAATGATTGTTTGGATTACCCCTAGTATGAGCACCCCGATCACACTACCTGCAACATATCCGACACCACCGGTTAATAGTGTTCCACCAATTACTACAGACGCAATAACATCTAGCTCCATTCCGTTTGCATGTAGGGCGTAACCAGACAACATGTAGAACGTAAAGACTAAACCAGCTAGTGAAGCACAAAAACCACTAAACGTATAAATTAATATTTTCGTACGACCAACTGGTAATCCCATCAGAACTGCAGATTGTTCACTTCCTCCAATCGCATAAACGGTTCGACCGAAATTAGTATAATGCGCTAGATAAACCCCAATTAACACAACAACTAACGCGATTACCACACTAATCGAAATGAAACTATCCCCGATCGGTATTCTTGTTTTTGCCATAAAATCAAAGAAAGGATCTGTGATAGCAATCGATTCAATGTTAATCAGATAAGCTAATCCGCGTGCCAGGAATAACCCAGCCAGCGTTACGATAAATGGCTGTATGTTAAAGAAGTGGATAATACAACCATTGATTAAACCTAGTGTAGTACCTACTAATAAAGAAATCGGAATAACAAGCCAAGGGGAGAGCTGCGCATTCATAATTAAATCGGCTGCTACCATACTAGTAAGTGCAATTACAGAACCAACCGAGAGATCAATCCCACCCGTTAGAATAACGAATGTCATCCCAACTGCTAAAATAATTAAGAAGGCATTATTGATAAACAAATTTAGGAATACCTGACTCGACATAAACCCTGTATAGCGCATAGAACCAAAAATATACATTAAGATAAATAAGCCAACAGTAACCAAGATTGGGAGATGTTTATAGTTAATATTTAGACGCTTCAACACGTTAAGCCACTCCCTTCGCATCTCGGTTTGCCTTAGACTTTAGCCCACCAAGCACCTTTTTCCTGAATTCAGGAGATTGTAATAAACATACAATTAAGACAACTACCGCTTTTACTACCAAATTAACCTCTGGTGGAATACCAATCGAGTAAATAGTCGTTGTTAAACTTTGAATGATCAGAGCACCAATTACCGTACCCATTAAATGAAACTTTCCACCCATTAAAGAAGTTCCCCCAATAACAACTGCCAAGATAGCATCAAGTTCAAACCATAATCCGGCGTTATTCCCATCCGCAGCTGACACATTGGAACTTAGGATAATCCCACCTATACCCGCACAGAAACCAGAAAAGATATAAACCATTAACAAAATATTTTTAGAGTTTAACCCCGTTAAACGACTTGCTTCTGGGTTGGATCCAACCGATTCAATAAACAAACCGATCGAAGTTTTTCTCGTAAGGAAAAGGGCTAATGCTAGAACTGCCGCTACAATAAAAATAGAAAACGGAAGCATCAGTAAATAGCCACCACCAACAAATGAATATGGTTCATAATAAATCGTTAGAATTTGCCCATTTGTAATAAGCTGAGCAATCCCTCTTCCTGCAACCATTAAAATCAGCGTTGCAACAATTGGTTGAACCCCAATACGAGAAACGAGTAATCCGTTCCACATACCCGCTACTACTGATAAACCAATCGCTAAAGCTAGTGCAGTAAACAAAGGTACAAGGCTATCATCAGACAATCCCGGTTTACTGACGACAAAAGCAGCCATCGCACCGGCCATCGCAACGACAGATCCTACCGATAAATCAATCCCTGCTGTTGCAATTACTAAGGTCATCCCAATTGCGATCAATATAAGTGGCGCACCACGATTCAAAATATCAATTAAACTACCAGTTAAATGTCCTCCTCTTACTTCTACAGAAAAGAACCCTGGGTCAAAAAATAGGTTTAATAAAAGGATTAAAACCAATACAAGTATTGGCCAAAATAATCTAGATTTTATCATTTTACATTCCTCCGGCCATTTCCTTCATAATGTCTTGCTGTGTGATTCCATTATCATTCTCTAATTCAGATACCTTCTCATGGTCTCTTAACACAGCAATTCTTTGACATGTTCGTAAAATTTCTTCAAGCTCCGCAGAAATAAAAAGAATAGACATTCCTTTCTCACTTAACGAAAGCATTAACTTCTGAATTTCCGCCTTTGCCCCGACATCAATTCCTCGGGTTGGTTCATCAAGAATAAGTAGTTCTGGATTTGTAATAAGCCACCTTGCTAACAGTACTTTCTGTTGATTACCACCACTTAAATTTTTAATAAGCTGCTCTGGATTTGGTGGATTAATATTTAATAGCTTGATATATTCATCCACTATCTCATTCTGTTTCTTTCTAGGAATATATCTAAACCATCCTTTAACACCTTGGATAGCTAGAATCATATTTTCTCTTATGGATAGATCACCAATGATACCTTCCGTTTTCCTATTCTCCGATGAAAAGGCAATTCCATTCGTAATCGCTTGTTTTGGCGAATTTAAAGATACTTTTTTTCCATTTATTTTTATCGTGCCACCATCTGACTTATCTGCACCAAATAATAACCGCGCTAGTTCTGAACGGCCTGATCCTAATAAGCCCGCAAGCCCAACAATTTCCCCACGATTCATATTAAGATCAAAAGGCTGTATTTTCCCTTTCTTATATACCTGGTCAGCCTGTAAAAAACTTTCTCCGCCTTTAAATATTCGCTTATTAGAACTCGCTTCGGCCAGTACATCTAATTCCTTTCCAATCATTTTGGAAACCAGTTCTAATCTTGGTAATTCTTTTGTCATATATTCCCCGATCCAATTACCATTACGAAGGACCGTAATTCTATCAGAAATCTCGTAAATTTGATCAAGGAAGTGACTTATAAAGACAATTGCTAAGCCTTCACTTTTTAGTTTCCTTATCACGGCAAAAAGTTGTTCTACTTCATTTGTATCCAGACTCGATGTTGGTTCATCTAAAATTAGTACCTTTGCTGATACATTTAAAGAACGAGCAATTGCGATCATCTGTTGAATGGCAACAGAATAAGAATCTAATTCCCTTGTTACATCAATATTTAAATTTAGCCTGGTGGAGAGAAGCTCTTCTGCACGTCTATTAATCTCTTTCCAATCGATCCGACCTCTTTTTCTAGGTTCTCGACCGACAAAAATATTCTCAGCAACAGAGAGATTAGGACATAAGTTCACTTCTTGATAAACCGTACTGATTCCAAACTCCTGTGCTTCAAGTGGTGTTGTTATCTGGATAGGTTTGCCTTCTAGGGTAACGGTTCCTCCATCCGAAGCGTATACACCTGTCAATACTTTAACTAACGTGGACTTTCCAGCCCCGTTCTCCCCCATCAATGCATGAACCTCTCCAGGAAACAATCTGAAGTTCACATTCGTTAACGCTTTTACTCCTGGAAACACTTTGTTTATGCCATCCATCCTTAACATTGGCGTTTTAGCTGACATTATCGATACCACCTACTCTTTATTAAAGTAACGCCTATGGCTAAAAGTCTTGCTCCATGGCGTTTATATGAGAAACCTTCATTACTTTTAGCATGTTATTTACAAAAAAAGTAAGAGGAAAGCCACTGGTGCCAACTTGACCATCATTTGTATTTACCCGTACAGAATGACTAAAAGTTGACTTAGTGGCTTACCGATCTTTCCTAATATTAATTAATATTTACGTGTTGGAAGTAGCTCTTCAGCTTGATCCATTGTGTAAATACCTTCTTCAACAGATACACGCTTTTCAATTTTTTCACCCGCAAGGTGAGCCTCGATTAACTCAACCATTTGTGGTCCTGTTAATGGATTACATTCTACTGTAACGTTCATTTTGCCATCAGCCATTGCTTCAAACGCACCTCTAACTGCGTCGACACCGATAATTTTAATATCCTCAGCTGGTTTCAAACCATATTCTTCAATTGCTTGGATAGCACCAATTGCCATATCATCGTTATGGGAATAAAGTACATCGATATTTTCACCATCTGATTTTAAGAAGGCTTCCATAACCTCTTTACCTTTAGATCTTGTAAATTCACCTGTTTGTGATTTAATAATCTTAAATTTTTCTGGGTATTCGGAAATAACTTCTTCAAAACCTTCCTTACGATCTATTGCTGGTGCAGAGCCAACTGTACCTTGTAGCTCCACGATATTGATAGGACCTTCTTCGTCTTTGTATTCTTCAACCATCCAACGAGCTGCTTTTCTTCCTTCTTCAACGAAGTCTGAGCCCAAGAATGTTGCCCATAAAGAATCATCTTCAATATCTACAGCACGGTCAGATAGGAATACTGGAATTCCAGCATCTTTTGCCTCTTGTAATACCGTTTCAAACCCTGTTTCTACTACTGGTGAGAAAACAATTGCATCTACCTTTTGTGCGATAAAAGAACGAATAGCTTTTATTTGATTTTCTTGCTTTTGTTGTGCATCAGAGAATTTTAATTCATGTCCTGCGTCTTCAATTGCAGCTTTCATTGATTTCGTGTTAGCCGTTCTCCATTCACTCTCTGCACCAACTTGTGAAAAACCAATAACTAACTTTTCACTATCTCCACCTTTATCTCCACTACTATCGGATCCACCGCTGTCTGTTTCCGTTGAATCAGATCCTCCGTTTTCACCACTTGACTTTTCTGATTCCCCTCCACATGCGGCAAGCACAAGAAGCAACAACATCATCAGAAGTACTAATACCTTTGAACTAAATAGTTTTTTCATACCCTAAAAAACCTCCCTCATTTAGTACCAATCGATCAAATTTTGTTTTATCTCCAATTGGCTTGAGTTAATTGTAAAACGCTTTCAACACTTTATAAATGGAATCGCTTTCAATTAAATGGTGTATATTTTTGATTCTGAAAAAATCTATTGCATTATTTTGAATAATTATTGTATTTTTTTTAGTTTTTATTGAATTCTGTACAGTTTTATCCATAAATAGGATAGAATTAGTAAAAAAGTAATGACTGAAGATAGGGGAATCAAAAAAATGAATGCGCTATCAAAAATGTCTAACCTAACTTTACGGACTAAATTTGTCATCGCTTTTGTTACACTGTTTGTTTGGCTTGCTGCAGCAAACAGTGTTCAAATCATTCTGTTTATCGGATATGTAAAACAATATAATGAGATGATGGAAACCATTACCCTTACCAATTCGATCAACGGAGTCCTGCTACATCAGCTTGATGATGAAATTCGCGATATAGTGTACGGAAAAACCTCGTTCGAATCTGGCAATCAATATAAATTACTTGCACAAATGAATACGCATTTAGATGAAATTGAATTAGCAGACCAAAAAGATCGATTTAACGCAGATATTACAGAAGTAAGAAATACGTTAACTACAGCTAATGAATACGTTGATAAGCTTGGGGAACAAATTAAATTTAATGTGCCTGCAGAAGAAAAATACATCACACTCGAATACTTAGATATCATATCGGACTTAACAGATGAACAAGTACAAGAATTACTCCAATCAACATTAAAAGTGAGTGAGGAATCTAAATCAAAAATTGTTTATAGTCTTAAAAGGGATATTTCCATTTATATAGGTGTATTTTCTATCGTCATCTTACTTTCCTTTATTTTCGCCTGGTATATTTCTGGAAGTATTGTCAAACCTATCCGTAGATTAAGAGAAAATGCTAATAAAATTGCAGATGGAAATTTAACCGTTGATGCCGTTGTCGTTAATTCCACTAATGAGATAGGCGATCTTTGTAGGTCCTATAACCGTATGTCAGATAATCTAAAAAAAATCATCCAGGATGTACGCGATACAAATGATGAAGTCATGTTATCATCAAAGGATATCCATCACAGCATTCAAGAAAATCAGATGGCTGGTGAAGAAGTTGCCAACGCCACTCAGGCAATTTCTATTAATCTTCAAAAACAAGATGAAATAATCAAACAATCCTCATCAACTTTTGAACAGTTATTTGAACATTATCGTATAATGCAAAGCAAATCTGACCAGATAAAAAGCGAGTATACGGATCTTTATTCGTTCGAAACTATGAATCAAGAAGAATTTGATAAACTTTCTTTTCAATTTGATCATTATCGTTTGGTTGCTGAAAAAATCGAGGAAGACGTTAAAAGGATGATCCGGTTTTCTAATGATTATTTAAATACTCATAAGTTGTCCAGTGTTATTCTTAGGGAAATTCAGTTATTAATAGATACGATGGACATAAAAACCATAGATAAATCTCTAGAGGAAAAGTGGATAATTTTCACTAAAAAAATAGATGAGCTAATCGATGAATTTTCACATAGCGATCAGAATCTACAAATGACTTTGGCTAATCTGCAGTTACCACTTCAGGCTTTACAAGAAAACACGCAGCTTTTAAAAACGACAAATGAACAAACCAATTATCGTTCTGACCAAATGAAACAAAGATTTCAATCTATCTTGTCAATGAATGATGATGTATATTTCCAAATAAATCACATTAATAAATCCATTCACGATGCCATACTATACATGGAGTCTCTTCGTCATTCTTTTGAAAATCTAGAAAAACACTCTAATCTTAATAAAGATGAAGTTGCTGCTATTGCTGCCATGGGGGAAGAACAGCTTGCTACAATTGAGGAAGTATCGGAAGCTTCATCAAAACAAGTGGATAGAATATCGAGAATGAAAGATAGTATACGGCAATTCACTTTATAAAAATCCGACTTTATAACCAAAGAAAGCGTATTCATATATGTTATAATAAATGCTAGAATGAAAAGACTGGATGGTAAATTCTATGAAAATAACAAAATGGGTCGACTCCAGTTTACGTACAAAAATGTTAGTCATGTTTGTCATTTTAACGATAACTCCCCTCATTTTTGTAGGACTGATATCTTACTCCAAATCATATAATATTGTCTCGGAACAATCTCAAAAGCTAGCCCAGTTAAAGGCAGATGAATTGACAAGGGACATTGATGTTCTGTTCCAAGATATTAATAGATTTAATGAGATTAGTGAACAGCAGAGCACTGTACAATTTTTAATAAATCAAGAAGATACCTATGAGGAAGCAAAAGAAATATTAAATATGTTTAATTTCTATCGTGAAAGCTACCCCTCCAGTTCTAGCATCTTTGATATTCGAATTACCAGTAATGATGGTAAAGCAATAAGCGAAAAAAGAGGCGTCTATCAAATAGAACATACACCCTCAGACGATTCTAGCTATGAAATACTTCGCCAAAATCCGAACACTTCTTTAATAGCGCAAACGGAACAAAATGGGTTTCCGGCCATTTCCATTACAAGAACGATTGTATGGGATGTCACGGACACCGTCATTGGTTACACGACAATATTAATCGACGCAGCGACAATTGAAGATATACTACATAAAGCCAAGATTGGCAACTCAGGATCTTTTTATATTCAAGAAAAAAATGGCACTATTTTATTTGAAGAAACACCCAAACACAGTAACCCAAATCGAGCTATTACAACTATTCTACAGGATACGCAATCTGGACACTTTGTCAATGACTCCTCTACCTTCTTTGTGTTCCAGACATCTAAGATGACTGGTTGGAAAGTCATCGGATACGCACCTGTGAAAGAGATAATGAAGGATGCCAATGAAATTCGTAGTTTAATCATTTTAAGTGTAATGTCAAGTATTGTATTTACGATCGGGCTCTATTTTTTCATCTCTAATCGATTAATCCTACCGATCCGCAACCTAAAGAACAGAATGAAACAAGCGTCTCAAGGTAATTTTGATGTTAAAGTAGTAAATGATGGTGGAGATGAAATTGCTGATCTCGGTAACAGCTTCAATATTATGATTAGTAAAATTAAATCCTTACTTCAAAAAAGTATTGAGGAACAAAAACAACTGAAAATAGCCGAATTCCGTGCCATGCAAGCACAAATTAATCCTCATTTTTTATATAACACATTAGACACCATTATTTGGATGGTGGAATCAAAGAAAAGTTCACAAGTAATCGGAATTACAAAAGCATTATCACAATTTTGCCGTATCTCTCTTAGTAAAGGGAAAGATTGGATAACGATTGAAGATGAAATAGAACATATCCGAAACTATTTAATCATTCAAAAGGTGAGGTATGAAGATATACTAGAAGTTTCTTTTCACCTCAATGATGAAATTTATCGGTATCGAATGATGAAATTACTGCTTCAACCCTTAGTAGAAAATGCAATTTATCATGGGATTAAGAATAAACGTGGCAAAGGATTTATTCGAATAAAAGGTGACTTTGACCAGGATGGTAACATTTGTATCGATATCATCGATAACGGAATTGGAATGGACGAACAACGATTAGATGAGATTCGTAAACAATTAACTCTCGGTATCCCTTTTGACAACAGGAAGGGTGGATTCGGGATGATCAATGTTCAGCAGAGAATTAGACTATACTACGGGGAACCCTATGGTCTTACTATTAATAGCTGGTACGGGTCTGGTACAAGAATTTGTTTAAGAATTCCAGCAGAGGAGTGACACATGTTGAAAAAGGTATTTCTTATTGACGATGAAATGATTATCCGTAAAGGGATCGCTAATGGAATTGATTGGAAGGAAGAAGGATTCGAATATTGTGGAGATGCTCCTGATGGCGAAGTTGCTTTACCATTAATTGAGCAGTGTAAACCAGATATAGTCATTACTGATATTAAAATGCCATTTATGGATGGATTGCAAATTAGTAGAATTCTTCGGGAAAAAATGCCTTCTGTTAAGATTATCATTTTAAGTGGTCATGATGAATTTGAATATGCAAGAGAAGCAATCCGTATTCGAGTGACCGAATACTGTCTAAAACCACTAAGTGCTTCTGACTTGCTCCACACCCTTCATAAAGTATCTGCACAAATTGACAAAGAACAAATACAAGAACGAAAATACAATGATTTAAAAACAAAAGCATTACAAAATTTGTCGATATCAAAAGATAAATTTCTTATTGATTTATGTGATGGTGTCTACTCCACCTCAGATGCTATAAAACATGCCTCTGAGTTGGGAATCGACATTATTGCTAGCTATTATTTCATTGTTATCATAGAATCTAAGCAGCTTCGTTCTATTGACACCGACTGGATTAAAGAAGGCTATACCTGCTTGACCTTTTGGAAAAATACGAAAGAAAAGGTCTTTATTTTTCAAGGTACATCTCTTGACCAACTGGAACAGGCAGCAACCAACATTCGGAAAAAAATGCAGTCTAGAGAAGAATCCATCTGTTTTGGTATTGGAAAAATCGAAAATAGAATACAAGGGATTTCCTTGTCTTATGCCGAGGCACAAGAGGAAAAAAGCTATGCTCGTATCATCTATAAATATAATAAACAAGCGACAGGTGATGATTTGCAATCGAAAAAAGAATTACATCATTCCTTTAATCGTAAGGAACTCATCCAATTTTTAAAGTTTGGAAACATTGGACAAATTAAAGAGTTTTCTAAATCTTATTCTTCCTATTTACAGACATCTACTATCCATTCTCCCTTACTCTATTATTATTTTTTAATGGATTTTACGATAACAATCACCCATTTTATTAAGGAAATGGACAATGATTCAGGTGATGTACTAGGTCAAATTAAAGATAAGGAGATGCGTGCAAGTTGGATTAGAGAATACCAAGAAGTGATCACATATATGGAAGAGGTCTTGTCTATTGTCATTGGCTCACGTGATCAAACGAATAGTAAGTACGGAACGATTATTCAAAAAACAAAAGAATATATTTTAGAAAACTTTGCTGATCCTAAATTGTCACTGCAAACTTCTGCTGCAAAAGTTAATGTAAGTGCATCTTATTTGAGTCATATGTTTAGCAATGAAACGGGGCAAACACTAACTGAATTTTTAACCAATACGAGAATTGAACGTGCTAAAGAATTGTTAAAAACAACGAATGATAAAACTTATGAGATCGCTTATAAAGTTGGCTATAGTGATTCTCATTACTTTTGCCATTCATTCAAGAAAGTGACAGGAATGACAACAAAAGCGTTTAAAAATAGTGGGGAAATTATCCCGATTAAATAATGGAGGAGGGTTACCATGATAAGTCGTAGGTTCTTAAAATTCGCCATCGTATTGATTGGTATTTCTGTTGTCCTTTGCACTTATCCAACCCTTTTCCATTCTCCAAAAACGAATAACGTGTTCAAATCAGCTAATGAAAACCCAACTGATATAGAAGAAAAGCCAACCTATGCGGTTATCTATCCACTTGCACACCCTTTCTTTGAGAAGGTAACAAAAAACGCAAGAAATACTGCTGAATCATTAGGTGTTAACCTGATTATACGTGCTCCTGGAACTTCTTCTGTAGAGGAACAAGTAAGAATTTTCAACCAGTTAATTAAGGAAGATGTAGACGGAATCGCCATTGGACCAACTGATCCCGGAGTGCTCACCCCCCTCATTGATAAAGCGATGGACCTTGGCATTAATGTAATTTGTTTTGATACGGATGCCCCTAAAAGTAAGCGGCTTTCCTATATCGGTACAGATAATCTAGCAGCAGGTAAACATTTAGGTGATACCGTTGCTAAACTATTAAATCAAAAAGGTAAGGTAATAGTTAGTTCCGGACTTTCTACGATGGATAATTTAAACACTCGAATTGAGGGTTTAAAAGGAAGCTTTCGTAACTATCCAGATATGGAAATCATGGAGATAAGCTATAGCAACGGAACACCTGCCAACACACTCAAAAATATAGAAAAGATGGTAGCAAGTCACCCAGATTTTGATGCCTTAGTTGGGATTGATTCTCTTTCTGGACCAGCTGCCATAACCGTTTGGAAAGCACAAGGGATAAAGAAAACCTCTGTTACTTTTGATGATCTCCCTATTATTTTAGAAGGAGTAACAAACCATCATGTAACAAGTGCTATTTCCCAAAATCAAGGTGCTTGGGGCCACTTAATCGTTGAACGATTGAACCAAGCAAATTATGGTCAAACTATTCCTAAAATCGAGATAACCAAGACAGTTGAGATTACTGCTGATACAATTGATACCCATCTCTCTCCCCACTAATCATCCGAACTGTTACATAGGACATACCTTCCATTGCATATGATGAAAGTAAAAAAACAAATGGAAGGTAGGGCCTAGGAATTCCAGAATTCCTATCCCTTCCCTTTCTGTAGAAGTCACGGTAAAGGAGATGTTTTAGGTGGCAACTTTAAAATTCCTCTCCCATAAGCAAATTCATTCCTATTACATAGAAAATATCACCACACCTTTAGCAAAAGTCCGAAAACAAGCTTACGAACAGCGCGTCCCTTTCTTATTCAAAGTAGAAGAACAAGATGGCAAATATTTTTTAATGAGTGGATTTCGGTTCTATGATTCCTATAAGCAATTAGAAAGTCAGCGCTTAATTCCTTGTCTAGTAAAAAAAGCTAACAACACGGAACCAGATAGGATTGTGAAGGTGTTAAAGCAAGGAGTGAACCATGAAGGAACGAATTGGCGGTTTAAGTATCACCTTATTAACCGTTTAGTTAAGGTTCACAGAATGGATTGTCAGTCGATCGCATTCCAACTTGGTAAAGACGAATCGTATATTAGAGGCTTCTTACTAGATAGTGAAATACCAGATTATTTTAAAGAACGAGCTATTCGGTCCAATACTTCGGATCTAATCCAGTCTATTTATTTACACCCTGCTATTCCAGATAGGGATAAACTTGATTTCTATCAATTAGCTATATCCGGTAATTTATCTAACTGGCAATTCTATCTGTTAATGAGCAGTTATTACTCGATGTACACGAGTATTTATGGTCATCCATTTGCCCATTATCGTCTTGTGTTCTAGACAAAGTCGGACTACTTTCGAACAGTCAGTAAGTCTGGCTGTACTTATCTATCCTTTTGCCTTTTCAAAATGGTATGTTGCAATGGCACCCCACCCATGGGTACATTTGTTTCTTGTAACAGATACTTTTTTCCATCTATAAGGAACTCACCATTCCCTTGGTAGTGAACCGCTCTCCCTTGATCTTCTAATTCTTTACAGATCGCTTTCTGGTAGTCAGTTAAATTCGTATAGCGTTCGTCAAGATCCAATGTAATATTACCTTTTCGGTATCCCATTAGCCAATTTAATCCAAAAAATACTAGTAACATTACAATCACGATGATAGCTATTTCTAGCATCTAATCTCCCCCGTATTGCCAATTTATTTCCACTTATTAATACGGTTTGACTTCAAATAAAGTTTCATTTCTAATAAGCATTAGGTTCTTTTCATTACAAAGTTGCTTCTAACGCATTTTGTATAGAATCACCAGTAAGTATTTTCTTATATTTACTTATTTGATGGGTGCGATGTGTCACTAGGAAGCATCCCTTGTCCTGTGGGAAAGGAACAGTCTGAAGATCCCACAGGTAGCGAGGGGACTACTTGAACAATCATCTTTGCGCCCTTGCACCGAGGAAGCCCACTTCGAAGCGTTACTAGCAGACGCAGGTGCATGCACTTTTGCGAGCGAGGAAGCTGAAGCGTTCCCCACGGAAAGCGAGTGTTTTTCCGCAGCGTCGGATTTGCACTCAACTAATTAAAAAATAAGAAGTTACTGCAGATTTTATCTCAATTGCGTCATAAGCAGTATTAGTTACGTAAAAGTGTGTTTTAAAAATTGAAACAAAAAACCAAATCACAGTGATTTGGTTTTTCCACTACCTAAAGTTAACTTAGAAATACAGCGCCATAGATTAATGAGCCTAGGATTACAAAAGCCGGATGGAGTTTCACTTTTTCCATTAATATAAAGCTAACCAAACCAATACCAAGCATCTGCCAAACTCCTGAATCTATATAGGAAGTATGAAATAAATTAAAAGCCATTACACCTAATAAAACAGCAATAGTTGGTCTTATTAATGTTGTCATACGCTTTACCTTTGGCGAGTCCTTGAACCTTAGCAGAATACTTAATAAGACAACCATTAAAATTAAGGACGGAGCTACTGTTGCAAAAATCCCAACAATGGAACCAAGGACACCCCCCTGTTGATATCCAATATACCCCGCCATTTTCGTAGCGATTGGACCTGGCAAGGCATTAGCCATTGCAAGCATTTCACTAAAATCATTAACACTCATCCAACCATACCGATCGACTACCTCGTTTTCAACAAGTGGGATAGAAGCAGGACCACCACCATAGCCAACGATACCCGGAATAAAAAAGGCGACGAATATATCCCAATATTTCACGATGATTGCCCCTCCTTCTGGTTATCCTTTTGTTTAGCTTTATCAGGTTTTACTAATGCAAAAATTAACAAAATCGCTATAATAATGCCTGGATGAATACCTGCCCATTCGATTAATAAAGCAGAAATAACAGCCATTATGATTGTTATCACCCAACCGAGAGCCCCTTTAGCTTTTTTCAAAAAATCATAGGTTAACGTTGCAAGCATTACACCAACTACAGGAACAACTGCTTGTGTCATCCCGGCTACCCATGGTTGATCACTCATCGAAGATAAAAAAGTTAACAGAACGATCATAATTAAGATCGTTGGTACTATAGTGGCCAGTACCGCATTAATCATACCGATAATACCAGATACACGATACCCGATATAACCTGCCATTTTCGTAGCAATTGGACCTGGAAGTGAATTTCCTAATGCTAAAATGTTAGCAAACTCCTCATCATCCATCCATTTATACTTTTCTACTACCTCTTTTTGCACAAGTGGAATAGAGGATGGCCCGCCCCCATATCCCAATATCCCTACTCGAAAAAAGGCTAAGAAAATGTGCCATTGTTTCATGTTTATCAGATCCCTCATCAAATTAATAAGCAGCGATTGTTCCGTCAGTTCGCGATTCTGTTCATCCATAGAGCGTACCTGTTTTCAGGTCTCACCATATCACTTGCCCTCTACCAAATGGATATTTATCTAGAACAACTTCTATTGATGTCTTGTCCATTCGGCGTAATTTCCCATACATCAAAGCTCCGATAGTTTACCGAAATAAATAAGCTTAACCCACTTTGGTTGTTAAGCTTTTAAATCTGTTTTAGTCAGAAAACCGTCGTACTATTTTGAAAAGGAAGGTTTTTTGTCTGCAATTTTCCGAAGCGTATTAGCACGATCTGGTTCCTTCCACACTTCCCCTACCTTGGGAAGTTGGTTCCACAACCGTTAATGCTGCTGCGGTTGCAATAGCAGCATCAATGGCATTTCCACCTTTTTTCAAAATATCCAATCCAGTCTGGGCAGCTAATGATTGAGATGTTGCGACCGTTCCACGATTGGCAATAGTTGTCATCCTCTATGAAGGATATGGATAAGAATGTGCATCAAAAGATAACATTCTATCTTCTTAGTTTCTTATTGATCATCATTATCTTATATTATATTTCGTTTGTTAGTTTATAATGATATTTTAATTAACTAATGTTATACTAGAAACAATTATATAGTAAATTATGGTTAATTAAAAGAAAAAATTAATCGGCTATCTTTTATAGAAGAGAGGAAGATACAGGAATGGAGATTGATCAAATAGATAAACAAATACTTCAGTTACTGACAGAAGATGGACGCCTATCCTACACAGACATCGGAAAACAACTTAATTTATCTCGGGTAGCTGTCAGAGCTCGTGTCAATCAGTTAATGGAAGCTGGAATCATTGAAAAATTCACTTGTGTCGTAAACAGTGAAAAGGCTGGAAAAAACGTTTCCGCTTTTTTTGAAGTAGATTGTGAACCGAGCTATCTTGTTGAAGTAGCAGAAAACTTAGCAAATCATCCAGCTGTAGCAAGCTGCTACCAAATGACAGGGCCAAGTACACTACATATGCACGTGCTCGTTAGTGATTTTACCAAGCTAGAGGGGTTTATAAATGAAGAGTTATATGCGTTAAAAGGAATCACACGGGTAGAAAGCCATATCTTACTACGAAGGTTCAAGAGTCGAAGTGGCTTGAAATTATAGAAATAAAAAACTTCTTAGCAATGATTACAGGTTATGTAAACAATAAACAACAAAAAAAGAGACCGTAGATAGTCTCTTTCCTTAGCACGAACAAGCAATTAAGTTTTTAGTATAGTTAGTCTAACTTCGGTAATGTTCGAACCTCTTTTTCCATTTCAGCCTTACATAATGGACAAGCTGGCTCTTTATCGAAAGAGTAGTTCTCTCTCATCCAACCAGAACAATCATCACTAGTGCATGACCAAATGGATGTTTCAACTTCTGGGACCGGTTCTCTTTTATTGTTATAATAAGCCATAGGGCATCCCCTTTCATGGGTAATTCCTTTTATTATACCTTATTTTGAAGCTAATTACAAAACAGGGTAAGTTAATAAAAATTACGAGTACTTCCATAATTATGCTGGATGTGCTTTACCTATGATTTTTATTTTCAGTTAACGCCCTTTACCTTATAAAATTTATACTTTTTTCTTAAAAACTATGTACACAATAATTAAAATAAAAACCCCACCAACTATTTGCATTACTCCTGCAAATGTTGACAGAACACTTTGTTTATAAACAGTTAAAGTCATGATACCATTTAAAAAAGCTATAAAAGTAAGAAACAACCATACAATTTTTTGAGTGTTATTCTTAGTCATAGAGTTAAACCCCTCCACAATATTAATTCAATATTTATTATACCATTTGGAAGGATTGATGACAGTGTTTCCAAAAAAGTAACTTTACCATTAGACTTACTTGTAGATGTCAGTAGGGTGCTATTTACCACCTAAATCACTAACTCTCCTATAGATATTTAACTTAGAGGCTAACCTCAAAAGTCAGTCTTATTAGAGCATTCATATTAAGTAATACTATGGTTTAAATCTCTAGATGTATAACAAAGATCGACATCCATCCAATACACCCGTTTTCTGAAATTTCTTTCAATTAACTTATTTTATTGTTATTATAATTTAAAAAAGAGATACATGAAGGGGATAATACAATATGGATAACAAGGATTTCTTAAGTAAAGCAATTGAGTTAGCAGTTGATAATGTAGCAAACAATGGAGGCCCTTTTGGTGCTATCATTGTAAATAAAGATGGAAAAATAGTCGGACGTGGTCAAAATAGAGTGACAGATACATATGACCCCACTGCACATGCTGAAGTACAGGCTATAAGAGAGGCTTGTCAACAATTGCAAACCTTCCAATTAACGGATTGCACTTTATATACTAGCTGCGAACCCTGTCCAATGTGCTTAGGAGCGATTTATTGGGCTCGGTTAAATAAGGTGTATTATGCGGCCGATCAACAACTAGCTGCCGCTGGCGGATTTGATGACGCATTTATTTATGAAGAGATAAGCAAACAACATGAGGCTCGTAATATCCCATTTATTGCACTTCAGTTAGATAATCGGAATGCACCTTTTGAAAAATGGATAGAGCATGATGAAAAAGTAAAATATTAATTTTGATAATAAATAAAGAGACAGAGTCATGGAGATTCTGTCTCTTTATTTGGAGTATAATTAATTATTGACCTATTAATTATAGTCCCATAAAACCTTCCAAACATCTTCCTCCTTCGTCACGAAAATTTCTTGACTAAGCTGTAAATTCCCATACTTGCTCTTATAATATTGTATAACCGAAACACGGTAAACATCATTCAATGGCTCCGTTTCATTGGACATATTCCACTCTGACAGTTCCTCTACATCACCTAGTTCATAGTCGAAAGTTTCTACACCAAAGTGGTTCATAAACACATGGGCACGATCTTGAATATAAGCACCCTTATTAAATTTATTTTTCATCTGGGAATGAAATAATGCCCATGAATCTGAGAAATCACCATCTTGTTCATAGTTATAAAACAATTCCACTGTTTCTTTTGCTTGGTGTTTTGGGGAGAATTGAATAGAAATAAATAGGCTACAACCTATGATTATCACCAGGATGAGAAAGATGAACGCCCACTTTTTTTTCATAATACCCTTCTCCTTCTAGCATTACTCCTTGTCTTTCTTGTTTATATTTATTCAGCAACGGGAAGAAATAGTATTTTTTATGAAAAGTATCATTGAGAAAGCATGAAACAAGCCTACAAGTGGTAATAATGGTATTATCAACTTCTTTTAATGTGAGGGATCATAAATGGAACAAGAGCATGGTTCATTCGGTAAAGGTTGTTTTTTTGGTGTACTTCTCTCTACTCCAATATGGACAGTGGTTGTATTTTTGATGAGACGCTTTCTCTGATCACTGTTCATAGATTTCCAAAGGAAGACCGTCGGGATCCTGAAAGAAAGTAAACCTTTTGTTTGTGATTGGATCTACCCTTATTTCTTCTACGGTAATACCTTTTTTCTTTAATTCTAATGAAACCTGGTCTATATCATCTACAGTAAATGCTAAATGCCTTAATCCTTGTGCCTCAGGATAGCTAGGACGGTCTGGTGCACCCGGAAAAGAAAATAGCTCCAAAATATAGTTCCCATGGAGTGCTAAATCCAATTTGTAGGAATCTCTTTCCTCTCGATACACTTCACTTATAACCTCTAGTCCCAATTTTTCTACATAAAAATCTTTTGATATCTGATAATCACTACAAATAAGCGCAATATGATGGATGCGTTTAAACAAGAAAAACCCTCTCCTTTTATGAAAATTGTACACAATCTGTATTAATTTTCAATATAAGACTTAAGACCTATTGTAAAACGCTTTCACTAATTATATACTGAAACCGGTTACAACTTTTTAGGTGTATGTACATATACTGTGCTTACTATGCCTTAGGTAGAAGTAAGAGAGTAATGTGCAGTATTTTTTCAAAATAGATTGTCCCCCTTTGGCACCCATAATGGGTGTTCTTTTTTTGCCTTTGATTAGTACGTTCGAAAAGAGTAGAGAATGCTAGGAGTAGAATTTGTGTGGCGCTTCTTGCAACACTGTTTCACTTTCTCAGGCAGAATGCGTCGAAACAGTTTGTCAATGCGTCAGCATAGGTCAAATATGCGTCTACATACAATAGAAATGCGTTATTTCGGCTAGAGAATGCGTTGTAATCAAAATATATGCGTCAGCATGCTCGGAATCGTTTATAAAAGAAAAGACGTAGGGAAAACTATGATAATAAAGTAGAAGGGATGTTGTAAAGATGAAGTATAGAAAACTCGGAAATACAAACCTAGATGTTTCAGTCATTGGCGTCGGGACTTGGCAGTTTGGCGGAGAATGGGGGAAAGACTTCACCCAAAAGGAAGTAGATAGTATCCTGGATAAAGCAAATGAACTAGGGATCAATCTTCTAGATACTGCGGAATGTTACGGGGACCACCTATCAGAAAAGTTTATTGGAGACTATTTAAATAGACATAACCGGGAGGATTGGATTGTTGCAACTAAATTTGGACACCACTTCCATTCTAACTTTGAGCGAACAAGACACTGGAGTGCCGATGAAGTACTTAAACAGCTAGATAGTTCCCTGAAAACATTGCAAACAGAGTACATAGACCTCTATCAGGCTCACTCCTGCTCGGATGAAGAGTTTGATAACGATGAGCTATGGACAATGCTTGATAAGCAGGTACAAGCAGGCAAAATACGCAATCTAGGTATATCTTTAAAAACAAACGACGAAAGCTACCAGACCGACAAAGCATCTGAGGTAAATGCAAAAGCGATTCAAGTTGTATATAACCGCTTAGAAAGAGAGCCAGAAGAAGCAATATACCCATCAGCAATGAAACAAAATCTTGGAGTATTAGCACGCGTGCCCCTCGCAAGTGGTTATCTATCAGGAAAATATCAGCCCGGAACTGTATTTGATAACAATGATGTTCGTTCCAGACACGACCAAGCGGAAACCGCAAGAAAATTAAAGCTAGTCGAGGAAATAGCCCGTAACGAGGTACCAGAAGGCACTCCAATGGCTGCATGGGCATTAGCTTGGTGCCTAAAACATGATGCTGTAACAACGGTTATCCCTGGATGCAAAACTTCAGAACAAGTGGAATCCAATGCAAAGGCAGCAGATCTAGCTCTCGTTTCAATGGATCATCCACAAAGCGTTAATAAGTAGTAGATTGCCACCTCATGAAATGGAGGTGGCTTTTTGTTAATGGAACATAAAGTAAAAGTATCGGCATGAATGGTACGCCAATCCAAAGTATAGATCCCCTTTTTCTATGACATGCTATTAAATGAGGTGGACGACATGAAACAAATAAGGTTCTTATTAGCTAGCCTAACCATCGTCGGAGGATGGTTATATTTTATCAGTTTTGAAACAGTTGCACCCAGACATGATCAACATCAAATGGTCAATGACTCCTTTGAACAAAAGCAAGAAAGTGATAACTATACTCATAGATCAACACCAAAAGTTACAAGCTCATCCGTAACAAACTCGATCACACCTTTAAAAATACTAAAACAGAAATATAAGTCTAAATTTAAAACACTGGAAAGCAATACAAACGATAAACTTAACGAGCTTTTAGAGTCTGCCTATAAAGAATTTAGGAAGCAACAGCAGAGGGGAAATATCGATTATTTTGGATTATATAGCAAGTATAAAAGGAAGGCAGACAAGCTTGAATCTTTAACTGACGAAGAATTCCAACATATATACGAGAAACTACAAGCTGAATTAGTAGAGAATGGCTATTCAAAAGAGCAAGCAAATGTGTATAAACAAATGTACCAAGACTCTAAGAAAAAGAGAAAGAACAACATAATGGATATATTGTTAGACAGGGCTTTACCCTGAAAAACACAAAAAAAGCCAGATAGCCTATAAGCCATCCAGCTGATAAAAACCCATCCCAATTCAATTTTATACCAATACGTTTAAACTGAAAAGCGCTTTCTTTTGTAAAGCAGGAAAACTCCAACATTCCTCATATGGAATATTGGAGTTTTCCTTATTACTTATCAAACTTAGATACATCGATTGGAATAGTAGCGTTACTACTATAATATTTCGCCAATTCTTCCGCACTCGCTGTTTCTTTAGGTTTTTGATTGTCTATATAATGATCAAATGTTTCCTTTTGCTCTTGTTTCACTTTTTTATCCATGTCGAGTCCTCCTTTTAAGACTAGTATGAAGCTCGACAATATTTTTTATAAGTAACTTTTTAAACCTTTGAAATGGCATCCATCACCTCATCAAGTGATTTTCCCATTCCTGATTCAACTGCTGCAACGTATGCACCCTCTACCAACGGGACATTATCGGCAATTTTAATATTTTCATAATTTGAAAACTCAATAGCCATTTCTGCGTTCATCATGGCACTTCCTAGGTCGTAAAGTAGGACTACTCCCCTTTCATTATATACCTGTTCAATCGCCGCCTGAATTTTTTCAAAACTAGTGCCAATTTCATTATGGTCCGTTCCACCAGCTAATTCAATCGGAACGTTCCTTATCACCTGTGTAATAATATCCTTAATCCCCTCTACTACCTTTGGACTGTGGGATATAAGGACTAATCCTACATTTGACATGATTAACTATGCCCCTTTCTCCAACACTTCCGCGAGTGATTCAAACAAATAAAAGGATGACACCGATCCAGGGTCCAGATGCCCTACAGAACGTTCACCTAAGTAAGCAGCACGACCTTTTGTAGCCTTTATCGTTTTAGATTCCTCTACCGCTTCACTAGCACAATTAATTAAGGCATTTGGTAAAACTTCTTGCTCCTTTTGAAAGAAGTTAACAACAGGCGCCCAAACATCTACTAATGTTTTCTCACCTTCTGTTGATTTTCCCCTCTGCTTTATCCCTTGGAGAGCATCATTTACAGCAGTGGCAAACACCTGTTGATCAACCTCTTTCCCTTTAGAGGCTAAAGACATTTTTAGAAAAGCTGTACCGTACAACGGGCCAGATGCTCCACCTACTTTTCCCATTAAAGTCATCGCAACATCTTTAAACACATCAGAAACAGATTCGTATTCTGTCACAGACAGCTTGCTTACAACCTCATTAAAACCACGAGCCATGTTTATTCCATGGTCCCCGTCTCCAATAGCTTGATCAAGCTTTGTTAGATATTGTTTATTATCTTGTATCTTCTGGTTCATGATGTTCATCCAATCAATTGAATCTTTTAAGGAAAGTAGCATTAAAAAATTCCTCCCATCAGTTTATATACGAAAAGCAGACGCTTCTGATTTAGCATCGAGCAATCCCTTTAATTCATCATCTAGCTTGAGCAAAGTAACGGAACAGCCTGCCATCTCCAGTGAAGTCATATATTCTCCTACAAAAGTTTTATATACCTTTATCCCTTTCTCTTGCAATAATTGGTGTACCTTAGCATTGACTATATATAGTTCCATTTCTGGCGTTGACCCTAATCCGTTTACCATAACCGCTACTTCTTCATTTGAATAGTCAATGTCCTCTAATATTTTGTTAGTAATTTCTTCAGCAATATCATCTGCTGAAGCAATCGCTTTTCGTTCAATACCTGGTTCACCATGGATCCCGATACCAATTTCCATTTCATTTTCTTCTAATTCAAAACTCGGACTGCCAGCAGCAGGTACTGTACATGGGCTAAGTGCCATCCCCATTGATCTGACATTGCTGTTCACTTTATTTGCAATCGCTTTCAATTCAACTAAAGATGCACCTTCTTCAGCCTTAGCACCTACAATTTTATGAACAAAAACCGTACCAGCAATTCCCCTACGCCCCGTCGTAAAAGAGCTATCCTCCACCGCAACATCGTCATTTACGACAACTGCTTCAACTTGGATTCCTTCAGCTTCAGCAAGTTCAGCTGCCATTTCGAAGTTCATTACATCGCCTGTATAATTTTTAATTATTAGAAATACACCTTTCCCACTGTCAACCGCTTTAATAGCTTCATAGACTTGGTCTGGAGTTGGAGATGTAAATACCTCACCAAGAACAGCTGCATCTAACATGCCTTTGCCAACAAAACCAGCATGTGCAGGTTCATGCCCACTTCCTCCTCCACTTATTAAAGCAACTTTGTTCGCAACAGGAGCATCTTTTCTAGCCAACACTGTCGCATTTGGTACTTGTTTTAAGCTAGATGGATAAGCTGCCACCATACCTCTGATCATGTCTTGAACAACTTGATTTGGATCGTTTATTATCTTTTTCAACTCATTCCACTCCTTTTTATGGATTTGATGAAGAAAATAACCAATTGCTCTTATTCTAAATTATAGTACAAAATATCCTCTATATGAACAGAGAACAGAATAGCTAATTTTATATTAGCTATTCTGTTTAGTTAGATAGTTAGATTACATTTTTATGTGTTGATTCTTCATCAGAATCAATGGGATGCTGTGCTTCAAATAGCAATCGCTCTAATTCTCCACTATATTGTTCTATTTGTTCTGCGTTCCACTCAAACAAATCTGCCATATAGTTCATGACACTTGCCTTGTGTTCTTTTACCCATTCGATATTAAAAAATAATGCACCTGTACGCCGAATAAAGAAGTCGACTGGCTTGCAAACCGATTCATACTGGATGGCATATTGTAATGCAGCATAAACAAGTGGTTCAACACCTGCACTTATAGCTACTTCCTTTTCGCTTCCATAAAAGTCAAAGACCAAATCAACATTAGAACCATAGCGATGGACTAGTGTTTCCGCCTCTTGAGCCGATAAACCAAGTCGCATTCCGTCCTTTGTTTTTTCTTGAACAAATACTCCAAATCCTTTAGATCCACCCACATCTCCACCAGATAGCGCCATATGTTTTGTGACTGATTTGGAAAATAATTTGTTATCCTGTTGCTTAATTTTTTCCGCTACAAGATTAACAACACTTTCGCCCATCTTTCTGTAGCCTGTTAGCTTTCCACCAGCAATCGAAATCAATCCAGAATCAGATACAAATATTTCATCCTTTCTGGAAATTTCCGAGGGATCCTTACCATCTTCATGGATAAGTGGACGTAATCCTGCCCAGCTCGATTCAATATCTGCTGCTTTAATGCCTACTTTTGGGAACATAAATTGGATGGCATTTAAAAGATAATCCCTGTCTTCCACCGTCATAGTAGGGTGTGAAATATCACCTTGATATACCGTATCAGTCGTTCCAACATACGTTTTCCCTTCACGCGGAATGGCAAAGACCATTCGACCGTCTGGCGTGTCAAAATAAATAGCCTGCTGTAACGGAAATGTTTTTTCATCGAAAACTAAATGAATTCCCTTCGTTAGTTGCAGCGATTTGCCATGCTTTGAATTATCTTTTTCTCTTAGCGTATCAACCCATGGACCTGCAGCATTTACGATATGATTCGCATATATTTGGTGTTTCGTATTATTTAGTTGGTCTTCTACCTCTACCCCAACTACTTGCCCATTTTCATAGATTAGTTGATCCACTTTCGAATAATTTAATGCTAACGCGCCATTCTCCACCGCTTTTTTCATAACCTCTATAGTTAAACGGGCGTCATCCGTTTTATATTCCACGTAATAACCCGCACCTTTCATTCCCTCTTCCTTCAGGAGTGGCTCTTTACGAAATGCCTCCTCCTTACTAAACATCTTTCTTCTCTCATCGCGCTTAACACCTGCTAAGAAATCGTAGACGCGTAAGCCAACGTTTGTAGAGAGTGGTCCAAATGTTCCACCTTTGTAGAAAGGTAACATCATCCATTCTGGTGTAGTTACATGTGGTCCATTTTCATAGACAATGGCACGCTCTTTCCCTACTTCCGCAACCATTTTCACTTCAAATTGCTTTAAGTAACGTAGCCCACCGTGCACTAGCTTAGTAGACCTGCTTGATGTTCCTGCAGCAAAATCTTGCATATCAACTACCGCTACATTCATCCCTCTTGTTGCAGCATCAAGCGCAATTCCAGCTCCAGTAATACCACCACCTATTATAAGTAGATCTAACGATTGATTCTCCATTTTATTGTACGTATCCTGACGCGATAAACTTGAAAATACCATTTTTCCATCGCTCCCTTTTTATTTATACGATGTTCTCGTTAACAAACATAAACTGTCCCCATAATAATTCGACAAAATTCGGGTGGTGCCAGGCACCCGCAAGGGGTGCCTGGCAAAAAAAGAGACCACAAAGCTTACTCATTGTTGTTTTGTCTAATGAGTAGTTGTGGTCTCTCGTTTTCTCCGAACCTAATATTAACTTGTAGTGTTAGTGTAACATAGTAAAGTCATCGATTTCTACTTAAATACTCTTGTTGCTTCTACAGCTTTCTGCCATCCAGCATACAGTTTATCTCTAGTTGCATCCTCCATATCAGCTGTAAAGGTCTTCTCTTTTTGCCACTGCTTAGAAATCTCTTCTTTACTCTCCCAAAATCCTACTGCCAAACCTGCTAAATAGGCAGCACCTAAAGCAGTCGTTTCATTTACCTGTGGGCGCTCAACCGGAACACCTAATAAATCACTTTGAAATTGCATTAAGAAGTTATTCTTAACCGCTCCACCATCTACTCGAAGTGATTTTAAATCAATACCGGAATCTGCAATCATTGCATCTAATACATCCTTCGTTTGATAGGCAAGTGATTCTAGTGTTGCACGGATAAAGTGTTCCTTCGATGTTCCACGAGTGATGCCAAACATCGCTCCACGTGCATCACTATCCCAGTATGGTGTACCAAGTCCAACAAAAGCTGGCACCATATACACTCCCTCAGTCGATTCCACGCGCTCTGCATAATTTTCCGTATCTGCCGCATCCTTGACCATTCTAAGTCCATCTCGTAGCCATTGAACTGCAGAACCTGCTACAAAGATACTTCCTTCTAAAGCGTATTCCACTTTTCCGTCAATTCCCCAAGCTAATGTAGTTAAAAGTCCGTGCTCTGACTGTACTGGCTTTTCTCCAGTATTCATTAGCATAAAGCAACCTGTTCCATATGTGTTTTTAGCCATTCCTTCCTCGTAGCACGCTTGCCCAAATAAGGCTGCTTGTTGGTCACCTGCAATACCCGCAATCGGAATCTCCTGACCATATAAATGATAGCTAACGGTTTCTCCATATATTTCTGAAGATGGGCGAACCTCAGGTAGCATACTTTTCGGGACAGTTAATATATCTAGGAGCTCTTCATCCCATTTCAAATCATAAATATTATACATTAGTGTACGAGAAGCATTAGAATAATCTGTTACATGTTTTTCTCCACCAGTAAGCTTATAAATTAGCCAACTATCGATTGTTCCAAATAATAAGTCACCGTTGTCCGCCTTCTCACGAGCGCCGTCGACGTTGTCTAAAATCCATTTAACTTTTGTACCAGAGAAATACGGGTCGATTAACAAGCCTGTTTTCTCTCTGAATAACTCATTGTAACCTTTTTCGCGTAATTCTTTACAAATATCTTCTGTTTGTCGAGATTGCCAAACTACCGCACGATAAATTGGTTTCCCCGTATTTTTATCCCAGACAACAGCTGTTTCCCTTTGATTCGTTATGCCTATTCCAGCAAGTTGAGATGGTTCAATGTCTGCTTTACGAAGCACATCTGCAATACACGCAAGGACAGATGTCCAGATTTCATTAGCATCATGCTCTACCCAACCTGGTTTAGGGAAAAACTGTTCAAATTCCTTTTGACCTGTAGCCACAATTTCCCCTTGATGATTAAATAAAATCGCACGTGAACTTGTTGTCCCTTGATCTAGTGATAAAATAAACTTCTCCACGATAATTCCCCCTATTAATAATGTTATCAAACTACCCCTTATATCGCCTTTTTCATATTATCTGACACTGGCGCTTTGCCTTTTTTCAACTCCACATTGGCTGCCATCACCATGATAAGGACAACAACAGCACTAACTGCCCAGAACCCAAAGCCATATTCATTAGCAAAAATTGCGCGATAGAATAATGCTCCATAGATACCACCTAATGCTGGCCCTAAAACCGGAATCCAAGCATATCCCCAATCAGATTTCCCTTTACCGATTATAGGAAGTACCGCATGAGCAATACGAGGACCCAAGTCCCTAGCAGGATTGATGGCATAACCAGTTGTTCCGCCTAAAGACATACCAATTGCTATAATTAATAACCCAACAATAGCTGGATTTAATCCCTCTGTAAAATTATTCGCACCGATAAACATTAACCCCATAACAAGAACAAAAGTACCGATAATTTCACTTACTAAGTTAGACAATGGACTTCTTACTGCTGGATCTGTAGAGAAAACAGCTAGTTTAGCCCCTTTATCTTCCGTTTCTTTCCAGTGTGGCAAGTATTGGAAAAATACAATTGTAGCACCAATAAAAGCACCTAACATTTGTGCTCCGATGTACGTCGGGACCTTAGCCCAAGGAAACTCCCCTACAGACGCAAAGCCTAACGTAACAGCTGGATTTAAATGTGCTCCTGATACACTTCCTACTGCATAAACCCCCATCGTAACAGCAAGACCCCAACCGATCGTGATCACGACCCAACCTGCACCTTCTGCTTTGGTTTTCTTGAGTACTACTCCCCCAACAACTCCACCACCAAAAATGATCAAAATCATCGTACCAATCACTTCAGCTAAAAACTCTGACACTTCCATCCACCCCTTTTGTCATTGTTTGTAGTTAACTACATTCATAACAGGCACGTGCTTTGTGAAAAAGACACAGAAAAGCCCACACAACAATCCATGTACTCCATTCCTAGGAAAAGTACATAAACTTGCAGTGTGGGCTCCATATCTCCAACACATTTTCTTAACTTGTTATACCCATAAGTTACAATACTTTGTAAACGCTGTCAACAACTTTTTCAGAAAAAATTAGTAAGGAAGGGAGTGGAGCCCAATCCACCCTTCCTTCTTACCTTACTGGTATTACGATGATCTTCAAGCAAACTGGCACATTCATTAAAGATAAGATTGCTCCAACTTTTTAACTAGATAAAACTTAATCACCTGTAAGAATATTTGCTAATCACCAGGAATGTTCGTTTTTATTCCTTTCCAGAAGTACACTATTTACTTTTTAAGGATCCAACAATCCTGAGAAAAGTATATCTATCCGTCACAGCACTTATAAAAGCTACTTTTTGACATGCCACAGATCAGATCGTGATGTCGTTATCGCAACAGCTCCACTCCCTAAAGCATTTCTAACATCCTCTTCTGTTCTAATTAAACCTCCCGCAATAAGGGGCAGACTTACGCGCTCACTTATTTCCGAAAGAATAGAAGGAATAATCCCGGGCAATACCTCTATGTAATCTGGCTTCAACTTTTGGATCAATTGAATGTTATGATTTAACGCTTGACTATCTAAGGCAAACAATCGTTGAATTGCAATGATTTTATTTTTCTTTGCGAGGGAAATGACATTGGCTCTAGTCGACAAAACCCCGTCTACCTTTAACCCATTGACTAGATATTCCATACCATATTCATCTGCCTTTAAACCTTGAATCAGATCTGCATGCACTAATACTTTTTTCCCTCTTTTTTTAGAGTAATTAATTAAACTACCAATCTGCGAAAGTCTCGTTTCTAGAAATATGACATATTCCATATCACTTTCTAACACCTTTTCAAAATCTTTTACATTTCTGACAGCGGGGAGAACTCCTGCTAATGTCACAACACCAAACCCCTTTCCAACAAAACTACTTTAATTTTTTTATATTATATGATTATCTTCTATATTCTAGACTAGAATACTAGAAAAGGAAAAGACTAGTACATCCCTATAAAAGAGCACAAAACATGATGAATTTAGTAAAATTTCAACTCTAATAATAGGTCTTTTTTCTCAAAAACTGTAATATAAGTAAATAATTCACGGAAAAATGTAGGATTATGTCAATTCGTTTAGTATAATAAGCAGTACTTCCTAGTAGTTATTACTTATAAGTTCGTTATGAGGGGCTGTCGTTACAATGACCAACATTCAAACAATTGAGAGAAAAATAGAGAAACTGAGAATGCAAATGTACGAATGCTATAAAGATAATCGATTCAGTAGTGACGTAGTAGAAATCTCCCAGGAACTAGACAAACTATTAAATGAAGTACAAAACATCCCCTCTACTAGTCAAAATACATAATAGAAAAGCGTAAGCGCCTAGACCACACCCAACAAGCAAAAGACTTAGATGGGATAGGCGCAAGAGCTAGACACCTAAGCAAAAAAATCACATTTTCTTATAGAGCAAAAAAGGCGAGTCCTATGATGGACTCGCTTTTTTACTAGTTGCAACTGCTTTTCTATCATATAATTTCGTCGTAATATAAGGGATAGTATATAAAACAATTAATAGGTAAAATAAAACCTGAATATTAAATAAATCAACAATGACACCACCGACTACCGGTCCAATCATCCTACCAGCAGCCCCAACACTATTGATTATCCCTTGATAGAATCCAATTCTACCCTTAGGTGCCAATTCATATGCGAGTGTTGGTATGGCAGGCCAAACAAGCATTTCACCAATTGTTAAAATGACCATCGCAATTGCAAATACGGTGAATTTGTCTGCAAATAACAACACAATAAAGGAAGCAATAAATACAGTAACACCTAAATAAATCTGTTTTTTTGGTTCTGTTATGATGTTTGTTAACCATTTAATAATCGGTTGACCTAGTACAATGAGTGCACCATTTATCGCCCACAACACACTGTATTTTGAAATAGATATCCCTAATTCTTGTGTATATGGTGCAATCGTTGACTGCCACTGGACATACCCTATCCAACACACAAGAAAACCAATGCTTAATATAATCAATGAATAGAACGCTGATTTATCCTTAATTTTTTTACTTTGGTCGATTACCGTACTATAAGCATGGGCATCTGTTTTCTTATCCATCTGTCTATACGTAACCGATGCAAAAATAAAGAATACAATAAACAAGACTGCATTAGCTATAAAAATATAAGCAAATGAGATATCTGCAATGAATCCTCCAATCGAGGCTCCTAACGCCACACCTAAATTCTGGGCCACATATATTGCATTAAAAGCCTTTCTTCCACCTTCTGGCCAGATTGAGCTAGCCATAGCATATACAGCAGGCATACTAATTCCAGACCCAAAACCCATCACAATTAACAAAATGGAATAAGGGACAATTGAATTAAACACGGCCAATAGACTAGCAGCGATTACCGTGATCGATCCACCACTTATTATCGTTCGATACCCACCTAGTTTATCAAATAGTGTTCCACCAATTAAATTACCGAGAATTCCAAGCCCTTGGTTAAGCATAAGTATGAAACCCGCAAATGCAAGTGACTTTCCTAATTCATTATGCATATATATTGCATTAAGCGGCCACACGAATGAAGCTGCTGTAATATTTATAGCCGTACCTATTATCAAAAACCAAATTTGCTTTGGCATAGTATTTCATCTCTCTTCTATTTATTCAAAATGAAATATTAAACTAATTACAAAATAACTACAATAGCTTAGCTAAGTTTCGGAATTATTAATTTTCGACACAGAATTTAGTCTATTAATATATAGGAAGAAAAACGTGAAAATCGTCGTATTTTTATAAAATATGGTGACATTACTTATAATTTTTTGCGATTAATTAAAAGTAATTTACAAATAGTGGGTATGTAACCAACCTTATTATTTGCTCACCACCCTGTATTCGCTTACAATATTAATGTGACAAACTTTTGAACTTTTTAAATAAATAATTGTTGCTAATTTTCAAACAAGCATCAGGCATCGATCATTCAAAAACCTATCTCAAAATTAGATGGATTTGAGGTTGTGAGATTATTTAACATACTAAATAGTTAAATTTCTGGCCAAAACATGTTATGATAGATATATATCCCAAGAGAAACCTAGCTTTTAAAAAGGTGCTTGATACAATAAAAAGCTAACGTTTTCTTTGTACAATTTGGAGTGTTAATCAGTCAAATAGTACAAATTATTATCTTTCAATATCGTGTTCCTTAAATATTCCCCATCGAAAAATTCCATAAATCGAATTGGAGTAATAGAAAAATAGATTGGTTAAGGATATGCTAAACAAAGATTATTTAGCTTTGTTTTCGGGTACAAATAAATAGAAACATACCGATAATATTCTGAAGTTTCTTACTTTAACCTATCCCAATCGATATCCACATGGACAACGACTTATCGTAAGCACCAAAATTCAAACACTTACTTAGACAAAATTTGAAAGGACGTGCACCGTTTGGAAACTAAAACAGAACAAAAAAGCACTGTCTCTCTCCATAGAGATGTAGACTATTTAAGTCAATTACTGGATAACGTACTATTGCACGAGGGTGGAGAAGTATTACTTGAAAAAGTAAACAAAATTCGATCTCTTTCCATCAATTTACGTGAAACACAAGATCAAGCTATTTACAAGCAGATTAAAACAGAGATTAATAGTTTAGACCCGTCATTACGCCAAAATGTTATACGTGCGTTTGCTATTAACTTACATTTGTTTAATATCGCAGAACAAAATTACCGCAGCCGCCGTCGTCGCGAATATCAAGCGCAGGATACGAATATTATCCAGCCAGGTTCTCTAGAAGATGGTGTTAATACATTAATCAGCAATGACGTCACACCAGATATGATTTCAAGCTTACTCGAGACATTATCTTTAGAACTCGTAATTACTGCGCACCCTACCGAGGCTACTCGAAGGACTATTTTACAAATCCATCAGCGCATAGCTAATTTGTTAAAGTCTTGGGATTACGCTTATACTCGTTATGAGAAGAAAGTGATTCAAGAAACCATTCAAAATGAAATTACAATTCTTTGGCAAACTGAAGAAATAAGAGAAAAGAAACCTTCCGTAATGAAGGAAGTTTCAAACGGGCTTTATTATTTTGATAAGGTACTATTTGATGTGCTACCACGACTACATCAAGATTTAGAGGATTTACTTTTTGAGAAATATAATAAGCGTTGGCAGGTGCCTTCTTTCCTACGATTCGGTTCATGGATCGGTGGGGACAGAGATGGAAATCCTAATGTGAAAGCAACGACAACATTTGAAACATTAAAAACACATCGTGCTTTAGTATTGAAAAAATATAAGCAATCATTAAAGGATTTAAAGGATCTTTTAAGTCATTCTGCAAAAAAAGTTACCATTGATGATGAAATAACTACTTCTATTAAACAAGACCAAGAAAAATTAAACGAACGCGGATGGCATAAAGAGGATGAAGTTTACCGTGTTAAAGTTTCCTTAATGCTTAAAAAGCTAGAGCTCACTGCACAAGACAGTGACTTAGGATACCAAAGTGCCGAAGAATTATTAGATGATTTATATATGATTCAAACCAGTTTAACAAACCATCATCCTAATCACAATCCTATCAAGCTATTGCGCAAAGTAATTCGCCAAGTAGAATTATTCGGATTCCATTTAGCATCGTTAGATATTCGAAATCATAGCGGTGAGCATGAATCAGCGATCACTGAAATTTTACACAAAGTGAAAATAGCTAGCGATTATAAAGCGTTAGATGAGAAGAAAAAAGTAGATACACTAATTGAAGTACTAGAAGATCCTAGACCGATGATTTCTATCTACGATGAATTTACGGACGAGACACAAGAAGTAATTAATACGTTTAGAATGATCAAACGCGCTCAGGACACATTTGGTCAGCGAGCGATCGAGGTTTATCTAATTAGCATGACTACTTCCGTAAGTGACTTACTTGAGGTTTTAGTACTTGCTAAGGAAGCAGGACTATACCGCGTATATCCAGATGGAAAAGTGGTAAGTCGAATTCACGTTGCACCACTTTTGGAGACGATTGATGACTTGAAGAATGGACCAGGAATGATTGAACAGCTATTTAGTATTCCACTTTACCGCAAGCATCTAGAAGCACGTAAAGATTTACAAGAAATTATGTTAGGATACTCTGACAGTAGTAAAGATGGTGGTACACTAACAGCTAACTGGGAATTATACAAAGCACAACAAGATATCCATGATATCGCTTCTCGCTATGGAGTTAAATTGAAATACTTCCACGGACGCGGAGGATCATTAGGCCGTGGTGGCGGTCCGCTATATTCTAGTCTGTTATCTCAACCTCCAGTAACATTAGGAGATGGTGTGAAAATCACGGAACAAGGTGAGGTACTATCGTCTAGGTACCTATTACCTGATATAGCTTACCGTAGTTTAGAACAAGCAACATCAACTATGATGACTGCAATTATGGGTATTAATAGTTCTACTTCAGAGCAAAGACACCTGCAATCTGCAGAGGCAGAAAAAGCGATGGATGATATCTCCACTTACGCGCTAGAGAAATATCAATCACTTGTCTTTAATGATCCAGGTTTCTTGAGTTACTTTAATCAAGCGACACCATTGCACGAGCTTGGTGACTTGAATATCGGTTCAAGACCAATGAAACGTAAAGGTAGTGACCGATTTGAGGATTTACGTGCAATCCCTTGGGTATTTGCATGGACACAAAGTCGTCAACTTCTACCAGCATGGTATGCGGCTGGTTCTGGATTACAAAGATTCATTGATGAATCTAACAATATTGAGCTATTGCAGCACATGTATAAAACATGGCCATTCTTCCAAGCTACGATTAACAATCTGCAAATGGCTTTAATCAAAGCAGACCTTGCGACTGCTGAAGAATATACGAAAATGGTTAATGATGAAGAAGTTAGAAAACGTATTTTCGATCAAATTACCGATGAATACAATTTGACTAAAGATATCGTTCTTAGAATAACGGGTCAAGCGGAGCTTATGGATCATAAAACAAACTTAAAAGAATCCGTCCGCTTACGAAATCCATTAGTAGATCCGCTAAACTTATTCCAGGTTGATCTCATTTCTTTACTACGCAGTGGTAGTGACGACGATAAGAAAGCAGAAGACTTACTAACTGAGGTACTACTAACGATCAATGGTGTGGCAGCAGGACTTCGTAACACAGGTTGATTTAGATTACACTAACACAAGACTGATTCATGGTTAACGCCATGGAATCAGTCTTTTTTTTAGCTATAACAAAAACATCCTCTTTCAACTTCAATTTTAACACTCAACCATTTATTAAAATTACGAATTAGCAATAAACAGTTTCCCCACTTAGTTTGTTTACCCTTCTAACCTAAGTGCTTCTGTTCGTCCCCTCAAAGCGGACATCTCAATGCCAGTAATCCTTTAGTTCAATAAAAACAACAACAAACCTAATCCTGTCATGTCATGTATCAATTAATTATATTTCTCATACAAATAATAATAGTCAACACCTAATTGTTACAAATTTTCGAATTAAATGTTACATTTTTGTGAACATGATGGTATAATAAATGTAAACACTTACAAAACTATAATAAAGCAACAATTCCAAGGAGGATTTTGACATGGATGTATTATTGATATTCTTATTGATCTTTAGTGTAACACCATTGGTTTTATGGGCTGACAATTGGAAAAAAACAGCGATTGTCCAAATTCCGTTAGTTCTTGGATCTTGGTTTGTATTTATGAAATTTGTGACAACTGGAATTGACCCAAGTCAATTTTATTTGTGGATTATATTCTATGGAAACATTTTATATGGCCATATCGCATTTACCATCATGCTTTTAGAAGCAAGAAAATCGCTAAAACTCCGTGGAGATTACCTTACATCAAGGCGGATGACTTTGTCTAGGAACTAACTTTTTTAAAAAAAACCAAAAAATAAACCCCCTCAATACGATTTATCGAGGGGGTTTCTATGTATGATCGCATGGGAGACAAAATCACTTGGGAGGTCATTTTGGTCAAACAATCCATGCGATTTCTGGGTGAATTCATGCTAATCACCCAGGTAGTTTAAGCTAATATTTTAGCTTCTATATTAGTTATAACAATAAAATTGTTATTTGTCATACATCTAAAGTCGGAGTTTTTATCCGCTTTTTGGTGGATCCCTTTATTACGATAGAATTAATGTTGTTAGGGGATTATTACCACCCTTAGTTATACAGCCTCTCTAAACTAAAAACTTCTAGAAAGATTATCCTCTCCTCTTCTTATTACCACACTTTTATATACTTAAAACATAATAAGAAAAATAGTCCTATTTTAAGTGACAGTAAACATCGATCAAGATTATAATGGTATTTTAAGGGTAAAAGAAGATGAAAACGATGGACCAAGTAAACTACTTTAGTTAATCCATCTAACTATCCTTTCATGACATTTGTATTATTTTTTGCAGAATGTCAATCATGTGTGGATATCCAATTCCCTTCATCTCCACTTTTTCAATGCTTTATGAAATTCTAATCAAGAGTTCGCATTGGCTAGAACTGTATTCTTCTATGTTCTTTGTAAGTGGTATCGCAATTTCATCCTTACTCCTATCTCATTGATTGGCCAACTCGGGGGAAAATCAAAGGGACTAGTCACTTTGATTTACACACTTGTATTATTCATGGGTACGAGCGTCGGTCCGATTATATCTGTTCATTTATCAGACTAACGGCATACATTCATTGCCTTTTTACGCTTTTGTGGGACTTCTTACCATTGCCTTCCTACTGGCAAACTTTATAACAATAAAAGCGCCTGAATAATAACAAAGATAAGATCAATCCTAATTGGTATAGTTACCTTACATACATATTGGAGGGAGAAACATGCACGAATTCAATGAAGTATTCATACAATTACTAATCCTGTTGGCAATATCCATCACTGTAATTGGTATAGCCAAACGCTTGAATCTACAGTACACAATTGCACTGGTTTTTGTCGGGCTAATTTTAGGTATCACTGACGTTCCAATCCCACTAATGAATGATGCAGAAGTATTCATTACACAATCAGAGGTTTTTCAAGCTATTATTATTTCGTTATTTTTGCCAATCTTACTTGGTGATGCGACTTTGAAGCTACCATTTCACCATTTACTTCAATATAAAAAAGAAGTAGCATCTATGGCACTTGCAGGTACTTTTCTTTCATTTATCGTAATTGGATTTACCTCCCACTTTATCATCGGGCTATCCATTCCAGTTGCCTTTACATTCGCAGCCTTGATGAGCGCGACTGACCCTATCAGTGTACTGTCGATTTTTAAATCAGTCGGGGTATCCAAGAAAATTTCTACTGTAATGGAAGGGGAATCTTTATTCAACGACGGGATTGCTGTTGTCCTTTTCCAAATTTCTTCTATTTATTTGTTATCTTATATAGAGCTAGGTTGGCAAGGTTTAGGCAACGGGATTTTCATGTTTTTAAAGTTTAGTATTGGTGGTGCCTTGTTAGGGATAGTGTTAGGCTATATTTTCTCGCAAATTATTAGGCTATACGATGACTACCCTTACGAAATTGCCATTTCTGCCTTACTATTCTTTGGAAGTTATTTTATAGCTGAACATATTCATGTATCAGGGGTAATTGCAGTAGTTGCTGGTGGATTTGTGTTCGGTGACTATGGTGGTAAAATTGGGATGTCTAAAGAAACAAAAACGAACATTAATACGTTTTGGGATGTCATCACCCTAATTGCAAACTCGATTATTTTCTTATTGATCGGCCTAGAAATTAGAAATATAGACTTTACAGGACATTGGGATATTATTGCCCTTGCTATTCTAATTGTATTACTCGGAAGACTTGTAGCACTCTACGTTAGTACATTGCATACGAAAGAGTTAAACCGTAAAGAACGGATTCTCCTAAATTGGGGTGGGTTAAAAGGGAGCTTGTCCATTGCACTTGCGTTAAGCTTGCCTTACAGCTTTGAAGGAAGAGAAACCGTTTTGTTACTTACTTTCTCTGTTGTGTTATTTTCGTTAATAATACAAGGTCTGACAATTAAGCCTTTAATAAAGAAGCTTGGTTTATCAACTAAAAATTAAACACTCTCCGTACAAAACAGATAAAAGTAAGCCCTTCGCTACCTATTAACGAAGGGCTCTATTTATTATTCAACCAATTCACTTGAGTTAGAATCGATAACATCTCTGTTCACTACATACGTTTTGCATAAAAAGTCATGAAGCGATTTATGCTGAAAGTCGAAAAAAATCATAACATAACCAAGAAAGCATAATGCAGAAGAAATGAAATAAGCATAAAAACGGAGCAATGAACGAATAAACGTAATCTGGTTGCCATCCCCATCCACAACCACGGCACCAATTGACATCTTTCCTAGCGTTCCTCTTAATGGAGAAGCTGTCATACCAGCATAGTAGAGCGAGATGAGTAGAAAAAGTAGATAAAAGTTGGCGATTTCTAGCACTAAAATACTGAGGATGAGACTATCAATGCAAAAAGCAAACAGGCGCTTTTGGAAACCAATAAATGTTTCCTCCTCATTTTGTTCGCTTTGATGCTTCAATGGAGTTAAATCAGAATGTTGACTATCATTCCGATTAGAATATCTTACCTCATTATAGAGTTTCTGCCATTCTATAAGCCGTTTACTCTTTTCCACACCACTCAGATCCTTTCAGCCTTATTGTCTAATAATAGCATAATTAGCACGAAAACTCTTGTCGATTGTTACTAACTGATCGGTGAGAACTAACGTTGCGGGTTCAAAAAAAGACTAGCCCCGTGTGAGGCAAGCCTTTTTGACCATTATTCTTTAGAGATAACCTTTGCAATAACCTGCTCACCTGCTGAAACTGTTCCTGATGTGTTAGATTCAGCAATTTCGAAGTCATCTCCATTTAACACAATAATTGGTGTAATGGTGTTGTATCCGCTATTGTTTATTTGTTCTAAATTAAAGTCAGCTAATACATCGCCTTGTTTTACTTTTTGACCTGCTGACACCTTAATATCAAAGCCTTCACCTTTCAAATTGACCGTTTCGAGCCCCATATGTATGAGCAACTCTACGCCTTCATTTGATCGGAAGGAGATCGCATGTTTTGTATTAAAGACATCTACAACTTCTCCATCTAGAGGTGAAACAACCTTGTTATCCGTCGGCTTTATCGCTAGGCCATCCCCCATCATTTTTTCCGCAAATACTTTATCAGGGACATCTTCTAGTGGGACTACGGTTCCTGTTAGTGGTGCTACAAGTATTGTATCCTTTGGTTCCTTATTCTTTTTAAATAGTGATTTAAACAAGTGGATTCCTCCTAAGATCTTAGTCCATAGAAATAAGCAATTAGATTCCTTATATTTTTCATTGGTTACACTTGCAATTCTCAAATAGATTAATTTGCTTTAAGTACATTATACTACTTGTATATACATCAAGTAAATCATTCCTACCTACCATAGATATTCCTCTTCTACTAAGTATTAAACCACAATAAAATTTGATAACCAATATAAACAGATTGCACAAAAAATACAGTTCCCCAAATAACAGCTGGTATTAATGTCGCCTTCTGTAAATTAGTTGCATCTCCTGCATTTTTAGGTTCAAAGAAACTTATTCTCAAAATATGACTGGCACTAAGGATTGATTCTACAAGGATAATCGCGGCTAACATATAACTAATATGAATAATAAGTATATCCATCGAGTGATTCAAGAGCAGCCAAATCAATATTACGAATGAACTAGTCCAAAGAAACCCAAATACGTTTCTAATCCACAAAACACTAGCTATAGCTGCAATAACTAAGTAAAGTGTTAGAACAGCAGAATAGCGCCCTTCGTTTAATAAATAAAATAATAACAGTGCTGTTATCGATGCTCCAGTGTACCCTGCATAGGCTGTTAAAACTCTACTTATCCAAGAAGCATTACTTGTAATCGCATATCCAGATGTATCTCTATTTAATGCTATTCGGTGACCCTTCCCACCCGTAACACTAGCGATAACAACATGCCATATTTCATGTGTAATCGTATTAATTAATCTTATATAAGTTCCGATAAATGGCGTTTTTATTAATATAATTGCTCCTATCATATAGTAAATTAGGTTCACCCTGAATCCTTCCTTCGAATTGATTATTACCATACATTTTTCCCACTTTTAATAAAAGTTAAAACGTCTGTTTCTAAGTCATAACGGTAAACACATGTTTCATAAGAAAGAATATACTGAATTAACTATGCTACCAGCTAATAATCCATAAACATATCCCCTAATAAAATATCCAGATTGCCTTAAAGGTAGTACCTAATCCCAACGCCCTAAATAATGGGAAGGAGTACAAAGATGATAATGGAGGATGACTTTTCTTTCGTAGATGGGCAACCATTTATGAATCTTTCAAAAGACAACATGTCCTTTGAAGATGTTTTCACACATATTGTACAATTTATGAAACAAGACCCAAAGGGCAATTATCGCCTAATGGTCGGAACCGATTCCCAGGTTCATAAATTTCATACACTTTTTATCACAGGAATTGTGATCCAAAGAAAAGGCAAAGGTGCATGGGCTTGTATTGTTCCAATCAAATTCAAGCGCAAATATTTAAACCTTCATGAAAAAATCTCTATGGAAACAACACTTACAGAACAAGTTGCCTATCTGTTTACGAAAGAACATAAAAACAAATTAATAGATATTATTTTACCTAATTTGTACAAAGGCAGTTCCTTTACGATGGAAGGCCATATTGACGTAGGATTAGAAAAAAGGTCGTTAACACGCTTTATTGCTAGTGAGATGATGGCAAGAATTGAGTCTGCAGGACTTGAACCTGTAGTCAAACCTGAATCGATTGTTGCTTCTGGTTATGCAAACAGATATACGAAATACCCGAAAAAGTTTCTAAAGTTTTAGAACGGTAGAAGAGAGTATCTCAACATCCATGAGATACTCTCTTCTACTTTTTATTTGTGCTATTTTTGTCTATTGACGCATTCCTTTGAAATAATGGTTGATATAGCCTTTGAATTGACGCAAATATCACCTAACACACGCAATAAACTGTCAAAGCAACGCATATCTGTTTTTTGATGACGCATTTTATTAGATTCGGGAACAATACAACGGTGTAAAGATAAGACCTGAAAATATAGGATGAAAACTTAAACAATCTGAACGTCACCACGATCAGAAATGACTGTTTTTGATTATTTTTCACTTTTATTAACTTAAATCCTTTCGCTATTTTAATGTTTTTGAAATAAAATGATTGTTTATGAAAGAAAGTGATTGATTTTTGTAAGCGCTTGAGTTAATATATAATCAAAGAAACCAAAACAAGAAATATAAAATCAAATATTAAATGTAACCGCTTTTAAAATGTACTGGTAAAGAAAGGTGTGTTAAGAGTGTTAACAATTGAACGACAATCAAAAATTCTGGAACTATTAAATAAAAAAGATTTTGTAACAATCCAAGAACTTGTTGACCAACTATCCTCTTCCGAATCAACTATACGTCGAGATCTAAGTCAATTAGAAAAGGAAAAAAAATTACGTCGAGTACATGGTGGTGCCTCTAATTTACATCAAAAAGGAGAGGAACCTAGTTTAACTGAAAAATCCACCAAGTATTTGAAAGAAAAGGATGTAATCGCAAGCAATGCTGCAGGACTTGTACAAAATGGTGACTGTATTTTCTTAGACGCTGGTACAACAACGTATCAAATGATCAAGCACTTATCAGCAAAGGATATCACAGTTGTAACGAATGGGTTAAATCTAGCCCAAGCATTACTAGAGCTAGAAATTGACACTCATTTAATTGGTGGATTAATCAAAAGAAAGACAAATGCATTAATAGGACCAAAGGCTACCGAGACATTATCACAATTTAGATTTGATAAAAGCTTTATCGGTGTAAACGGCATTCATTTAGATTTTGGTTATACGACACCGGATCCTCAAGAGGCAGCTGTTAAAGCACTTGCCGTCAATCTTGGACAAAAAGTTTATGTCCTGGCCGACGCTAGCAAATTCCAGGAAGTTACCTTTTCTAAAGTATCTGATTTAAAAAATGCCATTATTATTACAAACCAACTAGACTTAGAGACATACAACGAATTTAGTTCTGAAACCGAAGTTAAAATGGTTAACATTTAACTTTCACGCTTAGGAGGCAAGTACAATGAAAATTACTGATTTATTAAAACCAGACACAATGATATTAAACCTTCAATCCAATTCAAAATCGGAAGTTTTAGATGAATTAATAGAAAAATTGGACCAAGCTGGGAGATTAAGAGATAAGAAAGTATTTAAAAATGAAATCCTTAAACGTGAAGAACATACTACAACTGGGATAGGTGATGGCATAGCTATTCCTCATGCTAAAACAAAGGCGGTAAAGGTGCCATCAATCGCATTTGGTAGATCACAACAGGGTGTGGAATTTGAAGCATTAGATGGCAAACCTAGTAATCTATTTTTCATGATTGCCGCTTCAGAAGGTGCAAATAATGATCACCTCGAAACATTAGCTCGCTTATCCGGTATGTTAATGGATGATTCATTTAGGCAAAAGTTACTACAGGCTAATTCTGAGTCTGAAATTTTTGAAGCAATCAATAAAAAGGAACAAGAACGAATTGCGCAAGATAACGGAGGTGTTAGTAGTATGGCGAAGAAAAAAGTCCTTGCTGTTACTGCCTGTCCTACTGGGATTGCACACACGTTTATGGCAGCGGATTCATTAAAGGCAAAAGCTGCTGAACTTGGTGTAGATATTAAAGTAGAAACTAGAGGTTCTGGTGGTGCTAAAAACGTTCTAACTGAAGAAGAAATTAAAAACGCTGATGCTATTATTGTAGCAGCTGACACGAAGGTAGATATGGATCGCTTCCATGGTAAACCCGTTATAGAAGCAGCAGTTGCCGATGGTATCCGGAGACCTAAAGAACTTATAGAAAAAGCATTAAGTGGAAATGTTGCGCCTTACAAGGGCAGCGGTTCTACTGCTAATTCCAATTCGTCATCCAGTTCGTCAACTGGAAATCCATTTAACGCATTTTATAAACACCTCATGAACGGTGTATCACATATGCTACCATTCGTAGTTGGTGGCGGTATCCTGATTGCATTTGGATTTATCTTCGGTATTGAATCACATATACCAGGAAAAGAAGGTTATAATCAATTTGCAGAAGCGTTACACACAATTGGAGGCGGTAATGCATTTGGATTAATGGTTCCAGTGTTGGCTGGTTTTATCGCAATGAGTATAGCTGATAGGCCAGGGCTCGCTCCAGGTATGGTTGGTGGCTTTATGGCTGCACAAGGTGGATCTGGGTTTTTAGGTGGACTTATCGCTGGTTTCCTTGCAGGTTATATTGTTATTGGATTGAAACATTTATTAAGAAATTTACCGCAATCATTAGAAGGTATTAAAACAGTTCTTTTATATCCAGTATTAAGTATTTTTGCGGTGGGTATGACTATGTTTTTCGTTATAGATAAACCAGTTGGCTGGTTCAATACAGCGCTTGGTGATTGGTTACAAGGAATGGGCTCTACTAACGCAATTATTCTTGGTATTATTCTTGGCGGAATGATGGCTATTGATATGGGTGGTCCAGTAAATAAAGCAGCCTACACATTCGGTATTGCGATGATCGCTGATGGATTTTTAACTCCACACGCAGCTATCATGGCAGCTGGTATGGTTCCACCACTAGGAATTGCTCTAGCAACATTTTTATTCAAGAAAAAATTCACAAAAGAAGAACGCGATGCAGGTAAAACAAATATCGTTATGGGGCTTTCTTTCATTACAGAAGGTGCAATCCCATTTGCTGCAGCAGATCCTGGTCGTGTTATTCCGTCAATCGTAGCTGGTTCGGCAGTAGCAGGTGCATTATCCATGGCATTTAATATTGGTACACAAGCACCACACGGAGGAATATTCGTTATTGGTCTTGTACAAGGAAGTGCCTTACTTTACTTGTTAGCCATTCTTGCTGGTACTATTGTTAGCGCATTGATGCTAGGAATTTTGAAAAAAAATAAAATTTAATGCAAAAATGCCTGAGTACATCTCAGGCATTTTTTATATTCACACTATTTACAAAAAGATCTCAAAGATAGAACAAACTCTTCTCCAATTTACTTATTAGTCGCAATTAGTATAACATCCTTTAATGCTGCAGCAGCTGCGGCACGAGGATCTGATTTACCTCCTACAACAGTTAAATCCCCCATTGTATCTGTCACATAGTGAATTCCTTTATTTGTACCTTCTACATTGTACAAAGGGTGGTCTGCTGTGAGCTGTTTTAATACTACACTTGCTTCTACTTTCCCTTCAATCGATCTTATTTCTCCGATTAATTTAACCTTCCCCCCTGCTTTTTTAGCAGATTTCACAGCTTCAAATGTACTGCCTGTTATCCCTTCTACATGAATATCATCTATACTAAGTTCTGCACCCATAATCGTATTAGCAAGAATTAAAGTTTTAGCAGCCGTATCCCATCCTTCTAAATCCGCCTTAGGGTTATGCTCGGCAATTCCCTTCTCTTGCGCTTCTTTGATTGCTGACTCCAAGTCTATTTCCCCATTGTACATTTCAGACAAAATATAGTTTGAAGTTCCGTTTAGAATCCCGTGTATTCTAGAAATTGTGGTCCCTGCTAAACTATAAAAAGCTACATCAGAAGTCGGTAATGCCGCAGCAGTTGCACCACTATATTTAAGTTGACTATTATTCGCTTGTGCTATTTTTGCTAATTCTGGATATTTTAATACAATTGGTCCTTTGTTTAATGTAGCTACGCTAATCTTATGTTGTAACGATTTAGCAATATGTGAAATTGCTGGTTCACCGTTTTGTAGATTTGTCGGACTAGCTTCTACCAAAATGGTAGCTCCAGATTTTTCTATAGCATCTAAGGTGGTTCCGATAAAGGACTCTCCATCCTGATAAGTATTTACCTTCCTCTTCGTTTCTTTGATATCAATAATCTTTTTCAGATCTAATCCAGTACGATCTATTACTGCTCCTGACGAATCTGCCACTGCAACAAGTGAGATATCTAATCCATATTCTAGTTTTAATAACTCTTTCTTTTCCAAAAGTAAACTAATAAAATTCCGACCAACCTGTCCCAATCCTAGTAAGGCAATGGGTATGTTAGTTGTTTTATTTTCCATCTTGTATGCCCCTTCCCTATTACTATCCTAATATATTATAAAGTATCTATGATTGTTGGGCGAATTACTCGTTAAGATTTAGCAACCTTTTGATAAAGATAATCTGTGATTTTTTTTGCCATTTTATTACAAAGATTGGAATAGAGTGCATACTAATAGAGATAGATCGTTGCGTTTTTTTAAAGCCTACGATTTTTTCCCCACTAATAATTCCCAATCGTTGCGGTATTTCCAATCCCTACGATTTTTCTGCACTAATAATTCCCAATTGTTACATTACATCCACAGTCGAGAGAACCACAATCATTCAAAGGAAATAATAGAAGCCCAAATCACAGTGATTTGGGCCTAAGAAGAATCTTGTCTTAATTAAGATTTAACTTTCTTAATCATATTATGAACTTTCTCTATTTCTTCAGCAGAAACTACTAAATAATAAACACCATCAATTTTGGTCCCCGTGCCTTGCATCATATAGCTAACAACACTTTTGCGCGTATCACGGTAATTTAGCACTAGATCTTGCATATCCTTAAAATCCATATTCGTAACAACATTATCACCTAGTACTTCAATCATATCGTCAATTTTATTAATAGATTTAATGCTAGCACCTCTGTCTATAACTGCCTGAATGACTTGTCGTTGACGTTTTGTTCTTCCGAAGTCTCCATCAGGATCTAAGTGTCTCATCCTAACAAACCCCATTGTTTGTGCTCCATTTAGTTCAAGTTCACCTTTTGCATAGTGGTAATCCTTTTTATAAAAACCCTCATCATACCAATCTAGTTCGTTATTTACTGTAATTCCACCAACAGCATCAACCATGCCTGATAAGCCTTCCATATTCATACGAACATAGTAGTCTAATTCGATATCTAATAGATTCTCGACCGTATTAATACTCATATCAACACCACCGAAGGCGTAGGCATGATTAATTTTGTCTTCGGTTCCCCGTCCGACAATCTCCGTTCGTGTATCACGGGGGATGCTTACAATTTGCATGCTATCACCATCAGGATTAAGGGACAATACCATTAAGGCATCTGAACGACCACCGTCCGTGCTTCTTTCATCAACACCAAGTAATAATATATTTAAAGGCTCTTTATCTTCTATTTTCTGCTTCGCTATCGATGTATCAATTGTATCGACTTGTTGATGAATTTCATCATTTACTGTCTGTTTTGCATTGTTCCAAACAGCGAAAATAAATCCACCACCTCCAAGTAATACCATGAACACCACTGCCAGACTAATAGTTAACCAACGTCTTTTCTTTCTTTTTTTAGTAGACAATCTACTCTTTGCCATTAATAATCTTTTTCTCCTTTAAAGGAACATGTTTTGGAAATATTATACTATAATCCCAAAAAAAATATCTAGCTAATGAATATTTTTTTCACACAGAATAACTAGAGTTATAATCTTTTAATTACTGCCCGAACAGGACTTCCATCCCCTTCCACGATGTTAAGGGGTAACGCACTCAAAAAGTAAGCACCTTCATCCACATGTTCCAATACAAGGTTTTCTAAAATATAAATGCCATTATCATATAAAGCATGATGGGTGAATAGGTCTTTACTATCTAATGGATCGACTGATGGCATGTTTACTCCTAATAACTTAACACCCTTTTCTGCTAAGAACGGTGCAATATCAGGATCAAGAACAGGTATTTCTTCTGGAAATTGTTTCGGGTTACTTGGTAACGAAGTTCGTAATAGTACCCGTTCAACCCCTTCTAGATCAAACTCCTGTAGTGTACTTGCTTTGATAATTGATGTGTGGGACACGTCGAGTACTATCGACTCACCAATATATACATCAACGTCAACAGCAATGATCTTTTCTCCGTTATTTTCAAAATGAAATGGGGCATCAACGTGCGTTCCCAAATGTAAGCTACCTGTCATTTGTCCAATGTTTGCCGAACCAGTTTCCTGCTTCGTATATGTAGTCTTGTACGAAAAAGGTTGGTCTTCTGGCCAGTGAGCTATATCATCGGTTAAGGGTTGTGAAATATCGATCCATTTACTCATGCTATAATACCTCGTTCATTTGTATATTTTTTATACGATTGCTCTTTAATTATTTGTTTCAGAATCGCAACAGTTCTCCATACATCCGCAAAGCTATTGTATAAAGCTACTGGTGCAATTCTAATACCATTCGGAGCTCGGAAATCAGGGACTACCCCTTCTTCCTTTAGCGCCTTACAAATACGAGCTGCCTCTTTATGTTCTAAAAATAGATGTGCTCCTCGTTTCGACTCTTCCACTGGGCTTTTCACTGAAAAGCCACATCCGCTCAATTCATGCTCCATCAATTCCAATAAGTAACTCGTTAACTGAAGTGATTTGTTTCTTATTCTGTCTATACCTGCTTCTTCAAATAAGCTTAATGAACCAATAATTGGAGCAATACTTAGCACATGTGGTGTCCCTATTTGATAAGCTCCCGCGTGCACTTCTGCTGTTAATTCATGCTCCATGTCAAATTGTTTATCCTTCCTAGAGCTAAACCAACCGGCCAATCCTGGCTGTTTTCCAAAATGCTTTTCGTGTACAAATAATCCACCAACACTTCCTGGTCCGCCATTTAAGTGTTTATAATTACACCAGAAAGCAAAGTCAACTCCCCAATCATGCAGTTCATGTGGAATAGCACCAATCGAGTGACACAAATCAAAGCCTATAATAATACCACGACTATGCGCTTCTTTTGTTATCCGCTCCATGTCTAAAACTTGACCACTACGATACAACACTCCTGGTAAGACAATTAACGCAACCTGCTCCGTCATCGCCTCGATAATGTCATCCTCACAAAGTAAATGCCCATCAGGACTCTTCACCTGGACTAGGCCTTTGACTGGATTAATATTTCTTAATTGTAATTGACTTTTTAGAGCGTAAATATCCGATGGGAAATTAAGTTCATCTGCAAGAATTTTAAATTTTGTTTCATTCGGTTGAAAAAAAGTAGCTAATAGTTGGTGTAAGTTCACTGTTGTTGATCCAGTTACCAATACCTCATCGGGTTTAGCACCAATTAATTCAGACATTTTATTACCTAATTCCTCCGAAAGATAAAACCATGGATTTTCACCCTTAGTCCAACCATCAATACCATATTGCTTCCAAGCATCTATCATCGACCCAACGGTACTTTCCGCTCTCTTTGACAATAAACCTAACGAATTACCATCCAGATAAATTGTGTCTTTTTTGATAAAAAATTCATCTCTTAAATAATGTAAAGGGTCTTCCTTATCAAGGCTTTGTGCATAGGTAAGTGTATATTTTTCAATCATTTTAATCCCTCCAATAGTGTAGTCGATTTGATATTAAAGTCGTTACATCTATTTTAATCGATTTTCGCATGTTTTGTTGCTTAGAGTTCTCAACTATAGCATTTTGACTAGTAACTTCCCTAAATAACACATTTTCCACATGTATATCATAAGTGAAAAGTTATCAAATTTAGGCATATCCTAATTTGTGTTAACCCTTAATAACTTGAACAGATCGTGTTTTTACGATAAGATTTTACATAATAATAGTCTTGCAAATCATACTAAAGTCGAGTATACATTTCCATTTTAGTTAAAAAGATAAAGAACGTACATATTGGGAGGGACCATTTTGTCTAATGGATATCAAGATTCAAAGTTAAAAGTGTTTTCACTAAGCTCAAACCGACCACTAGCGGAAGAAATTGCATCAACGATTGGAATTGAACTAGGTAAATCTTCGGTTAAAACCTTTAGCGATGGAGAAATACAAATTAATATTGAAGAGAGTATTCGAGGTTGTGACGTTTTTGTTATCCAATCTACAAGTGAACCCGTTGATCAGCATATTATGGAATTGCTAATCATGACTGACGCATTAAAAAGAGCATCTGCTCGGACAATAAATGTTGTAATTCCATACTATGGATATGCTCGCCAGGACCGAAAAGCAAGAGCTCGTGAGCCAATAACCGCAAAACTAATTGCAGATCTTATCCAAAAGGCTGGTGCCTCTAGAGTAATTTCGGTTGATTTACACGCACCTCAGGTTCAAGGATTTTTCAACATTCCTGTAGACCAGCTTGCTAGTATTCCAATTCTTGCAGATTATTTAATTCAGAAAAGTTTAGAAGACGTTGTAGTCGTTGCACCTGATCATGGAAGTGTAACAAGAGCTAGACAGTTAGCTGACCACTTAAAAGCACCAATTGCCATTATTGATCGTCGCGGCCCACGTCATAACATTGCCGAAATCAATGTTGTAGGTAATATTGATGGTAAAATCGCTATTATTATGGACGACATTATTGATACAGGTAGAAGAATAACTGTCGCTGCTAATGCACTATTACAAAATGGTGCAAAAGAAGTGTATGCTTGTGCTTCCCATCCTGTGTTATCAACTCCCGCAACTGAAAAGATCCAGGAATCTGATGTAAAGGAATTAATTGTTACTAATACGATTCGAATTGATGACGAGAAAAAATTCGATAAGCTTACTGAATTAACGGTTGCTCCATTGATTAGTGATGCTATCATTCGAGTATTTGAAGAAAAATCATTAAGTTCTTTATTGAACGAAAAATAATGTAAAACCCCCTTCGCAACCAAACGAAGGGGGTTTTGATTATATCAATTTTCTACGGTTATGAACATGAAATGCAAATCCAGCAACGATTAAACTAATCCCCAGTACTAACCAGTTATAGATAGTAGTAGCAGTATTAGCCAAATCTTTTCCTTGTTCTGAATTATGATCCGCTGTATTACCAGATTGATTGTCACTTTGGTCTATCTGCTTTTCTGTATTATCCCCATGATCACTGTCATGATGAGTAGGTTGATCATTTGGAATATCAGGTTCCCCTGGTGTTGGTACAGATGGATTACTAGGTTCTGGATTACTTGGGTCAGGATTACTAGGTTCTGGGTTATCTCCGCCCTCTCCTCCATCATTAGGATCTGATGGGTCAGTCGGTGGCTCTTGATCTAGTTGCTTTCCTTTTACGAATGACCAGATGTTTGATCTCGTTTCACCCGTGAATTGATCAGAAGCGACCGTGTACCAAGAATACGTTTTCCCTTCTTCTAACCCCTTCCAAGTTACCTCTGCATAATCACCACTAGACACATTCTTAACTTTGCCGATTTCGTTATCCGTATAAACATTCACTTCAAAATAATCTGTTGCTACACGTTTTTCTTCCGGTTGTAAATCCAAGGAAAGCTCAAACTCATCTTTACCAGGATACACGTCAGAATCATAATAATTGTAATCATCCATATATGGTGAGTACGTGTTAACGATAATTCGGTTATTGTCTGTGTCAAAGTGTAAGAGACGCATATAGCCTTGTCCACCTTCTGGACCTGCTTGATAATCAGCTAGAATTTGATAAACATTACGGTCAGCTTTCCCATCACCATTATCATCAATCTCATCAACCAACAGCTGACTCTCATGATAGTGACCACTTAGAACAGCAAACACATTTTCATTTGGTACCACTACTTTTTCATAAATTTTATCCCCTAGTGGATGTCTGGTACCAGTTGCTTGCAAATATTCATGGAAGCTAAGAATCGCTTTACGATCTGGATGAGCGGCTAGTACTTCATTAACCCAATCAAGCCCTTCTTCATCAACACCCCATCCAAGATAAACCATGATATAGTCATTCCCACCAACAGACATTAAATCATAGTGTCCTCGGTTGTTTAAGTATGAATCACCGTAATATGGCTTAGCTTCAAAGCGGTCAGCGCCAAAGTACTTGTAATACTCCGTATAATCATTTGTCTTTTGACCAACATCATGATTTCCTGCTAATACACCATAAGGAATGTTGGCATCATCTAGAGTCTTCATAAATGTATCTGCATGCTCCCACTGGTACGGTTGGTCATACTCATCTACTAAATCTCCCGTATGGAAAACATATTGAATTTTCATTTCTTCTTGTTTTTCCGCAATCCATTGTGTTTGTCTTTCATAAATATTTGGATAACTTTCTGAGTAATATTGTGTATCAGACATCCAGACAAACGTATAGTCGTATTCTTCTGGACTAGTAGGTATTTCATCCTGGACCATTACATTTACCTTACTGTTCTTAACATAATCTCCAACTGGAACGGTTCCTTTTAATTGAAAATCCTCTTGTCCTGCTATTTGGTAATCAATGATTTGCCATCCACCAACTGAATGGTTCCAAGCATACATCGTCACCTTTCTTCCTTCTAGAGAATTACCGTTCCAAACCAATTCAACAATATCATTCTCATCAACATTACTATCAACCGTTACATCAAAACGATGGTAAGGAAACTTCTCTACAGAATCGGTTACCATGTATTTCTGATCCAATTCTGAGACATTAGTAATATCCTCTTTTGTTAATGTTGTTTCACCAGATGGTACCTGAGTATTCGGGGGTTCCACATCCGCGGCATTACTATAGGATTTTACTGACTCGGTATTACTTGGATCATAACGATACCCCTGATAGAAGCCTACATCGAGTGGATCACCATTTGGATCAGTTACCTTCACCTTTAGAACTGGATCTCCTTCAATAGGACTACCTGTTTCTAATTCACTCTCTGGCAATTGTGGATTTTCATCAACAACAGTAAACGTAATTGTCTTTTCAACATGATTCCCTACTTTATCTGTTGCCGATATTTCCAACTTGTGTTCTCCACCAGTTAGTTCTCCGGATGAAGTTTGATATGGAGTTGTAATAGTCTGGCCATCTAATTTAATTTCACTTTTATCCAAACCAGCAATCTCATCCACGATTTCTATGTCTACATCAATTATACCTTTATATTCCTTGCCGTCTTCTATTTCAGAAACTATAGTTGGTGCCGTATTGTCAACCAAGACCTCAGCCTTGACCTCTTCGTCTTGATCTACAGCACTAATTACGTGTGTACCGTCTGAAAATTTTGTAGTATCCCATAGATATGATTTAGACTGCGCTTGTTCTGTAGTTACGTTGAAAATAAAGTCTTGAGATGGTCGGTAATTTCCGTCATCCCCCATATCAATTACCTCTTCTGGATTGCTAAATGTTGCATCCTTAAGTATGGTCCCATCAGATAGTACTAACCGAACATTTCTAACATTATAATCATCTCGATTATCCGTTGATTCCAAATCAAATGGAGATGCTTTTGTGCCTGCTCGAATCGTTATCGCATTTTCCCCTACCGCTAATTGATCTGCCCCAATCGGAACAGTAATCGTCTGCCACTGTGCAATCCAGTCATCAAAAATTTGAATTGCTTCGTCGCCGATCGTCACACCATTCTGAAAATACGTATTGACTCCACTTACTTCAAAAGCAAAATATGCAGGGTGCTCTAGCGACTGAAATGTGCTTTCTGTTACCTGCTGTCCATCAATCGCCAGGTTAACATTGTCTGGACTATCTTTCTTTGATGTCCCTTTTATAACTACATCTCTAGTTAAAACTTCTCCATTTTCAACATTCAAACGTAAACTCGCATCACTCAAGTCACTTGTTATATCAATTCGAAACGTTTCACTCGTAACCTGGTTCGTACCATCTGATACGACATAATAATATTCGACAAACTCCTTAGCAATAATCTCAGGTGAATAAATAATGTGATGGTACATCAAGTCATCATAATCTTGTTGCAATAAAGCTGTAGAAAAACCCTCTTGATCATTAGTTCGGTAAAAAAGTTCCACGGTTTTAACAGCAATATCATCCTTGACATCTGCTCTCAAATGAATATCTTGTTTTTGGTTAACCTCAGTTACCTCGGTTAGATTTTCTATAGTTGGATCTACTGTATCGACAGGCTTAGTAACAGTTTGCTTAGGAACTTGAAATGCTTCCACTGTCCCAGGAGTAGCATCGGTAACTCCTGCACTAACTTTTTCCATAACATTTGTTCCATCAACTGGATATTTATAAACAATCCCCTTGTCTGGCAAAGTGTCATCCGCAGATTCTACATCGTTGTAGTAACTTACAGATAGTTCAGTCCCCGCGTTACTAGCAATAATCAATCCTCTCATACTGCTGTTAGACATACCTGCAGAGTATATTCTAACGATATCCTTATTTTCAACAAGATTTGTTCCGAAATTAGCATTAAAGTCTGCAACAGTCTGGTTATCATTTTGACCATTGATAATCCAGAACACCAACGTTTCCTTAGAAGGTATTTCTACATCTTCTGGAATAGATGGCCATACGATATCACTTTCAGGATCTGTTCCGTATCGATACTGGATTTTATAGTCCTTTAAACTTATAGGTTGATCCGTATTGTTATAAATCTCAATGAACTCATATCCATCAGCAGAACCAACATTTGTAGTATCTGGAACTACCTCTGTTAAAAGCAAGGATGGTAGTTTACTATAATCTACATCTTCTTCGATAACTGTTATTGTTTTTTCTTCAGTCTTAGTAGTATTTATACCATCACTAGCTTCAATGAAGTAAATGATGTCTTCTTTTACTTGCACGCCAGGAATTTCACCACTGTATTTGTTCGGCGTCACTGCGTCTACACTCATTGCCAAAGACTTAAAATCAGTGTCTCCCTTGGATTTATAATAGATAGTAGCCGTTGGAACAGCGGTGTTATCCTCCACAATTGCCTCTATATGGATAGAAGAGTAGGCATCAACTTCACTTACAGCTTGATGATTAATTGTTGGCGATTCGTTATCCTCAGGGATTTCTGGAATGGTAGCCGGTTGTGTTGGAACTTGTTCAGCCTCGATAACACCTGGTGTTGGTGTAGTTTGAGAGACCATCTTGACCATATCTGTCCCTTGCTTCGGATAAGTATAGTGTATATCCTTTCCACTATTGTCATTATCCTTACTTAAATAAGAAGCGGCAACAATCTCATTGCCTTGGTTATCTTTTATCACAACAGCACGGTCCCCACTGTTTGCGAAACCAGGTAGGTTTGTATCCGTGATTTCAATAACTTGGTTGCTAGTTAAATCACTAGCAAAATTACTATTAAAATTTTCAAATGTTTTTCCACCATTGTTATTCCACAAGACCAACGTTTGTTGCGATTCGATTGTCGTTTCAGGAATTTGAAACGTAACTTCCTTTCCAGTATCCGTATAACGATAAACGAATGTATAATTATTTAACGGGAGCGCCCGATTCGAATTGTTATAGATTTCAAAGTACTCAAAGTAATCTGTTCCTCCACCTTGGGAGTTAGGTGCGAGTTCAGTCACGAGTAGATGTGGGTAACTGTCAAAGCTTTCTTCCACTGGTTGCTTTATCGTAACTTCTACAGGCGACTGGAAATTCGTTGGGTACGTAATACGATGATTCGGATCGGTTACCATAATCAAGTAACTTATAGAATTAGAGACTAGTTCTTCCTTTGGAATGATAGCTTCATAGCTATCACCTTGTTTTGTCATTTTGATAACTTGATAATTAGAATCATTTGGTAATTGATAAAATACCTTTGCAGTAATATCTTCGGTATCATCTGTGATGTGTGCCTGTATTTTTAAATCTTCCCCAACCCCAATTTCTTGGATTGATTCATGAATGATAGTGGGTGCACTTTGGGTCGGAATATCAACTGGTTGCTCTGGTAGTTGTTCCTTAACCGTACTACCTGGCTTAGGCTCCGTAATAGCTTGAAATTTATTCATTTCTATACCAGACTCTGGATACTTATATTCGATCACCTTGCCGCTAGCAATATCCTCTGCTAGATAGTTAGCTAGGACTATATCTTTATTATCATTAGATTTTATAACCACGGCACGGTTACCATTATTGTAAAAACCTGGTGCACCAGTGTATTCTACTATTTGTCCCTTCGTTAGAGAACTCTGATAATAATTATTAAAGTCTTCTAACGCTTTACCTGCGTTGTTAGCCCAGAAAACAATCGATTGGCCTGCTTGCAATGTCGTCGGGGCAAAATCCATGCCTACATCTTCTTTACCGCTACCATCCGTATAGCGCAAGAAAAATTGATAATGGTCTAACGTTATAGATTGATTGGTATTATTATAGACTTCAAAATACTCGTAATTATCAGCACCATCATTATTAGCCATTATTTCTGTAATTAATAAAGGGGCTAATTGGTTATAGTCTACCTCAACAGTTTCTTCGGGCTGTGATGCAGCTTCCGTTTCAGTACTAACATCTTCCTCCTTATTTTCTGTGGATGGCTGACTAGCTAATGACGGTTTGGACTTTTCTAATGAAGCTTCAGCCTCATCATTCGGAGTGACCTCTGTATTACTTTGTTCTTCAACTTGCTTTGCAGAGTCGTCTTGATCTGTGGTCGTTTCCTCAGTTGTTGGAGTTTCCTGTTCAAACGGCAGTGAAGGAAGCTCTGCCTTGTCTTGATTACTAGATTCTGTGGATTCGGCTGGTTGATCAGCCTGCTGGGAAGTTGGAGTATTTTCTTGTTGTAGTGGTGAGTATTCCTGGGTTGCCTGCTCACTATCATTGGCTGATTCAGCTAAAACACTAACACTTGGAAGTATAAATGAAACATTCATAAATATAACGGAAAAAATTAAGAAAGATGACACCGTTCTCCTAAGTCGAGACTTCGTTACCTTCTTCATATGTACCTCCTCGTAAGTTTTTGTCATACTTTGTATTGTAAGCCTCAAACTTTAAGCGATCGTAAAACTAATGTAAATCTATGTAAAGTTATAGATTTAATCTACCTATAAATTACTATCTACCTTTACTAAATACTCTTGTTTCAATTAAGTTTACTTTGCCTCTCTTTTACAGTCTTGTTCCTATACATCCCTCTAAACTCACAAAAAAATTTCACACCTTTCTGGGCGAATGCATAGGATATCAACGTGAGAGGTGGTGACAGCATGAAAGAACAACAGTTAAATGAATCTGCAATACAGGTGGAAAAAGAAGAATTTAAAAAACGTCAGCGTCGTGACAAATTAAAGCAATTACTTACGATTTCATCTCCTATTTTCATTTTACTTTTATGGGAGCTGTTATCGCGAACTGCCTTAATTGATCCGCGCTTTTTTCCACCACCAACAAAAATATTAGCAACACTTTATCAAATGGGATTAAGCGGAGAACTATTTACTCATCTACAAGTAAGCTTACTCCGGATCTTTGCTGGATTCTTACTTGGTGTCATTCCGGCAATTTGTATCGGGCTATTGATGGGGATGTATTCTCCTATTCGCCATTTCTTTTCACCACTAATTATGGCCTTAATGCCAATACCAACACTGGCCATGCTCCCAATTATTTTGATTGTATTTGGGATTGGTGAATTTTCAAAAATGGTTACCATTGCTATTAGTGTCTTTTTCCCTGTAGCCATTAATACAGCTGCCGGGGTTACGAATATTGACAACATATATGTAGATGTAGCCAAAAACTATGGAGCAAATGCAAAACATTTCTTTTTCAAAATTGCTTTACCCGGTTCACTTCCAGTCATGCTTGAAGGTATCCAAATGGGGCAGGCCATTGCGTTATTAACCATTGTGGCAGCTGAAATGATTGGTGCTAATTCAGGGATTGGTTATGTAATATGGATGAACTATAAAGCCTTCTTGCTTCCAGAAATGTACGTGGGTCTTGTACTGATTTCATTCTTTGGTTATTTCTTTTCTCTTGTCATCCGCGGTCTTCAGAGTAAATTACTACCATGGAAGTAAGTGTTTATCAGGAAGGGAGTGTTCCGATTGTCTAGCAATACTAAAATTGAGCTAGATCAGTTAACTAAAATCTTTTATAAGCGAAATGAAAGTGTGGAAGCAATTAAGAACATTTCCCTGGACATTGAGGACGGAGAATTCGTTTGTATTCTCGGTCCCAGTGGCTGTGGGAAAACTACCTTGTTACGTATCTTAGCAGGTCTAGAAACACCGAGTACTGGTGATATTCAAATTCATCAAAGTGAAAGTGAAAAACCATTACAATCAATGGTCTTTCAAGAACGTGGGGTTATTCCATGGATGACCGTTGAAGAGAATGTCGCCTTTGGCTTAAAAATGCGTCATTTGCCTAAAAAGGAAATCAAAGAACGCAGTGATTATTATATTAAAAAGGTTGGTCTCGAAAAGTTTGCCAAATTGTATCCAAAAGAATTATCTGGTGGTATGAAGCAGCGTGTAAGTATAGCTAGGGCCTTCGCTAATGACCCAGAGATATTGTTAATGGATGAACCATTTGCTGCATTAGATGAGCAAAATAAATTTATATTACAGGAAGAACTTCTAAATATTTGGGCAGAAACAAAGAAAACAGTTTTATTTATCACGCACAGTATTGATGAGGCAATGTTATTAAGTGACAGGATCCTACTAATGAGTTCACAGCCAGGTCAAATAGTTAAGGAAAAGAAGATCGATTTACCTAGACCAAGAACGATGGAAAGCATTCGTTCTAATGAAGAAATGGCACAGGAATTTGTTGATATCTGGCAGCATTTACAAAAAGAAGTGCAAGGCTCTCGTGCCTAGTAAAGAATGTATGGAGAAAGGAAGATTTATTTATGAAACAAAGTATGATGAAATGGTTGGCTATTCCTTTTCTTGTCCTAACTTTGGCACTATCAGCATGTAGCTCCAATACATCAGAGCAAAATGAAGAGGATCAAAAAACAGATCCATCAGATGGTAATACAACTGAAACCGGAGGAGAATCAGGGCAATCAGATGATCCACTTGCACCTTTAGAAGAAACGGCTAAGGTAGTCATTGCTGAAGATGGATCAGCATCAGGTGCAGGCTTTTACATTGCTAAAGAAAAAGGATATTTTGAAGATTACAACATTGAAGTAGAGTTCGCGACGTTTGGTAACAGCGATGAGATGCTACCGGCTGTTGCTGCTGGAGAAGTCGATGTAGCTGGCGGAATTTCATCTGCCTCTTTCTTTAACTCAATCGCACAAGGTATTGATGTTCGCTTTATTGCCGATAAAGGACACAACATAAAAGGCAACTCCTACTTTTCTTTTGTACTAAGAAAAGACTTACAGGATGAGATTAAAGACTATAAGGATTTAAAAGGGAAAAAAGTTGCTGTTTCTACTAAAAATGCAGTCGATGACTATATTTTCCAACAGATGTTAGAGCATGCAGGATTAACTAGAGATGATGTCGAGTTTGTTTTAATGTCTGACTTCGGTAACATGATGGCATCCTTAGGTAATAAACAAATTGATGCTGCTTTGCAAATTGAACCATTAATTGCACAAGGCATCACAAATGATATCCATGTCCGTTTTGGGGATGCAACTGATTTTGCACCAAAAGCCCAGATCGCTATGGTACTAGGTTCACCTAAATTTTTAACTGAGCGACGAGATGTAGCTACACGTTTCATGGCAGCTTATCTTAAAGGGGTTCGTGACTATAATGATGCATTCGTAAAAGAAACAGGAACTAAAGATGAAATCATCGACATTATGACAAAGCATACTGCAACAAAGGACCCAGAGGTTTGGAAAAACATCGGTGTCGTTGGCTTAGATCCAAATGGAGAAATGTTCATCGATGATATTAAGAAGCAATACCAATTCTATAAAGAAAATGGCGCTATTTCTTCGGAATTGGATTTTGAAAAAGTGATTGATACTTCCTTGGCTGAAGAAGTCGTAGAAATCATCGGCGAATACGAATAAAGTCAATATTAAAAGCACCTCTCATTACTTTGGAGAGGAAAAAGCACCCCCTGAGTCGTATTTAAATTAAAACGACATTGGAGGTGCTTTTGTTTTGTCTTTCACTTATGTTGCAGCACACTCATTTTTATCTCAAGCCAATTTCACATACCTTACTATATCCATAATGACGCAGTTGAGGTTAAATCTGCAGTAACTTCTTATTTTTTAATTAGTTGAGTGCAAATCCGACGTTGTGGATTGTGAATCGAAAGGAGTTCTAACGTCGCGAATTAGATAAATATCAAGAATTCTCTATGTAAAGGGCTCCTTACATTGCGAAATTAGCGGAACAATAAGATTTCGCTTTGTTAAAGGGCAGCTAACCTCGCGAAATTAGAAATATCATAAGATTTCGCTTTGTTAGAGGGCACCTAACGTCGCGAAAATAGAAATATCATAAGATCTCGCTTTGTTAGAGGGCAGCTAACCTCGCGAATTTAGAAATATCATAAGATCTCGCTTTGTTAGAGGGTAGCTAACCTCGCGAAATTAGCGGAACAATAAGATTTCGCTTTGTTAGAGGGCAGCTAACCTCGTGAAATTAGCGGAACAATAAGATTTCGCTTTGTTAGAGGGCAGCTAACCTCGCGAATTTAGAAATATCATAAGATTTCGCTTTGTTAAAGGGCACCTAACGTAGCGAAATTAGAAATATCATAAGATCTCGCTTTGTTAGAGGGCAGCTAACCTCGCGAATTTAGAAATATCATAAGATCTCGCTTTATTAGAGGGCAGCTAACCTCGCGAAATTAGCGGAACAATAAGATTTCGCTTTGTTAAAGGGCAGCTAACCTCGCGAATTTAGAAATATCATAAGATCTCGCTTTGTTAGAGGGTAGCTAACCTCGCGAAATTAGCGGAACAATAAGATTTTGGTTCGTTATATTGCCTATCCAACTTCTTACTGGTGATTCTATAGATACTACGACAAAAATAATTACGATGCTGGCCCTTCTTTATTACATTCAAATCTTAAGTATACTTCCCTACTCTACAACCTTTGTTTTAATTCCTTCAATTCCTGTTGCAAGTTGGTGATCAACAACTTCTGCATCCTCTATATGTTGCATGATTGCCTGATTAATTTTATCAAAAATTGCATTAGTCTCCTCGATATTGCTGATCATCCCACTAGATAATTGATTCTGTGTTTCAATGGAAAATGAAGCAGATTTGGTATTATCTCTCACGATCTGGACAATCGCCATCATATCTTTCATTGTAACCCTAGTTTGTTCGTTTATTTCCATTGAATCTCTTAATACCGCTTGATTCTGTATCGAATCTGCTTGTGCCTCTGCAATTTTATCTTGTATTGTACTCGTTACTTCTGCAATATGTCTTGTGCTATCCGCTGTATTTTCTGCAAGCTTACGAACCTCTTCTGCTACAACAGAAAAACCTTTGCCATGTTCACCTGCACGAGCTGCTTCAATCGACGCATTTAAGGCTAAAAGATTTGTTTGTGAGGCAATATCATTAATTACATTCACTATTTCTTTAATGGTATTAGAATGATCTGATAGTTCCTTCATACTCGATGCTGTTCGGTTCATTTGATTCTCTAAGCTATCCATCAGCCACTTATTTTGTTCCATCTTGTGTTCATTCTTATCCGTGATATCGATAAGCTGCTTAGAAGAATCAAGTAATTCTTCTCCTTTTATAGCCAATCCTGTTGCATGTTGACTTGATTCAGCTCCTAATGTTCGCACCTGATCAAACCTAGACTTAATCTCCAAAACTAAGTCAGATAAATCATGATGCTGTGAATTTACATGCTCATGCTGTTTAACCGTACCAAGTAAATCTTCCTCTATTTTTTTATAAACATTTGCCTGCTCCTGTAACATAGATTCTTTTTCGTGTTCCAGTTTTAATATATAGTTGTTTGCCTGTTCTAATTTTTCATTCAATTGACTTATTTCTCTTTTTTTCATTACCATCTGATTGCCCTCCTAGTTACTATCTTTGTTGATTTTATCAAACAATCAGTTGTTTAGTAGTGCGCAAGATTACACCACGAAAAACTCTAATAAAGATTACTTGTTTATTTCTATCAAATGCCACACAAAAAGGATTAGATTGATTAAAAGTCTAATCCTTTTTGCCCCATTATTCTGTTAGCCTAACTCCACTTCGATCGCAGAAACTAATCCTTCCCTTATCGCTAAAGCTTCTTTTTCATTTAAAAATGGTTGATCAATCTTCCTTTTATTTCCATCATAGAATAATAGTGTATAGGATTTTACTTCAGCCTTCCTATCACCAAATGTATGTTTCTTAGAAAGGTTTCGGTAAGTCACATCTATTTTGCCTAAGAACGTAAAGGAAACTTCCCCATGATCATCAAACAACCAATTAGGTAAGATTGGCGTTAATTGTAACCTTAATTCACCCTCTTCTTGGAGGAATACCTTTTTACCGATAAACATGTTTTTCCACATTCCTAAAAACTCTGCTGTTGAGCCACTCAAACGTGCTACAAAGCCCTGGCCGTGGAAATTTGGATTTGGATTAACAGAGCTAGCAAGGAATGATGAATTTTCTAACGTACTTCTTCCATACACTTTCGGATCTAAAAATGGAATAAGTGATGTTTGGATATCGTTATAAAATTCTTCATGTAAGCCAGCCTTTATCAACTCTAATAAATATTTATACGACATATGCAAAAATACCGATTCCCGCTCTAACCATCCCGGAGTAAATGCTTTTATTCTTCCGATTTCAAATGATTCTTCATTCAAGCTTACGGATGTTTTATACATGTGTATCTGCTTGTCAAATAACTCTGTTTCTTTAATAGTTTGATAGATTTTCTTGGCCTTTTCCTGTTCACCGACTGTTTTCATTGCTCGTGCCGGTCCTTCTAAAAAGTATGGAAGCACTTTAGGGGTAGAGAACTCCTTCACTGTTACCTTAGGCAATCCATAAGCAGTCAGAACTTCTTGACCACCTTCATCCTTCAACACTTCATAATCAGCGACATCGTATGCTAGATATGTTGGATATAGCCCATTACCAAGTTCTTCAGCTTTAGCAATTCCTAAATTGATTTTCTCTAAAAACTTCTGATAGATTTGGACAACAAGTGTTAGCGGTACAGTTACCTCTTCTCCCTTTATTCCAAATCTAATTTTCTGACGATACGTTTCTCTTAATGTAGCGACATGATTCCAATAAGTAAAATCATCTAGTTCTTTGTCAAAATATTGGTCTAGCTCCCCACTAACACAGTTTAATAAATCATTCATTTCAATAGGTAGTGTCATCTCTTCTTGTGAAAATTCTTTAGCAGTAGACAAAATAAATTGAATCATTCGTTTAAGCTCGAAGGTTTCACTAACTCCTGAACCAAACAATCCAGGAAGACCATTCATCGCATCATTCCAACCTGGCTTATTTGCTTCCATCTCAATTCCTATACCGAATGGATCGAGCGTGGCAAACTTAATCAAAGACGAGGACACTAGCTTCACAAACAGGTTTGAATGATAGATATCTCCATGCCCATTATCGGTTTTTAACCAATTCGTTTCATCCAGGCTTACTCCTAATTGGGACATCTTTTCTTCGTCTTCGGTTACAGATCCATACTGTCTTACATTACCTTTCGAGAGAACGTATTTTTCACTCCTAGGTAATACCATTACAGGACTATCAAAATACTTGTAACTATTATCCCTAAAAAGAAATTCCTCTAATTTATCTGGAAAAACATCAAGGTAGCTTTCTACTAAATCTAGGTTATATGTCCAGTGATCAATCCAGAATCCTTCCCCAAAAGCTGCTTCAATATTTTGCTCAGAAAGTTTTAGAACTTCTTTTAAAAATTCCTGTTTATCAACCTTTAAGTGAACCTCTTTATCAGAAATAAAGTTAATAAGCTTACCCGGTGTAAATTTTCCAGAAAGAAGCTGTAGTAATTCTTTATGATCGCTTAATACATTTGTCCTAATGATCTTTTCTAAATTAGATTGTTCCTCAGCTCTTATTTCAAACGAACAACCTTTAACTAAAAGTGGATTATAACCATCCGCTTGAATTAAACTCATGAACATTTTCGTATTAAAGCTACCTATTGCTGGGTTAAAATAAATATCATTTCTTCTATTTTGATTCATATCTCGGAAATTACCATTCCCCTGCGAGTAGTACTCTGGAGCAATGGTAAAGAAGTTATAATCTCGCTCTTGGTCTCCATGTTTGCGAGAATATAGATGATAAACAAAACCATCCTGACCATTATCTAAAATATAAGGGTAACCTCCACGTAAAAAGTTATCCAAATAGTTTTGGCGGCAGTACTCATCAAAGATGTTATGACTCGTTTTGGTTTGGACATTATTAGTAAGGTCTCTTACTAGTTTGTTAGCAACATTCTGCTTTTTCTCTATGTAGTTAAAGCTAGCAATTTTGTTTGCTTGTTTATTAATTGTACTAATATCAGCAGTATGACCTATTACAGTACAGATCCTCATTTTTTGTTTTGAATCCAATGTTCTCGCAACTGGGGTAAACCCACAAGGTACTTTATTAGCAGTGATCTGTTCCTTATCCATTAACGCTTCTAAACTCTCCATTCCAAAATTATCTGGATGAAGCAATGAATTGTTACTACCAAATATTATGTCTGCATCCACGATCGGACTGATTAGCTTCCCCTCTTCACTAAAAGATAAATAGAAGTGGCCACCATTGATTTCACTTACCTCTGCTTCATCCCCCATACTTGCTCGCACATGATAGTACGGAATCTTTGCATCTAGGTTATACACTTCCATCCAACTTCGTAATAGATTCCCAACTTCCTTGTACCCTGCATTTTCTACCCCAAACGGAAGAATTTCTGGCAATCCATCTAAGACTTCCACCTCTATCGTCTCTTCATCTAAATTAGAAATTTCCACTTGTCTAACCAAACCAGCAAAGTTTGCTTCAGGTAAATTGAAATAGTGCACCTTCACCTTTAGATTTAGGTCTTGATTGACTTCCTCAATACTGAGTTGATTTGGCTGGATGTACATATTTCTTTTAATATTTTTATTTGGTGTCGGTTGAAAGGGTTCATAGATATCTCCTGAATTGGTAAACTTTATAAAGGTTCGAAAACCACTCGTCGAGACATTTTTATAAGCAATATTTGCTGGCGAAAACTCCATGATTGGAGCGTTTTTATCTTGTACACCAAAACTTGAAATCGCCTGTCCTCGGTTAACATAAAAGGTCCACATCGGAATTCCCATTACACCAGCTATTCCTGGTAAAAAACTAGAAAATGTTTTTGCCTTATCAAAATCCTCAATAATAAATCTTTTCTTCTCATCAAAACGATAGCTTCCATAATCCATAAAGTAATAAACTCCTTTTAAAAAACTAATAGATTTGTTCTAAAACATAATTAAAACGTTTCCATTCATTCTTTTTGCAAGGTACTATTGCTGATTTAAAATTGCATTGAGCGAGAAAACATGTCATTAAAATAGTATTCTAGGTTTGAAACAATCCAAGTAAATTTTATAAACAATAACAAAGAAATCGTTTTCTTTCGATATGCTACCATTATATAAATAATACAAAAATATTTAAAGAACTACTTTTGTCTATTTGAATTTTTTTAATCATTTAGTTCTTAATACCTACTATATAGTAGTGATTTATTATTAAAACTTAGTGTTGTCTGTTGACGTTTTTAAAATTTCATGGAATAATTTAAATGAATGCGGTTTCATAAATTTTGTAAATCTTGTTTATCACGAAGAAAGGAGGTCTGTATGCATATTGAGGAAACCGTTTTCTATAACTGTAAATAGGAGGATCTTATGAAGAAAACCTTATATGTTTTACTAGCTTTACTATTAGCAATGACACTCATCCCTATACAATCGTTAGCATTTCAAGGTGAAGTAACATCCGGTGCTGGTTCCTATTCTACCGTTCTCCCACCCGGTGCTACAAATGTTCAGGAACAAATCTACAAAACAGACAATTACCAAGGAAAAATGCCAACGAATGACTGGTGGAGTAACCTAGCTTGGGATAAGTACTCAGAAGCACAGTACCCTCACCCCCTTGCAGTTAAAAATCAAGAGGATGGATTTAGAATTTATAACCCTAGCTCTAGAATTACTGCTAACTCTTCTTGTGTCTGTGGCTGGATTAATGATATTCATGATTTCACGGTAGGTCACTCTAATGCATCTACTTTTCCAGACGCTAAAGTCAACGATTCTGACGATTGGTTTGTAAGTGCTTTGTATGAAAGTGGTTCAAACTCTATGGAGGTTACTTACGGACACGGTTCGCCATATGTCTATTTTGATTTTGGCGGAGGAAACCCTGAACTATCGTTTTATACTGCACCTAATGTTTGGTATGGGGACAGTTCAGGTTCTGTATTAGGTGTCACAATAGAAGGCAGTCACTATGCTTTATTCGGGCCATCTGGAAGTACTTGGGCTGGCGTTGGGAGTAAAACATTGACTAACAATCTCAATGGTAAAGATTATTTTTCTATATCAGCACTTCCAGACAATTCACCTGAAACATTAGAAAAATTTAAACAATATGCATACTCCCATATAACAGACACGAAAGTAGAGTGGGCATATGATGAACAAACAAGCTCTGTAACAACCAATTACACATACACCACAACTGCAAAAGAAGGTTCGCGAACAGGTACAATCTTTGCCTTGTATCCACACCAATGGAAAAATATGAATCGATCCCTTCTTCCATATACCTATAACTCTGTTAGAGGACTAATGAAAACAGCGGAAGGTTCTTCTTTCCAAACAAGCATGACATTTACTGGAGTATTACCTTCATTACCTAATAAAGGTTCCTATGACGTCAATCAACTAGCACAATATGTAGATGAAGCAGAGGCAGAAGAATATTCAGAAACACCCGATACGTATTGGGTCGGAAAACGATTAGGTAAACTAGCAACACTAGCTCCTATCGCCGATCAAGTTGGCGATACGACCGCTTCTAGTAAATTTAGAAATGAAATTAGAAATAGACTAGAAGATTGGTTTACAGCGAGTGATGCCTCAGGAAATATAAATAGTTCTGAACTATTTTACTACAATGAAAACTGGGGAACCACAATCGGTTATCCTGACAGTTTTGGAACAGCAGATCAACTTAATGATCATCACTTCCACTATGGATATTTTATTAAGGCAGCAGCCGAAATTGCCCGTGTAGATAAAGATTGGGCAAGTGATTCCAACTATGGTTCGATGGTAGACTTTTTAATTCGTGATATAGCTAACCCAGATCGTAACGACGACCAATTCCCGTTTTTACGTAATTTTGATCCATATGCAGGTCATTCATGGGCATCTGGGCATTCACGATTTGGCGATGGTAACAACAATGAATCCTCTTCTGAAGCAATGAATGCATGGGCCGGTCTAATTTTATGGGGGGAAGCAACAAATGATGAGAAAGTTCGTGATCTAGGAATCTACCTATATACCACTGAAATGAATGCAATAAATGAATACTGGTTTGACGTAAATGAAAATACACATCACCCCGATTTTGGACGTTCTACAGCTAGTATGATATGGGGTGGTAAAACAGTTGGAGATGGTGTATGGTGGACAGCTAACCCAGAGGAAGTTCACGGTATTAACTGGTTGCCTATCACTGGAGCATCTTTATATTTAACCCACTATCCTGAGTACACAGCAACGAATTACAATGCACTAGTTTCTGAAAATGGTGGTACAAACTTTGATGTTTGGGAAGATTTGATTTATATGTATCGAGCCATATCAGATCCAGGAGATGCCAAGTCCTTATATAACGAAAATATTGCGGACATGGTTCCTGAAGCTGGTAATTCGAAAGCAAATATGTATCACTGGATATACAATTTAGACGCAATTGGAAATGCAGATCCTACAGTAACAGCTGATTACCCGATTTATGCAGTATTTAACAAAAACGGTCACAAAACGTATGTCGTTTACAATATGACAGATCAAACAAAAACAGTTCATTTCTCTGATGGCCACTCTGTTACAGTCGCACCAAATAGTTTCAGCACAGGGAACGGAGAAGGTAGTGGAGACCCTGGTAATGACGGAGATCCAAGTGAACCATCACCAGACGCAGTTACCTTACCTGCGAAGATTGAAGCAGAAAACTATACTGCCATGAATGGCGTTGAGCACGAGACAACTACTGATGATGGCGGTGGCGAAAACATAGGCTATATTCACACTGGCGATTGGTTAGAGTATTCCATTAATGTTCCAGAAGCAGGCACATACAATCTGGAATACCGAGTAGCTAGCCAAACTTCAAACGGTCAAGTTCAATTCCAATCTGTTTCTAATACGTTAGCTACAACAGATATTCCTAATACTGGCGGATGGCAAAATTGGCAAACTGTTACCGAAACAGTTGACTTAGCTGCTGGTGAACAAACGGTTAGAATTTACGCAACTGGTTTCGACTTCAATATTAATTGGTTTAAAATGTCACCGAGTAATACAGGTGGTGGAAACGATGGCGGTAGCCCCGATGAGCATGTAACAGAAGATTATACAGCTGGAGTATCTAGTAATTCTGCTGAAGAAGCAATTGTTTATTTCACACCAACAACTACGTCTAACTATGTCGATTTACACTATACGATTAATGGTGGTAATCAACAAAACTTTAGAATGACAAATAACAGCGGAACATGGAAGAAAACAATTTCTGGTCTAAATAGTGGAGACACGATAGAATATTGGTTCACTTACGAAAAACAAGGACCACAATATGATTCACCACATTATACGCATACGAAATAGATAACTAAAAAACTCGCTAAACAAATTTGAAATTGTTTAGCGAGTTTTGTTATGCCTTAACCATATTTTTTAGTGTGAGAAGATGAAAAAAAATTCCAGTCCCAATTAAATGATGGAACTAGAATTATAGCTTTACTTTTCAAACCAACCGTTATTTATTGTTTGTTTATACCAATAAAAACTGTCCTTTTTCGTTCTCTCCAATGTATTAAAATCAACATGGACTAAGCCAAAACGCTTGTCATAACCTTCTGCCCACTCAAAATTATCTAATAAAGACCACGTTAAATAACCTTTTATATTTACACCTGTATCGATACTGCGTCGAATCGATATTAAATGCTGTTTTAGGTACTCAATTCGCTTCTCATCTTTAACGCGACCGTTTTCTACTCCATCATTATAGCATGCACCATTTTCCGTTATATAGATTGGTATCTGTCCATACTGTTCGGTAATCTTTGCTAATATTTTATAAAAACCTTCCGGGTAAATATTCCAGCCAATATCCGTTTTCTCATAGCCTATATCTAGCTTTTCTACATCCAACAAGTCTTCATTTGGCTTATATCTTCCAACGCTACCTGTATAGAAATTGATCCCTAGAAAGTCGATTGGCTGACTGATAATCTCTAAGTCGTTATCTTCTATAGTAAGCGTAGCACCCTTTTTACTGAACCAATTTATCATAAAATCTGGATAACGACCCTTAATTACAGGATCTAGGAACCAATCCTTGAAAATTCCCATCCCCCGATTACTCGCATCTATATCTTCTTGTTTAGAAGAAAAAGGTTCAATCCACTCTACATTTGGTGCATATCCCACTTCACCTTCTATGCCCGAGTTTCGGAATTCTATGACAGCTTTTCCATGCGCAAGCATTAAATGGTGCGATATGTTTACTGCAAGTTGAAGGTCTTGGTTTCCAGGCGCATGTACTCCATCGTAATTGGATAAAAAGGAAACACACCAAGGTTCATTGATCGTAATCCATTTTGAAATCTTTCCACCAAACTCCTGAAACATCAACTTAGCATAATCTGCAAAAGCATCGACTACTTCTCGGTTATTCCAGCCTCCGATATCCTGAAGTGACTGGGGAAGATCCCAATGATATAGGGTACACATTGGCTCAATTCCATTTTCCAAAAGAGCATCAACAAAATCATGATAGAATGCTAGCCCCTTTTGGTTTACTTCCCCTCGTCCATCAGGAAAAATCCGTGGCCAAGATACTGAAAAGCGGTACATATCAATACCAAGTTCCTTCATTAATTTAATGTCTTCTTCATAACGATGATAGCTATCGCAGGCTACATCCCCATTATCACCATTCTGTACTTTGCCTGGAGTATGGGAAAATGTATCCCAAATGGACATCCCACGTCCGTCTTCATAGGCTGCGCCTTCAATTTGATAGGAAGCCGTTGCAGCCCCCCACTTTATATTATCCGGAAACTTTATTATCGCCATAATTCTTACCCTCCGTCTATTGCCTATATAAAAGGGGACTAGGCAGGATTTCTCAACCAGTTACATCCCCCCACACGATTCTCTAACAACTAACTCGGAATCAATAAATATAGGTTTTATCTGTCTTTCTTCATTAATTAGGTCTACTAGCATATGTGCTGCTAATTTACCAAGTCTATCTTTATGCTGTTTCACAGTAGTTAACGTTGGATAGCTAAATCGACAGGCATCAATGTCATCACATCCGATAACCCTTATATCTTCTGGAACTCGTAATCCTTTGTCCTTAATGGCTCTTATTGCACCGAAAGCCATCATATCGGACGCAGCGAAAATCGCTTGAGGATAGGAACCCGAATCAAACATTTTATTCATCGACTCATAACCACTAGTCTCATAAAAGTCACCTTCATGAATCCAAGCTTTATTAATCGGGATACCCAACTGTTTCATCGTATCCTCAAATCCAATTTTTCGATTTCGAGAAACGACTGAATCTGTTCCACCACCAATGTAACCAATATTTCTTTCACCATATAAATATAGTTGCTGAACTACTTTAGCAGCTAGGTTTTTATTATCTGTCATGACGTAACTAGCCCTATTTCCTTGCAACTCGATATCGATCCCTACACAAGGTATATCATGCTTAGCTAATTCATAGATAGCCTCTTCAACCTGATCACCAGCTATAATCACGCAGCCATCAATATTAAAATGACGACACCTTGCTAAATAGCTTCCATTATCCTGATTAAAGCTCTCGTTTGAGAACATTAGAATATCATACCCCAAAATCCCAACCGCTTTCTTAAAAGCAGTTACAACCTCATTAAAGAATGGGTGTGTAAAATCAACATTAATTTTACCTGCATATATTAAACCGATTAGTTTAGATTTCTTTGTAGCTAGTGCCTTAGCAGAAAAAGTCGGCTGGTATCCTGTTTCCTCAATAATAGTCAATACCTTTTTCTTCGTTTTCTCACTAATGCCACTATAGTTATTTATAATTTTAGATACAGTCCCTGGTGTCACGCCTGCCATCTTAGCTATATCTTTTATTGTAAGGTTCATTTTTATCTCCTTCGATCATTTAAGAAATTGGTTTCCTAAATGTAGGTTACTAAATTTCCTAACAAAAATCAAAGTAAATTTACTTTACAGCACCATCTGTGATACTGGAGATAAAAAGTTTATTGAAGAATAAGAAAATAATGACTAGTGGAACTGTAGCCCAGAATACACCAGATAGCAACATCCCAAAGTCTACTTTGAATGTATTATTTAGTGATGCTAAAGCAACTTGAATGGTGTAAACCTCAGGATCTCTTAACACAGTAAACTGCCATAGGAATTCTCCCCATACAGCCGTGAAGACAATAATCCCCAACGTAGCAAATGCTGGTAGAACTATTGGTAAAACAATACTTCTATAAATTTTAAAATTGGAACAACCGTCTAGTTTGGCAGCTTCAATTAATTCATCGGGTACTGATTCACTTATATATTGTCTCATCAAAAAGATCCCTAACGGATTAAGAAAAAATAACACCATTACCCCTGAAAGTGTATCTAATAGTCCAGCTTTTGAAATTAAATAATACTGCGGAATTAAACCAAGCTGGGGTGGAATGACCATTGTTAATAAAATAGCAACGAATAGTGCATTTTTAGCTGGAAACTTAAATTTCGCAAAAGCAAAACCAGCAAGTGAGCTTATTAGCAATACTACGATCGTTACTGTCGCACAGACAATTACTGTATTCCACATCGATTGGAAAAAGTTAATTTGCTCCAATACCTTTTTGAAATTTTCTACTAACATTCCACCCGGAGTAATCGTTGGGGGAATAGAGTTATAAGCTGCACTAGGTCGAGTAGCCATTACAAACATCCAGTAGAAAGGGAATAAGGACAAAAGCGACGCAAGAGTTAAAAAGCTATAAATTAATACCCTACTTAACGACGGTTTTTTCTTTTTTACTCTTTGGCTCATTACTTTGCACTCCTTTTCTTTCTACCCAACCTATTTGTTAGTAGTAAATTTACCGCAGCAGCAATGATGATAATAAACAACAGAATAACAGCTGTTGCAGATGCCGTACCAAATGACTGTAATCTAAAGGCATCACGATATAAGTACATAACTACTGTCATCGCTTCATCTCTAGTAAAGGCACTAGAACCTAAGAATACGGTCGGTTCTGCAAATAACTGTAATGCACCCACTGTTGAAAAGAACACGGTCAATAAAATGAACGGCTTCAACAAAGGCATCGTGATATAAAGTAGCTGTTGAAATTTGTTAGCACCATCAATCGTAGCTGCTTCATATAAATCATTAGAAATACTTTGAATCCCTGCTAGATAGATAATCGTGTTATACCCTACCCATCTCCAAAAGACCATAATAGAAATAGCAATTTTAGTTCCCCACTCCGATGTAGCCCAATCGACAGGATCGAAACCAAACAACCCTAATACGTAATTGGCCATAGATGACTCATGATTACTAAAAAGAACACTAAATATAAGTGCTACGGCAACCATTGAAGTAATATAAGGCATAAATATCGTTACCCTGAAAAATTGCTTGAATTTTAGAAAGCCAAGATTTAATAGAAAGGCTAAAATAATACCAATCACCAATTGTGGAGCTGTCCCCATCAAACCGATAACAATCGTATTATAAACCGATTTCCAAAATAGATCATCCATTAACACTACTCGGAAATTTTCCAATCCTACAAATTCCATTGGACTTAATCCATTCCAATCCTGGAATGCTAAAAATATACTATAAATGGTCGGGTATAAACCAACTAGAGCAAAAATAATAAAGAATGGTGCAATATACATATAACCAGAGATCATGTCCTTTTTTTCTTCTGAAAAGTACCTTTTATTAGGGACATTCTTCTCCTTATTAAGATTCACTTTAGTAGAAGGCATTTTCTCTCCCCGTTTCCAAGTTCTATATGGAAGATGGTGCTCAAATGAACACCATCCTCAAACTCTTACTTTTATCTACTTACTAATTCCTTCGCACGCTCTACAGCACCATTCCACTCTTCTTCAGGATCGCCACCGTTTTTCACATTTTCTAAAGCTGTTAAAAATTCATTGTTAACCGGTACGTATTTCTCACCTTTATAAGGTAATTCCGTAATATCTTTTGCTGCCTCGGCAAATACAACAGATGTTACTTGCCCACCGAAGAACTCATCTTCGTTAGAAGTAAACCCTTCCATTTCATAAACTGCAGGTGCAGAAGGGAATAACCCATTGCTTTGGAATGATTTTAATTGGTTATCTGCATTAGTTAGCCACTTGATAAACTCATATGCTGCTTCTGCATTTTCTGTTTCGGATGGAACAGCTAAGTAAGACCCACCCCAGTTAGCGGAGAATTCAGTTGGCAATGTTGCCACTTTAAATTTACCGGATGCATCAGGAGCGTTTCCTTCCATCCATCCTTTTAACCAACCAGCACCTAACTCAACTGCAAAGTCCCCATTGTTAACTGCGTTTGCCCACTCTGGTGTCCACATTGTGAAGTCACCCACTAAACCAGCTTCATTTAATTCAACCGCAAAATCATACGCTTTCTTCACTGCACTACCGTCTTGATCTGCAATAAACTCACCATCTGTATTTAAATATAGCTCAGGTGCAGCGTCTAGGTAAGCGCGATAAGCCATTTCCATACTATCCACGAAAGGCTTTCCTGTTTTGTCTTTCACTTGTAAACCAGCTTCTTTAAATGCTTCAGGAGAGTTGATTAATGCTTCCACTTCTGCTGGCTCTGTTGGAAGTCCTGCTGCTTCAAACACATCTGTACGGTAGTATAAAGCTTTAGGGCCTATATCAGTTGGAAGACCAAACAGGAAATCACCCTCTGCATTTTCTCCACCATTCCATTTCCATTCTAAATAGTCCCCTTGAATTTCTTCTGCGCCTAAATCATATAGATTCGCAAATCTATCTTGTGCCGCTTTAAAACGGTCTAGTTGATCAATTTCTAACATTGCGATATCTGGTGCACCACTTCCCGCAGATAAAGCAGTGAATAACGCATCATGGTGCTCCGCATTCTCAGAAGTTTTAAATTTAATTTTTACATTTGGATTTTCTTTCTCATATTCCTTAATTAACTCTTCATAACCTGTGGCGCCAAATGTCCAGAATGTCAGCGTCACATCTTTATCCCCACCACCATCTGATGAGCCATCTTCGTTTTTATCGTCACTACAAGCAACTAAAGTAAAAGCAAGAATTAAGATTAATAAAGAACCAAAAATGCTTTTTATGTTTTTCATGTAAATCCTCCTAAAATAAATATAATAAAAGAAAAAAGATACCTTAAGAAACTATTACTACTAGACACCCCCAAACCGGAAATCGGTTTCTAAATTTAAACTAATATCGATTAAGAAAACGTTAACAATTAGATTATAAACATAACTTAATGCAAAAATCAACCCTTTAGTGGTTAAATTACCCACAAATTTAGAAATCGGTTTCTATTGTTTCGTTATTGTTAGATTGTTTCGTACTTTTCCTCTAACTTTCAACGACTAAAAAGAGTTGTCTTTAAGCGACAACTCTTTTACAACTATAGTTTATAGTTCGAACCACTTATTACTAATGGCTTGCTTAAACCAATAATAGCTATCCTTCTTTGTACGCTCAAGTGTACGATAGTTTACATGAACGATACCAAAACGCTTACTATAGCCCTCAGCCCATTCAAAGTTATCCAATAAAGACCAAGTTAAGTATCCTTTCACATTTACACCTGATTCAATCGCCCTACTTAATGCAGTAAGGTGTTGTTGTAAATAGTCAATACGACCGTTATCACGAACACGACCATCAACTGGTTCATCATTATAACAAGATCCATTTTCTGTTATATATATAGGAACATCACCATAGCGGTCAGTAATATGTGTTAGCACATTATAAAAACCTTCAGGATAGATAGGCCAACCTATATCTGTCCGTTGATAGCCGAATTCAACCAGTTCCCAGTCAAGTAATCCTTCATTTTCTTTATAGCGCGCAACATGTCCTGTATAATAATTAATTCCAAGAAAATCAATCGGTTGATTAATAGTTTCCATATCACCATCTTCAATGACCAGTTCAACGCCCTTTTTCTTGAACCACTCTACCATAAAGTCTGGGTACTCCCCTTTAAACACTGGATCCATAAACCATTCTATATACCAACCTACTTCTCGACGACAAGCATCGATATCCTCTAGTTTATTACTATAAGGATGTAACCAAGTAGTATTTGGCGCATAACCAATTTCCCCATTAATCCCTAACTCTCTAAACTTTTGCACCGTTTTACCATGTGCAACTAATAGATGGTGAGAAATCTGCGTAGCCAACTGCAAATTTTGATTACCAGGCGCATGCAACCCGATATAGTTAGACAAAAATGCTATACACCAAGGCTCATTTAATGTAATCCAATATTTAATTTTCCCAGAGAATTCCTTGAACATCGTTTCCGAGTAATTAACGAATGCATCAATTGTTTCTCTGTTGTTCCAGCCCCCTTTATCCTGCAAGGCTTGCGGTAGATCCCAGTGATATAGTGTACACATCGGTTCAATGCCTGCCTCAAGTAACTCATCAACCAAACGATGATAATAATCTAACCCCTCTTGGTTCACTTCTCCTGTACCATTAGGGAAAATACGAGGCCACGCAACTGAAAATCTGTACACATCTATTCCAAGTTCTTTCATAAGTTGAACATCTTCTTCATAACGATGGTAGCTGTCACAAGCTACATCACCATTATCTCCATTTAGTACCTTTCCAGGAGTTTTAGAAAATGTATCCCAAATAGAACCTCCCCGTCCACCTTCATTTGTTGCTCCTTCGATTTGATAAGATGCTGTTGCCGTACCCCATTTCATATCTTTCGGAAACTGTATAATAGCCATTATAAACCCTCCATGTCTTACAAGTTATTAATAAATCTTTGATAAGCAATATCTCCATGTTCCGGTAAAAATTCGTGTCCAAATTCATGATATAGTAACATCGTCTTTTCAGCAGTTATCTTATTGTAAGCAGCATACTGACTAGATGGTAAGCAAATGTTATCTCGTAGTCCTGTAACCCACGAAACATTTGCCTTAATTCGATTCGCTAGATTTTGAATATCAATATAACCTAAACGATTAAACACTTCATCATTTCGAGCATGCGTTGGATCAAAGCACCTAAAATAGTATGCTATCTCTTCATATGCTGAATTTTGAATATCCATTTCCCACATTCGCTTATAATCTGATAAAAACGGATGAACAGCAAATAACTCTTTCACTCTAGGTTCTAATGCAGCACAAGCAGTTGCTAAAGCACCACCTTGAGATTGACCATATACACCAATCCGGTTTTGATCTACTTCTTCCATAGACATAAGAATACGAACTGTTTGAACAGTATCCAAAAACACTTGTCTGTAGTAAAGATTGTGTGGATTCGGATCATCGATTCCTCTGATAATATGACCCCGAAGAGTAGGACCTTTAACCGATAAGTTATCTTCTGATAATCCACCTTGCCCTCTACAATCTAATGCTAGAACCATTACTCCTTCTGCTGCATACGCCACCTTGTCCAGCCAATCACCAGAATCCACAGAATATCCGTGAAAGATTGCTAGACCTTGCCCTGTTGCTTTTCCTTGCTTCGGTTTTGCAAATTTACAATGTACTCTAGCACTACCTACTCCAGTAAAATAAAGATGATAACAATCTGCAAAACTAGTTTTAAAATTAGCGGGAACAAGCTCATAATCTAATGATTGTCCATCTAATACCCGTAAAGCAGATGCCCAATATTCATCGAAGTCATCAGGTCTCGGGCTTTTTCCCATGTATTTCTCTAATTCTTCAATAGGCATATCTATGTGCATTTTCTACACCCTTTCAACAATAGAATGTTACTTTGTAAGTATTTCATCAATATTAGCTAGCTCTTCATCCGAAAAATCTAAATTAGCTAAAGCCTTTACATTTTCCTCCACTTGTTCGGGTCTACTAGCACCAATTAAAGCAGAAGCTACTGTTCTATTCCGCAATACCCATGAAAGCGCTAGTTGAGCAACAGATTGATTACGCTGATCCGCTACTACTTTTAATCGCTTTACCTGTTCCAAACTTTCTTTTGTAACCTGGTCCTCTGAAATGGAATCTACTTTCTTCGCTACTCGTGAATCACTAGGGATCCCATTTTGATACTTTGTTGTTAACAAACCTTGATATAGTGGTTGATATACGATTGCCCCTAATCCTTCCTCTTCTAAAACAGGAAACAAATCCCCCTCAGCTCCTCTTAGGAACATCGAGTACTGGGGTTGATGGACAATAAATGGTGTTTTTAGTTCACGAAATAGTTTTGCTGCTTGTTGTGTAACATCAGACGGATAATTAGAAACACCCACATATAGTGCTTTCCCTTGCTTAACAACAGTATCTAATGCTCCTACTGTCTCCTCAATCGGCGTTTCCGGATCGTATCGGTGAGAATAATAAATATCGATGTAATCTAGTCCAAGTCTAGTTAAACTCTGGTCCAAACTTGCAAGCATATACTTTCTGGAACCAAAATCGCCATACGGACCAGGCCACATATCGTAACCTGCCTTTGTAGAAATGAGCACCTCATCTCGATATCCACTCAGTTCCTTATGAAGAATTTTCCCGAATGTTTCTTCTGCGCTGCCTGAAGGTTCACCATAGTTATTAGCCAAATCAAAATGAGTAATCCCCAAATCAAAGGCCGTTTGTACCATTTTTTTGGCAGTTTGATAGCTTTCCACTTCCCCAAAATTCCGGTACAACCCAAGTGAAATCGCAGGCACTTTCAAACCACTATTCCCACACTTTCTGTACTCCATATCATCATATCTATTTAATTTCGGTTGATAATTCACAAGATAAAACCTCCTATAAAAGATACCGTTTTCATTATACCATATTATTACTTAATCGTTAACTTTAAAAATAATTTTGTATCACTAATTTTTTAAGTATATTAATAAATATCTATAATACTAAGTTTCAAATTCGAATATATTCTACATACTTAAATAAAAAAGGTGAATATTTCATAAATGGGAATATATGGTACAATTAAAGCATCATTCTTAAGAATTTTATATATTTATTTTTATCTATGGGATGGAGGATGAGAGATAAATTTAAGGAACTATGGAGAAATGACATAGCTCTTTTTCTTACTTCTATAATACTAACTACTCTTGCTCCGCTTCTAGCAGATCAGCTAATTAACCTAGATGGTCCATACGTCGAAGATATAAAAATACTGCTTTTTTTCATGGCAATCATTTATGTACTGTCAGTAATACTTCTGCTGATTTTTAGAAGACTATTGGGAAGTAAAAATCAAGAAGTGAGTTCAGAATATATATTCCTATTTTCGGTTTTAGTCGGTTATTTTTTCACTATCATACAGTAATAGTATTTCAACTTTAGAACTGTTTTCAAATGAGTTTTGTGATGGTTGTTTCATAATAGAACTTAATAAAAATAGAGCAACGATTTTATTAATCGTCGCCCCACTTGCTCAAGCTTTTTCTACTGCTTCAATCCATGTTTTAGCCATTAACATATTACCTGTCGTATTCATATGAACACCATCGATTGTTAATGAGAAGTCACTACCAACTTTTAAATAGTCTACAAACGCAGTATGTGTAGGTACTAATACTGCACCAAATTCATCTACCATCTTATGAACAACATCTACATATTGTTTAAGAAGTACGTTCCCTTTTGCTTTAACGTCCTCTTCAATAATAGTAGGTTCCATAATAATCATTTTTGCATCCGTTTTCTCTTTAACTTGGGTTAATAAATCGCGGTATATCGCTTCAAATTTTCCAACGGTTACCTGTTCTAGATCTGGATTATCCAACTGTCTCCAAACGTCATTAATTCCAATTGATACAGAGACAACATCTGGCTTAAGATCGAATACATCCTCCGTCCATCTTTCAGCTAAGTTTGTAATACGATCACCACCTACTCCCCTATTAAACATGTCAAATCTGGTTGCAGGATAGGTGACCCGTAGATAGTCGTGAATTAACATAACGTAGCCAGTACCAATCTGATCTGACTTTCCGTCTCTTCCCCATTCTGTAATACTATCTCCTATAAAAACAATACGATTTCCAAGTTCCATTTTTAAACCTCCAAATGGTTTATCTATTTCGCTAATACCGGTTCATTACTATACCAATGTTTGACGATTTCTTCCGCTTTTTTACCGTATATATCAAAGTCTTTATCTTTTTTGGCGTCCTCCAGTGGGTAAAGCTTTGTTTTCCAATCCCACCAAAAGAAGCCTGCAAACCACGGCTCATCCCAAAACACTTTCATAACCGAGCTATAAAAATTAGCTTGTTCCTCTTCATCAAAAGGTAAATCGGTATGCTCAAAGTCCCATGGCATAGTGGCGCAACCAGCTGCACTTCTACAACCAATTTCCATGAAAACAATTGGTTTATTAAATTTTTCATGTAGCTTTTTCATTTTCACTTTAACTTCTTCCCACTTTTTGATCATATTTTCTTCACTATCACCTGCTTTTTCTGCAACAGGATAATAAGCGCTAGTTCCAATAAGATCCACTTTATCAAACCATGCTACACCTTCTTCTTTTCCATGGTTCGCATTATAAATAATTAGGCCTTTGTATTTTGAGCGCACCTCTTTGATTACCTTTTCCCATCTCGCTGTTTGGCTCTCAGTATTAATCATCTCACAACCTATACAGAACATTTCACAACCTAGTTCTTCTGCAAGTTCTGCATAATGAAGTAGGAAATCTGAGTATGATGAGAACCATTTTTCCCAATGATCTACCGCATCCTCTGGGAACCCAATTCTCGCCCTCCAGATCCCATCTCTACAATTAACAACTGGTTTCAAGCATACTTTTAATCCCAATTCCTTCGCTTTTCGTACAGCAAACTCAATATCTCTATCCGTCATTGTTTGACCATAATCAAAAGATATTTCTGTAGAATGGAAACTATCTTGAAGCGCGTAGAAAGAAAGCGCAATCCATTCACTACCAGTCGCCTTTAGTTTTTCTAGTGATTCAACCGCTTCATTCGTGCGGTAGGCACCTCTAGTTGTATTCCACCCATAAGTCATCCCTTTTATAAATATTTCCTTCATGTAGAAACCTCCTTAAGATATAACACCTGAAGTTGATTCACGTAGCATAATTTCTCCTGCTAACATCACTTTTTCAAACGGCGCATCTTTTTCTTCAATTCTCCTCATTAACATTTCTACTGCGCGCTTACCCATGTCCTCCTTAGCAACGTTTATGGTTGTTATAGTTGGACTTTGCTTATACGTAAATTCTTTATTATCAAATCCAGCAACAGATACATCTTCTGGAATACGGACACCAGCATTTGTTAGTACTGATACTACCCGAGCAGCTATATTGTCATTAGCACAAACAAATGCAGTTGGAAAAGTATCCTGTCCCCTATTCTTACTTAACCATTGATAAAATTGTTCTTCCACTTTAAATATGTCTAAATTCATTAGTTCGGTATCTAACTCGTTCAGTATCCCTTTCATTTCTAGTACACTCTTTAGTCCAAGCCATCGATCATAAAAACTTCTTGAATAATGTATATCTCCAACATACTGGATTTTTGTATGTCCAATTCCCATTAAATAGTTAACTAAATTCATACTGCCATCAAAGTTGTTATTAAATAGCGTGTCACAAGGTAACAGGAGATCTTCATAATCTACCATTACAATTGGCGTGTTCATCTTCTGAACTTCTAATAAAAGATTGGATGAAACAACCCCGACACTAATGACACCTAGAAACCCGGTAGGATTTAATATATTGGAGAGTACCTTTACATTCGTCTCCGTTACTACTACTGCTCCATAACCTAGCTTTTCCAGACCAGAGGAAATACCATCAACAATCCCACCCCAATAGGAGGATTCCATCGTCTGATACCTAATATTAGGCATAAGAACAAGGACATTCCCTTCTTCCTTTAGTCTATTGGTTTTAGATGCATTTGATAATTTTATACTGCTAACCTTACTATTCTTTTGAGCGAAATAACCTAATTGAGATGCTGTATCAATCACTTTACTACGGGTCGACTCATTGACACCTTCTTTCCCAGAAAGTGCTTTAGATACTACATATTTTGATACACCTAAATAATCCGCAATTTGCTGCATTGTTACTTTCTTTGCCATAATACCAACTCCAACAGCTCTTTTTTGTTTCTATTATACTGTAGTTTGCATCTAATATGGGACGCTCTGTTACGGAATGACCAGGCGGAAAGTAGAATTCCATCATGGTACCCATGTTTAATTAGTTATGTGATATACACTGCGCACCTTTAATTGTTGCTCAAAGGCTTCTCGGGTTAGTTCCATACTAAGACTAGCTTTATCCACTTTAATTTTTCTACTATTTCCCGCTGATAAATCAAAATAATTATCTTCAAATTTAGCATCTGCTTCTTCTAATTCTAATTCAATATATTTCGTAAATGCTTCTGTTTCAACTGAAACAATAAATGCATCTTCTACCTCACTAACATCTGTTTTAAGATTTGGATTAAGAAAGTCAAAATGCTTTGGCTTCGTAAACAAAACTGTTGAGGAACTATAGGTTTCATCTTCTATTATTAATGTACATTCTAAATACGTATTCAATATGTTTTTATCTGTTAAAACTTCTTTGAAATCAAGCTTTTGACAGCTCTTAGCGGAAAGAGCATCCACCTTTATATCCACATACCCTTCCTGCAATATTTGCGTAGAATGATTCCTCAGTTCCCATTCCACTCTACAGTTAACCGCATCTAATGTATCATTCGTCACGAACAAATCTGCCGTTTTCCCTTCTTCTGCAACGGAAAGTAGAATAGGGTCATAGAACTTTTTCGTAAAATAGTGCAACGCCTTCCAACGTCCGTAATAATCGATACTTGACCAAGAAGCTACTGGCCAGCAATCATTCAATTGCCAATAAAGAGAACCCATACACCTTCCTCTATTTCTACGCCAGTGCTCCACCCCATATTTAATAGCTTCCGCCTGTAGAAGTTGCGATGTATAAAGCAAGGAATCAAAATCTTTCGGATACAAAAAGTTCTCTGATAAGTAAAATAGAATCTTTCCATTAGCTGCATCATTTTTCTGATGTTTCTCCATTACTCTTGAAAAAATATTGCGATCTTCTGGTTCAGTAAATGTTTTAACCGTTTTTAATGACGGGAATGACTGAAAACCAAACTCAGAGCAAAATCTAAAATAAAAGTTTCGATAATCCGTGAACGGCTTTTGACCGTGCCAAACTTCCCAATAATGAACATCACCAACATCAGGATTTCTCGGGTCTCCAAAGCCACCACCTGATGATGGGGAAGAGGACCAGTAAAATGTCTCTGGATCAAATTGTTTTACTAGATCAGGTAAAATGAATTCGAACAATTTAATATAATCTCTTCTTTCGGATGGATCCTTTGGCCAACCCCAATACTCCATCGCCTCTTCTACTTCATTATTTCCACACCAGATTCCTAGACTTGCGTGGTGCCTAATTCGCTTAATGTTATCAATCGCTTCTTGCTTTACATTCTCCTCAAAATCTTCTGTTAGTTCATAAACACTACACGCATACATGAAGTCCTGCCACACTACTACTCCATAGCGGTCACAAAGGTCATAGAAGTAGTCATCTGGATAATGTCCACCACCCCAGACACGAATCATATTAAAATTCGCTTCTACACAGTCTTGGATTAACTTCTCCGTTCTAGACTCTGATGCTCTTGCTAATAAATTATCTTCCGGTATATAGTTGGCACCCATCATAAAGATCGCATGGCCATTCACGATAAACTCAAATGACTTGCCCCACTGATCAAGTTCATGTTTTACCTCAATAGTGCGTAATCCAATTTGATACATCTTTTCATCTAGTACACTATCCTTATTACTTAACGTTTTTACTTCTACTGTATATAAAGATTGCGCACCGTATCCTCTTGGCCACCAAAGCTCAGGGTTTTCTACTATAAAAGTAATTGTTTCACTTCCAAAAGTCGAAGGTATATTATTTATTTGCACTTCACCCTGTGGGTTGGTGAGCTTAACCTGAAGTTGCACATTTTCAAGATTTCGTTTTTGTACTTGAACATTTACTTCTATCTTCACTTGGTTGTTGCTATGATCTTGATTAATATATACATCATCAATTCTCCCAGTACTCCAAGCTAATATCGAAATATCCCTCCAAATACCTAAGTCAGGTATCTTTGGACCCCAATCCCACCCAAACATACTGTGAGATTTACGTAGATGTGGATACCCTTCTATAGCATGATCTACCCCCATCAATGGATTTTGCACTTGTCTTTCTTTGATATATTGTATTGGGGAGTAAAGCTTAATAACCAATTCATTTTCACCACTAAAAATATAAGGCTTAATTTCAAACTCATAAGTACGATGCATGTTATTTGTTTTAGCAATTGTATTACCATTTATTATAATTTCCGAGATGGTATCTATCCCTTCGCTCCGCAATACAACGTTCCCTTCCTTTAGAAATTCATCTGCCACATGAAAGTTTCTAGTGAAAATGTAATCCTTAGAAGCTATATCATATGCTTGGTCTTCATTATCACGATAAAAAGGATCCTCAATCAGTCCAAGTGATAACAAATCATGCATTACTGAACCAGGAACTGTTGCGTCCATCCATTTTGATTCAGTTGATGGTTTCATTTTCCACAATCCATTTAAATTAATCTTTTCCATTTCATCACCTGACCCCTTTGTTATTTTTGTTATCATTATTATTTAATTTTGTTAGCTAAATTATATCACACAGCGCTAACTTTTCAATAATATTCTCATGTTTTTTAAACAGAAGATAAACAATGTTTATTCATTTTTTTAAAAATGTTATTTTGTTAGTGGTTATTATAAAAATGATAATAAAACGACACCTTATATAGATAAAGTGTCGTCCTTATTATTTAATAACTATCACTATTTTTTTATGTCGCAACATCTACAGACTCACCAATAAGTAATAGGTTCTAACGAAGCGAATTCTTAAAGCTCTCTGATTTCGTAACGTAAGAAGCCTTCCCAACGTCGCATCGCATTTGCACTCAACTAATTAAAGTGTAAAGAATTGAATATAGTTACTGGTAACTTTCTCTCAACTGCGCTGTTCGTAAGCACGAAAGTATGCGAAAAGAACCTTGGATTAAATAGAACTATAAAAATCTTTGATTACTTTTTCAGCAGGCTTCCCAAAAACAGCATAATCATCATCTTGATTCGCTTTATTTTCCTGATACAAAATAGCCTTCCAATCCCATAATCCAAACCCTTTCACCCAATCTCTTTTACACGTCGCCGCAAACATATCTTTGTAAAATTCCTCTTGTTCCTTTAGATTAATGTCACCCTCAAGAGACCAATCATTAGGAACATCAGCTGAGCCATTACGGCTAGGGCACCCTGCTTCCGCAAAGAAAAATGGCTTTTGAAAAGGTTTAATAATCTCTTCAATACGGTCAAGCTGATTTTCCCAATCACCAAGTGGATAATATCCACTCGAAGAAATAACATCTACTGCATCCCACCATTTCACATTTCCTTCTTGATATTTATCGGTATTATACGTAATTAAACCATGATAGACTTTACGCACCTCTTCAACTAAAGCACGCCACTCTTTATCTTTTCGCTCTGTTTGAACCATTTCACACCCAACAATAAACATCTCACAATTTAATTCTTCAGCAATCTCTGCATAATGAAGTTGGTAATCCGTGTAACTCTTGAACCAATCAGACCACTTAGGTTCACATGGAACATCAATATCAAAGAAATTTATATGCGCTCTCCAAATCCCATCTTTTGGATTAACAGTAGGCTTGATCATCACTTTCAGATCAAGAGATCTAGCATATCGAACCATATCTATTAGTTCTTCATCACTTACCATATGGTCTCCCTTATAATCGATCTCAGTCGAAAATGCCGTTTTCTGATGTGCAGCTAGAGCTATTATCACATAGTTACTCGCCGTCCGTTCCTTCATTAACTTGAGCGATTCCTTTGCTTCCGGCTTTTTAAAATCCCCTTTTTTCGCTCCCCAACCGAATGTAAACCCCTTAATATACTCCATAATCTCGCCCCTTCTCTGTTGCATCCTACCATCCTGTAGTACAACTCTAGTTCTCTTAGTTTCCGAAAATAAAAGGTAAACCTCGTTAGGTTTACCTTTATTTTTTATAGTTTTCCGTTTTCTTTATCATCCGCTACATCTTCATGGTTTTCCTTCACGTACGAAACTATTTCATCAATTGTCGTGTATGCAATACCAACATAAGTGTCAGCAGCACCATAGTAAATCGCAATTCTTCCCGTATCTGCATCCTGTAATGTTGCACAAGGGAAAATAACATTTGGCACAAAACCTCTTTCTTCATACCACTTTTCAGGAGTCAGCACAAAATTCTTTGCTCTGTACTTCACTTTAGATGGATCATCAAGGTCTAAAATTGCCGCACCCATGGAATACACAAAACCGTTACACGTACCAGTTACACCGTGATAGAACATTAACCAACCTTCAGACGTTTCAATCGGAGCTGGTCCACCACCAATCTTTACATTTTGCCACCAACCGTCACCACCCTTGCTCATTACATGACGATGCTTACCCCAATGCACGAAGTCAGGACTTTCACTTAAGAAAATATCACCAAATGGTGTATGACCACTGTCACTTGGACGCGACAACATAACAAAGTTGCCGTTAATTTTACGTGGGAATAATACACCATTACGATTGAACGGTAAGAACGGATTCTCTAAACGTACAAACGTTTTAAAATCAACTGTTTTCGCAACACCGATTGATGCACCATAAAAATCTGTACACCAGATAATATAGTATTCACCTTCAACTTTCACTAGTCTAGGATCATACGCATATAAAGGGTTATATTCCTTACCATCTTCATCTATGAAGTCTATCGGATTGTCGTTTATATCCCAATTAAGCGCATCTTCGCTCCAACCCATTCTTAAATGCGGGCGTCCATTTATTGTTTCAGCACGGAATACACCAACAAACTTATCACCATATGGTGCAACTGCACTATTAAATATTCTAGCCACACCTTTTGCTGGATTACGATCAATTACTGGATTTTCAGAATGTCTCCAGACTGGTAGTTCACTTTCTACTCGTCTATCTTGCCAAGGAATATTAGGCAAAGCATTTCCAACTATTTTTACATTCGCCACTACTAAAACCCCTCTCATTATGTTAAATACAACTCACTTGTTAGTCTTAGTTTTTTTATAGAATAGGGATGTCCATTAAATTTTATTTTACTGAACCTGCTGCAAAGCCATTGTAAATGTATTTTTGTAATGCGAGAAACGCAATTAAAGTCGGGATAATCGCAATCATAATCCCTGCACAAATAATTTCCCATTCAGATCCGTAAGGCCCTTTAAATTTAAATAAGGCTGTTGATATTACATGCAAATCAGATTTTGGCATGTATAGGAACGGGGTATAGAAATCGTTATACACATTAACACCTTTTACAATAATTACCGTTACTATCGCAGGTTTTAATAATGGTAAAACTATTGAACGATAAATTCTAAAATAAGAAGCACCATCTAACATCGCTGATTCATCTAGCGAGACAGAAATAGATTCCATAAATTGAAGGAAAATATATACAGCAATAATGTCTGTTCCTAAGTAAAGCACAACTGCTGCCCACATCGTATTAAACAATCCTAGATTATTTACAATTTGAAATGTAGCTACTTGAGTAGTTACACCTGGAATCAATGTAGCTAATAAGAAGGCACCTAGAATTAACTTACTACCTCTGAATTTAAATCGATTTAATACGAAAGCCACCATTGAACCTACTAAGGTTGTTCCAATGATTGAAATCACAAGAATAATAACCGTATTTTTAAACCCCATTAACATATTACCTTCACTAAAAGCACGTTTAAAATTAGCAATGTTTGTCCAGTCGCTAGGAGGTGTTAGAGGACCAGTATTGGAATATTCTGTACCTGTTTTGAATGCTGCAAAGAATACTACTAAAATCGGTAATATAGCAACACAGGCACCTAATATTAAGGATGCATATTTGAAGACATTACCTAAAGATCGATTTAATTGCCCCATATTAATCATCCTCTCCAAAGAACTTTTTCTGAATGACTGTCACAATCACTACAATGATCAATAAGATTACAGCCATCGCTGAACCTAGACCAATTTTTCCATACTTGAATGCTGTATCGACTGTTTGGATTACGAAAGTCATACTGCCATTCGCACCACCAGTCATAATGTACGGAATTTCAAAGGCACTTAAAGCACCGCTTATTGCTAGAATTAAGTTTAATGAAACTATTATTTTAATACTTGGTAATATTATATATCTGAACTGATGCCATCTATTAGCACCATCAATTTCCGAAGCTTCATATACATCACCTGGGATAGAAGATATCGCACCCAAGAAAATGATAAAGTTAAAACCCATATATCTCCATACAGATGTTCCCGCTAAAGATATGTTTATTAGATCAGGGTTTCCCAACCACAATTGAGTAAAGTTACCTAGACCAATTGCCGATAGTACCGTATCTAAGGCACCATCCGGTCTAAAGAAAAATAAGAACATAAAACCAATCGCAACACCATTTAATAAGTAAGGGAAGAATAATACCCCTTTAAAGAAATTCTTAAGTCTAACTTTAAAGCTCAAAATAGTCGCAAAATATAAGGCAATTGCCATTTGAACAAATGTACCTACAAAATAATACAAACTAACTGTAAATACACGGAAATATTCCGGATCCGTAAATACCGTCCTATAATTTTCTATCCATATGAATTCTTTCTCACTAAATCCATTCCAATCGGTGAAACTATACCAAATCATATTAGCTACTGGCAAAAAGGAAAAAGTAATTAATAGTGCCATTGGAACAATTAAAAAAGCAGCAATAATAATTTTCCTCTGGTTGCGATAGGATATATCTGGGAACCTAAACATAAATTTCCTCTTGTTACGAAAGGACATATTCGAAAACTTAAACATAAATTGCACCCCCTAGCTTTTTGGTAAGAACAGGAAAGGAAAGCGCAAAGACCGCACTCTCCTTTGTCCTTATCACTATTCACTCAATATCTATTTATTCAGCAGTGACTTTTTCATAAGCAGCTTTCCAATCTTCATTCCAGCTGTTCATTACATCATCATAACTCATGTCTCTATTACCAATTGCAGCTTCGATAAGGATCTTTTTATTTGGTTCTAACCATAAACCAACTTCAGATTCTTTATCAATTTCATCCAATAATCCCTTTTTGTCTTCTGGGGATGGCGTTAACATGGAGAATTCCCATCCTTTTTCTTCCCCAGCTGCTAAAGCTTCTGGAAGTGGAACGTCTTTAGCGGCACTAATTCCACCCGCTTGTTCTACTGAGTAACCAGATTCATTAATAAACCAATCAACCCACGCAAATGCAGCTTCTTTATTTTCACTATGTTTGTTAATAGAAATATTTAAGTCAGCACCCAATGAGAAAATAGTTTTTTCAGCATTAGTTGGGAATGGCATAATAGCAATGTCATCAGCATTTTCGCCTGCACCTTGAATTTGTTCAAGAGCCCATGATCCTAAAACCATTGTTGCGATTTCACCATTGTTCATCATAACTTTTGATTTTTCCCAATCAGTAGTTAATGGATCTTTTTCGATTAACCCTTTTTCAGCAACATCATACATTAATTTATAGTGCTCGTAATGTGGATCTCCCTCATCAAACGGAGTCGGGTCGTCTAACATATCAACATTGTAGTAATCAACACTACCAGCAGTTGTTGTTACAGCACCTTCCCACTGAGTTAGCGGCCAACCCGCTGCATAGTTAGTGTACATTGGAATAGCATCCGTATTATCTTTCACTTTTTGTAAAGCTGCGATAAAATCTTCTGGTGTTTCAGGAATATCTGTTACTCCAGCTTCCTCAAATACCGCTTTGTTATAAATGATACCAGTGTATGTTACAGCAATTGGAATACCATAAACAGTTCCATCAACTGCTCTTTCCTCTACACCAAGGTATTTTTCAGACATATCATCTAACGAACCCATCGGCTCGAAGAAGTTAGGAATATCTTCAATCGGAACTTGTACCGGAAGATATTGAACATCACCATAATCTTCTGTATTCATACGAGGCATAATTTCACCACCGTAATCAGTAAGAGCTTCAAACTCAACATTTACATTTGGATATTTCTCTTGAAACTTCGCCTTGTAATCTTGATATACCGAATCAACGATATCAGTACGGTGAGTAATTACTGTAAGATCTCCTTCTATTTCTGAAGGATCTTTATCTTTCCAAGTTTCAGCTACAGGTTTACTATCTCCACCTTTGTCTCCGCCACTTTCTCCGCCTTCATCAGACGAACAACCAGTGAAAATCATAAGTATTGTTAAAACGCTTGCAATTAACATCAAAAGTTTTTTACTCATTTCTTTTGACCCCTCTCTTTTCGTTAAGTTAACGTTAAAGTTATTAACAACCTAATAATATAATGAAAACGGTTACTAGTCAATAGTTTTTTGCTATTTTTTGTGAATTAATATTAAGTTAACTCTACATGTAACTATGTAGTGGTTACATTAAGTGATTTCACAATTAAAACTACGCGATCAAGGTTAACGATAATTGTTCTACACCTTTACCGTTTAACACCATCTCCTGTAATTATAGTAATAATATCTAGAAAGACTTATAAAAAGAGGTGTGATTTCATTAATCACACCTCTTTTTAATCTGTTTCTATTAATTTTTTAATAGCGATTCTGATACCAAATGAGTAAATAATTGGTCCGAATGCCACAAAGAACACTATATTAAGATAAGCTGCTGCTAATAAAATAATAAATAAAGAAGTTACTAATAACGTTTGAACAGGAAACTTCAAAACAGAAACAAATGCAAAAGCAAACGAATGTTTAATAGAGAGATTTCTGTAAACTAAATAATTTACCGTGTAACTTAACGTAACAAACGTCATAAATAAAATATAAACTGCAACTATTATTCCAATTACAGCCAGCCTATTCTCTACCTTAAGTAATAAAAGTAAGGAAGCTATACTCATAATCATGACCAACGAAAATATAAAAGAAGATAATTTATATTGATTATAAGTATCATTGTACTCATTAAAAGTAACCTTAAGATCTGCATCCTCTTTTTTACCTTTTAGAATTGAATCTATAGTTAAATATAGAGCAGCTATTGAAGGTATAATGCTGTATATAATTAGACCTTTGATTAAAGATATCCAAAAGTAAAAGCTGACTACAATAAACTTGTACACCACTTGAAAAAAAGTATAGATTTTTTTATTCACGATATCCCTTCCTCATTTTATATTACAGAGTAACAGTAACTTTTGTAAAAACAACCCTCGTTCACCAAACAAACTTATGTCAAGTATCTTTACACATTGTCACAAAGATATGTGTTTTAATACCTCGAGGGGATAGGAATCCGGAGCTAGACAGCTTTTTAGCTTTCTTATCTTATAAAAAGAAAACAAGGTAATTTACTAATTACCTTGTTCCACAAGTCCAGATAATGATTTCACAGAATCTCTATATATGATTTTACCTTTTACAGAAACTCTGCCAAAGGTTGCTGAATTGTCATCCATTTTCTCACAAATAAATTTCACCGCATTTTTAGCCATTTCTTCTATATCTACCTCTACAGTAGTAAGATGAGGTGCTGTTAACGTTGCATAAATATCATTATCAAACCCAACTACCGAAACATCTTCTGGAACTTTGTAACCACAGCTATTTAATTTTGTAATGAGTAAGTGCGCAATTTGATCGCAGTTACATACAAAGGCAGTGGGGAGTTTATCAGGAAGTTCCAAGTCAATATAGACACCTCGCTCATCACGATCCTTTATTACATAATCCTGGTTTAGGTTTATTTTGTGTTCCAGTAAAGATTTATAGTACCCTAAAAATCTATCTTGAATACTACTCGTTGTAAATAAATTCCCTACATACCCGATTTCCTTATGGCCAGACTGAATCAAATAATTAGTAATTTCATACGCACCATAGAAGTTATCGGTAATAACAGCATCTACATCCCCATTTTCATCATAAAAATCTAAAAATACTAGCGGCATGTTTATACTTTTCATAAGGTCTATATACTCTTTGTTCGTTTGACCTAACATAATAAAACCATCGACTCTTCTTTCATGGTAAATCCTTGGAAGATTCAAGTTCTCTTCGTCTTCAGAAGGTAAAATATGAATAATTCCATAATAATTACTTTCCTCTAATACACGAGCGATAAATTGATATACTTTTAAATAAAAGGATTGCGATACACCTGTAAACCTTTCAGGAATTATAACACACACGTTATAAGAACGTCCGTCCTTCATCGATTTTGCCATTGTATTGTATCGGTAACCCATTTTCTCAGCTAATTCTTTTATCTTTACTTTCAATTCTTCACTTACGCCATCTTTATCGTTCAGGGCTTTCGATACAGTCACACTGCTTACATCTAGCTTTTCAGCAATATCCCGCATCGTAACATTTGTCTTCAACCTAACTCACCCCCTACAGTCTTCAATATAAAAACAGTAAAATACATTTGACTATTTATTGCTATCATAACATTTTTTGATAAAAATTACTCTATTTATTACTTTATATATTACTTAATTATAAAGTTGCGTTAAAAATGTTCATTATTTGTTATCGTTTAGCAGTTTTTCATTCTTTTCAACTAACTCTTTACGCTGTTGTGCATTTTCGAGGGAGCGATAACGATCTTCTGGCGTGTTGAATGTATAATCCATCAATTTATCAATCGTAGTAGTTGCCACATGCATGCGTGTATCACTAGAAGCGTAGTAGACAAACACTTGATTATCTTCATTTACAACTGCACCATTACAGAAAATTACGTTTGATACATCTCCAATTCGCTCATTATCATAAGGAGCAATAAAATGTCCACCTGGTAACGCAATAATCTTAGTCGGTTCTTCCAAACTAGTTGCGAATGTATAAAGGACATACCTTAAACCAGCTGCAGTGTTACGAACACCGTGCGCAATGTGAATCCATCCTTTATCTGTCTTAATTGGTGCTGGTCCTTGACCATTTTTCACTTCGTAAATAGTATGATATTTTTTTTCATGGATTATTTGCTCGTGTTCAATAACTGGATTCATTATATCTTCCGTTAAGCCGAACGCAATACCTCCACCTGAACCAGTTGAAATAAAACCATCTTGTGGACGAGTATAAAACGCATATTTTCCATCAACAAATTCTGGATGCAATACAACATTACGTTGCTGTGGAGATGGCGTTTGAATATTTGGTAGGCGTTCCCAAGTCTTCAAATCCTTCGTGCGCACCAAACCCGCTTGCGCGATCGCGCTAGATGTATCAAACTCTAAAGCTTCAGGGTCCTTACTTTCAGAGCAATAAATCCCGTAAATCCAACCATCTTCATGCTTTACCAAGCGCATATCATATATATTGATTTCTCCCTTATCGATATCCTCCCAAGTAAGTGGGGTATCAATAAAACGGAAATTGTCTATTCCATTGTCGCTTACTGCTAATGTGAAAATAGATTTACGATCTAAACCCTCCGTACGGACTACTAAATAATATTTACCTTCATGATATATGGCACCAGCATTAAAAGCTGCATTAACCCCTAATCGTTCCATAAAGTAAGGATTTGTTTCTCTGTCTATATCAAACCTCCAATGAACTGGCACATGATGACGTGTAATTACCGGATATAGATAGCGATCATAAACTCCATTATAGAAATCCTCATTAACTTCATTCTTCCTCGTAAGTAACTCTTCTTGTTTTTCAACTAGTTTATAATATTTTTCATGTATCATTATTTTGTCATCCTCTCCATAAATTCTAAGCAAAATCTACTATTGTGGTAAGATACTTTCCACGGCTCACTTATATTACGTTCTGCGGGGGTACCATCATTATCGACAGACCAATACCATTCGCCACCCACGCGGTGATCAACAACAAACTTTTTAATATATTCCCACTGATTATTAATTAATTCTAAGAACCTCTTATCACTCGTTCTTTCATAAGCGTTCAAATAACCAACCATCGCTTCCGCTTGGACCCACCATACTCTCGTATAGTCGATATGGTCCCCCTCTTGTTCGTTGATTAAAGAACCATCCATTTGAGTAGCATAATCTGCAATATTGTAGGCAATATTTGTAACCATTTGATCATAGTCTGGAACATTAAGATCTAGCGCCTTAATTGTTTCATCCATCAACCAACTAGCCTCTATATCATGGCCAAACGATTTAAGGTCTATTAAACTATTCCAATGCTTATCAAAAAATACACCTAGGAATTTTGTATCCTTGTTATAGATTTTTTCATAATGAACTTTCATCAAATTTTCCAGCTTTAGTCTTATTGTGTCCGTTGGATTCGCTTTATAAAGGTTTGTGTATGCTTCCAATACATGAATATGCGTATTCATTGTAATTTCAGCGATAACACCATTTTCACTAAGCATTTCATTTGATGTCTCATTCCATAGACGATCAAATTCCTCTTTATAAGCATTGCGCTCACTATCAAAGCCTTTATCCTCTATAAGCTCGAATAATTCATTAGCTAACTGAAGTGCATCCTCATTTTTACTAGCACGGTAATACTCACTTAGTGCATAAATACCGAAAGATTGTGTATAAACGTGTTTACGAGTATCCTTTGGGTTACCTTGATAGTCTAATAACCAATAAAGTCCTTTAAATTGATGATCATATACTTTTTCAATTAAAAATTTGTAAAGATGATCTGCTTGTTTAAGATACTCTTGTTTTCCGGTTACTCGATAAGCAGCAGAAAATGTCCATAAAAACCTCGCTGTAGCAATACCACCTTTATCAGCCTTTTTGTCTAACGTTAAATTATAATCAACTTGACCATAGTAACCGCCATTTTCATCATCTTTTAATTTCATCCAAAAAGGTAAAATGTGTTCTTCTAAATGTTTCGCTATTTCATCCCTTAGCATGTTCACGCTTACAAATACCTCCTAAAGATACGATATACTGTTGGTTTATCGATAACTTAATAAGTTAATATTACTTAGGTTACGTTATTTTGTCAATCACTTATTGATAACTTATGAAGAAAGTTCACCCTAAAGGTTTTTAATTTTAGAACGCGAGAGAACTGTCCATTTTCCCCATAAGAAAAGCACCCCACAGTATAAATACTACGGAGTGCTCCATCGTTAATTTTGCAACTTCTTCTTTCTAGTTAGTAAGAAGGCTATTCCCCCAAAAACTAACATTAATAAACCTAACACAATCCAATTGAACTGACTAGTCGCAGTATCTGGTAATTGATCATTACCAGAGTTACCTACCAAATCATCAGCTATTTCAAAAACACCATAAGTACTAAAGTGCTCTACTTCAGCTACAACTTCACCTGTCTTTTTATTGTATGAAACAGGAGTGATAAATTCTTTCTTTACTCCTTTTCCATCAATAAACACAACTTTAAGGTCTTCCCAATTGTTAACTTTGTCAGGATTAACCTTAAAAGTCAATGTAATCGGATTATCATTGAAATTAGTTATTTCTTTTCCATCAGATAAAAGTCTGAAGTCGATGATCTGACTTAAAGCATCTTTATTTTTATTCGCTACTTTTTCGGTTACTTCTCCAAATATAAACTCAATATTTCCTTTTCCTTTTATTAGAGAAACAGGAAGTAAAGCAGTAACATTTCCATTGGTAAGTTGAATCTTGTACCCAGATTCTAATTTATTGATTTCTCCCTTACTAATCTTCACTCTTTTAGCAACTTGTTCAAAAGAGTACACTTCGCTTGTATCGTTTCTAACTAAAGTTGACTCGTTAACTACTACCTCTTTAACTGGTTTTCCCAGCTTTTTTATCCCATCTGTTTGTGGTTGCTCCGAGCTACCCGTTCCTGGACTTTCTGTTTCTGGTTCCTCCGAACTACCACTTCCCGGATTTTCTGTTTCTGGTTCCTCCGAACTACCACTTCCCGGATTTTCTGTTTCTGGTTCCTCCGAACTACCGCTTCCCGGATTTTCTGTTTCTGGTTTCACAACCTCTTCTAAACTAGATACTATTTGTATATAGTCGATATACACATTGGTAACTCCTTCAGTACCAGCTGGTGCAAAGAACTCTATTCCAATCTCCTGAACTGAATCTTTTACTGCTAGCTCAGTAATATCGAATTCGATATTTGTATAACCATCAGCATTAATACTCACTTCACCAGAATCAGTCCATGCCCAATCGCCTCCTGTTTTAATAAACAGTTTTGCGAATAGAGGATTTTCCCCAATAGTTCCTGTATTATCATACTTTAAACTAGCAACCACAAAATTGTATCCCTCTAAATTATAGCCTTTCGTTTTCTTGAATTCTGATTTAGCACCTTCTCCAAGAGCTACGGTAAGTTTCGCGTTACCCTCTTCAATAATCGCGTTTCCACCCGCAAATCCTTCAAGGTCAGATTCGAAACTGAAGTTAAGCGGTTCTACTTCTTTTGGGTCATCTTCTATATCTGGAGCAGATGGAACATCCGGTGCATTTTCATCACGAACAGCTTGCAAATCATCTAAATAAATGGAACTTTCAACTTGATTACCACCAGAATACAGAGCAAATTCCGCTACATTCTTAAGCCTTTTTGCATCAATAATCGCAGATTGATTTGACTCCCAATGGGCTGGTGCAAAATCACTATACGGTATCGTAATTATTTCTTCATGAGTTTGCTCCAAGTCAACCTGAGCCTCAAAGCTCACTCCGCCTATCTTGATTTGTATCGTTAATTCGTTACCAGGTAAACTTTCATTCTTTAACCACAATTGAAAAGCATTCGTTCCTGTCCAATCAACTCCTCCAAGAGAAGTTTGTCGTCCTCCATAACCCATGCTACCTACAGTAAAATCAAACTTCATTCCATAGTTTCCGCTATTTTTGAATTCTTCAGACATAGATACAGGAACGGAGTCACCATTGCTTGAATAGGAATTACTTAGCAAAGTATCATCGCCCATGTACCCTTCAAAGTCATCAACTAGCAAAGGATTCTCCGGAGCTTCTACATATGAATTTAGCAATTCTATATTATCTATGTAAATTGCTTCCGTAAGATCTAGGCCACTCCCAACTAAAGAAATCGCTAAACTATTAGCATTGTCTATTAAAGTTTGATCAGTCAAATCAACTGAAACTGGATATTTGTAATAGTCTACACCTTCAACTGTTACCATTTCAAGATCCGCAACATTTGCTATAGTTGAATTCTGTCCAAACTTTTCCGTCCAGTCTGGTGGAAGCTGTACAACACCCCTTACACTTGCACCTTCAGTTCCAACACTGACAGGGAGTAATGTTTCAAATTTCACTCGGTTCACTTTCGATAAATTAACGTCAGTTAAATCAGTAAGCTCTAATTTTAGTTCTTGCCATGTTTCAGAAATGCCCATTCCCGATACTTGGAATTTAACTTTTCCATCTCCATTTATTGTAGCATGCTCAAACGCTGTCACTTCAGCATCCGGCCAAGTTCCATTAGTTTTAATACTGCCTATATTTTCATCAAATGTATATTTCTTAATAGAAATCTCTGAAGCCTTGACAAATAACTTTAACTCTTTTGTTTCTACGTCTCCACTAGATTTTATTACCTTCACAGTCACATAAGTTACCCCACCATTAACAGAGGCAGAAGGTGTCCACTCCGCGGAATAGTATCCATGATCATCAAGAGTCAGTTCATGTTCTAGGTCAGATCCTTCTTCTACATACACAACGTTAGAAGGAGTATCATTTAACACTCTAACACGAATCGTAGTGGGTACAGCTTTAATAGTAGAACCTGAAACAGGCGAAGCTACATTTACGACTGGAGACTCAGTAGCCACTTTAGTATCAATGTGCTCCGCAGTGAAAATTTGTCCCTTTACTTCATCACGAAACGCAGTAAAGGCGTCAGCTTCAAATTTTATAAAATTAGGTAACAACTCATGGTCCCCACCTAAATCTCCATTCACATCTTTATAAGGCACATACATATTATTCGGCCAACCAAAATTCGCCCACGTTTGCATATATGCTATGTTTCTTGCTTTGTCGTCCGCTTTGATGGCATCTAGTAATCTGGTGTACCAATCTAGTGTATTCCCAGATTCGTTAATACCTTGAGCACTGTAACCATACTCTGTTAAAGCGGCTATTTTCCCTTTTTCTGTAGCTAGGTCTACTAACATACCTAAGTCTTTTACTACACCATTAATCCAAGAATCACTACCCGCACTACCTTTATCGTCATAGCTATCAACACCGATGATGTCTACATATTCATCACCAGGATACGTTCTCATATAACGATCAACGTCACCGCCATACCCACCTCCTGGAGAATAACCATAAAGAATATTATGAACATCTTTTTCATCTCTTAAATATTCAACAGTATAACGGAAGATAGCTTTATATTGTTCCGTAGTAGTTGTGGAAGCTCCCCACCAGAACCAACTACCATCTTGTTCGTGAAATGGACGAAAAATAATCGGAATAGCATTTCCATTGCCATCCTCTACCGAATCCGCTAGAGTAGCAAGGTTATCCAACCACACATTAAATTCCGCGTGCTTCGAACCACCTGGCAGAATATTTTCTACGACACTTCCTGTTGTATCATTGTAATTACCACCAGTCACAAAATTAAGCGGGTGCATACTCAGCGTTATAATTCCACCCAACTCATGCGCTTTTTCCATAGACGCTGCAACATTTTCAATACTTTGTTCAACGTTTCCTTCTACACCTGGCTTCTCTCTACCATAAATACTCCCTGTATCCCAACCAAATACCGCCGGGTAGTCTCCTACAGCATTTTTCACTTCTGATTGTTCGGAAGCTATACGAGGCGCTGCATTAGTAAGTGTTAACCCCTCGTCAATCGCGTGTTGTTGACCAAACAATATTTGTTGGCCACTGTTATCTCTAAAATAATCAAATAGTGCTCTAGTATAATCAGAAGCTTGTGAATCTACTAGATTCATGTCTGAATCTACTGCTGCTGATACTGAATTTCCCCGGAAACCCATAGGCCAAGAAGAAAAGATCAATACAGCTACAAAAAGAATGGTAATAAATTTTTTAACCTTTCTCATTTAAATCCTCCTTCTAAAAATATGATCTTGGTAGATACTCCATCTAAGTTTTTTTGATAAATTAGTTATTCAATTTAAGGAAGCGCTACCAAAATTATTATACTAGTTCTACATAAATAACGGAAGCGTTTTTATTTAAAAATTACCTTAACGATTACTTACTTCCCATTTCGCTTTATTCGTTGATATTATAGTGTTATTAATAAGATAACAATAAATGAAACTAACTTGTATTACAATTAATAACTTATATTTATTAATTATGTAAATTTTACGTTAAGGTTAATACCAATTTCCGTATAGTTTATAGGCTTATTTACATGTTTAATATACCAAACTTATTTATACCTACTAAAGTTCCACCATAATTATTTCCCTTTAACAAAAGTTTAAAGCACAGTCCATATATGGATTGTGCTTTATTTCGTATAGACCAATCATTTATCAACTTCAAATTTGGAAAAGGCTTCCTCAAGAGAGTTAGCCATCGAAGAAAGCTCTTGTGACGATGCTAGTAACTCTTGCATGGAAGCATTTTGTTGTTCGGTAGCTGCCGCTATTTGTTCTATACTTTCAGAAGTACGTTCTGAAACAGCTATAATATCTTCAGCTGATACTAACATTTGATCCATCTTGTCGTTCGTTGTCAGGATAGTTTGACCAACATTGTTATTATGATCAGAAAGTATATCTACCGATTTTAGTATCCCCTCGAAGATACCTCCAACTTCATTTACCTTTTCAACCCCAACACTTACTGACTGTGTACTATTCTCCATCATAACAACAGCGTCTTTTGTGTTACTGTTAGATTTATCAATAAGCTCTTGTATCTTTTTAGTAGCACCAGCTGTTTGCTCTGCCAATTTCCTTACTTCAGCCGCAACAACAGCAAACCCCTTACCATGTTCCCCTGCACGCGCAGCTTCAATTGTAGCATTCAATGCCAGTAAATTTGTTTGAGATGAAATATTACTTATTAAATCAACAATCGCACCTATTTCTGTTGCATTATTACTAAGTGAATTGATAATAACCGCCACTTTTTCAACATTCATCTGAATATCTTTCATTTGTCCAATTGAGTCTTCAACGTAATTAGAACCCCGATTAATGGTACCCTTAGTTTCAGATGTTAATGTTAACGTTTCTTGTATTTGTTCCGTAACTAGTGACAACTCTCTAGATGCAGATTGTATAGTCATATTTGTATTTTGAGATGTTCGAACTTGTTCTTCAGAACCCAAAGCAACTTCAGAAATAGTTGAAGCTATTTGCTCATTCGCATGGGTTGTTACCTCTGCATTTTCTTTTAAAACATCTGACATTTCTGTAACAATACTTGTTGTTTTCAATAACTGAGAGATTGAGTTTTGTAAATGATCAGCCATATCATTCAACACTTCGGCAATTTCACTAATTTCATCTTTCCCCTGTTTATCTAAGCGATTACCAACTAACTTTCCAGCTGCTAATCGCTTACAAAAGTCAACTGCCTCTTTTAACCTCGTCGTAATCATTTTACTAACTAATAGTATAAACACAATTGACAGAACAAGCGTAATAAACACGATCACAACATTTAAAATCATATTCGCGTTTGATCTGTCTTCCATCTCACCTCTTAACACAGTCCTATCTTCCATCATAACTTGCTTCAGTTGTTGTAATTGATCAATTGCGTAATTCCTCAGAGTCGTTGCTTGATTATGTAAATCTGTTTGAACGAAAATGTCTACACGTTCATTATTTTCTCTATATTCAGCCGTTGTCGGTAAAACATCATTAACAAAAAAATCATCCATTTGGTTATTAAAACTCATTACTTTTTCAAATTTCTTTTTGTCATTCTCAGTAACGAATCGCTTTTCTATCTTGTTCGCTGATTCATTAAACAGATCCACTTGGTTTTGATAATCCTCTTCGGTTGTTTTCGGGTGTTGTTCTGTTAATATATCCGTAATAATGATATATTTTTGCTTAAAGATAGAAGCCATCTCCATTATTTCAATAGACGTATCACTTTTCACTTCTACCTCTTCCGAAAAATTCAAGAGACTTTTCATCGAATAACCAGTAAATACAGATGATAGTAAAAATAAAACTAATATAAATCCAAATACAACTCCATACTTTTTCCCAATTTTGAAGTTATGAAATACCTTATGCACTCTATTACTACCCTGCAACTTATATTTTTGGGGCTTTAGTTCCTGTCCAGATTCGTTCAAGTTACTGACTCCCCTGTTTATTTTCTCCCTGTTGATTAATTTATCCTTGAATGACCCGAACGTAACTTTCCATTTCTTCATCATAGAGACGCCTCCTTTAATTGCCACTTAAACCCTATTATGAAAACGGCTAAAAAATATTTATTAAGTTATCCATAAAGTTATATTAACTTAATAATTCGTAAAAATAAAGTGTTATTTTGTCGATCTAGCACAGGCGAACTAGCAGACCTATTTAACTATTCATGAGGTTAACACAGTTATTAAAATCCTGATTGGAATAGTATTATTTTCATTACCTAGGGAACCAAGAGACACTCCAAAAATAAGCTATACACTTAATATGTATATCAATTAAGATCCAGATGAATATTTCGGTGGATAGAATTTAACAAATCAAGAACTATTATCCACGGATATACCAGGCATCCCAACACCAATTGATAGATCAGCGATGGAAGTATGGAAACTTACCTATACAAAATAAATATGAATAAGCCTGATAAAAAGCTTTTAACTAATATCAAAAAAGATGTAATGGATAGAATGCGGTTGGATAAGCGTACTTTACTAAACTATGAAAGCGGTGGGTGATTACCCACCGCTTTCATAGTTTAGTAACTAATTTGATAAAGTCGAGCACTATTTACTACTGGATGCTTAATAGTTAAAACCCCTGATTCCGAATGGTATGGATGAAAAATGTAATAATTGAATTTTCCACTTTCTAGAATTCCAAATATAAGATATAAATCATTTTCTTGTATATTTAAAATTTAGACATTATTTGATCTCCTTTTTTTTAAGCGGTTCATAAATATCATTAACTCCTACATTCTTTTATTTATACCTTTAATTGACTTCATATTTTTTACTAATCACTACAACCTTATTTATAAAAATATGAGATCCCTCAAATAGGAAGTAAATCTTTTTTTCCTCAGGATCTCATTATAGAAAAGTCATTAACTTACCGCTTCTGATGCCGACTTCATACGGTAGAATTCTCCTCGATTAGCAAGTAATTCTTCATACGTACCTACTTCTACACATTCACCATTTTTCATAACAACAATTCGATCTGCATCACGAATAGTAGATAATCGATGGGCAACAATAAATGTCGTTCTCCCCTTAATCAATTCCTTCATTGAATCTTGGATGAGCTTCTCAGAAATATTGTCTAGAGCAGAGGTCGCTTCATCTAAAATAATCATTTGTGGGTTGCGGATAAACGCTCTAGCTATTGCAATTCGTTGACGTTGCCCACCAGACATTCGATCACCATGTTCTCCTATTTTTGTATCTAATCCTTCTGGTAAATCTGCAATAATATCCCTAAGATTAGCCATTTCCACCGCTTGTTGAAGCTGTTCTTCGGTAACTTCAGCCAGGCCATACGCAATGTTTTCTCTTATGGAGCCAGAAAATAATATTGTATTCTGTGGTACTACAGCCAGTTTCCTACGATATTTAACCATACTTAAATCATCCATTGGAATATCATCGATAATAATTCGACCATTCGTCGGTCTGTAAAAACCTGTTATTAAATTGAGGATAGTTGATTTACCTGCACCAGATTCACCTACAAAAGCAATACATTCACCTGGTTTCACTTGCAAATTAAAATCACTCAATACATGTTTAGCTGTGTCTTTATATCTAAAATCAACCTGTTCAAATGCAACCTCCCCTCGGAAATCCCTTAATTTGGTTTTCCCTTGGTATTCTTGTGTTTCTTTTGCAAAAAGAATCTCCGAAACAGAATGAACAGATTCAAATCCTTTTGCCAATTGCGGATAGATATTAATAACCCCTGATATAGACATCAAAATTTGCGTGAAATATGTTTGGTATAAAACTACATCCCCAATAGGAATCGACCCATTGTAAGCTAAGTACACCGTAAACAATAAACATAATACCTGGAATAACTGAAATGACACCCAGTTACTAGCTCCAAAGAAAGCTTCTGTAATATCAAGCCTATACCCTTTCCCTCTAACATTGTGTAGTAAAGAATCCACTTTGTTAATCTCCACTTGCTCTAAGCCATGCGCTCTCGTTACAGGAATCATTTCTACAGTTTCCGCTACTTGCCCTGACATTTCTTCTACTTCGTGCCTAAACTCTCTATTTCTGCTATTCAGCTTCCCTTTGAAAAAGTAGACAATTAGAATAGAGATTGGTATAGCTACAATAAAAAAGGAAACAACGGTCCAACTTCTACTAGCTGTCACCGCTATTGCCACAATCACGTTCATAAAAGCCGGAAGTACACCCATCATCGTTTGTTTAGACATAATCTCAATCATCTCTACATCACGAAGCACCTTCGCCTGAAGCTTACCGGATCTAAGTTCACCGTGATAAGAGATCGATAAGTGTTGAAGCTTACGAACTAATGTACTCCTTAACCCGGCCTCTACATGTCGAATAGCCTTACTCATAAAACCAATATGCAGCATCTGACTCGGAAGATTCTGTATAATGACAACTGTAAGCACTATGACATTTATCCAAAGGACTGACATTTCATGTTTACCTGGCTCAGCTGCAAAGTTTATTAAATTCGCCGTCACGATCGGTAATATCCATACCGGAGAATGCTTCAATAGAAAGAATATAAAGGAGATAAATAGCTTAATATAATGCCCTCTATAAAACATGTGTAACGTTCTAAACGTTTTACCTTTAATATCCTGTTGCTCCTCAAAGCGTTTTTCAAAATCTAAAGAAATACCTTTTTCATCTGACATAATGTCCCTCCTACCCTCTTAAGCAGTTCACTATCCACAATTAAGTCATAGGGATTTAAAAAAATAACAAAACAAACAAAATGATGTTGATGTTCAAATTTTAAAAATCTATTATTCCTGAATTTTTTAGCATAATTACATCATTTGATATTTATTATATTAACTACACCGAACAATAAAGTCCACTAATTTTTCTGAAATATTTTAATATTTATGATAACAAAAATAACAAATTATTTTTTTGAGAGGTGCATCATAAAGGTATGAAAAAATATAGGTTTATATGGTATAGAGTAGAAATTATTATATCTTGTTCAGATATACTTTGACATCTCCGCAAATTTTTCTTAAGATAAAATGTAAGGTAATCGATAACTTAATTGTCGTCCCTGATATATTTTGAAAGGGATTTCATTTATGGTTATTAGACGTCTAATCGAGAGGTGAAGCATATGACAATTAGAGTAAATGAAAGCAACCTAGAATTCCATTTATTTAATAACGAAGTAAGTTATATTTTTCGTGTATTAGAAAAAAACAATCAACTTGAGCACTTATATTATGGAAAAAAAATTACCCACCGCGATTCGTTCTACCATTTAATCGAGCGTGAAATCAGGCCGTCCAGCAACATGTTTGAAGGGGACCATACATCTTCACTCGAGCACATAAGGCAGGAGTATCCTAGCTATGGGACAACAGATTTCCGATATCCCGCCCATATGATTACGAATAACATTGGTAGCCATATAACCAACTTTCAATATCAAGGGTGTAACATATCAAAAGGAAAAACAACATTACAGTCTTTACCCGCTACCTATGTAGAAAGCGAAGATGAAGCAGAAACGTTAGAAGTTACGCTTTTTGATGATGTATTAAAAACAAAGATGATACTAAGCTATACTATTTATTCCGAAAGAAACGTAATTACCCGAAATACCAGATTCGTTAACGAAGGAGAAGAATCACTTTTCTTAGAAAATGCAATGAGCTCAAGTGTCGACTTACCAGATGACCAATTTGAGATGGTTCACCTATTTGGCGCATGGGCTCGCGAAGGTCATGTTGAAACTCAAAAGTTAGCTAAAGGTGTTCAATCCATCTATAGTGCTAGAGGTGCAAGCAGCCACGTTCATAATCCCTTCTTAGCTTTAAAGCGTTTTGATGCATCTGAACACACTGGTGAGGTATATGGTTTCAGCTTGGTCTATAGTGGAAATTTCCTTGGACAAGTGGAAGTAGATACTTATGGCGTTTCTCGCGTGATGATGGGGATTAATCCTTTTCAATTTAAATGGAAGCTGAACCCCAATGAAGTTTTTCAGACACCTGAATGTGTCATGGTTTACTCTGATCACGGATTGAACGGAATGAGTCAAACTTATCACGAATTATACCGTACACGATTAGTAAGAGGTTATTGGCGCGATAAAGTTCGCCCAATTCTCATTAATAACTGGGAAGCAACCTATTTTGATTTTAACGAAGAAAAAGTATTAGACATCGCACGTACTGCCAAAGACTTAGGAATCGAACTATTTGTATTAGATGATGGTTGGTTCGGAAAACGCGACGATGATTCATCCTCATTAGGAGATTGGTTTGAATACGACGAAAAACTTCCGAACGGGATGGAAGGATTGTCTGAAAAAATTGATGCTCTCGGCATGAAATTCGGCCTTTGGTTCGAACCTGAAATGGTAAGCAAAGACACAAAACTTTACGCCGAGCATCCAGACTGGATTATCTCAACACCTTATCGCCGAGCGTCTCATGGACGAAACCAGTTCGTACTTGATTTTTCTAGACAGGAAGTTGTGGATCACATTTTTGGCTTGATGGATAAAGTGATCGGCAAATCAAAGATCTCTTATATTAAGTGGGATATGAATCGCTATATCACAGAGGCTTACTCTGCAGCTTTAGAGACTGACCAACAAGGTGAAGTTTTCCACCGTTACATTTTAGGTGTATATGATTTATATGAAAAACTAATAACAAAATACCCTGAAATATTATTTGAATCTTGTGCCGGTGGTGGTGCACGCTTTGATCCAGGTATGCTGTATTACGCACCACAAACATGGACTAGCGACGACACAGATGCTGTTGAACGGTTAAAGATTCAGTATGGTACGTCTATGGTTTATCCGCTAAGCACTATTGGTAGCCACGTGTCCGCAGTGCCGAATCATCAAGTAGGCCGCATGACACCGATTGATACAAGAGCAAACGTGGCATACTTCGGTACTTTCGGCTATGAGCTAGATGTAACGACACTAACAGATGAAGAAAAGGCAAAAGTAAGTGAACAAGTTGCCTTTTTCAAAAAGAAGCGTAATTTAATTCGCAACGGTATTTTTTATCGTATGCAAAATCCATTCGAATCTAATGAAACATCCTGGATGGTTGTATCTGATGATCAAACTGAGGCTATTGTAGGATATTATAAAGTACTAGCACACCCTAACGAAAAGTACAATCGTGTTAAACTCCAAGGATTAGACCCAAATAAACTTTACGCTATCGAAGGAAAAGATACTACTCATTACGGTAATGAACTAATGAACATCGGGGTTATTCTAGCCGGTAATTATACAGACAGGGCTTCTGAATATTGGTCTAGGGAACACCCAAATGATTATGATTCTAAGTTATTTGTGTTAAAGGAAGTAAAATAACAACCAAACAAGCTATAATCATGCAGTATAAACCCCTGTTGACAACAGGGGTTTATTTTTTATAGTTTTCCCAGCTAACTACCCATCTACCTAATTCCCGGAAAATGAATGTAAATCCCCTGTAAACAGAGTGTAAAAAATACGTACAGTAAAGTTAAATTTATGTAAATTGTTCGTGTTTTATGTCTTTTTAAATTTAGTTAACTAACGAGACAAAATCCTTGGTATAACTGATAAAAAACGACTTATTTTACTTAATTGTTGAGAAATGTCGAAATCAATATATGGCGTAATTTCCGGATAAACGATATAGTTATATAGAAGTGGACAAAATGTGACATATTTTAGAAACTTCAAAATCATAAGAAAAATGTGGATCTATCAATCACTTGCTTTCCGGTAAAAGAAATTATGCCGATACATAGGTGACTGAAATTTGACATTTTTTTTATGAAATCTAAAAAGTCGGAAGGTGGATTTTCATTGAAGGGGAAATTTAAAGTACTAAAACGTAAGGTAGTGAATAGTGCGATTGCCACTACAGTGTTAGCAGGTACATTCTTTGCTCCAATACTACCAACTGCTGTACACGCAACTGGTGAAACAAATGTAGAAGAAACTACTCCTGTAGTAGATTTACGCATTTTGGAAACATCGGATATTCACACAAATATCTTAAACTATGATTATTTCCAAGATAAATCAACTGAATCTTTTGGTCTTTCAAAAGCAGCTACTAAGATTAAGGAGCTTAAAAAAGGAGCTACTAACTCTTTACTTTTCGACAACGGTGATTTAATTCAAGGTAACCCATTAGGAGACTATATAGCTAGAGAGACTGATCTTTCAGAAGGTGATGTCCATCCAGCAATTAAAGCTCTTAACGTATTAGGCTATGATGGCGGTACTGTTGGAAACCATGAATTTAACTTTGGACTAGATTTCTTAAATGAAGCGTTAGATGATGCAGATTATCCTGTTGTAAATGCTAACGTGTATAAGCCTGATGGAGTAACTCCATATTTCGACCAATATGAAATTATTAAAAAACAAGTAACCGATTCTAACGGCGATACACACACCATTAATGTTGGTGTTACAGGGTTCGTACCTCCTCAAATCCTCAATTGGGACTACGGACATTTAAATGGCAAAGTAGTAGTTAAGGACATTGTTGAATCAGCTAAGGCAGTTGTGCCACAAATGAAAGCAGAAGGCGCAGATGTAGTCGTATTGCTTTCACATGCCGGTATTGATGATAGTGGCTATGTAAAAGGTATGGAAGATGCTTCTTATTATCTAACTGAAGTTCCGGATGTTGATGCAGTATTAACTGGACATGCACATGCCTACTTCCCTGCAGCTGCTGGTGAAGATCAAGACTTCCCTGATGGAAATGGCTTTGATAATGCTAAAGGTACAATTAATGGTGTACCCGTAACAATGCCAGGATCATGGGCTGATAGTGTAGGCCAAATTGACTTAAAAATGGAAGAAGTAACTGATGGCGAATGGGATGTTGTCGATTCACAAGCAAAACTAGTAGATGCTACTGGAGACGATGTAGCTAGTGATTCTGAATTAGAAGCTGCTATTGATGCAGAACATAAGGCAACAGTTGACTATGTAAATAAGGCGGTTGGAAACACTACTGCGCCAATCAATAGTTATTTTGCTTTAGTGCAAGATGATCCATCTGTACAAATCGTAAACGACGCTCAAAAAGCCTACGTTGAAAAATGGATTACAGGATTTGGATCAGAATATGCAGATCTTCCGGTATTATCATCTGCTGCCCCGTTTAAAGCAGGTGGTCGTGATGGTTCAGATGCAAGTTATTTCACTGATATCCCTGCTGGTGGTATAGCCATCAAAAACGTAGCGGATTTGTACTTATATCCAAATACAGTTTATGCGTTAAAAATCAATGGATCTGAACTAAAAGAATGGATCGAATGGTCTGCAGGCCAATTTAATCAAATTGATCCAAATACAAATAAAGAGCAACCATTAATTAACTATAATTTTAGATCATACAACTTTGATGTTATTGACGGTGTAACATATGAGATTGATGTAACACAACCGGCGAAGTATGATGGTGGTCAAAATCTAATTAACCCTGATGCTAGCCGAGTTAAAAATTTACAATACGAAGGACAACCTGTAACAGAAGACATGGAGTTTATCGTTGCTACGAACAATTACCGTGCTGGAACGAACAAAATTGTTAACCCAGATGGTAAAAATACGGTACTAGTTGCTCCAGATGAAAACCGTCAAGCAATCATTAACTATATTACAGATAGTGGAGGAACACTTGACCCTAGCGCGGATGGAAACTGGAAACTTGCTGATTTCCAATCTCCTGTTAATGTAACATTTAATTCTGCAGTAAAAGCAACAACATATTTAGATGCCCAATCAAATATTAAGCTTGTAGAATCAAATGGAGACCTTGCCAAATACGCTATACTACCTGAAGATTATTGGCAGCTTCGTGTTTTACACACGAACGATACACATGCACACCTAGATGATGTAGCACGTCGTGTAACGCTAACAGAACAAAAACGTTCAGAAGTAACAAATAGTCTACTACTTGATGCTGGGGATGTATTCTCAGGTGATCTTTATTTCACAAAATGGGCTGGTCAAGAAGATTTAGGCTTCATGAATAGAATGGGCTATGATGCAATGGTTCCAGGTAATCATGAATTTGATAAGGGCCCTACAGTACTAGCAAACTTTATTAAAAACGCAACATTCCCAATTGTAAGTTCAAACATTGACTACACAAATGAAAATGAGCTAAGTGGTTTATTAGAAGCTCCAGGAACATTTGAAGGTGCAGGTATTTACCCTTACGTTGTAATAGATGTAAATGGTGAAAAGGTTGGCTTGTTTGGTCTAACAACAGAAGATACTCCTGAAGCTTCTAGTCCTGGTGAGGATATTGTATTCAATAGTGCAACTGCTTCAGCTAAAGAAACAGTTGAAGCATTAACAACTAAGGAAGGTGTTAACAAAATTATTACACTTTCCCACTTAGGTTATAACAAAGATTTAGCACTTGCTGAAGCTGTAGAAGGTATTGATATTATTATTGGTGGACACACTCATACTCAATTGGAAGATGAGACTCTAGTGAATAATGATGATACACCAACAGTTGTTACAACTGCATATCAGTATGGCGAATTACTTGGTTCCCTAGATGTAGTATTCGATGCAGAAGGTATTGTACTTCCTGAATATACTGACGGTGAATTTTTATCAGTAGAAAACGTTGAAGAAGATCCGGAAGCAAAAGTAATCCTTGATGAGCTTAAAGCTGAACTTGATGCGTTAAAGACAGAAGTTGTTGGAAACTCTGATGTAGTATTAGATGGAGAACGTCAAAACGTTCGTACTAAAGAAACAAACCTTGGTAACTTAATTACAGATGGTATGCTTGCAAAAGCGAAACAAACAGAAAAAGGTGCAGACTTTGCTATCACTAATGGCGGTGGAATTCGTGCTTCTATTGACAAAGGTGAAATTACATTAGGTGAAGTTCTTACAACTATGCCTTTTGGTAATACCCTTGCAGTAGTTGATGTTACTGGTGCTCAAGTAATTGAAGCTCTTGAAAATGGAGTATCTGGTGCACACCTTGAAGATTTACCAGGTAAGTTCCCTCAAGTATCAGGCTTGAAATTTACTTTTGACAAAACTCAACCCGTTGGGGACAGAATTGTATCTGTTGAAGTGTTAGGTGAAAATGGTAAATATTCACCAATTGATTTAGATAAAAAATATCGTGTAGCTACTAATGCTTTCATGGCAGCTGGTGGAGATGGATATGACGTATTTAAGGATACAGATTACATGGAGGATCTTGGAATTGTAGACTATGAAGTATTTGTTGAATACCTAAATAGCCTAGAAGGAAATGCTAATCCGACTGTAGAAGGCAGAATCCTAGAAGTTAGTGCTGAAGATCCAGTTGTTACACCAGATCCTGATCCTATTGATGAGGACAAAGACGACGAAGATGGTAAAGAAGACGGTAAAGACAATGTTAAAGATCAACCATCTAATGACCAAAAAACAGTTATTTTAAAGCCAACCGTTAAAAATGGTAAGGCAACAATAGATAACAAGTCAATTGAAAAAGTAAAAGATAATACGGAAACAATTGTTGTGGAATTAGATGATAAAAAAGCAACAAAAGCAAACTTTACGTTAACAAAAGAAAACATCAGCTTGTTAAAAGAAAAAGGAATTGAGAAAGTTGTTCTATCTCCAAAAGGATTAGACGTAAGTATCTCTATTCCGGTTTCTCAACTTCCAGACGGTGCTGATGTAGAAGTGAAACGTCTTAAAGATTCATCAGACAAAAAGTTTGTAAGTGGAATCTATGACTTTACAGTTAAATCTGGAAATGACACGCTTCATCAATTTGATGAACCACTTGAACTAGTTTTTGAGATTGATGAAAAGTTGGTTAAAAATACAGACAACCTTGAGGTAGTTTACTTCAACGAAAATACAAAAGAGTGGGAAATTGTACCAGGTGCAACTTATGCAAATGGTAAAGTTACCGTTACCACTACTCATTTAAGTATATTCGCTGTAGTGGAAGTAGAAAATCAAGACGAGGTAGCTGCTATAGCGGCTCCATCCGATGAAGAATATAAGTTACCGAATACGGCAACTTCGACTTTTAATTGGATCACAATTGGAATGATGATGCTTCTTCTAGGCGGTTTGTTCTTACTTAAACAAAACAGAAGAAAAGCATAAGTATTAACAGAAATGGAGAACCCCTTTTAACAAGGTGTTCTCCATTTTTTCACTTTTCCACAGACCAAAATAACTCATCATCTTGTTTCCCTATTTGCTTCAATCCTGCTTTAGTTAACACTTTAATAGATGCAGTATTATGATCAGAACAACTAGCAGTTATTTTCTTCACATCAGGTTGGCGTAGTCCCCATTCAACCATAGCAATTGCCATTTCCGTTGCATACCCTTTTCCTTGGTAACTAGGAACAATACTATACCCGATATCCATTTCTCCTTTCTCATCAGGCCCACCTTTAAAACCCATATCCCCAATAATACAATTATCCTCATTATGAATGATGATGCCCTCCCATTCATTTTCTTCTGGAAAATTAGAAAAACGATCAATTTTATAAGGAAAAAATTGTTTATAAACATCGAGTGGATATTCATCTGCAACATTGTAATCTACTATTTTCTCCAGTTCTTCTCTTCCATTTAAGGCTGCTTCGATCATTTGAACAGTAAAAGTAATGATGGTTAATCTATTTGTTTTAATATACGGCATTATATCTCTCCTTTTGGAAATTATTTATTAACAAGTAGTCCATATTTACTCCAATTCATACATTTCATTAATTAATCCTTTAAATAACCTACTACCTCTTTCTTATAAAGGGCACTCTTTTACGTCCCGGATTTATTCTGACTCTCCTCTTTCACATGGCTCTTACGTTGCGAGATTATCCTGTCCTCCCTTTTTGCTTCGTTAGACTCCCTCTTACGTCGTGAATTTTCCCTGTCCTCCCTTGTTCGCTTTGTTAGATATTCTCCTATGTGAAATAGGAATGCGAAAAAAATCATAAAAAGACCCGCCTCAACTAAGAGACGAGTCTTTACCCGCGGTACCACTCTACTAGGCTGAAAAGCCCACTTAAATTTGATAACGGGGCTCACCCCCGACATTCTCTACTACTAATTCAAGAATGTATCTCAAAGGTGCGTTTCATTATATAAGTCACATCAGGCTCCCACCATCCCCGATTCGCTTACGTTCTTATATAATTACTCTCCTTATCATCGATTAAAAGTTTTTCTTATTATATACACCTTGCTAGTTTAAGTAAATTATTTTTATGAATTTTCTTTAAAAGTTATAAATTCAGACTACATTGTAGCCTAATCATTCTATTACACAAATATAGGGTGTACATTATTCAAAATTAATAGCTTTACCTGTTGCTGCTGATTGATAAAGTGCATCAATTATTTTCTGTATAACCGTACCTTGTTCTGGGGTACTGATCGGTTGTATCCCGTTAATGCAACAATTAACAAAATGCTTTATCTCTTCCGAATGGCCATTAAATTCCGGTAAATATACTGGTGTAACATCTATTAACGTATCATGTTTTTCCTGATAGATTTTTAGCGGAAAAATATCAGCACCACCTTGGTTGCCCATAAGTGAAACCTGCATTTTGTCATTTTCCTCCACGTTGGCAGCAAAGGCCGCTTCTAATGTTAACGATGCCCCATTTTTAAATGTAATCATACCGATAGCCATGTCCTCTACTGTGAAATTCTCCCAATCCCATTCACCGAGTAGACCTACACCCTTTTTGGTCCCTAATTGTTGATGCGTTTTCCCTAAAACAACTTCAGGCTCAGGATAGCCCATCAAATATAAAGCGGAATCTAGCATATGGACACCTATATCAATAAGTGGGCCGCCTCCTTGTAATTCTTTATTTGTAAACACACCCCAACCAGGAATACCACGGCGGCGGATGGCCTGCACCCTTGCATTATAAATATCACCTAGCTCTCCATTAGCAATAAATATCTTAGCCGTTTGTACTTCTGGTTGATGGCGATAATGGAATCCGTAGGTTAAAAATTTGCCAGACTCTTCTGCCGCGTGTTGCATCCTTTCCGCTTCTTCTGCATTCATCGCTGGTGGTTTTTCACATAAAACATGACACCCTGCTTCTAAGGCTGCAATTGTAGCATCAACATGAAACTTGTTAGGGATACAAATACTAACTGCATCCAACTCTACATGCTCAAACATTTTCTGATACGATTCAAATGCGTGTGGAATAGCATGGTTAGCTGCTATTTCTTGTGCACGCTCATAAGCAACATCTGCAATCGCAACTATTTCCACCCTCTCATCTTGTTGCTTGTAATTTGGTATATGTACGCCTGATGCTATCCCACCTGCTCCAATAATTCCAACTCTTAATTTACTCATACACTTCATCCTTTCTGGTGCTGGTGATTTTTCACGCATATTTTGATAATATGACGCATTTTTCTTATAAATTGACTGATTTGTTAAGTAAAAAGATCGATATTTTTTAGAAAAAGACGCATTTGTACCAGAGAATGACGCATAGCTTTTTGAAAACGCATTCTATATAAAATTATACAATCAATTGCCACCCTATAAAACTAAGTTTCTTATTTCGCCTATTATTTTGGTGAAATAGTATATCAAATAGCCAAATCGTACATATGTATTGTTTAGTAGAATAAAAGAGGCAAGCTCTGGTTTTCCAAAAGAAGTGCCTCTTTTTAAAAAATACTTTTCTATCTAATAACATTTAACTCTCATCTGCTTCCCTGCAATATTATCTATATTATTCTTTCACCTTTCCAGACGTTAATCCCGATACAATTCTTCGTTGGAACAAAAGTACAATAATAACAATCGGTATCGTCACTAGTACGGTAGCTGCAGATATATCCCCCCAAGGAATCGTGAATTGACTGGAGTACATCGATATCCCCACTGGGACTGTTCGCCAGGAATCACTACTGTTTATCGTCAAGGCGAATAAATACTCGTTCCACGCTGCAATAAACACGAGAATCCCTGTCGTAAATACACCTGGTGCCGCAAGCGGAAAAATAATTTTCCGGAATGTTTGGAACGGGCTTGCTCCATCAAGTTTTGCCGATTCCTCCAGTTCGAAAGGTTTTTTTTGAAAAAAAGTAGAAAGAATCCAGATTGAAAGTGGCAAACTAATCGTAATATATGGAATAACTAAACCAAGGTAGCTGTTGCGTAAGCCAAGACCTGTTATCAAATTAAACATTGGTGAAATAATTGCAATTTGTGGAAACATAGATGCTGCTAATACAATTCCTAAAATAAACCCTTTCCCCTTAATCGGTAAACGTGTCAAGGCATAGGAGGTAAAGGATGCGAAAGTTAGCGACAATATAGTTGACAAGGTAGCGACAACAAAGCTATTTATCATATATCTTATCAACGGACGGTTAGTTAAGGCCGCCTCATACGATTCAACAGTTGGTTTTGCAGTAAACCATTTAAAAGAGGAAAAAATTTCTCCAGATGGTTTAATTGAGGTCAGAAATACCCAAATGAATGGAAACATTACAAAAAATATGAATAGTGCAAAAAGATATATCACTCGGAGTTTTGTATCCTCCCATTCCTACCCCAAAACTAGTAAAGGTGACTGATCGAGATGTTTGGCTTAAATAATTTTGGTAGATTTCCTGCGCTTTTGCATAGAGAGCGGTTTCGTCATGTTCTATTCGAGATTTTGTTACCGTTACGATATAGTTCGCATTCGCTAGCTTTCGTTCATACTCACGCATTTCATCGATAAGTTGTTGATGAAGTCGTTGAATTGTTGAGCTCGTTGCTCCTGGTTCATCGAACACTCACGCGTTAATACTTGCATTCACTTGCCGAATCGTATCACTAGTTAAGTCCTCCGCACTTTGGATTGATTCTTTTAAGGCACTCATATCACTTGAAACGAATTGAATTTGGCTCATGAGTAATAGGCCACCTTCTCTTGAAGACGCGAGATTTCTGCGTAAACTTCCGCAACTAATTGCCCCTTCTTCGTAATCACACTCGATTTGGCAGCTTTAATCTCAGAATCTATGAGAGTATACCCATCATTTGAACGGCCCTTCCATTTCTTCGTATAACTTCGTTCTCCCCCCTCATATTCATTCACTGCCCGTTGAAATGTAGTCATCGAATCACCTAGTTGTAAGGCATAACGCTTTAGTGCACGAATTTCACGCTGATATTTATCCCTTTGCCTTTGTTTGAAGATTTCCTCATCCTGCAATAGAGATCACTCCGTTCTATATGTAATAGTATAAATATGGTGATATACTATTATCCAAAACGAAATACACCTTTACTACTAAAGATTCGACACTTCACTGCCCTTTAGGTCTTTTGACTTGTTAATATTTCACTAGTTTTTTAATAAAATTCTCTATCACAATTCTTAGTTTTTCTCTTCACTATATTCTTGATTTTCCCCCATGTGATAACACTCATTTTGTCAATTTAGGCAGGCACCCCTTTTTCCGTCTTTTAACACTTAAGACTCTATGTGTTCAAATTTTCAAAGATATGAATTCAAAAAACACCACAGCCAAACCTGACCGTGGTGTTTTTCCATCTATATTTATTGCGCGCATACCCCAATGTTAAAACCCAAATCGAGCCAACTATGATAACAGCTGCAGTAAATACAGCATAAACGATATTAATAATTTGTGTCTTATTATCTTTTCCTTCATTCATGTGCATGAACATGAACAACTGAAGCCCTGCTTGAATCATGGCTACAGAACAAATGATCCACATGATCACTGTAAAAGAAAGCTCTGTCTTAAGAGCGACCCATGCCGCAAAGAATGTAAGAACAAGTGATGATATAAAGCCGATGACATGACCTGTCGGAACAACTTGATCTTTATGTTTCGCCATGTTACATCACCATCCCTTTCAAGTAAACGAATGTAAATATGAAAATCCAAATGACGTCAAGGAAGTGCCAGTAAAGACCGATGATAAAAATCTTATGAATTAGTGGGGGTCAGGCACCCGTTTATATTCTCATTCACTATTTACAACACCAATTTTTATAAAACTATATGGTAGAGACTCATCCCCTGAAAGGATATGAAATATAGGTGTCACCTGGTACAATTTGTTTTGTTCCATATAATGAAACAATGAGGCATACGCTTCTTCGGTAACTTTCTCAACATCGTTATAAACAATTGTAGATATCATGTGATCAATAGAGTAATAACTATGAAAATACATTTGTTCGTTGACTTGTACATTCTCATTTATTACAGGCATGAAAAATTCAGCATGCATTACTTCATCCCTTGGCACATTGTTTAGCGAATAAAAAAGTGGCCCCTTCACCTTTAATTGTAATTGGTCAATCTCATTTATAAATTCTTTCAACTTTTGCTCCATGTCTTTGAAATGAAATGTATATTTTTTTGATATGACATTTTTGTATTTTATTGAATCTGATGAATTAATCATTGTTCTCCTCCACGATAATTGGAGCAAACACATCAATGATCCCATCACCATAAACATCCAAATAAATATTATAAAAAGGTTCCTTTAATTCTAACTCATGTTCCTTTGCACATAGCCTTAGTAATTCATAAGTTTTCTCTATGTCATCATCTAAATCTGCATGTCTGAGCATAAGGCCATCTTCATACCGCATAAATTCAGAGTATCGATAAGTAGAATTATCAACTATATCAACTGAAGTGTTAATCGGGACATGAAACGTATACTCAGCCTCAAAATCCCAATCATTCCGTCTTGATACTTGATAAATAATTGGACCAGTCCCATATAGCCCATTATGTATGATTGAATTCCGTAGCTCTTGTGCACCAAAATGCCATTCATCTAGTTTACATATTGTTGTGGCACTAATGACATGATGGAAATTTATCGGACAACGCTTAATTTTCACTTAGGAACACCATCCTTTTTTCGACGACGTCGTTTCTTCGGTAAAGCAACGTGGAAAGAATCATATCTAATTTTACAAAAGGCTAGAAGTAAAAACTCAGTAAGTGCTATCGCTAATGAATATTGTATGACAATCGCCAAAAATAAAGCTAAATAAATACCTATCATTATTGACGTGTCACCATCAAATTTGTTCAGTGTTTTTGATATGACAGCGCCAAGTAAAGTCGCAATAAATATGATGGGAATACTAACTGATCCTTTTGAGTCCTTAAAGTTATAAAGTCCTGTACCCCCTTTTGCTAGTTCACCAGAATTCACACGCTTTATTCCTCTAATAAAAAAAATCATCATTAATATGAAGCCACTAACTAACGCATATATACCTACAGTAAACAAGTATTCAGGAGCATCTTTATCATCCCAAGCGGAAAAGTAGAAAAAATACATTTCTATCGACGTGATTATTAAAATGAGACAACAAAATAACATTTGAAATTTTTGGTGTTTATATGCCACCTTTTCATTCAAGAAAGCCAACGTGATTATTCCCTGGAATAATAATAAAACGAAAAATGTTTTCATAACATATGGCCACATTGAATGATTAATATAAACACTATATCCTGTTGCAAACTTCAATATAGAAAAAATAAAAACACTTACACCAAAACATCCTAATAAACCGATGGAAATTCCAGTTGGTTTCAACCGATCCTCTGCAACTTCTCTTAACAAGTGTAATTGTTCTTCCTTCCATCTATTCTTCTTCAAACTTAGATTCCTCCTACCAAAATACTTTGTCTAACTTTTTGCCAACGCCTCCAATAAAATCAGAAACTTCATCAATACCCTTATTGACTATATCCTTCGTGTGGTCAGTCACACTTTTCGGTGGAGTACCAAACTTGTAGTTCGAGGCAAAACTTAATCCTGCTCCTATTCCAGCCCCCACAACAGTTCCAATAGGAGGAACAATAAATGAACCTGCTGTTGCACCAACCGCTATTGCTCCAGCTCCCATTCCAACATCAACCGCCACGTTCACACCAAACTTTCTCCATTCCTTTGGCTTCCTATAATTCCATTGTCCTGTTTGGGCATCATAAAATGATTCAACATAATTATCAAAGACGGTAAAACCTGTTCCAACTGCACCTAATGATTTACCGAACTTAGACAGTTTTGTTGTGTTACGCCAATCAAAGTCCTCCCACACTTTTAGATTTTTAGTAAAGTCATGGGAGGTTCCTTTTATACTTTCTAATGGGTTTTCAATATAACGTAAATGTTTCTGTACATTTTCCAATCCACTAAACCTCATTAAATTGTCTTCTATAATTCCACGTCCCCTTACATAAAGTGGAATACCACCACCGTTAATTAATCGGTTAACAAAGCGTTTTTTATAAGTTCCACTCTCTCCACCATACTCTCTTACCAATGCGTCACGATACCTTGTATAATCCCTAGGGTGTTCCCATGTTCCACCAACTAATTCAAGAAAACGTTTCCCATCTCTTTCTTTCATTCGGAATTTTAAATCCTTATTAATTCTCATTAAGACATCCGAATCGAGAGTTTTTGAAATAAAATCCAATGAAGAATTTTTTCCTGCTAAAAACTTTTTTGTATCCAATTTCAATAACGCATAATATTTTTCTATGAAATTATTACTATAAGTCAATGATAAATCCTTGATATAATCATCTGCACCTTGATATTTTTCTACTGCATGATTCATGAATTTATGTAACGATTGCAACTTATCTTCAAGTTCCTGTAGAGATTTTTTGGCAGTTGTGAGCTTAGAACCAATCCCATTTCTTTTTAAAATACTGTAATCAGTGCCATATTTCACCGAGACAACATTATTTGTAAGAGAATTAGTTTTTGTCACTTGCTGTTTTATACTTGATGAGCAATTTAGTACGTCAGATAATTCGATCTTCATATAAGCCATGTTATAATCCTCCTATTTCTCATAACGTTCCATTACCTTTACTCTTTCTGCCCGCTCAGCTTCTTCCCTTGCCCTAGCCTCTGCTTCAGCTCTTTCTCTTTCTTCCTCTTCTCTTTTAATATCATAAGCTGTATTTATTATGTCAGATTTTAATGACTGCAGGTCAGTTGACAAGCGTTTAATATCAGCTATATAACTTTCTATTACACTATTGACCCTCCAAACCTCCTGTGCTTTCCAAGCTATATTCACATCGGATTTTATAGTAATTAAACTATTTGCCACCTTCTGTAATCCATCGGCTGTATTTTCGAGTTTCTCAGCTTGGTTTATTGCTGCAGATATACTGATCCCCACTACAATCACCTCTCACATTCGAATAATCCAATTTTATTTACAGTCTCTTCTATTTTATACGAAAACTGTTTTGTAAAAAATGGTATTAAAGTAATAAAAAATAAATCAATAAGTATAAGTAACTAGATATCCACACCCAGTAAGTGTAAACGTATTGGATTGACAATTTAAAGCAAGAAATTACACGAAAAAGGCACCCATTGTTTTAACAACTAGGTGCCTTTTAGTACCGTAGAGGGAGCTACAAATTCAGCAGTACTTATAAAATGAAGTTATTATTCATTATTGTTTACTGAATTTATAGACATACCATCTTTAACATAATTGTAGTGTAAATCAAAATAATGGTATTGTACTTTGAACTTAATTTAACATCCATGAACTGCTTTATCAGCTGATCATCATATGAAAAATCCATTAGAAACTCTTTAATATCATCTTCAGCATCTGGAATCCAATTATTTACTAAAGTTCCCAATTAAGAATCAATTTGATAGAGGAGGCAAAATTGAAGGGAATGTTTGAATCCCTTAAGTCATCATGTGTTGCGACAGCTAAAAATACTCTAATACATAAATTCAAAACAGCTTCATCTTTTGTCTGATTCATTAATTGAATCAATAATGGCTTTTGAGTAAAATCCCCTATTTTATATAATTCTATTAAGTTAAATAAAACTTCCGTTTCTGTAACAGCTTTTAAAATATTTTCTTTGATTTCAGACTGGGATAACTTTTTTCGTTATCTCGTTGCCATTTCAAAACTTTATTTTGGAAAGTAGTAACTTCGGTATGTTGAGTGTTGTACGTACTAAAGGATTTATTAAAACATTATATAGGGCTTACATGTAATATCTCCTTTTCTCTAAATAAATCGGAATTGTTCAGCACTGGGTAACCCCACATAAAAAAGAAACCTTGAAGTAAATAGGCCTTCAAGGTTCTACTAAGAGTATTCTAAATACAATTATTTTTCTTCTTTATATGCTAATGCAACCTCCACTACTTCCTCTGGTGATAAAACCTCATCGTTCCAAAAAATTAAGTCACTGGAAGCAGGGTGAGGAACATTTTCTTCTAAGATTTCTATATATTCACTTACCTCTTCATCAGATAGCTTAGGATTACATATTTTATTTACTAGTTCAACTAGTTCTTTAAAGGTTAGTTTCTGATACATAATTGTGTACTTATCCTTGTTGAAATATTCGACACTAAATAAAATGCTATCTTTTCAGTCTCAAATTCCCTATTAATTCTTGGATATTCTCAGCAATATGCTCAAATGTCCCTCTTTCAAAATCTTCTAATTGTATTATTCCACTATTGTTCTCAATAACCACCAACAAACCATTCCCTTCAACCCCAATAGGTATCTTCTTTAAACTATCCCCATGATTTTCTTTATATCCTTTCAGTGACTCTCGGAATGAACTTTTCTCGCTCGCTATTCGGTAGCACAGGCTCTAATGCAATATTGTGTTCCTGATAAAATCCATCTAAATCTGCAAACCAATATGAGTTAAAATATTCATCTATTGATTTATGCAATTTTATATCAAATTCATCTTCTAAACTTGTAAAGTCCTGTGAAACAGTCTTTTCTACAGGTTTCCATGAGATATATTCTTCCTCATCAACTTCACCATCATAAATTATTAGGTTATCTTCACTACTAATTGGTGTTTTAAATAAAAAATCTAAACCTTCATTAGCTATCTCTTTTCTCATTTGAAAGTATATCTTCATTGCTTCTTTTATTGACAAAGTTATCACCCTTTACTTATTTTTAAAATTTTTCAAGTAATTCAGCATACTCACTGTCATTTCCAAAAACACCTGCAGCTTTTTCCGCATTATGTATACCACCTGTTCCTGGGTGTAGCTTGGAAGGCACTGCAACTGCTTGACCACCCCCACCTACATGATGATGGATTAATTTATCATTATATAATTCCTTTATATCATATTGAGGGTGGTGTTCTCTAAATGTTTTATCATTTATCGGAGAGAAACCCAATTGAATTTTTTGTTTATTTGTTTTACTTAAACTTTCTGGTGTTTATTCATTATTTCTTTCCAATAAAAGTCTTTATCACGTAACCAGCCTTCTGAATTGGTTCCTGCTTTACCCTTACCCACATAAGGCATTTCTACTGTATACTTGGGTCTGCAGTATATTTTTCTTCTAATTTGGACAGAAGAAAGGTGAGCCAACATCTCCTGTAAGCCCACCCTGTCTATATCAAATGCATCTTCATTCAATTTGGCACCACTAATTCCTTCGTCTCTGAAAATATGTATCAAGTTCCAACCTTGTGCTTCACAGTATGCTTCAATTTCATCTTCTTGATATTTCAAGTTGTATCCATCTCTTGCTTGCCCTTGCATTGAAACACGTATATACCCAACAACGTTCAACTTTCCACCCTCCCGTTACATAAATTGTAATTTTCGTAACGCTTTTTAACGAATAGCGAGTATTATACGACCGTCTCTAGGAAAAATACAACCCAAAATTCATAAGCCAATGCAGTATTAAGAAACACTCTTATACGTTACCCATTGTTATCGCCACGAGCTTTGTCATTCTCGTTAGTTTGTCAGCTATTCCATGTCATACTACCCCTGCCGTGTAAAATGTCATCTCGCCTGTTTATCGTTATTATTTTTACAAATCATGTATTAAAACAGAATGCCTTGATGGTACAACCATCATGAGTTATGAATTTCAAATAAACAATTGTTCTTTTTGTCCCACTCTAAAATTCCTTATTTCCCTTCTTTTTTCACCTGTCTTGTGTTGCCTGTATGTTACCACCTTTAGTATTACGAGCTTTGTCATTCTCGTGTGCAAATATAAATCGAATAGTAAGTGTGGTCGCTTTATGTGCTTTGTCACTGCAACCAATCTCGTACGTTTGCTTACTACCGTGAGCTTATAATAATCAGTTTATTTAACCATAAAACTATGACATCTAAAAAACCTTGAAAGGCTACAAAGCCAATCAAGGTCTTAAGTAAGTCTTTACGTGATATTCCTAAAAATCTTATTCTTTAATCTGATTATTAAATATATCGTGTAGATATTCATCTTGGTTATTGTTTAATAAATTTTTATTTTCATTTTTCTTATAGTATAGTTCTAATTTTCCTTTATTCGAGTCACTTTCAATTGCCCTAACACCATCAAGAACAGTAAAAAAACCAAAAACTGTAGTATCGACGGCCCTTCTAACAACTTTTGCTATTATCTCTTTATCCTTATCATTAAGTTGATTAAACCAATTAGAAAGTTCAATATCTTCACTAATTGGTCTCCTCCCAGGAGGGTCAACTAAATCTTCTATACTGTCTGAAATACTTTCTTCTCTAACGACTTCTATAATACTTTTAACAAACTCTTCACTGTTCATTGTTTTCATTCTCCCTTCCTTTTATTTTCTAAAAGAGTCTGGATACATTGATTTATTAAGATTAATTAGTTCTTTTAGAGCACTATTTGGCGCATTAGTATTACGCCTTAAATCCCATATATCCTTTGCTAATAAATCTCTTGCACTGCCAGTATAATCTCCTTTAATAGTAGGTATTCTTTTATGTTCTCTAAACGGTACTGCAATAGAAGGTGCGAATTGAGGGTCATAACCATTTATAACTTGACTAGCTGGATGCTTTTGACCTACATGATGTATATCGAGCTTATCTCCCACAGCAGACCTTTTTTGTAAATCATCAAATATTCCTACTTCATACTTTTGTACATTACCCGTACCCTATGTTGTAATCTTAAAAGCTAAAAATAAAAAAGTCAGCCATTTTACCACCCTATTAAACTACTTCTTTTTCTTGCACTATC
>NZ_JACLZI010000036.1 GCF_014280935.1 Aquibacillus kalidii
GGGCTTGTCAAGAAAAGTGTGTAAGTTTTAAATATATTTTAAAACCCTACTCTCCAATTTATCATGGATGAGTAGTTGATTCATGACCATGGACCAGTTTTGAATGTGGCCACCGTTCCACTTTTTCTCCAGTTCTTTTGTACGTAAAAATAAGACTTTCAGTAGAGCGTTCTCGTTGGGGAATGCTCCTTTTTTTGTGACTTTTCTGAAGCTGGAATGGATGCTTTCTACGGCGTTAGTGGTGTACATAATCTTACGAATGGCACTACCATAATCATAGAGCTGCTCGACATGGTGAAAGTTCCTTATCCACACATCAATGGCACCTGGATAAGCAGACCACTGCTGTTTAAAGGCTTCAAATGCACTTTGGCATGCTTTTAAACTTTGAGCTCCATAGACTTTCTTCAAAGAAGCTGTAAATGCTTTATAATCTTTGCTTGGGACATATTTAATAGCGTTTCGAATTAAATGAACGATGCATCTTTGAACGGTAACGTCAGGAAATATGGCACGGGCTCCTTCTTCTAAGCCACTTACGCCATCCATAGAAATAAAGAAAATATCTTCAATCCCTCTAGCTTTTAACTCATCAAATATCTGCATCCATTTATGCTTACTTTCTGTTTCATTCAGCCACAGACCTAGAATATCCTTCTTTCCATCTATCGTATAACCTAAAATGGTGTAGACTGCATATTTCTTTGTCTCATATTGATTCCTAATCGTTGTGTACATACAGTCGACAAATAGGAAAGCGTAGCAGTTGCTTAATGGGCGTGTCTGCCACTCTTCCAGTTCAGGTAGAACTGCATCTGTAATATCTGAAATCATTTCATGGGATACAGAAAAACCATAAATGTCCTCAACGGTGGCGGAAATATCTCGCTGCGACATTCCCCTCGCATACATAGAAATGACCTTATTCTCCATTTCCGAAACATCTTTTTGACGTTTTGGTATTAAATACGGTTCAAACGACCCATCACGATCTCTAGGAACGGATATTTCCACTTCTCCAGCTGTTGTTTTCACCGACTTTTTCCCGTATCCATTTCGTCTATTTGACGTTTCTTTTTCTCCTTTATCATTGGATTCATACCCCAAGTGATGGTTCATTTCACCTTTTAACATCGCTTCAAACATCGGGCCGAATATATCTTTTAAAGTAGGAAGCCAACATATAAACCTCTTTCGGAATTAAAACTAAAAGGAATTAGTTTAGATAAACATTTGAAAAAGAATAACGGTTCTAAACTCGTAGAGGTTTATGAAACAGAAGAAGATGCAAATGGAATTGATGTTTCTGACTTGATTTCTGGATATGAACCAGTAAGAAATAAATTTACAACGCCTTTTGTATATGAAGTACAAGGATACTTGCATGCAACCAATACACCGGGTCAACGTAAATCAATCAAATCACTTTTTAGTTATATTGATGAACATTTATTAGAAGGGGATTTCATTGAAATATACTCTTGTTGGGATGGGCATGAGGAAAAAGAAAAAGATGACAGTAAAGATGTAGTAATTAACCTTAGTACGTTACAATACGGAAACCATATAAGATTAGAAGACTTAAATCACCTATGCGAAACATTCTTTTTAAATGATAAGCAATATGTATTGGTGAAGAAATAAAAGAGTAAAGCACTCTTCAATTAACGGGATGCGAAAATAGAATAAGCAGTGGTCGATGCGGTAACTCCTATTGTGCTAAAGAAGCATTAAGTTTAATAAACGTTCAATTCAATTTATATGTGTAAATTATTGATAAAAATAAACGGAGAAAAGGGAAGTTATAACTATGAAAAAAAATTGTATGACGACTCTTCTTATTTTTATACTTATGATTACGTCAGCTTGTCAGAAGAGTTATAACGGGGAATATATTCAATGGGGAGATTCTGAGAAGACTGTTGATACAAAAAGTTTAGAAGATAGTAATATCCCTTATAAAATAAAAAATGGTCGAGTATATATCCCCGAAGATGCCTTTGATAAAGCTATTTACTGTTGTTCATAATAATATATAAGAAAATTGAATGGGCTTAGCAAGATAACGAGTGCGAATCTTCTACAAGGTTCGCTTATTTCCTTTATTGAAGTATAGAAGCAGTAATGTGGAACAAGAAAAGAAAATACAAGTGCCTAATATTATTGAAAGGGTTGATCTTTTGCGTTTTGTAATCTCAATATTGATAGTTTGTTTCATTTTACTTTCAGGTTGTAGTGAGGAAGAAATTAAAACTATTGAACAATCTATTTTGTTGGATAGTGACATTAGTTTAGATGCAGTATTCCACACGGAGGAGTTAAACGAGCAACAAGCTATTTCTCTTTACAACACTGATACTGGCTATGGCATACTACAATTTAAGAAACAAGACAATGGTTGGGAATATCAACAGGCATTAAGTGCAAGACATGAAGAATCTGAGCATCCACTGTCAACCAATTTTGTTTATAAAGATAACTATTCAGTTGCTATCGGAGAGATATTTGACCCTGAAATTAGTAAAGTTACAGTCGAGTATAATAACAATGAAAGAGTTGCAACGATAATAGAAGTTGATAAGAGAATGTTTTGGTATTTTGTATTTAAACAAGGTGGTGAAGACATTTTAAAAAGTCATATCTCTGGCTATACAGCAGATGGTGAATTGATTTATCAGAATAATTAGCTAATAGATCTTATTAAACATAAATTTGAGAAATTGATGGCTAACCTTATTTTGTAAAAATAGCAGTTTAGTTAAAGATAGATGTCTAACTTGTGTTCAACAATCGGGCCTATGGTGGACTAACTAACCTAAAGTGATGAATGAATGTACTTAATAAGAAATATGCTTAGGAAAAAGAAATACCCTCAAGTCCCTATCGTATGAGGAGTTAATGGCATTTAACTACATACAATTCTTCTTTGTGATGATATGGAGTCAGAAAAACGATGAATCCTAATGGTTAATTCGTGATCGGAGAAAGCTATATTTTTCTATTTGCATTCCTGATATCTCTTTGTTTCATTTACATTGCAGGTTTAATAACCAGTTCACTTACATCTACATGAACAGGCTGTTCAAGCGCATAGACGATCGCATGGGCAATAGCCTTAGCTGGCAGAGCGTTATGTCGGTATTCCTTCATAAATTCTCTAGCCTGGTTGTCGGTAATGCTCTCAGCTAGTTCTGATTCTGTTACTCCTGGCGATACAAGGGTCACACGGATGCCTTGGCCTACAGTCTCTTGCCGCAATCCGTCCGTTATTGCACGTACGGCATATTTGGTCGCGCAGTAGACAGCTGCCGTCGGGGTCACTTCGTAGGCGCCGATGGATGCGATGTTGATGAAATGTCCAAAACCTTGTTTTTTCATGACCGGAAGACCTGAGGCAATGCCATGGAGGACACCGCGTATATTGACATCAATCATCCGGTTCCATTCCTCAATTTTTAATGCTTCAAGCGAAGAGAGCGGCATCACCCCTGCATTGTTAATAATGGCATCAACTCTTCCAAAACGACTTTGGGCTGCACCTATAAATGCCTGCATCTGTTCAAGTTTTGTCACGTCGAGTTGTTGAATAACTACAGAACCGCCATCCCCTTGAATATCAGATGCCAATGACTCTAGTCTTCCCACACGTCTTGCCCCGATCACAACATGAGCGCCCAGGCTTGCGAGCAGTCGGGCTGTTGTTTCACCAATTCCGCTGCTTGCCCCTGTAATCACAACCACTTTTCCATTTAGTACAGACATTATTTCTTGCTCCCTTCTTCCAGATATAGCACCATACCGGCATGGTACAGAACCCCGTTGATAAAATCACCATTGGCAGTAAAGCCTGTATCATCAACATAATCGATATGATTGTCTTTGACGATATAGCTGCCTTGATATGCGCTTTCGCGGTTGCCGCGGGCTTCATCGTATCGGCCGTTTGAAAGCAGCTCGTGCCGAATATAACCGTCCGCGGTCAACCACATCCCCACATAGGGATGAGAATTTTTTATAGGATCTTTTTTCATTTTTAATCTCCTCCTAATTGAAGTGTCTGACCATAAACTAATTATGAACTTTTGCGCCAAAGAGGAGGTAGTCGGAAAATATACAATTGTTGCCTAATACTCCAATAAATTATAGTATAGAGAGCAAGAGATCCATAAATGTAACTGGAAAGGCGGAGGAATGGTTCATGGAGCGAATTAAGGAGTTAGCGGAGTTGATCGAGAAAAATGTGGCGGTGGATGGAACGTATGACACGTCTATATCAGGATTGCGATTTGTTCGTACCACCCAGATTTCTGAACCCGTTTACTCTGTTTATGAACCTTCCCTATGTGTTGTAGCCCAAGGATCAAAATTGGTCATGCTTGGGGAAGAAAGCTATCAGTACGATTCTGCCAGTTATCTGACTGCTTCCGTTCATTTGCCGATTACAGGACAAATCATAAAGGCTTCGCCCGAAAACCCTTATTTATGCGTACATTTGCAGCTTGATATGAACCAGATTTTCGAAGTCGTTCAGTCATCGAGTCAAGTAATTTCTAATGACTCCCCGGGACGTGGTCTAGTAATCAGCCTAATCAATGACTCGCTCCTTGAAGCGGTATTACGGCTTATTAGGCTACTTGAGACTCCACAGGATATACCAATTCTTGCCGATGGTATCAAACGTGAAATCATTTACCGGATTCTACAGAATGACCGGAATGATTCCTTGAAGCATTTTGCACTTATAGGGAGTCAGGCCCAACGGATTGCTAAGGTGATCGGGGTGATAAACCGTGAATTTGCGCAACCCTTAAAGGTAAACGAATTGGCGAAAGAAGCTAGAATGAGCTCCTCATCCTTCTACAATCATTTCAAGGAAATCACGGGCATGAGCCCAATCCAGTTTCAAAAACAGCTTAGGTTGCAGGAAGCGCGCCGATTGCTTTTAACGGAAAACCTAGAAGCGGCTGAGGCAGCGTTCCAGGTAGGTTATGAAAGTCCATCTCATTTCAACCGGGAATACAGCCGTAAATTTGGTCTGTCCCCAATCAAAGATATACGACGTCTGCGGGAAATGTTGTAATCAAAGAAGCATGCGTTTATCGAGACTAGAAGGGTTATTCTATGTACGTAGAAGGCCAAAGGAATAGTGAATTCAATGAGCTAAATATCGAACTAACGAGAGTATATCTGGAAAAAGAGATTTTAATCTACAACACCATTTCCAATGTAGTCACAAGTGTTCACATCTGCATAGACAATCATGTTATTTGGGACTGATTTACTTTTAGTAGGGAAATCGATTATATAGACTTCTTTTCCTTCGTATGACTTCTCATCAAGTTGAGTGATCATATTTTTGGTTAAGGTAATTTTAGAGACCTTTCCATCCTTCCAAGTACCATCAATCCATTCTTTTTGTTCTGATGATAATTGATTATAAACCACTTCTCTTATATCACTTTCGTTTATTTCCTCAGTGATTAACTCATTACGAACAACGTTTTGTTCATCGTTATAACTTACTTGTTTATTCTCGCTAGAACATGCCAATAAAGCTAATAAGAGACATGAGGAAAGAATACGCAAAACGGCTTTCTTCAAAACTATCACCTCCATTTAAGTAGACGACACATCTCACCTCTTCGTTTCAACTTCGAACAGATTTTCCTTTGTCATGATAACCGATTACAGCCATTGAAATGTACTACCTGACATATCATTTACAAGCAAATGAAAAAAGTACACCAATGAACGACAGAGCGTTTACGACTGAGAATGATCTATAAGAAAACAAAAAAATGTAATCAATATGATCAGCTCTCCCGTATGGTGCAGGTTAACTCTTTCTTACATAGTAGACTTATACTACGCAACAATGATATCCAAAAAGTTGGAAAAAGTGACCAAATACTCGTTCACATCTGGTATGATTTTGGTATAGAAATTTATGATATTGTGAAGTGTTGATCTTAAGCTAAAGAGCAGGTTTATTCAATAAGCTTGATAGCATTTTGTGCTAACAAAGCAAGATTATACAATAAGTAAGCTAAAAGGACGGTACTTTTTTAGAGACCAATCGTTATAGGTGCAAAGGAGGTAAAAGTAATTAAACATCTAAAGAATAAACGTTATTGGATACTTATGCCACCATTTATGATAGCTGCTACAATAATATTATTCTTTATTCCAAGTGAATACAGGGGTTATTATCCTCTTTTAGTAATCGTGGTATTTTGGATGACCTCTCATATTTGGAATTATCACGCAGAGAAGAAGTACAACAAAAAATTCAAAAATGAATCTTAAACAAATAGGTGATTATGTTGAACAAGAGGCTGTTAAATACGGCAGCTCTTATTGTGTTAAAGAGGCAGGTTAATGAAAGAAAGGGGAGATTAAATGGATGAAACACAATGGGATATAAAAGAAGTTAAGCATTTAAAAAAGAAGCAATTAGTCCAATACAATCTCGTAATGCTTTTGTTATTCGTGCTGTTTGGTTATTTTGCTGAGAACGGGAAGTCGACCCTCCTCATTGGCGGTTTTTGTGTACTGATATGGATAATAACAGGCATCACGCTGTACACTCTAATGTCGGGAATACCTATTGGTACAAAGACAAGTAGGATGGTGCAGGAATTTGACAGAAATCGTTTGGGCGAGAAGCGTTGGAAGCGAAAAGAAATAACTGAGGCTGTCATCATCAGTGTTATAAGTGTTTTTATTACAGTTTTAGTGTTTATGAAGGGTTTTAACTCTGTGAGATTGGACTTTCCTATAAATGCTTTCCCTTTTATCGGGGCGTGGGTAGGCTATAATATTGGAGAGATTATCAGAATGAAGAACTTGTAGTAAGGATAGTTGAAAAACAAGAAGAAGCTCTTCTTAAAGTAAAGGGAGCGAATGCTTAACAAGAGTATTCGCTTATCTTGTTGAAGTAACGAGAAGGAATGTTGAAATAACCTTGCCAGAAAAAGTGATGGAACGTCTATATACATAAGGACTTAAAAAAGGAGAAGAAAAATGAACTCTCACATTAAGGGAGAAATTAAATTATTGGTAGTCGTATTAAGCATCCTCTTTGCTTTATTTGTTGTTGTCTTGTTCTATTGCTACTTCATAAAGTCAGATTATAAAGGTGTAATAACAAACCTACAAGAAAATAATTTTACTTTAGAACCGATAAACGCTGATGAAGAAGCAGAGTACAGCGTATATAAAATTTTCTTTAACGAAGATACAAAAATAAGTGGAAAAGGAACCGCTGTCGATGACCTAGAAGCAACACAGCAAATAAAAGTTTGGGTAGAGGAAATTAACGAGAGCATGGTAGCTAATGAAATAAATATTACTAATCAAGCCATCATTTCTTTACCCGACATTACTTTAGAAGATGTTATAGCTGCTATAACCAAGCAAGGATTTGAATTAAAAGAAGCAGATTTACCTAGTAGAAACGCATTTATTCAAGAATTAAACGGAATCTCACCTAGTTATTATTATTTAGAAGGTGATGTTCTATCTATTTATACATTTCCAACAATTGCTGCAAGAGAAAAAGGAATAGCTATGTTTGAAGAGATGAATGCTGCAGCAGATGTAGTTGACCACAAAGAAATAGTTAGTAAAAATATATTGATTTTTTATGAAATGGGAACCGAGAAAACAGCAACTAAATTGAATAACACAATCAAAGCATTGGGAAAAGAAAACTAATTGTGAATAAATATACTTAAAGTAACGGGATGCTTATCTTGAACAAGGCATACAGTCTTTTTGGGTAGGATAGAGGAGGTTACTATGGATTGGTTATTTTCTTGGATTGCGATTTCAATTGCAATTGGTGCATATGTTGAAGTAGCTAATAAAAATAAGAAATTAGAAAAAAGAATACAGGATTTAGAAGATAGAATAAAGTAGTTATTTTTACTGAAATAGAATAAAGATATTTCTTATTACATTAACGGGATGCAATAGCTGAACAAGGGGATGTCATTGCGGCAGCTCCTATTGTGTTAAAGGGCAGGTTTATGTAAGAAGAAATGGTAATTTAAAACTCTAATGTAATAGAATAATGTTTGGTGATGAAAATGATAAAAAACGTCGAACTAATTACAAATGAAATTCAAGATTTTTCTTTCGTAAAAATTAGACTAATAAATAGCTTCTATGTTTCTTTTTATAAAGAATTTGGAGAAAACAAATCCTTACTTGAAATTGATTTTGTTATTGATGATGATAACGGTAATAGATTTCTCGTAAAATTCCACTTCCATAATCCAGAGAATATTCATTTCGAAAGTGGAGGTCCTTATCATCAAATATCAATAGAAATTCAGGACATTAAGGATAAAGGTTGGGAAAATAAAAGGTTTGAAGTGATTGACTATGAAGAAAATACACTTCACTTTTATAATAATGAGATTAAAGGTTTATATATGGCATTTTACGATGGAACAGCACAAGAATTTCAAGCAATTGTTAATTTTCAACAAGGCAATAGTCTAAATAATCAACAACAAATGGAAAAGAGTATTGAGCAATTTGAATTAGCTGATAAGAAGTTTAATGACTATTACGAATTAAAAGAAAAAGTATCTCATTAGTATGTATTTTTATTATGTCGTTACTCTCTTACCAAGACTCAAATAAAGTCAAATATATTTATAAAAGGTGTAATTACTCAATAAGGAGTTGCTGGTTTGATGAATCTATTTCTTATTTGAGCAGTAATGGGAAACAAGGGCTTATGTTCAACAAAAGCACTAATGCGATTTGCTTGGCAGTACAACTAAACTATGTAATAGAATAATAACCTTTAATCATCATTTATTAATTGGAAAGTCATAAGAATAAATTCCTTGCCAAATAACGCAAGAAAGGACTTTTTACTTTTCAAATTCCTTTTTCTATTAGTAAACGTAGTGAAATCAAGTTGTAAAGCCGTTGCAACTTGATAAAAAGTATCAGTGATGGTATATTCCTGTGGGGTAATCAATAAACCTTGAACGGCGCTTTATTGAATAACTCAATAAAAAGAAACGCTCACAGTAAAAAATCGGAGCGTTTCTATGTTGTGATTTACTATTATTCAAATAATTCCAATTCAAATCTTCTTCTCTATTGTTACCGATAATGTTTATTAATTATGATATTAAAATTAGGTAATTATCTACTGCCAAAAGCTTCTGGAATCATTGTGAACCCTTCAATGACTGTATCTTCTTCTACTTCAATCATAATACAAAGCTTTCCATTAAAATTAACCTGCTTTACATACCTTAAATCCTCTGGGCTAATAGAGATGTTCGCTACCTTTGTACTTATTTTAATAGATTTCGATTTATATTTAGGTAGTACACTACTTGCTTTTATTTCGTATTTTTCGTCATCAATAACTCTCTGATAAGCTTCTTCAATTTTTTCTGAATTGACTTGCTCCAATCCACTCATCTGTAGAACGCGTTCCACATCTCTACGGTCTAGTTTAGGTGTTTCTTCTTCTTCATTTTCCTCAATCACACGATTTATCTCTTCGTAAACATTCGCGAGGGTAGAGGTATTTAACTGATCACCTGTAACATGTTTTACGATCTCTTCAAATACAATTTTATCATCTTGGGCAGTCATGGTTTCTTCAGCGTTTAATACTTCTTCAATAAACTCTGGATCAGGCTCATTTACCTTTCCAGATGAATATAGTACGTGGTTAACGTCAGCCGCATTATCAGTAATACTAGGAAATAAAAATCCGGCTAATGGAGCATTGAGGTTGATAACTGGATCAACTTTTACATTGTACTTAAATTCCTTTTCCACATAATCAAATTGTAATTCTTTTTTAGGTTCCTGTGTTTTGTTTATACTACATAGAATGAATGAATGTGAATAGACGGTATCGCGTTCACTTTCCTCTGACTCTTCACTTCGACGCTTCATTGGTTTTAGAAATTCGGCACGTATGAATGTAACGACAAGGTCGTGCTCATACTGTTTATCGTTCAGCATCTTTTCTACAATTAAAAGCATTTCCGCTTTCCAGTCTTCTACGTCGTTACTCAGCAAGCCTCTATGAAGAATAAACTGGCTATTGTTCTCTGATTCTGACTTAAATTTCAATTCAAATAATTTTTCATCCATTTGACCAGTAAGTACTTTTTTGAAGTTACTAAGAAATAACTCTTGCTGATCTTCGTCTAACATCTCAAAAGGCTGACTTTGCTGATGATAAATGTCACTAGATTCTTTCATGACATAAACATTGAAAATTTCTGTGATTTTTAAAAGGTCATTACCTACTTTAAATTGTTTGCGAATATTAGCTACGTCTTTTTTGTTCATGTTACGTCCAACTCCTAAACTATGATAATCTTGTATTATTTTTAAAAAGAAAGATACATATCTTGCGCTAAAAAGGAGAGAGAACAAATTAAGTACTCTCTGTGAATTAAGTATCTACTTATTTTAACATAATGGTAGATTTAAAGAAGGGTAACACGCTCTTCAAATTACAACACTTCTCTACATAATGTAGAATCAATTAATGAGAAGGAGTTCTAATTATCCAATTTGATGTAATAGAGGGCTTTACTAATAAATTCTAGACAGATGCAACTCTATACCTTTTTTAAACCGTTGATAATTGGTTGGAGGAGAATGTTGAAGAATAAATTAAACAGGCCTAATTAGCCTTGAGTTGTTCTGTAAAGGAGGAGGTAGTTAATTTTTTCATCCCTATAATAGGTAAGGAAATATTATTCACAAATGGGAGAAGAGTTGGGAAAATATCTTTGTATTTTACAAGTATGTTGAAATCACACAGCTTTTAAATCGTATTATAAATAAGAGGTAGATATTTTTTTAAAACATCTCTATTATAGGTCGGGTGGGATAGTATGAATGAAATATTGTTTGGATCAATGCTCTTTATTGGGCATTTAATAACGGTTAGCTTAGCCTTAGCCATTTTATCTTCATTATTTGTTAGAAATAATAAAATGGGGTATATTTTCATCTTTTTTTTATTGATTTCTAGCGTGTATACTTTGGGGGTAGTGTTTAACTTTTCAGTAGTTCTTGGCTTCTCTATATTGTTTATGTACCTTTGTTTAGGTGTTTTGACATATTTTAATATAAAACGAAAAAGAGAAAGTCAAACATAGTAAAAGGGTATTAGAAGCTACTTCTAATACCCTTTATATTAAGCTGAATGTATATCCTTTTGCTCGAATTTTCTCAATGAGAATCGGGAGTACGTCAACGGTTTGTTTTAACTCATGCAGCAGAATGATAGCACCATCCTCTAGATTTTCGATTACGTTGTCAACGATTGTGTGTGGATTCCATTTTAGCTCCCAATCGATGGAAGCAATTCTCCACATAACCGTAGTTAACTGTAACGCCTTAGCTGCTTGAATTGTCTCGTTGTTGTATTGACCGAATGGAGGACGAAAATAGGTAACATTCTGACCAGTAATGTGCTCAATTTTAGCCTTACTACTTGCTAATTGCTTATATTGCTGTTCGTAGGTGAGTTTCTGTAGATTAGGATGATTAATCGTATGGGTTCCTATTACATGACCTTCATCTAAAACTCTTTTCCACGGCCTTTGTTCATACAAAAGCTTAGTTTGCCAAAAGAAAACAGCGGGTACCTTCTCTTGAGATAATATATCTAGTATTTTGGGTAATACCTTACTTGGACCATCATCAAAAGTTAATACAACTGACTTTTGGTCTTTTGTACTTGCTTTAGTTAACACATGTTGATCTGAGGAGTCGTACACGACCCTTGATTGATCAACAACTCATGGACTTTTGATTTGCATTCATATTCATCCTTTCATTCTAGTTATAAATCGGTAAAGTCCCTAATTTCTCGTTAGTGGAATGATAAGTTAAATGAAACTTATCTTCATCAAATGCTTCGGGACTGTCGTCAAAAATCACTTTTCCGTCTTTTAACGCAATAAGTCGAGTAGCATATCGTTTAGCAAGATTCACGTCATGTACATTGATAATCGTTAAAAGTTGATGGCGATTATGCATTTCCTGAATTAAATTAAAGATATGGTTGGATGTACCAGGATCAAGGCTCGATACAGGTTCATCCCCAAGAAATACTTTTGGTTGTTGTATCAGTGCTCTAGCAATGCCAACTCGCTGCTTTTGACCACCGCTCAGTTTTTCCACTTTTCTATCTAATTGATCGATTAAACCTACATCCTCAATTATTTTCTTGGCACGATTGATCTCATCGTCAGTAAACCACCCAATTAAGTTTTTGAATGTAGAGCGGTAGCCAAATGTACCGGTTAGAACATTTTGGATAACAGAGAGCCGGGGGACTAAATTAAAGTGCTGAAAGATCATCCCCATTTCTCTCCTAACTTTCCGTAACTGTTCTTCGTTCTTTTTGGCTAAGGAATTACTATTCCATAAAATGTCACCATTAGTAGGTTTTTGGAGTCCATTCAAACATCGAATGAGTGTAGATTTACCTGCACCGCTTTTCCCTAAAATACAAACGAAATCCCCCTTGTCAAAGGAGAGATTAATATCACTTATTGCCGCATCCTTACTACCTTGAAACTGTACAGATACATTTTTTATTTCTAACATGTAGTATTCCTCCCGAATTGCCTTGGATAATTAGGTGATACTTAGAAAATTAAACTAAACTGAGGGTCAAATAACTTTATTACGAAGATGACTACCAAGTAAATCAACAATGATCACGATAATCATAATAATGAAAACATCGAGTGATACAGAAGAGTATTGGAATGTTTTAAAGTCATTAAATAAGCGTTGACCAATTCCACCACCACCGATGAAGCCAAGGATAAGGGAAGTACGAATAGCAACCTCAAACCGGTAAAAGAAATGGGATAAAACGTTAGGCCATATTTGTGGAATAATACTGAAAAGATAGGCAAAGTTTTTCTTAGCACCTACGGCCTTCATCGCTTCCTGCGGGCCAGGATCAGATGCTTCCACAAGTTCTGATACTAATTTTCCTAGTACACCGACATTATGAAACATGATCGCCAGTACTGCAGGAAAGGGACCAAGGCCAAGTGCGGTGAGTAAGATAAGTCCAAAGACAATTTCTGGGATGGAGCGAACAAAGCTTAATGCAAATCTTGAAAAATGATAGAGATAACCCGATGGTGACGTATTTCTTGCAGCTAAGAAACTAATAGGAAGGGCGATTAGTAATCCGAAAAAGCTACCAAGAAAGGCCATTGCTAAAGTTTCTAAACTGTCATGAATCATGTCAGGTAGCTTAGAGAAATCCATAGGAAACCATTGAGCTAAAAAGTCGATCATATTTTTAAAATCTCTAAACTTTGATAAATCAAATTCGGTCAGCCTCATGCTTAAATAAATGAAAACGAGCAAGAGGAGAACAGTAACTATACTCTTGCGTTTAAACCACACATCAATCAGCTCTATTCTTCAATAATTCCTTGTTTAATTGCCGCATCCTTGATACTTTCATAATCTTCATTACTTGCTTCCGTAAATCCAGTTGCACCAAAGGCATCCAGAATTTCTTGATCTTCAATAGCTAAAAATGCACGTTGTAATGTTTCAATAGTTTCCTCGTCTGTATCTTTATGGACAGCCCAAGGGTACTGGAACAATTCTTCAGATTCCCATATTACTTTTAATACATCTCCATCCACTTTGCCACTCTCTACTAATTGGTTGAAAATCGCGCTATCTATGGCACCAGCATCAACTTGCTGGTTTTGAACCGCCAATGCAGTTGCGTCATGGGAACCAGTAAAACGGACAGAGTTAAATGTATGCTCTTCTTCAGAGGTATATACCCCATGATCTTGCAATTCAATACTAGGAATCAACGAACCAGATGTAGAATTTGGATCACCAAATGCAAAGTCAACCTCGCTAGTATCTGCCAGCAACTCTTCTAATGAATTCCAAGGATTCTCATTATGTGTAATAATGTAGGAATGATAAAAAGGTTCCCCATCAATTAGTTGTGTAACGACTGCCTTTGCACCACTTTTTGCGTGTGCAACAACATAAGTTAGCGGTCCAAAATAGGCCATATCTATTTTGTCATAATTCATCGCTTCCACAACACCGTTATAATCAGGATAAACTTCAATGGAAACTTCTCTACCTAGCTCTTCCGTTAGCGTTGTTTGTAATTTATCCATCGCGCCTTCCATTGCACCTTCTGTTTGAGATGGTATTACTCCTATCGTAAACGGCTCACTTTCTTTTCCTCCACATGCACTAAGAAGAGTTATTAGAACAAATAAAATTGCAAGTATTCTTTTCTTCATATCTTTCACCTCTTAATCAATATGTATCTTTACTCTGTATTGGACTATTTTGTCCACTGAATCTGGTAAATAACACTATTGTTAGTTTATTTCTGTTTTTCCTATTCATGTATTTGAAAATAATAAAAAGCAAGCTAAATAATTAAATAGTAAGTAAAGAAGGACCCTAAGGAGGAGTCCTTCTACGGTAAGGAAAGTTAATTAAATAACTGTAATCCTACCAGGTTTTTCTTCTGTAACTGTTCCGATTATCGATGAAGAAACATTTCTTTCGAGTAAATCACGGTGTAACTGCTCAGCTTCTTCTTCTGGCAACGCTATTAACAATCCACCTGAAGTTACTGCGTCACAAAGAATCATCTGGTCAACGCCTGCAATATGATCGCTATAATCAATACATTCAGCCAACCATTTGTGATTTTTCTTTGTTCCACCTGGAATTATATTCTGATCAGCTAATTCCTTCGTTCTTGGTAGGAGGGGAACCTTGTTGTAATCAATTGTAATTCCAACATTACTGCCTTCCGCAATTTCACGGGTATGTCCTAACAAACCAAACCCAGTTACATCTGTACAGGCATTAACCTGATAACGTTCCATCGCTTCTGCTGCATCCTTATTCAAAGTGGCCATTGTATCCATAACTTCGTTTAAGGTTTCTTCGTCAAGAAGTTCTTTCTTAATAGCAGTAGTTAAAATGCCAACCCCAATAGGTTTTGTCAGAATCAGCTTGTCACCAGGTTTTGCACCAACATTTGCACGTATTTTATCAGGGTGTATCGTACCTGTAACAGATAAACCAAATTTTGGTTCCTGGTCATCGATGGAGTGACCACCAACTAAAGTAGCTCCAGACTCTATTACTTTATCAGAGGCACCGGCTAGAATATCTGCCAAGATGCTTTTGTCTAGAATACTTATAGGGAATCCGACTATGTTCATAACTGTTATCGGCTTTCCACCCATAGCATAAACATCACTTAGCGAATTAGCCGCAGCTATTTGCCCAAACATGTACGGGTCGTCCACTATCGGCGTGAAAAAGTCTAGCGTTTGAACAAGCGCTATATCATCCGTTATTTTATATACTCCTGCATCGTCTGATGTATCCAGTCCAACGAGTAGATTTGGATCTGGAACAGATTTTGGTAAGTGTCGCAGAACCTGCGACAGGTCTTCAGGACCAATTTTGCATCCTCAGCCACCTTTAGTCGATAAAGAAGTTAACTTTATAATTTCATCTTTTTTAGACACAATACTCACTCCTTATAAAAATCCTTAGATTGTAAACCACATGAGTGTACGCCATTTATATTTTTATTTAGAAGCGTCCAATTCCTTCAAAATACGTTGATATACGCTCAGCAAAAATTCAGCTTCATGCTCACTTGAGTGGTGTTCGGCAATATATTGTTTGGCATGTTTCCCAATAGATTGCCTTAATTCGATATTATTCACGATTTGTTCTGCACAATCAAGAAATTGGTTTGCAGTAGAATAAATCCATCCAGTTTTTTGGTGAGAAACAATACTAGTATTCCCGTGATTATCTGATACTAAAACGGGAAGACCATGACCCATTGCTTCAATAACAGTCGATGGTTGTCCTTCTGTAACGGAGGTATTAAGTACACAATCGGCTTGATGATAAACGAGACCCATTTCATCATGTGGTACTTGTCCAAGGTATTTAACCCATTCCTTATTTTTCTCCACTAAGGCAGTTACTTGTTTTCCTTCTACGTCTTCAATAATAGGCCCAATTAACCACAATCGAATTTTATTATTTTTTTGATATAGTTCTTTTAATAATTCGATGGCAAATGGAATATTTTTCACTTTACGTATGCCAGCAGGTAAGACGAATAAAAAAGTGTTAGCTTCTTTTGAAACTCGATAATCTACTATATTAAATTGACTAGCACCTTGTGGAAGGAAGAATAGTTTAGGCAATACTTCTTTTGCTTCTGCTTCTATAATTTGCTTTGCTTCCTCATTAAAGACATGAATTGCTTCAGCATTCTTTAAGCAAGCCAAAACATCGTTTCGAGTATCTGGATCGAATAAGTTATGATTTAGATCTGTACCAGTCAATGTAATCACATACGACTTGGATTTTTTATTGAGTTTATTTAGAAATTTATAAAATCGATAAGCATGGAAGCCATGTAACAAATCAGCATCTGGAAGCGTATGGAGGGAATCATCTGTTATCGAGATAATTTCTGTGTCTACACCTAATTTTTCTAATCCGTTTGCTATTCGCTGTACGGTCACCGTATTTCCCCTTGGTTGGTGAAAATTCGGAGTAGCTAAAACTAGTTTCATTTCATGAGTCATCCTTTAAGAATACTTTAATTTATCTTGTTCCATTTAACCATTCATATCCATACATACAAAAACCGTAACAAACCACAAAAAAAGTTCTGTTACGGTAAAATTTTTAATTATGGCGGGACTGTGTGGGAATCGAACCCACCGGAGACGGCACGCGCCTCCCTCAGGGTTTTGAAGACCCAGGGGGACACCAGTCACCCATCCAATCCCATATGCTATAAAATGTGACAGAATTGATTATAACTATTTAGAAGAATAAGAACAAGTAATTTAACTAGAAAGACCTGAAAAAAAGCGAAAATAAAGTCGAAAAAGAGATTAAATTTGAAAAAAGTCTAAAACATTGTCTCTTAATAAAATCGTCGTACTTGAATCAATCCATGCTTAAGATTAAAGTAAATAGTAACTAGAAAAATAGAAAGCGGGTTCGTCGTGGAAGAAAGTTATTTTACTATTGGTATGGCTGGTCATATAGACCATGGGAAGACGACATTAACAAAAGCTTTAACGCATATTGATACAGATCGATTAAAAGAAGAAAAAGAACGTAAGATTTCAATTGAATTAGGTTATGCACCGCTAGAGTTGAATGATGGCATGCATGTATCCATTATCGATGTACCTGGCCATGAACGCTTTATCCGTAAAATGATTGCAGGGGTGGCAGGAATCGATTTAGTTGTCCTCGTCATAGCAGCTGATGAAGGGGTGATGCCCCAAACAAAGGAACACGTAGAAATCCTAGAGTTTCTTGGTGTAAAACGTGCTATTATTGCGATTACTAAAGTGGACAGAGTAGACGAGGAAATGTTGGATTTAGTGGAATTAGATATAAAAGAAACGTTAACTAGTTCTGTATTTCAGCAGGCCGAAATCGTACACGTGGATAGCTTATCAGGAAAAGGATTGGATGAATTAAAAGAGACGATTGTTAATCACCTTGGTAAAATGGAAGTTCGTGATCGTTACGGCTCATTTCGGATGCCTGTTGATCAGGTTTTTACGGTACAAGGACAAGGAACAGTTGCTCGGGGGACTGTTTATGAAGGTTTTGTCAAAAAAGCGAGCGAACTAACAATTTTACCTAGTGGAAAAACAGTAAGAGCAAGGAATATTCAAGTTCATCACGAAGACGTCGGAGAAGCACGAGCAGGGCAAAGAGCCGCCATTAATTTAGGTGGTGTGAACACTGATGATGTACAACGTGGCGATGTAATAGTTGCGTCGGATCATTTCTTAGTAACAGATGTGATTGATGTTGCGATTCAATTTGTGGATCCACTGGATTTTGAAATTAAACAACGATCTCCAATAAAACTACACGTCGGGGCTTCTGAGGTGATGGGGAAAATTGTATTTTTTGATAGAAACTCCGTTCAAAAAAATACAGATGAAGTTCTATGCCAAATTAGATTAGAGGAAGAAATAGTCGTCAGGAGAGGGGATCGTTTTATATTAAGACGGCCGACTCCAGTCGAAACAATTGGTGGCGGATGGATAATTGACCCAATGGGTAAGAAATACCGATTTGGAGCGGAAACAATTACGATGCTTCAACAAAAGAAAGAAGGAACTCCAACTGACTTAGTCGTCCGAGCTCTTGAAGAAAGGTTTGTATTATCGATTGACGAACTGGTCCAAGCTACCTCCTTAGATGAAAATGAAGTCAAAGAATTATTAAAAGGGGTACAATTCCAACCGTTAACGAATAATAAGTTTACGCTTGAACAAGTGATGCAGAGGACGATTGGGACAGTCTACAACCTAGTAGAGACATATCACCTGAACTATCCAATGCGCTTGGGAATCAATAAAGCGGAGGTAATGCAGTCTGTTGGAAAAAGGTATCCAACCATTCTTGTTGATTATTCCATGGATAGAATGGTTGCTAATGGAGATCTGAAAAAAGATCATCAATTTATTTTTCTTTCAAACTTTAAACCGCATATAACAAAGAAATGGCAAACACGTATGGAGGAAATAATTTTAAACTTAAAACGGGATGGTTTGTCTGTTAAGAAGTGGGAAGAATACGTCAGCAATGTGCCATTTTCAAAAAATGATACGGAAGAGTTAAAAAGCTACCTATTACAGACGAATCTGGCTTATCGCTTAACAGAAGATCTAATCCTTCATAAAGATTCATTGAACAGTGCTGTTCAACATTTAAAAGAGAACACGAGTGGTTCCTTTACATTAAAAGAGGCAAAGGATTGTTTAGACGTATCTAGAAAATTTTTAATACCCTTTTTGGATTTGTTAGATGAGTTAACTTTCACTGAAAGAGATGATAACTCAAGGTATTGGGTAAAAACTAAAAAATGAAGCAAGGGAGTTAGCAATGATGAAGTTTAAGATTATGATAAAATTTTGTATGCAATGAAATTATGCACCTAAAGCCGCAAGTTTTGCGGAGGACCTATTTTCACATTACCGAGCGTCTATTTCGTCATTAGAATTAATTCCAAGTTCCGGTGGGGCATTCGAAGTCTACGGAAACGGAAACTTGTTATTCTCAAAGCTTGAATCTGGAGAATACCCTTCTGTAGATTTAATTATTGAAGAATTAGAAAAACTTTAAACTAGAAAAAAGACGATTCGGAAGGCCGGATTCGTCTTTTTTTCTGACCAATTTGGTAATTAAATCGTTTACCTATTATAATGTAAGAGGATTCCCAGAAAGGGTGATACAATTGAAACAGTTATTACGAGAAATCCCACCCGTCCATGAGCTTCAGAATAGTCGGCGATTTAAGGATTTAATAGAAAAAACGGATGTACCAGTAAAACTATTGACCAAAGTTATTCAACAAGTAATCGATGAAATAAGGACTGAAATTCTAGATAGTCATGTAACCATAGATCTCTCTAAACAGAGCTTTATAGATTATATTTGGATGAAAGTTGAAAATAATCTATCAAAACTTTTGCAAGAACGGTTAACTCCTGTTATCAATGCAACAGGTACGGTATTACATACAAATCTAGGACGAGCTAGATTAAGTGATGCAGCTATTGAGCATATCACACATATTGCCGGTAACTATTCTAATTTGGAGTACAATATAGATGAAGGGAAACGTGGCTCTAGACATGATATTTTAGAAGGCTTGTTGAAAGAAGTGACTGGGGCAGAGGCGGCAATGGCCGTCAATAATAACGCTGCTGCCGTTTACTTGGTGCTAAGAGCGTTAGCAAAAGAGCAAGAGGTAATCGTATCCCGTGGGCAACTAGTTGAAATAGGAGGGTCTTTTCGAATCTCCTCCATCATGGAAGAGAGCGGTGCACGTCTAGTTGAAGTGGGTACTACAAATAAAACGCATCTCTATGACTATGAAAATGCAATAAGTGATGAAACTGCAATGATCTTAAAAGTACATACAAGTAATTTTAAAACGATAGGATTTACAGAATCTGTCGATACAGAAGACCTGGTTGCGTTAAAGAATGAACATAATGGTCTGATATTTTATGAGGACCTAGGAAGCGGATCTATCTATGATTTTAAACAAGTAGGCGTTGGGGAAGAACCGGTCGTAAAGGATGTGATCGAATCTGGCGTCGATCTTGTCTCCTTTAGTGGGGACAAGTTGTTAGGTGGACCTCAGGCTGGGATTATTGTTGGAAAAAAAGAGCTAATCCAAAAATTAAAGAAACACCAGCTAGCAAGAGTATTACGTGTCGATAAAATGACATTTGCTGGCTTAGAAAAAACATTATTAGCTTATTTGACTAACAAAGCGGAAATACAATTACCTACCATCCGCGACATCGTAAAACCATTAACTGAAATAGAACAGCAGTCACATTATTTTATATCGGAGTTGAAGAAACAGGCTAGTGAGTATGAATCGGAAGTAGTCGAGTCAACCTCACAAGTTGGTGGAGGCACAATGCCTGATGTAACCTTGCCTACAATTGTCGTTGTCGTATCTCACCATGCCTATTCTGCAGAACAGCTAGGAGAGCGATTAAGACATAGTCAAACAGCAAATGTTATTGCAAGGATTAAAGACGAAAAAATACTAATTGATTTTAGAACAATATCGCAAGAAGAGACTGATATTCTTATTCAAACCTTTGTAGAATTACTTAAATAAAATGGAATCCTAAAGTTAGCGGGCGTACTAGTCTCGCTATTTTTTTGTTTTGAGTTAATAAAGTACTATTAGTTAGCCAACCTATTAGCAACTTCTACATCAAAATTGGATATTTATGTTAAAATTGGTGTGAACTAATGTACATTAAGTAAGGATTTTATTGGGGGAATATCATTTTGAGAATTCTTATATTAGGAGCGACTGGTTTTCTAGGATCGGCTTTATATGGTTTAGCTAAAAATTTAAATTACACCGTATTGGGTACTTCACGGTATGCAAATGAAAAATCAGATATTATTAAATTGGACGTATCTAATATACAAGCTGTAGAAAAGGCTATCAAAGATTATCTTCCAGATGTAGTAGTGTGGTCATTGTTGAGTATGAATGAAGAAGACGTTCTAATAAACATTGGCCTGACAAATCTTTTATCAGCGATGAGTAAAAAGATGAAACTTATTTTTATATCTACAGATGGTGTTTTTGCAGAAGGAAAAGGCGGTTATTCTGAGCCTGATAAAACGATGCCGTTACCCGAAGAGGCACCTTTAGCTACCTATGTCAATTCAAAAATAATTGGTGAAAAGAAGGTTCAATATAACCATCCAAATCACATTATTATTCGTACAGGTCCTCTTTATGGAACAGATTTAAATGATGATATGGAACAGCGGACCCAAAGGATTATTTGTCAAGTGGAGGAAAAAGGAATCTTTCAGGCGGCTACAAATATGTATCGGACATTTGTGCATATTGAGGATTTATCAAAAGCGATCTTAGAACTTACCCATACAGACTTTAATGGGATGTTACATGTAGGACCATTGCAAAAAGAAAGTTACTTTGCGTTTTACCAAAAGCGACTAAGAGGTTTAGGTTTTAGTGAAAATAGTGTACAACCATCCGAAATTAATATAAATGAAACACCTTATATACTGTTGGATACTTCATTAAATACACAAAGGGTACATGACCTGCTTAACACACAGTTTAGAAGTCTAATATAATGTCGGATATTGAAAGAGAGAAGAGGAGCTATAATAATTTTTTGGTGTAGATCTTCTAACCAATTTCTTCATTTGCCATTACCTATCTAAATTTAAGTTATAAATCATGAAGAGATGAAAATTATGTGACATGAAATACAAATAATCATTCAACGCCTTTCCGACTTTTCACAGGTTAGTCTATAAATCCGGTTTATCTCTTAAGAAAGATAAATACCCAGTTTTATAAAAAGACTGGGTATTTATCATTTAACCTATTTAGAAGTAGTTGTTAATGTCCAACCTGTAAATCCAAGGATTATGGTGATGATTGGTGATAGCAGACAAAAAAAGGCGAATGGGAGATACTCTAATGTAGGAACGCCAAGTACGGTGGTAATAAAAGCTCCACAAACTCCCCATGGAACAAGTGGGTTGATGACTGTTCCTCCGTCTTCTAATGCGCGAGATAGATTCTTATTAGCTAAGCCAACTCTTTTAAAATGGGATTTAAACGATTCACCTGTTAATAAAATCGATAGGTATTGTTCACCAGCTAGTACATTTATCCCTATTGCTGAGAAGACGCAAGCAAGGATAACGGATGATTTAGTTTTTAACCAGTGCTCGATTCCTTCTAGGATAGCTGGTATAATTCCTAGTTTAAATAACAGTCCTCCCATGCCTAATGCTAACAACACCAGAGAAATTGTAAACATCATGCTATTCATCCCACCTCTGGAAAGTAGGGAATCAATTGCTTCATTTCCTGTCTCCGAAACATATCCATCGAACAAAACTGATAATAACTTGACTATTGTTAATCCTTCCTGATGAAAAAATGAAAGAATGATGGCCGATAGACTGCTCAATGCCAGAACAAATATAGCTGGAATCTTAAACAAGATTAAAACAAACAACAAGATTATTGGAATAAGACTATTCCATTGAACACTGCTACTATTTATTAATACTTCCTTCATTTCGATTACTTTTGTAAAATCTGTAGAAACTTTTGATGGAGACATGATCATAAACAGAATAAACGTAATAAGAAAGGCAGGTACAGTAGTCCAACTCATGTTGCGAATATGTTCGAATAGATCCACCTTAACAACAGAGGCAGCTAAATTCGTTGTATCAGATAGTGGCGACATTTTGTCACCGAAAAAAGATCCAGATACGATTGCGCCAGCTGTGATAGCTAAAGATAAATCTAGCGCTTCAGCTATACCAATAAAAGCAACTCCAATCGTTGCGACAGTTGTCAATGAACTGCCAACACACACACCTATGATTGCAGTAAGCACAAAAATAATGGCATAAAAATATTCAGGTGTGATTAATTCAAAACCTATGTACATGACTGTCGGAATAGTAGAGCTTAACAACCAACTACTAATAAGGACTCCAATTAATAAAAAGATAAAAATCGCTTGAATTCCTGATTTTGCTCCATCTACAAGTCCATTTTCTAATTCATTTATGGATACTTTACGAAAAAGTCCATAAGCCATTAGTATAAGAATGGATAATAGAATAGGGATATGTGGTGCAGAAGAAAAATAAAAAATGGAAACAAATATCGAAGACAAAATACCGATAATTAATATGATTGCCTCTGACACTTTTGGTTTATAAACTGGTTGAATTTCAAACATAAACGAGCTCCTTCTAAAAAATGAATTACTTCACTAACTTTCATACTTTATCATAAAATCTTTTGAAACTAAACTTGATTTGCATATAAATGAAATGATTTTTGTGTTTAAAGTCTTGATTATAAACTTTGCAAGTTAAAAACAAAGCGACAACTTGTTATTGTAATTTTTATAAAAGGGAATTGGAATTTTATGTTAATATATACACGGATGGATAATTTACTTTCTCAGTAATGTTTAGCTTTTGAACTTACTTAGTTTTTTTTGAAAATGTCAGTATACCCATAAGGGCGTATAAATTCAAGAAAGGTTAGTGCTAATTGTTATTTTCAGAACAGCTGAGGAAGATAGTTTATTAAGATGGGAGAGAATAACCTTTGTCTACATCTATTTATATGGTACGGCATGCGAAGTCTCCGTTTACATTTGGAAAAGAGAGTTCTAGGAGATTGTCAAAAGAAGGGGAAACCGATGCAAAAAAAGTAACTCAAATATTAATTGATAAGGACATTGATGTAGTTGTTTCGAGTTCTTATACTAGAGCAGTTCAAACTGTACAAGAACTTGCAAACTATAAAGGGTTGAACGTAATAACATACGAAGAATTAAAAGAGCGACCAATTAAAGGATTAAATTACAAACTACCTGAAAAAGAGATAACAGATGCTATAAAATTATCTTTTGAAGATAAAAACTTTTGTTTAGAAGGTGGAGAATCCGTATATAAGGCTCAAAAACGAGCAATCCCTATAATTATGCAATTACTAAAAATTTACCAACAAAAGAATATTGTAATAGGAACGCATGGAAACATTATGACTATAATTATGAACTACTTTGATAATCGATACGGCTATAATTTTTGGAAAAGTACTTCGAAGCCTGATATTTATAGGTTAGATTTTGATAATAAAGGTAGTTTAATAGAAGTAGAGCGGTTATGGAATAGTTTATTCAAATAGAAATGATCAATGAATGAGGAGAATTATAATGAAACTTAGGCAAATGTCTGTAGCATTTCTCATTAATGAAAAGGACGAGGTATTGATGCTTCAGAAAAAATCAAATAGTAAATTTCTGTCTGGGCTAATGGTTCCGATAGGAGGACACATGAAAAGGGAAGAAATAGATAATCCATATATTGCTTGTTTAAGAGAAATGGAAGAAGAAACAGGATTAACGACACAAAATTTATCTGATTTAAAACTACGATATATAGTTATCCGGATGAAGCACTGCACCGAGATTCGGATACAGTATGTTTATTTTGGTCGTGTCCTTCCAGATTCCCAAGTAGTTGATAGTGAAGAAGGCCAGTTATTATGGATCAAGAGTAAGGATATTAGTTCACAAAATGTAACGGCTACAACAAAGGAAATTTTGGATCATTATCATAATTTGAGTAATGCACAAGATAAAGTGTATGTAGGTTCAATGAAATCTTTAAAGGGGGAGCCTACGATCACTTGGGCTTTATTAGAGGATTGGGAACTACCCGTTCGAACGGATAATGTACTGTAAAAATAAAGTTCCCCTAACTCCACATAACTCAGTAACAGTTATAAGACTAGAACTATAAGGAGGTCCATATTATGATTAGATATTGGTTAGGTTTTGCGTCCTTTGTCTGTATGGTAATCATGTTATTAATTGCTTTCGTAATAGGAGAAAGGTTAGATGTAGCACCTGGGACTATAACGAAAATCCTAGCTGCTTTATTTGTTTTTACGACTATCTTAGTAATTATGGGAAAAGGGATATGGAGGATCATCACGCTTTGTGTTGTAGGTTTATATGTAGTCTTCCTACTAATCTTGATGTTTGGATATATGATGGCTTGACTAGTAATCTCATTTATTTAACTAACCAAATTAATTAATAAGATACAACAATAATTAAGCACTGTTTTAGCTGAATAAAGAACCGATTTATCTTTCGAATCGAGGAGTAGTTAAGGAAAGAGTTGAACTAGGGAATCCTCTATAATGGTGCTCCTTTTTTTATGGAAACCTGGTGAACATTTGGAATATTATGTTAAAATTAAATCATAAAATCATAAAGTTAACCTAACTGAAGTGACCGAGGAGGAGAACATTTGAAGTACAGTGCGAATAAGAAGTGGTTTAGAGAAGGTATAACTTCTATATTAATCGTGCTAATGATTATCATCACAGGTACCTGCTTCTTTATAACAATGGATGCAAGTAAAACAGCAAACACAATTTTTATTGTTGCTTGTTCTATATTTATTTTGTTAGGGATAAGTAAGGCTATATATTACTTCAGATTACATAAAAAAGATTACTTATTCATGCAAGACAATTCATTATCAATCCATAGAGGGAGTATCCTTTCGAGAAAAGTAATAAATTTCAATAAGGTAGAGCGTGTTGCTCAAGTCAACGACGTAATTTTACTGATAATGGATGATGGGAAGGAAGAGCCAATATATACAGACTGGTTATCTAATAACGATACAATAGAATTGAAGAAAAAACTTAAGGAGAGGTTTGCTTCTAAGGCTATTTCGTTTTAGTGGAGGGTTGAATGTTGAAACGATTACTCATCTTATGTATCACAATTGGATTTGCATTAATCGGCTGTGATAATGACTCAACCATTAGTATCGTGAGGAACCAAATGAAAGACAAACCTGAAAATACTCCAGTAACAAATCGTTTGGATAATTCTAATGCTGTAGAATTCGAATTGTATAACGGTAAAGCATTAAGAATTGGGGTGATTGGAAATCCACCTGAAGTCAGAGAAGGACAGGTTGAATTTGAAGAGATAACTTTTGATGGACTAATAAAGTGGAAAAAGAATCCTTATGATGCCATCTTTGTTATGCCAGAAAACCTTACAGAGGCTTCCGAAAGTCAATATTCAAATTTGTACTTGCGTTCCACCGTCCCATATTTTTTTATATCTGCTAGAAGTCTTATTCCTTTTACTTCATCTGAGAACATTGAATATAGTGACACTTGGCACTGGGAACCAGGTTTCACCTATACAAATGGGGTATATAATCAAACTAATGAAGAGAAATTAAATCGGTTGGGTTTTGGTTTGTACAATGACGAAAAGACAGATGCTCACATAAATGCAATGTATTCATTAGTATTTAAGAAAATAGAAGAGTTAGATCTATAAAAACATAGTCATAATTATAAGATTATTCGTTTCAGCGAGAAAAATAAGGAAATAAAGCTTTGAATTGGAGTTGCTTTAAAAAGGTAGGGGAGAGTTTTTGTCTAAGGTAATGGATATATTTAAAAATATGTTTTTAGATTTATTTTCCATGGGGAAAGGCTTTGTTTATGGGTTTGTAATGGTTGGATTGTTTATTGTAGCTTGTGGGGCTATCTTATACGGAGTTCTATTTCTAAGAAATTTATTCTTCTAATGTGTAAAGATGTAATTATACATTAGAAGAATAAATGTTCTATATGGAAGGACGCCTTATCTACTAATTAAAGCCTTAAAGACTAAGGTGTACATCGTTAGATGATGTACATCTTAGTGTGACCGCTAGATTGGATGGTTCAATATTTGCTTGATAAAATGAAACACTATTTTCCAGTTAAGGACTTCCCTATTTTATGAAAGAATGTGTATGAGGGTATTAAGGATGATGCAACCACTGTTTGTCTTTTCATCATCAATACTCACGAAACAATGTATATACACTAATAAATATGCATGTTACCGAATTAGTGCTTTTTGCACTAACGGGTCAGTTAGCGGAAGAAAAAAAGTAATATTTTATTGATTGTATGACGATATTCTAATGTGCAAATTTGTTTAACACCTTTTGTGCTAACTTGTGTAATGTTTTAAAACTATAAATAAGGGTGTAGGTTCCAATTAAGTTCATTAACATGTGTTAATAAAATTGAGCATTATTTGCAAGATTTACGTTATCTTGTATTTAATGCTTTTTTCTTTATATATAATATTCAATTTAAGGCACTTTGTAACTGGTGAAAAAGTTAAAAGTGATTACTAACGAATCCTGAAACTATTTTTGTTCAGCTATCGTCTAAAGGTCAAATTCTGAAACGGGTTGGAAAAGAGGGTAGTTATGGAGAAGAGCGGAAAAGAAGACATATTAGAAGAAATTATGATAGAACATGGGAGTGATTTGGTTAGGTTGGCATTTAACTACGTGAAAGACAAAGAAACTGCAAAGGATATGGTTCAGAATACCTTTATTAAATGTTATCAGAACTTAGATAACTTTCGTTTTGATTCATCGATAAAAACGTGGTTGTATAGAATCACAATTAATCAGTGCAAGGATTATTTAAGAAGTTGGAATTATAGAAAAGTTCATGTTAAAAGTTTTTTTGGAAGTGCTATTACATCCTTTTTACCTTCAACAGAAGACAAGGTGATTAAAGATTCAGAACACGAAGAGATGAAAAATTTTATCATTTCTTTGCCCCAAAATTATCGGGAAGTTGTCTTTCTGTATTACTATAAGTCTTTATCAATTGGTGAAATATCCGAAGTAACCGAACTGAATATTAATACAGTTAAAACAAGGTTAAGTAGAGCAAAGCAAAGGTTAAAAATCTTAATTGAGGAGGCGGATATTTATGGATAACAAGTTTAATAAGGAGTTATTTTCATATTTGGATGAGGAAGATTTAGCCTTTACTAAAGAAGATAGGGTGGAAACTTTAAACAAAATTCAGAAAAATAAATATAAAAAACAAAACAATCACCCCACCCTCCATCATATTGTTAAACGTTATGTAGGTCCCATATTGGGTAGTGTAATGGCATTAATCTTAGCAATTGGCTTACTTTTACCAAATTTATATTCAGGCAATGATATTAGTCAGGAAAATCCGAATAAACAACAAGCATCTCAACAGGAAGACATATCTTTTTCAGCCTTACTAATGGGGGAAGATTCAAATCATAGAAGTGATATTAATATTTTACTAACTTATAATAGCGGTGACAAAAGTATCAATTTGGTCCCAATTCCACGTGATACGTATGTTGAAATTTTTAATTCGGAAGGAAAAATGATTGGTAAGAATAAGCTACTCCATGCGACTGCTTTAAATGCAAAGCATGAACCAGTCTTGACAACTGTATCAAACCTATTCGATATTTCTATTGATTATTATTCAGTAATCCCAATAGAGAGAATTTTCGGAGTGTTAGGAATTAGTGAAAGTGATAAAAAAGATAATATTATTCAAAAAAATGAAGTTGGAAATTTATTAAAAGAACGATTATCCTTCTCTCAATTTAAAAATCTTTTAGAAGAAAGTGAAACTAACATACCAAGTGACATATTAAATCAATTTCAACTGGAGGACAGTAATTCTGAATCCATTCAGGTGATTGATATGGAAAAGGGGATAGAAGAAAAATTTATTAATGAGATCTATTACGTAGAAATTAATCAAAACCTGTTAGAAACAACCTCTAATACTTTAAAACAGCATTTGAGTAAGAAAGAATAATGAGATAAAATTGTTACGGACTGCGGATGTCAGGATTAACAGAGACTATCAGTATTGTATCCTGACATCTTTTTACATTCTATTGCAATTTCTAGTTAAGCGACATCATAGTTTGTAATTTATTGCACTTAAGCTAACGGGAGCTTATGTTCAATAACTCCTATATCTAGATGAGCCAAAATATACATCAAACTGTATATTTTGGCTCTTTGTTTTTTTACCTTCATTAAAAAATCAGGAAACTGCTTAACAGATGTCTTGTTATTAGTGGTTGCAATTCACTATAAAATTGGGATGTTAATTTCCAGTAAAGTGTGTCAGTGAATATTGCCATGCGTTAGACCCGCCTTTGCCAAGTATTTGATCCACTTATGACAACATTTTGAGCCACCTCTGACATGGAGAGATCTGGTATTATAGACCTATTATAAGGATTATAATTCGGTCTTTACAATGAGAGGTGGAAATGGTAGGCTTCCTTGCCAGGCAAGCTTTTAGCTGCCGTTTGTTGCCTAAGACTATTTCCACAGAGGCTCATTGTCAAGGCCTCACAATAGGTCCAATCCTAAAAGGTAGAAGGTAATACCTGTTTTGAATCAACCTTTTTAGGTGGGTCAAAAAGATGGCAATCATGGATCTAATAAATGGCTGTATTCAGTCAGTTATTCTAGCAGAAACTGTTTCATTTTAAATGACCTGTCACACTTAGTCTTTATCATCTTTGTGATATATCCCAATTTTGAAGCACATTAAGTTATTAATTTACAATCTTTATAACTCCTTAAGAACTTCACTAACAACATTAGCTAATAATTCAGCGCCTTTGTACTCTTCTTCTAAAGTGTTACTAACGCCTCCTATTTCAATTAAGAGAGCATTAGATGATAAGTCTTGATTGTAAATCCCACTAGTTTTACCTTCAACAGTTTCAACTTTAGAAATACCTGGGTACTTTTCTTGGAATTTTTCATAGAATAATTTTGCAATCTCAAGATTTTTTTGATAATGCTTGTTATTCTTTGAGATAATGAAGGATATTTTAGGAACTATTTTTCCTTTGAAAGATGTGGACGTTTTATCTTTATCAATATCTGCGCCTCTATGAATATCTAAAAATAGTTGGATGTTTTCCTCATCCTCTAGGCCCTTTTTAACTATTTTTCTTGAAAGGGAGTATGCCTCGCTAAACTGCATACCATTATCTTTAAGTAGTTGCATGATGTCTGTGTCGTCATGAATAACACGGAGTCCTTTTGCTTGTAATGTACTAGCTAATTTCCCACCTACTTTCACAATATTCTTTTCCTTATGAAAGGCTTTACTCAACTCATTGGTGTCAAAGGAAGGAAAAAAGGATTCACGATTGTGGGTATGATAAATAAATATAACTTCATCCTCGTTATTTGGAATAAAACGTTGACTCTCACTTTTATTTGAATTAACTGAAGTCGAAATGGAATTAACAGTATTGACTACAAACTCTGCTCCGTTAAAAGATAACAACCATACCATTAAAGCTAGTGTAATGGTTGTTGAGAAAAAATAGGTTAATCTCTTTTTAAAATAATTATGATAATTGATTTTTCTTGATTTTCTAATTAGCCTTTGTTTGGTTTCCTCTATAAATTCATCTCGCGGTTCAAGATCATAGGAATCACTAATTTGTTTGATTAGTTCTTTATCCGTTTGCATCCCCAAAAACCTCCTCCTTAGATGGGTAGAGTTTCCTTCTAAGTATTTTTAAAGCACGATGATAATCTACCTTCACTTTAGATACACTACAATTCAATACTTCAGCCGTTTCTCTTATGGAAAGCTCATTAATCCCTCTAAGTATTACAACCGCTCTATGTTGTGATTTTAAAGAGGAAATGGCAGCCTGAATAACTTTTTTGCTTTCCATGTCAAAAATCAATTGGTCTGGGATGTTCTTTTGATCAGGAATCTCACTAAAAAAATTGTGCTTAAATAAAGAAGTGAATTTTTTTCGTCTAACATGATCGATTGCAACATGCTTTGCTATTGATAGAATCCATGTAGATAATTTCGACTTGTAATTGTATCTGGAACTATACTTAAGAATTCTAATAAATACTTCTTGGGCCAAATCTTCTGCTTCATTACGATTACCAAGAAAACATATTAAGAATCGGTACACATCTTGAAAGTTATCTTCATATATTTGCTCAATATTATTGTTTATTTCATTTGAGTCAATCAAAAAATACCTCCCTCTTTTTCTTATTCAACTATTAATCGGATAACTATAAGGAAAAGTTACAACTAATTTTAATAATTCCTTTTTATTGTAATTACCTATTATGTTCAAAGATAGAACTGTAACCGAAAATAAGGTGAGAATATAGATGCATTATTCAAATAACAATAATAATATAAAATAAAATGGCATTTATTTATTGATAAACGATATGTGATGTATTAGAATTAACTCAATGATTAAAGTGAGGTGCTTACGATGGCAAAAGGCTTATTAAACAATTTAAAACAAATAAAAACCATTTTATTGAAGATAGCTATTTTTGTTATAGCTGTCACGATCGGTGTGTTGTCTGTTTTCTGGCTACCGTGGCAAGCTAATATATTGGTAAACATGTATCCAGAATTTGATTATTTGGAATACCCTCTCTTGGTTGGTATATATCTTTCAACCATTCCTTTTTTCTTTGCTTTATACCATGGTTATCAACTTTTAATCTATATTGACAAAAACATGGCTTTCTCGGATTTATCTGTAAAATCTTTAAAAAGGATAAAATACTGTGGGATTGCAATCGCTATACTATATGTTATTGGTTTTATTATTTTATTTACTGAAGACGCAGAGCAGCCAGGTATCTTGCTTTTAGGTTTAGTTATTATGTTTGCTTCCGTTGTTATTGCTGTGTTCTCGGCTGTTCTCCAGAACTTATTAAAAAGTGCCCTAGAAATAAAAAAAGAAAATGATTTAACAGTATAAAAGGAAGTTGTCTATCTTTAAATTGATAGAAACATAATGAATTTAACTAAACTTTAGGTTGGCATTACAATAGCGAATCCTCAAAACCCAGCAAGCTATACTAAAAACATTAGGTCATAGGTAGAGGTGAAAATTAATACGCTCCAACATTCCACTTAAATTGATAAATGTTATTCTCACCTCTTTCAAATTCTACTCTTCTGGTAGGAATAAGCATTTTTTTATTGAATTATACAGTTGAACGAAAATGTATATAAGAGGCCAAAAGAGTATTGCTTCAAGATAATAACTTGTTTCTAAGTTTAATATACTCATGCTGTTAGAGCATCTATTTTAATAGAGGGATACATAAAACACATCCAGAAACTTAGTCGTTAATCACCAATGTTATATGGAATAATTATATCTTCAGGAAAAATCAGTTGGATGGGGGATAAAATGAGAAAAATTATAATATTTGGTTTAGTATTTATAGCTTTATTTTCAATTGTGACCACTTTTTTCTTATATAAAGCTGACTATCATGGAAGAATAGGTGAAATAACAGAAAACAACTTCTCATTGTTTCCACTTAAAATAAACCCTGAAGCTGAATATGTTACACCAAAAATATATTTTGATAACAATACTAATGTAGTAGGTATTAAAGACAAAGTAGATGACTTAAAGGACGGCCAAGAAGTAAAGGTATGGGTGGTAGTCAGTAAAGGGGAAAAAATAAGTAGTAAAATTAAAGTTCTATCTGGATAATATAAAGGTTCTACGGAGAAAGAGTGGATGAATGAAATGATCATCTTCTCTTTTTTTAGAATGTTTTTATATTAATTGGCTTTGCTAAATAGCTCCATATGATTGAGAAGAAACTCAATACAAGAAAGAAAAATAAATGTCGGAAATAAATGGAATTTAATGTTAAAATAGTCTTGAAGTATTAAATAGCTAATTAGACAATAGTGTTTAAAATCGAATAATAATAGAAGTGTTATTTGTAAGGTGGGGATGGTGGAGGCTGGATGGCAGTTAGCTTTTTAAAAGAAACTCAGAAACCTAATAAAATACAAGTTATCATAAACTTTGGTGCTTGTTTAATTTTAGGTGTATTACTGGGTACAATATCCAAATTTAGTGATACGGTTTCCTCAAATGGGTTGAACGGAATGTTATTTAGTTATGTTAGCGATATTACCACTAGCTTAGGTGTATGGGTGTTTTTTGCAACACTCATTGCTGTATGGAGTAGAAGTCCTATCTATGCGGGCATAAAAGTATTTTTATTTTTTGGAGGGATGTTTTTAGCGTACTATACCTATTCACAAATGTTATTTGGCTTTTTCCCAACCTACTATTTTTTACGTTGGGGAGTTGTTGCACTTTTCTCACCTATAGCAGGTTATATCGCATGGTATGGTAGAGGTGAGGGGTGGGTCGCAGCCTTTTGCGCAGCATTACCGATTGGATTACTACTCTCACAAGGATACCCTTTCTTTTATTTATTTTCGGTAGTTTTTGTATTTGATATATTAGCTGCTACTATACTGTTTATTGTATTGCCAAGAACAAAATATCAGAAACTAAAGGTGATCACGGTGTCGTTACTTATTAGTTATTCACTCGTAAATTCTGACATTTTATTATATATATTTGGGGGATTATAATCAGTCGTGTAATTAGAAATAGCTAAATTAGGTAGGATGCTAAACTATTATGAGGAGAACATGAAATATTACGTGGTTCATTTATAGGAGAGGATTACATAATGAAACTATTTAAAGCAATGAGCAGCAAAGAAAAAGCAAACTGGGATAAAAGTGCAGTCTTTGGCTTCTATGTCTATATGCTACTCTTATTTATAGACCAATCGTATTATTTAATAATAGAAAGAAGTCTTATATCAACTTATTTAATCTTTTGGGCGGGATTGATTTTAACTTTTGGACATCATTTCATCTTAAATTTAAAGACCAATTTATTCGATAAATGAATTTATTATCTATACCAGATTTATTATCCAATACCAGTTGTGAAAAAATGGTAAGGAGAAGGAGGAAGAGTATGTACTTACTTTTGTCAATTATTTTAAGTACAATATTAGGTCTGATTCTATTTTATATGCCGGCGCAGGCAGGTTCAATTATCACTTTTGGAATTGTTATCGGTTGTCTATTTAGAGCAGTGTATTTACTACATGACATCCAAAAAAGAATTGCGTCTAAAATACCAAAGAAAAACATATTACAAGAGACATACGAAAATCATCAAAAAAAACGGGACAAGGATAAAAATTCTTATTTAAGTTAATTAAGCGTGTAAATTGATCAAAACAGAAAGCATATCGATACATAAATCCATATCAACCAGAGGTGTATTAGATGTATGAAGAAACGATAGGGCTATCTATTAAATGTACTGGAATTGCAACTGTGTTGTTAAAAAAGATAGATAATGAATACAAAGTATTACTTTTAAAAAGAGCAACTTCGGTTTTAAGAGATGTTTGGTGTTACATCGGAGGCGGTATAGAGAGAGGCGAAAAAGCATGGGAAACATCGCTAAGGGAAGTGAAAGAAGAAACAGGGATAACAAAGGTAACTTTATATACTTCAAACAAGTTTGACCAAATCTATTCCCCGAAGGAAAACTATATATATCTTGCACCTGTATTTGTTGGATTTGTTGAAGAAAATCAAGTAGTAACATTAAATCATGAACATAGTAAATATAAATGGTTATCATTTAAGGAAGCGATAGAAACTGTTTCATTGCCAGGTAATGATGAGGTCCTAACATTCATAGAAAAACATTTTGTAATGAGAAAACCACCTACGTATCTGAGGGTTGAAGTTTAATTAATTGGTAATTATTTGTCAATAAAGTCTTCTTATATCACAAAAAATTATGAATTAATTTTAATATATTTAAGGGAGAGGACTAATGAAAACTTTTATTTATATGGTCAGACATGGCGACTCACCAAAAGAAGGAAACGAGAGGACAAGAGGTTTAACTGAAAAAGGAAAAAAAGATGCCGAACGTGTTTCAAACCTGCTTAAAACTGAAGGTATTCATCTTGTCTTCTCAAGTCCATATACTCGTTCCATCTTAACAGTACAACAATTAACTGATGAAATAGGCCGGGACGTTATAGTTGAGGAAGATTTAAAAGAGAGAGTGTTTTCTAATCAAGACAAGCGAATATCTGATAAGGAATTAATTCCCCTAATAAATAAATCATATTTAGATCCAAGCTTCTCCATTTATGGAGGAGAGTCAAATAACGATTGCCAAAATAGAGCTGTAAAAGTATTGAATGGTATATTGGATGCTTATAAAGGTAAAAAAATAGTTATAGGGACCCATGGGGCAGTTATGTCATTGATGATGGGCCATTATGATGAAAATTATGCTCTGGACTTTTTATACAGTACCTCCAAACCGGATATTTACAGAATGGAATTTAGTGAGCAGAAATTGATTAAGGTTGAAAGACTATGGGGTTCATCTTCAAACAGTATACTAGGATAATGATGAGGGTTAATTGGAAATGTAATGGAGATTGATGAGGAGATTATACCATGAAAAAGATATTGGGTATTGTTTTGTTGAGTGCCACTTTGCTTTTTATAATTCTATACTTCGCAATCGGTATAGATATAAAGTATGAGGAATTGGCGATGGAAGATGCACCTGCATCAATCCAGGATGCTATACAAGAGAACGAGGATAAGTTTACTTTCTTGTTAGAGAAGGGCAGTACATATATTTACTATAAAAGTAACCATAAGGTCAACGAATATATCTCTACTGATTTAAAACTGAAATGGAAAGGTGGCAATTATGTGGCGACTGGCACAATTTCTAATGCAGTAAATGATAAGAGTGTGAATTACGATAAATTGATTAAATTAGACAAAGTATTAGATGAACAGGTTTTATTAAGAGTAAAGGATCAGCGTTAGTGCTCTATAATAAATGATGGGAAAGAATATTTAGTGTTCGATGATGTAGGGGGTTAGAAATGGCGTATCATCATTATTTTATCTCGACGATTGAATTGATTCCTAAACGTTAGTGGAGAGTTTTTTTAAACGGTGCTAAAAAAGTCTGAATAACAAAGTTCATGTTGCAATCTCCAAAATAAGTCTATAAAAGAAACGCCCAACGTGCTGATGGGCGTTCAATCCTAGTTTCTTTCCATTTTGCGAGCTTTTAACATTATTGCTCTAAGTATAAATCCAATCAAAATGTATAAAGGGAAGGAATAGATGTACTCCCAATGATAAATTTTATAAATATCTAACCATACAGTCAAAGGTTCTAAGATAAATGAGAAAGTAAAGGAGGCGATTACGACAGATACTAGGTAGGATCTCCAAGTACTAAAGTATTGGTAAATAATCATATAAGTGATAGGTAGATGAATTTTGTGAATTTCCGCAATCGGTGGAAGTATCGGAATTACTCGGTCAGGATAAGACCATAAAACTAAAGCTACCCCGATGGAATCTAAGATAAAGGTGGTTGTACCAACTAGGAGACCAAAAGCAGCTATCTCAATAATTCTCTTCTTATCTAATACGATTATCCATACAACGAAAACTACAATCGAGGAAATGGCAAGTAACCACCAATTGAACGTAAAAACTGTTTCAGAAAACCAATAATCGATTTGCAGATCTCTTATTTCTCTTCTTAAACCTACAACTTCACCCCAACTTATATGTAATGCTCCTGTGTTAAATGGTGTAAATATTTTCATTAATGCACACCCCAAAATAGAAGTCCTATCATACGTTATCATGGACTATTATTACGTATCTATACTTCAATCAAAAAATGGTGTATTCAAATTTTTTTCAATCTTAATACCGTACTATTGAAGAATTGGAATAGAAGGTAATGGAAACTTCTTAAATGAGACAGATCCTTTTTGAAAAACAGATTTATTCTATCCGCATAAAAACTAACATTATAGAAAGATTCCCGTGATGATATTGACAATCATTCTCATTTAAGTTAACTTTAACTACGGAGATGATAATCATTATCAATTATAGGAGGAGTCATATTGCAAAATTATGTAACTAAACGGGGAATATTCTTACTAATCTTACTTACTACTATACTTATCGTTAGCGCTTGCGGTAACAAAGAAGATTCATCAGAAAATACTTCTAATTCTAGTGATAAAGAAGAAGCCTCATCTGAAGAATCAAATTCACGGGTGATCGAACATGCTATGGGATCTACGACAATTGAAGGAACACCAAAAAGAATTGTTACGCTTTATCAAGGGGCGACGGATGCAGCCACTTTACTTGACGTAAAGCCAACTGGAATCGTTGAGTCTTGGGTGGAAAAGCCCATTTATGAATACCTACGTAGCGATTTAGAAGGAACAAAAATTGTAGGCGAAGAAACACAGCCAAATTTAGAAGAAATTGCTGCGTTAAACCCTGACGTGATTTTTGCTTCCAAAACTCGTCATGAGGAAATATATGAAAAATTAAAGCAAATAGCCCCTACAGTGGCGATAGAGGAACTGTTCGATTACAAGGGGACAGTTGAATTAATGGGAGAAACATTGAATAAGCAGGAAAAGGCTGATACTATCATAGCTGATTGGAATAATAGAATCCAAGACTTCCAGGATAAAGCTGCAGAGAAGTTAGGAGAGGATTGGCCAAAAAACGTTTCTTTAATAAATTTCCGTAGTGACCACGCGCGCATTTATTTTGATAGTTTTGCCGGAACCATTTTAAGAGAAGCAGGATTTAGTCGTCCGGAAAATCAGCAAGAAGATGTGTGGGGGATAAAGCTAACGGATAAAGAAAGTATAACGGAAATGAACGCAGATGTATTTTATATCTTCATGAGTGATGAACCTGCTGTTAAAGAAACTTACGAAGATTGGACAAGCCATCCTTTATGGAAAAATCTTGATGCTGTTAAAAATGATCAGGTATACATGGTTGATGAGGTTACCTGGAACATGGGTGGAGGAATCCGCGCAGCTAACCTGATGTTAGACGATTTATACGATCGTTTTGATTTAGAGAAATAAAAAAACAAAGATAGGAGATTCTCCTATCTTTGTCCATATGGAGAGAAGTGACATGCTACTATTTAATACTAAGCCATACGCTAGATGGATTACTCTAGCAGTATCTTTATTGTTGTTAGTGATAGTTGGGATCGCAAGTCTTTCCCTTGGAAAAATGTCAATTCCATTCACGGAGACTGTGGAAGCTTTGTTCCAATATGATCCATCGAATACGAATCATATTATTGTTCGGACATCTAGATTAACAAGAACGTTGATTGCCATTACAATTGGAGCAAGTTTATCTATCGCTGGCACGCTGATGCAAGCTTTGACTCGAAACCCTATGGCTGCACCAGATATCTTCGGTGTTAACGCGGGTGCCCTCTTTTTTATTGTCTTTTCCTCAACCTTTCTATCTGTTGAATCACTAACAAGTTATATGTGGATTGGATTTCTAGGTGCGCTAGTTGCAGGAGTAATCGTATATTTTCTTGGTTCTCTTCGTGAAAGTGGTCTTTTACCGACTCGGCTAATTCTTGCCGGTGCTGCAATTAGTGCCCTTTTTGTTTCCTTTACGCAAGGCATGTTGGTGTTGGACGAGCAAAAAATGCAAAGTGTATTATTCTGGCTTGCAGGGTCTGTAGCTGGAAGAGATATGGAAACGCTTCTTCCTGTCCTTCCTTTTATTATTATAGGTCTACTCCTTGCATTATCTATGGGAAAGAACTTGAACATTTTAATGTCAGGTGAGGACGTAGCGAAAAGCTTAGGACAAAACACTTTTATGATAAAAGTGTTGGCTGGATTTATTATTGTGTTTCTGGCAGGAGGATCTGTTGCGATTGCTGGTTCTATTGGTTTCATTGGATTGGTAGTTCCTAATATCGTGAAAGGACTTGCTGGACCTAATTATCAATGGGTCATACCGTTAAGTGGGATAATGGGTGCAGTATTGCTTTTGTTGTCCGATGTAGTTGCAAGATTAATTATTGCCCCTTCTGAAATGCCGATAGGAGTAATGACGGCTTTCATCGGCACACCGTTCTTTATCTATATCGCTAGAAAAGGAGTGCTTAAAAATGACTAAATATATTTCCTATAGAACTAAGTCGGATTCCTTTTCCATACAAATTCACATGCGTTCCATTATGATGATTTTACTTTTATTACTAGTTCTCCTATTTATATTTGTCATCAGTATGTCTGCAGGCAGTAGTTATATTCCTATTCAAGTAGTTTTGGAAGAATTATTTGCTACAAGTGACCAGGCTTTTGTATTAAATGAACTCCGCTTACCCCGAATATTGATGGCAGGAATTGTTGGGGCTGGTCTTGGTGTTTCAGGGTTAATACTACAAGGAATGATTCGCAATCCACTAGGTTCTCCTGATATTGTAGGTGTTACTGGAGGAGCATCAGTTGGTACTGTCTTATTTATAGTATTTTTACTAGGAGAAGTCAGCGTTCAGTGGTTACCACTTTCCTCTATTACGGGTGCTGCAATTATCACGTTCATTATTTATTTACTTTCTTGGAAAAACGGTGTGACACCTATTCGGCTAATTTTAGTAGGGATTGGAATCTCTGCACTGACAAATGCTATCGTCACGATGTTCATGGTTTCTAGTGAAGCTGCTGTAGCTTCCAAGGTCTATCTATGGATGACAGGTAGCTTATATGGTGCTAATTGGCAGGAAGTGATGATTATATCTCCTATTATTTTGTTGCTAATCTTTGCTTCTTTGTTCTTCACTAGTGTGGTGGATGTGAAGCAACTAGGTGATGATGTTGCATCAGGCTTAGGTGTCAGAGTTCAGTTTTTTCGTACGCTGCTACTAGCTATAAGTGTAGGCCTTGCGGGAACGGCTGTTTCATTTGCGGGAGGCATTGCATTTGTTGGATTGATTGCTCCACATATTGCAAGACTTATGCTCCATCGTTCCTTTGGCATTCTAGTCATAGGTTCTGCTTTAATGGGGGCAATTATTGTGATGGTTGCGGATATCATCGCTAGAACAGCATTTTTACCGTCAGATATCCCTGCCGGAGTATTTACTGCCGGCATTGGGGCGCCCTTTTTCATTTATCTACTTTACCGAAGTAAGGGGGAAATCAATTAATGTTAGCTAGTGTTGACCTTCTTGAACGAGAAAAATGTAGAGAGTTTTTGGAGTTCCAAAAAGACCGAATTAAAGCTCCCAACTTAAAGGTAGCTGCTTCTATGGTTATGAAACGGTATGCGAAGGACTATCTAGATTATACTCTACCCTCTATATTGAGTGATTCTGAGGTAAAGGTTATTCCAATAACTGCTATTAACTTAAGCGAAAATCTAAAATTTACTGTTAATCATACAATGTCCTTTTATGTTCGTAAACAGTCTGAAGGCTGGAAACAACTCTTTGCAGGACATTTAACTAAGATAATAATGAGTCTACATAATACAACCAATCTTCCTCTAATTATTTTATGGGAAAACATTGCTGTACGAATTAATTCATTTTTTAGAAAAGCATTAGATCATAACCCTGGGCAAACAGACATGATTAATACTCGTTTTAAAGAGCTTCACGAACTAGATGGAAGTTATTTTGATCAAAATTCACATCCTATGAAAAACTATTTAACCCCGGTTGAGTCCATTGGTCAGCAGAAAATTAGAAGTACCTGTTGCTATTTTCATAAGTTGAAAAAAGATAAAGAGCTCCCATATTGTTTAGTTTGTCCATTAACAAATAAGTGAAGATGTATAGCTATTGCTTTAAATAAAAACCGAATCCATTTAATGGGTTCGGTTTTTATTTAAAGCAATAATGGCCCCTTATTTTTTTATAGTTAATAACTAAATTGGATAATTATGTTAAAATAAAGAATGCATCTTAATTAATTTATTCGATTTATTCGATGAACTAACAGATTCTTTATTTGTTTTTATTAGAGGAGGAAATATGTGGTCAAGCGAAAGAAAGTATTATTTATATTTATTGGTCTTTTAATATTAATGGGGTGTCAACCAGGCTCTAGTCATGATCAAGGTAATAATGAATTAGTTAGTTATGAATACCTACCTTTGGATAAAACATATTCTAAAACAATTAATGATTGGTTAACTAAAGCAAAGAATAGTAGTGGCCAAGATTTTCATTCACTTAGTTTAGATAATGGAGAAGAATATGTTTATGGAAAGGGATATAATATGGCAAAGGTTTCCTTTACCTCGGAAAATTTCGAAGGGAAAATAGAAAGTAATTTAAAAGCGACAATGTTTAAGGGTGAAAGTAAGGAAGAGGTGCTAATAAAAATCACATACAATACCGAATTTTGTTGTGATGGAGTTACAATAGATGTAACAGACGAAGAATCCAACTAATATTATTTTGAAGCCATTGATACAAGGTATTTCAATAAGAAAGCTTTAGTCAACACGAGTATAAATAAGCTCCAATATTGATAATGACAAGAGGTGTTGAAGTATGAGGAAATATAAGGAATTTAGATTGAATATCAAGCCATTAGAAGCGGCTGTTAAGTTAGCATCTGATGAACAATTAAAGGCATATATCGCTCATAGTGATTATAAGGAAAGTGGAGAAGATGATAAGCAAATTAGCATTATTGTACTAGAGAAATTTTTCTTTAGAAATGGTAGCTCAGCGTCATTAACTATAACCATTGACAATTTTGGTGGAGAGACAGTGATGAAATGTGTTTCGACCGGTAATGGGGAAGGCATCTTGGATATAGGTTGGGGAGCTGGTACTAGTTTTATAAAGTCTGCTAGCCAAGCCTTAGATGAACATATAGTAGCAGTTGGTCCATGAAGCTGGATGTTTGCTAAAACAGGTAACTTTTCTTGAAAAAATATCTTACTAGATTTATGTAGTGAGACGATTGATAAAAATTATAAGTAACACTTATTATTATTATAGTGTTAAAAGCCCAATTAGTTGTTTTATACGTGAGCCCATATAGTTTGGAGGGGATAACTTGAATAAATGGAAAACGGTAGATTCAGAATATCTGTTTAAAACAGCATTCGGTAATTTGAGAAAGGATAAATGCCTGCTTCCCAACGGAAATATTATTGATGATTATTATGTCAATGAGTACTCCGTGTGGGTAAATGCCGTTGTTCTTACTAGAGATAATAAAATCGTTCTGGTTGAGCAATATCGACACGCAGGAGAAGACTTTTATTTAGAAATTCCTGCTGGGAAAATAGAAGAAAATGAGTCATATGTGGAAGGTGTTTTAAGAGAAGTAAAAGAAGAAACAGGATTTACTTCTAAGGTGAAACCTGTTAAGCTAGGCGAATTTATGGTCAATCCTGCTACTCAGAACAATAAGGTGATAACCTATTTATTATTAGATGCTTATCTAGCGTTTGAACAAGAATTGGATCCAAATGAAGAGATTAAAGTTAGGTTATTTAACTTTGACGACTTTGGAAACTTAATAAAATCAAATGAAATTAAAACACAACTGTTTACTGCTAACGGTTATTTTATGGCAAAAGATTATCTTAATAATAACTCATAAGGTGGATTTTATGATAGAAATTAGACTTGCTAGTATAGAAGATGCTGAGGCATTAGCCTTAATAAAACATGAAATAGTAACATCTACTGACTTTTACCTTCGAACACCACAAGATCCAAGAGAAACTACAGAGGACTATAAAAGAAAAATTATCCAAAAACAGCAAAATGATGGTCTAACTATTGTCGCAGTAGAAAATATAGACAATACCAAGATAGTTGGTTTTCTCTCCTTTTCAAGGCCTACATATCAGCGGATAAATCATACAGGTTCATTTGGTATGGGGATTAAGAACAGTTCAGAAACAAAAGAATTGGAACAAAGTTGTTGTCATACTTTGTAAATTGGGCAAAAGAGCAACAAGGACTAGAAAAAATTTGTCTAGAAGTATTTTCAAATAACACTTTGGGTATACACCTTTACAAGCGCTTTGGGTTTAGAGAAGAAGGAAAGCAAATTAACCAAATTAGGCTTAAAGATGGATCCCATGCAGATGTAGTGTTCATGTCACTATTTCTAAAAGAACTAGATGGACAAGAACTATCCTACTAAAAAGATAAAAAAAAGCCATGCTTTTCATGAATAGAGAGCTTTAGCCGGGGTTCTAACTTAATTTGAGAATAAATTTTAAACATCATAAGAACGTACGTTTCACTGACAAGAAGTTAAATACTAATTTTAAGAATAGTTAATATTGCCGGTTTACATATTCCTGAAAAATCTCTGTCCTAATAAGAGCAATAAATCGCCCGCTTTTTACAAATCAAAAAAGCTTTCGAATGTTGAAGTTGACTAGTTAAAGATTTTCACTTTATTTAGAAAGGATGATTTAGTGAACATTAGATTAGTAGAAGAAACAGAGGTAGATACATTGATAGAGATATGGTATGAGGCTTCATTAATAGCCCATGATTTTATTGATAAAGATTACTGGAAGTCAAACCGAATGAAGATGAAAGAGCAATATCTTCCAATGTCTGAAACCTATGTTCTAAGCAATGAAAAAGATGTTTTGGGCTTTATATCGATGGTGGATAGTTATTTAGCAGCTTTGTTTATAGATATAAAGCATCAAGGTGAAGGATACGGCAAAAGATTGTTAAACTTTATAAAAGGAAATAGGGAAAACATACAATTAAAAGTTTACAAGAAAAATATCAATGCTGTTAATTTTTATTTGAGAAATGATTTTGTAATAAAAGAAGAATTGGTGGATAATGAGACTGCCGAGGAAGAGCTTTTAATGGAATGGGAGAGGTAGTAATAAGTTGAATAAATTAGATTATGAGAATTTCTATGATAAAGTTGGAAAAATAAACGGGTGGGACTTTAGTAATATTAAGTCTTTCTCAGAAGGTGTTAGGTGGGAACTGTACGAAGAAGTAATCAAAAAATGTAAAGTAACTGACGTTCTTCTAGATATTGGGACTGGTGGTGGAGAAAACATTTTAAGGATTGCACCTTCACTATTTTTCTTAATTGGAATTGATTTATCCAGTGGAATGTTGGAAACGGCTCAATCCAATTTAAATGATTCCCATGCTCAAAACGTGAAATTTTTTCAAATGTCATCTGACGATTTGACATTTCCATCTGGATTTTTTGATATCATTTCAAATTGTCATGCACCATTTTGTTCAACAGAAGTTGCTAAGGTATTAAAAAGTGGTGGATGGTTTCTGACTCAACAAGTGAGTGAAGCTGATAAATTAAATATAAAAAAAGCATTTGGACGAGGACAGGCATACGATGATACTGATGGAACATTAAAAGAACAATATATTCGGGAACTTAAAGAAGCTGGTTTTTCTGAGATTCAATCCTTTGAATATGATGCAATCGAATATTTTGATAGACCAGAGGATCTTATGTTTTTACTTACACATACACCAATTATTCCTAATTTTGGTGAAGAGGAAAAGGATTTTGAAATATTGAATGATTTTATTGAAAAAAATAGAAAAGAGAAAGGAATCCAAACAAACTCACAAAGGTTTCTCATAATAGCTCAAAAGTAAAATACTACACTACACTAAACTAAGAAAGAGAGATAAGCGTGCAGCAAGGAGTTGTCGATTTGACAGCTCCTATTTAGTTAAGTCAGAAGGAATTATGAGTTTTAAGTTAGAAACCTTTGTGGAATATGAAAAAATTCCATAATAAGTGTTGATGGAGGGGAAATAATGATTAGGAAAATTCACATAATGGGGGCTTCGGGTTCTGGTACCTCTACACTTGGTTCTGCATTATCGATGGTACTGCCTCATACACACCTTGATACTGATGATTATTTTTGGGCAACCAAATTCACTGAACAGAGGGAAATTCCTGAAAGAAGAAGAATGCTTGAAGAGGATCTATTACTTGAAGAAAAGTGGATTCTATCGGGTGCAGTTTGTGGGTGGGGCGATCACTTTAAAAGTTACTTTGATCTTGTTATATTTCTATGGATTCCACAAGAAATAAGACTTGAAAGGTTAAAACAGAGGGAATTACAGCGTTATGGAAATGAAATGTTGGTAGGTGGCAGCAGATATGAACAATCGAAAGCATTTCTAGAGTGGGCTTCTTTATATGATAGTGCAGGAATGGAGGTTAGAAGTAAGGCTTTGCATGAGTATTGGATGGCGGACCTATCCTGTCCAGTATTAAAAATGGAGGGAAATTATTCAATCAGAGAAAAAGTTGAAATTGTTATTGATTATTTAAAGCATAATTGAATAAGGGGTTCGATTAACTTTAAAAATTTTCCACTTTTTACGGGTGAGTGATTGCCCCCTTTGAAGACTTATATTTTGGTAAAACCATATAGGAAAGTCTTACGTCACTTAAAATCGGCTTCTGTATTTTATTATTCGAATCCCAAAATTCTTTAATTCAGGCATCACAATAGATGTCCTAGCAGTCATTTTTTTATTGTAAGCAACGAATAGCGAAAGTTAAACAAGATGACCGTTAATCAAGTACATCACTATTTCCATCAATAAGATTGGGATTTTATGTTAAAATTAATATGTTTACAGGAAGCCACTTATACCAATATATTGGGAGGAACTTATGCATTCAAAAGTTATTACACTAGATAACGGACTAGAGGTAAACGTTAATAGGTGGGGGACAGAACATAGAAACTCTATCATACTTTTGCACGGACTAGGTAGTACGGGAGCAAGTTTTGATGAAGTAGCAACTCAACTTAGTAAAAGTTTTAATGTTTTTGCTTTTGATTTACCTGGGCATGGAAAATCAACGTGCGTTAACACTGAAGAATTTTTTTCAATGAATTCTTTGGCAGATTGGGTACATAGTGTGGTTAACCATCTAAACATAAAAAACTTTCATCTAGTCGGTCATTCACTTGGGGGTTACATTGGTTTGACTTATGCTAGTGAATATGAATCGTCTTCATTAATCTTACTTGACGGTGGATATATTAGAGCTACAGTTTTACCAGAAAATACCCTAGATGAAGAACTAAAAATGACAGAACAACATGTTCAGGATTATACTTTTTCTTCTTGGGAGATGTATGAGCGGAATCTTACCAACAACGGTTTGGCTAAACATTTAATTGATTTATCTAAACATAGTATGAAAAATGAGCGGGGAGATATAAAGTTAATTATCAAACCTCAGACCGCAAAGTTTATCGTGAAACAAAAGTTTAACGATCCGTCTATTGAAACATTAACTGGACTAAGTATACCTGTTTTATTGCTTAGATGTACCACCCCAAAGGAATTTAATGATGTAAGGATTAGCGAAACAAATCACATAAAAGATTATTTGGATTTAACTATAATTGATGTAAAGGATTCATCACACGATATCTACTGGGATCAACCGGAAATCGTATGTAGTCAAGTGACCAATTGGGTTGGTAAGAACCTATGAAATTCCTTAAATAACAAATAGATAATAGTATTAACATGACTTTGTGAAGAAAGAAGCTTGAACGAAAACTAGGCTAATGCAATAATACTTTTAAATTAAAGTAGTAAAAACTAAGGGGATATATGGTCTATGGAAATTAAAAGATATAATCAAAAAGATGAAAAGGGCTGGGTGAGGTGTAGAACCTTATCATTTCTTGATACTGCATATTTTGATAATGTTTTGAGAGAGAAAGAAACTTATGAAAATCCCTCACTTGAATTAGTAGCAGTAATTGATGACAGAGTTGTAGGACTTATAGATATTGAATATGAATTAGAGGCAGGGACAATCTGTTCAAGAGGAAAGGGAATTGGTGGAATGATATGGCATATAGCAGTGAATCCAGATTATCAAAGGAGAGGAATAGGTACTAAACTATTAAATGAAGCAGAGAAAATAGCTAAGGAAATAGGCTTAGACTACTTTGAAGCTTGGACACGAGATGATGAATGGGTTAATAAATGGTACGAGAGTAATAACTTCAAAGTCGTAGAGTCATACCTACATGTATTCATTGAGGGGAGTGAAAAGTTAACAGATGTATTAAAAACTAAAATAGGTGGATTGCATCCAGTACAAGCATTTGCACATTATGTTGGTGATGAAAAAGAAAAAGTAAAGCGTACGTTTGAGAGAGTTCATGAATGTTTTTGTTATGATAAACAGTTAAGTTAAACTATTCAACAAGCAGGAGCTTTTCTTTAATTGGTAAAGATTTATCCCGATCTGGAATTTGGATACATGAATACATTTATTTAAATATAGGATATATTTAAATGATTACGGACACTGAAATGTACCACTTCTGACATATATTTTACCAACGAGTACCAAAGATTGTACCAGTAAATGAGAGACGCTTTACCACGGAATAATCCACTTAATGCTATGCCTACGATGGTTTACCCTAGTATTACATAGTAGACTTTAAACTACGCAGCAAATAACTTTTTTAAAGGTGATTGATTTCCATTGTGGCCAGATTGTTGAGTAAAACTACCGATTTAACTTTGAGCATTTTTATAGCAAAATCTACATTTTTTCGTAGCAACGTTTTTAATGTATGCAAAGTAGGTTATATAGATATGGAGATCTACACATTTGAAAAGAATCTCTATCCTTTATTTCACTCATACTATTACTATTTGAAATTACCCTCTGATCTTGAGTTAAGTTTACTCTTACAAATTCTTACGCTTTTGATGACGAGTAACTTTCTCCCTATTACCACAAATTTTCATTGAGCACCATTTTCGTCTTCCTCTTGTATCCATAAATAATAGAACACAATCCGGGTTTGCACAACGATGCATGTTGGATAATTTATTATCAGCAAAAAGTTTCATAGCATCATAAGCTAATAGTGCAGTCAGAGCATCTTCAGGCTTACCAATCGGCTTAGCTATTAAACCCTTTTCCTCTAATAGGTAAGTGAATGGAGCTTTTTCAATAAAGGATTCTAATTTACTGATCCACTCCTCTTTAGGGTGATTTCCATCCGCGAAACCTTCATATACCTTTCTTATGGAAGAGCGAATGTTTTTAATCAACGGTAAAGCATCGACAGCCCATTCTACAGGATCGTTTGTAATTTGTTTTTGAGATAGAATTCCCTTCTTGTCCAATATATTTATCCAATTAATTAAATCTTCGGGTGAAGTAAGTAAATCAATCCGGGTCCCATTGCGCACAACTTCAGTATTTACTAGATCTAGTGATAGATGACCAGAGAAAAGTGGAAAACTATTATTTCTTCCCATCAAAACAACTCCCTTCTTATTATAACATTAACCTATTATAACACACTTGACAGGTTAGTTAAAAAAGTTTACGCTATTAACCACTAAAACCATTATTTAATGGTTAATTATAGGAGGAGCTAAAATGCAACAAACTTTTTTAGGTAACCGCGTAGTTCTGGTAGTATTTATTACACTGATGGGAGCTTTTGGATTGAATTTAACAGCTGGTCAATTTTTTGAGCCTTTACATACGGCCTTTGGTTGGGAGCTAACGACCCTTAGTTTGGCAGTGTCACTCAATATGATTACTTGGGGAGTTTTTCAACCGATTATGGGGAGACTAATTGATCGATTTGGACCTAAGTCTGTTATTGCTAGTAGTGCAGCATTGATGGGTATCGCATTTTTACTGTCTGCAACAATCACGCAAGTGTGGCAATTTTTTGTCTATTATGGAATTTTGACGGCTATTGGTTTTGCTGGGTGTGGGTCGATGGCTAATTCCGTATTAGTATCGCGATGGTATATAAAAAAAAGAGCAAAAATGCTCTCCAGAAGTTCGATGGGAATGAATATAGGTCAGCTTGTTCTATTACCGTTGACTGGTTTGTTAATTGCTAATACTGGTTTTCGTACTGCATTTATCGTACTAGGGTTAATTATTCTTGTAGTGGTGGTACCTTTAGTATTGTTTTATGTAAAAAATAATCCGCAAGATGTCGGGCAGTTTCCTGATGGGGACGGTACATCCTCTGTTTCACCAACAAAAAGCGCGTTATTGTCTGAGGCATTACGAAGTAGTCATTTTTGGATTGCAAGTTTAGGTTTTGCTTCATGTGGTTTCACCTTATACTTTGTAACCATGCATCTCCCTAAGTTTGCTGTAGACTTAGGAGGATCTACCTCACTGGGAGGCCAGTTACTGGGGATTGCAGCTTTAGCAAGTGCCATTTCAATGTGGCTGACCGGGCAATTAAGTAATAGATTTGGGAAGAAGAATTTATTGATAGCACTATATGTTATTCGATTTCTTGCATTTTTATGGTTAGCAATTGCACCGGGTATCCCACAATTATATTTATTTGCAGTTATTTACGGTATGGCTTCGATGCCAATTATTCCACTAGTGACTGGCATTATTGGTGATAGATTTGGTAAAAATGCCATGGGAAGTATCCTAGGTTTTAGTTGGTTATTACATCAGGTTTTTGCGGCATTTGGTGTGTTTTTAGGGGGATATCTTCGTTCCACTTCAGGTAATTATAATATTGCATTTTGGCTTGGGGCAGCAATATTGGCACTGGGTATTGTTGTTACAATTTTTATGAAGAGAGAAGAAGTAGTCTTACAAATTAAAGCAGTTGAAGCAAAATAATAGAGGAGTGATTGTGATGGAAAATGACCTTGTAAAACAGTTATTTATTGCAAGAGAGAATACAATTAATTTTGTGAAAGATATGGAAGAAGCAACTACTGAGCTTGTACCTGATAGGCTGAATAATAGTATTAAGTGGAATTTAGGACACATATTTGTGATTAGTGAAAAATTCTTGTTTCAACTTACAGGAGAAGATACAAAAATTCCATCTAATTATTCTTCATTTTTTAATAATGGAACTAGACCAGTAGACTGGAAGCTAAATCCACCATCTTTAGATGAGTTAATTAATATCTTGAGTGAACAAATGAATAGAGTCAAATTGACTTTATCGGGAAGGATGGATGAGAAAGTAAAAGAGCTCTACTCTACATCAACGGGATTTGAATTAGTATATGTTAGAGAGTTTGTTAGTTTTTGCTTGTATCATGAAGGTATGCATTTTGGTGCTATGAAAAATATTAGTAAATTTATTTAAAGAAAGCGATAAACAAAGGCGAATCATTTTGATGATCCGCCTTTTAAAAAAATATTAATATAGCTAGATTGGGCTATTTACAAAATTAACTTTTTATTTTCGCGAAATAATGACATTAAAGGGATACAAAGTGTGTTAAATGGCAGGTTTTATTATGAAACGATTACATAAACATATTGCTCATTAATTAAAAGAGATGATAGGATTGTAATATAAGAGAGTATAGCTAATGCTACTTTAATAGATAGATTCTTAAAGATTAGTTTTGAATTAAAGGTTAACCTTTAAAAAGGAGAGTGTGGGGATTTAACAAGGTTATCGCTTGCTTATTGTGTTAAAGGGCATATATAGTGCGAAAGCTATGAAATATGTTTGTGGAGGCGTGGTTTATGATATTGGTAAGTTCTTGTTTAGCGGGGTTAGAAGTAAGGTACAACGGTACACATAGTTTAAATAATAAGGTAAGTAGATTAGTAGAAGAGAATAAAGCTGTAACAGTATGCCCAGAATTGCTTGGTGGATTTTCTACGCCAAGGGAACCTGCTGAAATAATAGGTGGAGACGGAGAAGATGTACTGGAAGGAAGAGCTAAAGTCGTTGAAAAATCAGGTGAAGATGTAACTGACCTCTACATTAAAGGTGCTTATGCTACTTTAGACAAAGCAGTAAAAATGAATGCGACAACAGTTGTTCTCAAGGAAAACAGCCCATCTTGTGGTAGCTCAACCATTTACAATGGTGAATTTAAAGGGAAAAAAGTAGTAGGAAATGGAGTAACATCCGCATTGCTTAAAAGAAATGGATTTCAAGTGATATCAGAGAAACAATTAGCTACAAATAATTATTAATTATTCCACAAATATAGATGCTTAGTTCTACAATACGAATATTCAAAGAAGTTTAATAATGCTCTAATTTCTAGTATTAAGATTTATAAGTGTCTTGTTGTTGGGGGTTACTATTTACACCGGGTGCAAGCTAAGTTCCAGAAATTTAATCAGTTAGATCTTCACAATTAACAAAACTCAATTCATCTGTCACTATTGTTATGCCTTCTGCCTTTGATACAGTTTAAACATTATTAAATTTTGCAAGTAGTTATTGTACCTCGTTCCATAAATACCTATTTATTGATGTAATAAAGTTGGGTAAGCTAGTAATTTTTGAATATTAAAAACTAAATAAATATATACATAATAAGTGAAATGATCTTGTATTTAATAAAATAGAACACGTAACTGCCTTAAATAACGATAATAAATTATTTAAATGAGGTGTTGATTATTTTTAATAATGAGGTCACAAAAATATTACGGATTCAGTATCCAATCATACAAGCACCTATGGCAGGAGGAGTAACGACATCTAAATTAGTAGCTGAGGTTTCTAATTCTGGTGGGCTAGGAATGGTCGGAGCAGGCTACATGACTTCTAGTCAAATTCAAGAGCAGGCTAGAGAAATAAAAAAGTTAACATCCAACTTTTTTGGCATAAATCTATTTGTTCCTAACGAATTTCATGTCACGGATCATGAATTAAAAACTGCTAATCAATTATTAAAACCTTTTCGCGAAAAACTGCATATACAGGATACAGATGACGTAGAAATTCCTGACTATAAAAAAGTTGTTGAGACCTTCCATGACCAAGTAAAGGTCATAATTGAAGAAAAGATTCCAGTTTGTTCCTTTACATTTGGTATTCCTTCAAGAGAGATAATTCATGAATTAAAACAACATAGAATTATAGTATTAGGAACAGCAACAACCGTCAAAGAAGCAATTGAAATCGAAAAGAGTGGAATGGATATGGTTGTTGTTCAGGGAAGTGAAGCAGGAGGACATCGGGGCAATTTTTTAGAAGACCATCAAGAAAGTCAAATTGGTCTATTTTCACTTATACCACAAGTTGTTGACAATGTAAGTATTCCTGTAATTTCTGCTGGAGGAATTATGGATGGAAGAGGATTAATGGCTTCTATCTGCTTGGGAGCAAAGGGGGTACAAATGGGTACAGCTTTTTTAACTTGTATTGAAAGTGGTGCAAGCGAGATTCATAAAGAGGAAGTTCTTCATACACCTGAGGATCAGACAATTATGACACGTTCTTTCTCTGGAAAGTGGGCAAGAGGAATAAAAAATAGATTTATTTTAGATATGCAGAAAAGTGAAGAATCGCTACCAAAATTCCCTGTACAAAACACGCTAACCAAAGGAATTAGAAAAGCCGCTACTGTACAAAAAAATCACGAATATATGTCTCTTTGGTCTGGGCAAAGTCCAAGGTTAGCTAAAAAACAAACGGTTAAATCACTTATAGAAAGTATTGTTGAGGAATCTACTTTAATTCTCAGTAATAAATAAGCACGCACAATTTTATATCGTATTCTTCATTCATGTAAATAAACACATTAGACATACCTAATGCGTTTATTTACAGTTCATTTTTTTTGATTTTTTCAATAAAGGAGGATAAAGCCTTATTAGTTGCTATATCCTTGCGTCTAACAAGGTGTGTTTCCATAAGTCGATATTCTTCTGGTAGAGGGGTTGAGTTGTACTTCATTTCTTGGGTTTTATTAATTACTGATAAAGGAAGAACTGCTGATGCTAACCCTGACTTCACACAATTTAACAAGGTATCTAAGGTAGTAACTTCTATAAAGTTAGTCGGCTTTTCCCCGTTACTGTCTAACCATTCAACTAGTACCTTTCTAAATGGGCATCCTTCAGGAAACACTGCCCAAGTTTTTGGTGTCTGTTCAGGTTTTAATCCTCGTTTGGTGATTAAACTAACTACATCTTGAATCGTGTATTCAACTTCAATTGAATTAGATTTTGTTTGTCCTGTTATAAATGCAGCATCAAGCTTATATTTTTGAATCATTTCTAATAATTTGGGTGATGTTCCTGTAATGAGCGAAATGGAAACATTAGGATGCTGTTTTTGAAAATCAGAAAGTATATTCATAAATTTATTTGAGGCAAGAGTCTCAACAACTCCAATAGCTAACTTTCCTCCAAAATTTTCTGCTTCTTGAACAGCTGCAATCGCTTCCTCAGCCCGTTTATTTATGGATGCTGCATGTTCATAGAATATCAAGCCTCTGTCAGATAAACTAACACCTTTTGGGTGTCTATTAAATAGAGTAACACCTAGTTCAGATTCCAGTTTTTTAATTCGATTGGTTACATTAGATTGTACATAGCCTAACTGGTCTGCTCCCTTAGAAAAATTCCCCTCATCAGCTACAGTTAGGAAAATTTTTAAATCAGTTAACTCCATAATAACCTCCTCATCATTTTTATTGATGGATGTATCATTTTTAATCATTTTACTAAATGTCAGAACCTACGTAAACTCTTAATTGTAAGTAAATAAGAAATAGGAGTGAGTAGATATGGCAAAGTATACTAATTTATTTTCTGATTTTAAGATTGGTGCGCTGGAGTTATCAAATAGATCAGTGGTTTCTCCAATGACTAGAACAAGTGCTGAACCGAGTGGGTTGGCTAATAACAGAATGGCTCAATATTATTCACGGTTTGCAAGTGGTGGTTTTTCTTTAATTATTACAGAAGGTACCTATCCTGATTTAGCACATGGGCAAGCGTATGAGAATCAACCCGGAATAGCAACGGAAGAACAAGCTGCCGCTTGGATACCGGTGGTAGATGCTGTTCACAAAGAAGGTGGAAAAATATTTTTACAAATTCAACACGCAGGAGCACTTGTTCAATATAATCGCTTTACGGACTATTCATTAGCCCCATCAGCTGTTAAGCCAAAAGGTGAAAAACTTAGAGACCATGGGGGTAGTGGTGAATATTCACTTCCAATAGAAATGAGTAAAAAAGAAATAGAGTCTGTTATCGAGAGTTTTGCCAATGCAGCATTAAGAGCCAAAAATGCAGGATTTGATGGTGTTGAGGTTCACGGAGCTAATGGATATTTATTAGATCAGTTTCATACAGACTATACAAACTTTCGAGAAGATGAATTTGGGGGAACACCTGAAAATCGTGTCCGACTAAGTGCACTAGTGTTAAAAGCTATTAGGAATAAAGTAGGCAACAATTTTGTTGTTGGTATCCGTGTTTCTCAAGGAAAAGTGAATGATTTCTTTCATAAATGGAACGGAGAAGAGGTTGAAGCAAAAATAATCTTTGAGAGTCTAGCCTCAGCTAACCCAGATTATATTCACACAACCGAGTTTCAAGCGGATAAACCAGCATTTAGAGACCATGGTGATACACTTGCTAGTCTTGCAAAAAAATATGGGCATTTACCTGTCATTGCAAATGGACAGTTAGGAGACCCTGACAGAGCAGAAGAAATGATAAGTAAAAAAGAAACTGATTTTGTTGCAGTAGGAACTAGTGCACTGGCCAACCCTGATTGGCCAAACAAAGTAAAAGATAATAAAACAATATCTAAGTTTGATCATCGTGTATTCGATCCTATTGCGGTAATAAGAGATGAAGAAACTTATTAGAAGAAAAGTTAGTGAACTGGAATATGCGAAGACAAAAAAAAGTATTTAAAGATTTCTTCGCTAGTATGTTTTTTCCTGTTGTTGAGAATTTTCACATCGGACATTGCCAACCTAATTATGAAAATAGAGGCGTACATTGCTATAATCTACGCCTTTTAATGTGAAAAATATTATTCTTTTTTATATCCCTCAATATTTGGTGTGTAGTCAATTTCCTTTAAGTTTGTGTTTAAAGAAATTTCCTTTACCGTAAGACTGCTAGTGACGTTACCATCTAACGAATACAGTTTATACTTTAATAATATCCCAGTTTCCTTATCAACCCAAAACTCATAGGTATGAATTCCATAGGCCTCTGTATTGTAATCATTTAAAGTTCCGGTAATATACAAGGCATCACGTCCTACTATAGATTGAACCTCTTCAATGTTCCAATTTTCTTCATTTTGCAAATACGTATTCGCTATATAATCAGTAAATAAGATGGAGGAAGTGAAATTTAGTGTGGTATCATCTTTTTCTGTTTTAAAATAAGTTTTGTGTTGTAAATCCAGGTCCCATATATAATTTTCATCAATATAAGTATAGTACTTACTTCCATCATCTTGGACTGCTTTCTCATAACCACCAGATGGGTTTTTCATATTCATTTCAAAATCTATGATAGTCTCACGAGAATATGTTTTTATATAGGTAGAATAGACCCCCTTAGCAGATGAGAAGTTTTCCTCACTATTTCTTAGCAATTCCTTCACCTCTTGCTTAGCGCGCATATCACTGTTTATTTCTGATCTATTATTGTCAGAAGGTAATTGTGTAGTTTCATCTGCATTAGGTGGATTTGGTTCAGATACAAATAAATGTTCAAAACCAAAATAAGAAATACCAAATAGTATGAAAAAAGAAATGGCAACGTTAAAAGTGAGTTTCCATTTTGGATACTTTTTACGCTTGGATATATTATCTATTTTCTGCATTACTTTTTTCCTGCTTTCCTTAGAAAAATCAATATCTTGGAATTTTGAAGACATTTCCATATTCCGCTTTAAATTTTTAAATAAATTACTTTTCATACTTATAAACCTCATTTCTGATCATATTCTTTGCCTTCCTTAAGTGGGATTTAACTGTATTTTCATTTCTGTTAAGAGTCTGTGCTATTTCTTTAATAGTAAGATCTTTATAATAATAAAGAACAATAACCTCTCTATATTTAACACCTAGGTTTAATACTATATCCGTTATTTGATCAGCTTCACTTTTTACTAAATATTGATCTTCGGCGGAATTATACTTCTTATTCACTGGTAATATAGTTCCTAGTATAACTTTCTTGTAATAAGAACTTCGTAAATAATCCTTCGATTTGTTTATGGCTATTTTAAATAGCCACCCTTTTAATGAATCCCCTCGAAACTGATGATAGTTAGTAAAACATTTAATAAATGTTTCTTGTGCGATATCTTCTGCTAAGGCACTATTTTTTACGTATGTATAAACAAGTGCCTTTATTTCGGTACCATATAGTAACATGATTTTTTCATAATCTACTGGAATGTTCTCATCCTGGTTATTCATTTTGTCACCTCATATATAAGACGTTCTAAATGGAAAATAGTTTAATTTTTTTTGAACTAGAAGATTGTTTACCACAATAGAAGAGGACGTAGAAGTTCAGTTAGATAAAAATATCACTGGACATTATAATGAAAATTTAGAAGAAATATCTTTGACTTGGATTGATCCTAATCTTAGGAATACAGGGTTAGTATATGGTATTGGAATGGCTAATTTTAAAAAAGATACTTATGAAAAAGTGACAAAGATATTCTAAAAGGAGGATGCAATTAAGATCGCTAATTCCATAATAGGACAATATTAATCTAGTATATAAACTCTAGGGTGGTACGATTGGGAATAGTAAGTAGATAGAAAGGTTCTCTGATCCTCACTGGACTCCTTTACTGTGTTAACTCCGAGTTCTTATTTAAGTAACGTACAGTTATGTGGAAGCAGGAATGTGTGTTAGTAATGGCGAATTATTTCTCAGATGCTTAAGGATGGTGTTACATTGATGTGGAAAGATCATATAAATTCAGTATCAAAAGAATATTCTTTCAAACCACCAGCGACTGATATTGAAATAAAACAAATTAAAAATAAATTAAATGTGGAATTACCTAAAAAGTTATTTGAATTATATAGTGAAACGAATGGAGTATTTGATAGTTTTGACTGTCCTTTAATATGGTCAACTTCCCAAATCATAAAGGATAATGTATTTTTTAGAGATTTCGATGATTACAAAGACATCTATATGCCATTTGAACATTTACTATTTTTTTCAGATGCAGGAAATGGCGATTTGTTCGGTTATAGAATATTAAATGGCAGTATTCAAACGGATGATATTTATGTTTGGAACCATGAAGATGATAGCAGAATTTGGGTTGCTCCTTCATTAGAAGTTTTTATTAAAGATTGGATAACAGGCGAAATTTCTATTTAGATAAGCCTTTGCTTATTAAAGTAACGAGTGCTTGTGCGGCCGAGTATAGGTCGTAACATATAGTGGGTGGGATTCCCGTCGAGTAAGAACTAGCCATTCGCTCGTAGCAAGTCTTGGAGGACTGAAGGTAACTTTAGTATTTAAGCGAAGACAGAAGTGATGGGCCGAAAGCCATATGTTTAACTACTTATAAACAATTCATTTGGGAGAGGAAGCATTGGGAATTTTACTTGATTTGTTAAACCTTGCTGTTTATATACCTTTTCTAAAGGTCGATGAAGAAGGTATAGGTAGAAATATAAAACATCTAAAACAACATGAATGGTTTCAAAGTTACCTTAATGATGAAAAGTATAGGGAACTAATCATACACAATAAGGATGTCCGTCAATGTATTGGGAAATTCAATAGAGATAAACTTAATAAGCAGTCATACCAAAAAAAGTGCAAAGAAAAATTACACCATGTTTTACTAATGACAAACAAAGAACTTAACAATAATAATTATTATAGGAAGTAACCATAATTCTCAAAATTTCAATTTCTGTCTCAATATCACAAGTATTCTTTGTTAATGAGACAACAAATTTCATTCCATTTATAACTTCCGATAATATATATTATGTTCGGGGCGTTATTTTATAATGATATCCAGATGCCCTTCCTACATGTGATCGTTATTCAATTTTTCTAATGATCATTATCTCTTACGTTCATTAAATTTTCAGCAAATTATGTGACGTATAGGCTTAAGCAATCTAGATATTAAAAAGTCACCTAGCCTCCATAATGTTATAAAAGCAAGATGACCTTTAGCAAAACGTATATAATTTATTATCGCCACTGACTTAGCGTGATACTTTGGGTGGTTGGCACACATCACATTTACGCTGGTTTTTATTTTTGAATTTAGTAAATGTTTTTTCAAAATTACTTCCACATGCGCATTTAAATAGTAGTTTTTGTGAAAAACCGTGATACTCTGTAGTTAGTAGCTTACTTTCAGAATTTTTTTCCACAAATTCTTTAATTTTATCAATTGTCCATCTTTTATTCATTCTCTCATACCTCCCTATTTGGTATTGTAGGCGGAGGCTTACGTGCATCCGTACTATTATGAGTATAAATCATAATTACCCTAAGTTTATTATTATAACATTAGTTCTTATACAATCAAGCTAGTAAATCAGTAATTAAGAACTATATAGATTTAGATCTAATCCTATATAGGTAAAAAGGACAAGCTTATTACAAGCATGTCCTTTTTAATCCCTTTTATTTCACATCTAACACTAAGATATTCACTGAATTTGCTGAAAGCGTAACAACAGCAGAATCTTTTTCCAACTTAATTTCTGTTTCAAATGGCACAACTAATTCCGCGCTCTTTTTGTTTACATTAGGTGTATGGACAAGAGATTCTTCTCCAGTTACTGTAATCATTCTTCCCTCTTCTGCAACGTCAAGGTCTTTCAATATTACTTTTGTTGTTTTCTCAAATGGATCTGCATTGACAAGCTTTACATAAACATGATTTTCATCTTTTGTAACGGAGTTGAAAATATCACGATTATAAGCTTCTAATTTATAGTCCAGTACTTTACTTGTAAAAGAGCCATCTGTATAAGAACAGATAAGACGATCACCTGTACCACCGCCATAATCAACCGTAAAGTCATAAGGCGTATTCTCACTTAACTCTTCATAGCAGCTTGATCGTAAGTTACCTGCAGCTGTACTCGATGAATAATCACCTAAGACGTAACCCTCTATTCCCTCTTTATACACCTTCACACCTGTAGCGTTTCCGTTATAACCTATCGCATACTCGTGTACATTCTTTTTCTCAGGTGAAATATCTGTTAAGCCGACTCCGATATAGATACCGTCGTTTCCAGATACTTTTGTCGCGTTTACTTCTACTTTATAATTAGTCCAATTTTCATTGATTATATAGATACCATTTAGCCCATCGTCTTGTGCCTGTAAAACCAGTCCTTTTTCTGGATCAATTGTAAACCCAACGGAACCAGGAATAACTTCCCATGATGGGTTTAGTTCTTCGGTAAAATCTTGTTCCAGTAATACGGCTCCACTAATGTTATCAACAACTTTTACATGTTTTACATTAATTTCAGCATTCCCTGTAGCGATTTCAATCCCACCACGTGGAACAAACTCGGTTAATTTTCCATTTTGGTAAGCTGAGAAAGAAGTATCTAACAGTTTGTTTCCAAGATATTTTCCGAAAAGTCGCTGAACATGATAATTTGGTGTGTACCAAACTGTTTCATCATCAAACCAAATTAAATCTGGAGTCCAACGATAAGTTCCGTCAGTTAGTACTTTGTTAAATAACGGTGCATATGCAGCTAATCGTACGACGTCAGAATTTCTTTCGAATCCTGTCATTACTGCTGCTTCAGCAATCGCGCCAGCTAATGTATTCTTATCCGTAGAAGCAAATTCTCCTACGAAAACCTTTGATGTTTCTCTTTCGTTGATATTCCCGTCTTGCTCATAAGCTCTATAGTAATAATTATATCTGTCCGCATTGTTTAATAAATACTCATTAGAACGGTAGTAGTGCTCATCTGCAATTGTATCCATATAGTTTGGCTGCTTTTCATACCAAGTCACAGTTTCTTCCATTACGTTTTTACCATCCGTAAAGTTTACAGTTGCTGATCCTTCTAAGTTACCACTTAGGAACTTCCAACCTTCTTGGTAAGCATCATCGTCTGCTTGTGCACCAACAGTCGAAAGGATGTGTAATTCGTATCCAGGATAATGCTTGTCCATATATTCATCAATCGCAGCTTTAAAGTATTCGAAATTAGCAAAGAACTCCGTACCCCAGTTTTCATTTCCAACTCCTAAATAATGGAGATCAAACGGTGCTTCATGCCCCATATTTTTACGTATAAGAGCCCACTCGTTATTTTCGAAGTCAGTACTAATCGCAAAATCAATTAGATCAGTAAAGCTTTTCACAAAATGATCTCTAAGTTCCCCACCTGCAGGATTGACATAATCTGATCGAGCTTGACAGAGAACACCACAAGCCATAACAGGAAGTGGAGTGGCATTCAAGTCTTCGGCTAATTGGAAGTACTCCATGTAACCAAGTCCCATCGTCATCATGTAACCCCATACATTAAAGTTTTCTTTACGCAACTCAATATCACCAATAGAGTCCTTCCATTCATATACATTGTCCCAAATATAGGACCCTTCTGAAATACATCCCCCAGGGAATCGCAAAAATGTTGGGTGTAAGTCAACTAGTGCATGGACCAAATCTTTTCGAAGTCGATAGTTTGGATTTCCTTTGTAATTTGAATGGGCCGTTTCCGAACGGTCTTCCTCAGTAGCACCCCAAACATCTTGTGGCATCAAGGATACCATGTCGACAGAAATATCACCATTAAACGTTAAAGCTAACTGACCTAGTACATTTTTCGCTCCAGTCAAAACAAGCTTCGTATCAATTCCGTATTTATTCCAGTTGTTACCGCTTTCTATTTGAACCGTTACAGTGTCACTGATTGCTTTACCATCTTGGTCTTGAAGTTCTATGTCGATGCTACCACCAGATTCTGATTTTGCCCATAACGTTAAGTTGTAAGCATCATCTTGTTTAATAAACATCGCACATTGATGGTTGGAATCAGTAAAACCTTTATTTATAATGGTACTCCCATTTGGTACCGTTATATAATGAGAATTGACATCTTTATCAGAAATACCAAAGAACTCGTTCAATCCTCCTGTACTTTTCACCGTTACTTTATCCATATCACCAAACCATGCATGCAATGGTTCATGATTTCTACCAGTAGAGCAACCGCATTCACCAGATGTATGGGAATAGGTATCAAATACAAATGATTCGAAAGAACGGTTTTGTACTAACTCTGCATAAATACCACCGTCTGCAGCGTTATTAATGTCCTCATAAAATAGTCCGTATAATATTTCGCTAATATCTAAAACCTCATTACTTCCGTCAATGGTTAAATGATGAGAAGGAATATTCTTAGGAAGTACGGACACGGTAAATGCTTTTTCAACTGTGTCATTTCCTATACTTAAATGAGCCGTTAGTGTTACGCCTTTTGGAGCGTCAACCTCTCCTACTTCCCCATTGTTTGCTATCGCAGTAGAATCACTAGATGTCCAAGTTACGTTAACCTTTCCACCCATTAGGGAAGAAGGCAATGTAAGATCCTTTGTTACTACTTTTACAGGAAAAGATAAATATTTATCCTTAGCAAGCTGAACGATTTCCCCATCTGTTAGTGATTCACACATAACCTCAATCACTTGATCATTTGATAAACCCGCTTTGTATATACGGAAGTCTGCTAGTGATCCATTAAAATCTTCATCAGCTTCATGTTGTGATCGTCCAATATAGTTATTACGATATACAGTCGGATCAGAGAACGTTTCAAACCAATTGCGTAACTTCTTGTACGTACCACTAGAAGTTTGACTGATCGATCCATCTGCTACTACTTCCCCGTTTACATAAACAATAGGTCCAGCACTACTTAACGTACCACCCTCCGTTCCTGTTACTGACATGGCAACGTGAATCCATTCGCCTGAACCATATGTCCTTCCAGCATCTGCTACAAGGTCTGCATCCGAAAAACAAACACCACGCAAATTTCGTGATAAGAACATATATGGTCCTGTGGAACCTTTACCAAAATCAAAAATTCTCTCCCAGACATTTGTTCCTTTTCTTAAGTAAACCCAAGTACTTACAGTAATTCCCGTTTGATCATTAATGTCTTCTAGAAATCCCGAAGGAAGCTTTAAATATGAAGATCCGTTTTTTCCACCTTCCAGCGTGACAGCTTTTCTTCCGCCTACTGATTGTATGCTAGGTTTTGTTATACCCTCTGTTACGGCGTGGTGTTGATTCTCCGAGCTGTCTTTACCAACGTTGGTCGGATCATCAAAACTATAATGTGCAATGATTCGATCTTTAAATGAAATATCTGCCTTGTTTCGTTTCATGGATACTCTCCTTTGACGAATAATATATAAGTATATAAGTACAACTTATTTTAACACACATCATATATTTAAACTTGTACTTATAACTATTATAATAGTAAACCACAAAAATCCCAATAATTTATCATCATTTTTCATAAAAAGTATAAAGATTGTATTTACTTATCAATCGTAGTAGTTACTTTATATTGGCTAAAATAAAAATTTCGCAATCAAAAAGGTTAGAAAAATAATTTCCTAACCTGTACTATCTTATAGGCAACTATATATAACGGATCGTAACCTTGGTTGCTGATATGCCTCAAAATTAGGAAACATTTGCTGCATATAAACAGCCGATAGTTTTTCTTTAGGGTCGATCAGTACCCACGTGCCTGCTAGACCTGACCAACCGAATTCCCCGATAGAGCTATTAGCCCCTCCTTCTGCTCGATCAATCATTGTTCTAACACCCAACCCGTAGCCGTAACCGCGAAGATAATCCCAATTAAAATATGTCATTTGTTCAGCATTTAGGTGGTTTGTTGTCATAAGCTTGATCGTTTTTTCTCCAATTATACGTTGTCGATTCCCAACCCCACCGCACGCAAGCATATGTGCGAAACAACTGTAATTACTTAATGTTGATAAAAGTCCAGCCCCACCTAATTCCAAGCTTGTATCAGGGTGAAATTGTTCATCAACGGATAGATTTTTTGTCAATATTCCATCCTCACTCCTGTTATATAGGCTAACTAAGCGATGCTTTTTCTCTTCTGGTATTTTGAAGAAAGTATCTTTCATTTCTAAAGGATCAAATATATTCTCTTTTAGGAAATCTCCAAATGTCTTTCCGCTTACCACTTCAATTAGCACTCCTAGCACATCGTGACTTAAGCCATAGCGCCACTGTGTTCCAGGGTCAAATGCTAAAGGAATGGATGTTAACGCTTTCGATAAATCGCGAATCGTTACCCTTTTATCCTCCATTAATGTGCCCATTAGACTACTAATCTGTTGTTCTGTCTCATCACCATTTCCAGGGTATGGCAAACCAGAAGTCATGGTAAACAAATCTTTTATCCTAATAGGTCTAGTTGATGGGAATGCGTAAACCTCTCCGTGTTCATTAGTCCTGTTTACTTGGATGTTTTTATACTCAGGTAAATAGTTTTCAACAGGATCGTTCAATAAAAACAGCCCACGCTCATATAACATTAGAGCTGCGGTACACGTGACTACCTTAGTCATAGAATAAATTCGAAATATACTCTCATCTGTAATAGGAGTCTTTGTTTCTATATCCGAATAGCCTATGTAATCTTCAAACAATTTCTCACCATCACGCATAACGTTTAAAGAACATCCTGCAGGTCCTTTTTCTACAAAACTATTTAACAACGGTAGTAGTTTCGATGATAATTCCATTCCTATTCCCCCTATTCACCTAATATAATAAGACACTGTAAAAGATTAAAATCATCCATTTCCTAACAGTTTCAGCGAAATACGTCACTATTCTAGTATGACAGAAATGTCTATTTTTTATTTTGTAATATTAATATTCGATTCTATTTTTATAATCCCTCTTTTTACTTTTTTCAATATCGATATATTTCGTACTATATTCAATAACGTCATTTATATTTAAGCTGTTCCTCTTAGCAAATTCTTTGACGGTTTCTAACAACTCTTTGTCATAGGTGGTTTTGTATTGTACGCGATCTTTTGGTCTTAGCTCTTTATTATAGGAAATCGTACCATGGTCAATTAAATGTTCCAAGCCACTCTCCAACAAATAATTAGCATACGTATCATTATTTAAAGCTATGTCATTAAGTTCTTCGATTATGGATTTACTTATATTCGTCCGAAACTTCACTCTTTTTTCATCCGTTGTTTGAATTAATCTACCGTTAACTTTTTTCCACATAGTCAGTCTCCCTAAATTAAAATACTATACCTTTATTATAGCATGATTGAGTGCTTTCAAATTTCAGGAACTAAACATTCGTTTATAGTCTGGTTCATCAATTGCCACAAAACCAAACGGTTGTCCTCCTCTCTATAATAAATCTGTCATACATTAGTATAAGAAACAAAGGAGGCGTTATTTTGTCAATTAATCGTTATCATGGACTGTGCCAGAAAAATCAAGGACGTCCTGTTCAAATTAGAACAAACAGCGGAGAGATTCATAGAGGAATAATTCGTCACGTAACAAAAGACAGAGTTTATTTACAACCCCTTGGACGGAGAGCTAATTTAGGTGGTTATGGTTATGGATATAGAGGCTATCGTGGTTACGGATACGGTAGTGGATGGGGCGTTGCGTTAGCTGCTATTGCTGCATTTGCCTTTTTACCTTTATTCTTTTGGTAACTAACTCAAAAAGCTATCCTTGAGTTCGGATAGCTTTTCCTTACATATCATTTTTCTACATATCAAGATTGTGATCGAACAAGGATAGAGCAATCTCCTAATTTGCCTTGTTTATACCAGATCTTATCCCCTTTTCCAGAATGTGATTCGTCACTAAATCGGACTACGGTTGAGAGTTTAATCCCCTAAGATCCAATTTGGAAATTATGTTAACATGGAATAAAATGTAACTAAATAACCACGGATTTGTTAAAGAAAGTATAAACCATTTATTAAAGCACCAATAATAATAGTAACTGATATTGGAATAAGAAAGGAGTTTTTAAAATGGAATGGTTAATGATAGTACTTATAATTATTGTAATAGGAGCTGGACTTTGGGGATGGATAGCTAGAGCGAAATGGTCAGACGAGCAAGCTAAGAAGATTAAGCGAGATGATGATTAATTATAACTAGCTGATATTAAACTATTCACATCCACATAATGGCTTGCAATTTCTTATCAAATATAGGCCTATCATAGTTTATAAGATTATGATTAGCTAATACATAGTAAGGAAGTAAGAAGTTAAGAAATGTTAAAAACACCTCGACAGTTAGAAATCAAAACTCTAACTGTCGAAGGCGTTTAATACTAATTTCTGAGCATGTATAGTTCCACAACTATTTTGTGGATTGAACTAGTAAATATATAGAACCATTTTACTTTTTATTCTTCTAATAATGTAACTCTAAATTCTCCCACTTCTCCCTTATTATATAAATTAGTAATGGAAGTCGAGTAATTGACTATTTTGCCTTTAAACTCCAGATCACGTTTGGGTACTTTTACATGAAAGGAGCCTCTGTAAAGTAAAGTCGATACATCATGATATTGCTCATGTGTAACCTTAAAAACAACTGTAATTTTATTTATATTATTTTCTATTTCTTCATCGTACTTTGTCAGGTGGAGCAAATAATCATCTAAATATATCTCCGTAACCATCTGTTTAACTCCTTATTCCGTCTAGATTTACAGAATACTATTCCTTTGTAAATTGCTTTGTACTTCTAACTGTATCAATTGGCCTTACATAATTTTCAATTTCTTCACGTTTTGCCTCTAGGAACGGAGGTAAAGAAAGTTTTTCACCTAGTGTCTCATATGGCTCATCCCCCATAAATCCTGGACCATCTGTAGCAAGTTCAAATAAAATCTGTGGTGCCACACGAGCATAAAGCGATTTAAAGAAGAAGCGATCCACATACCCAGATGTTTGAAAACCAAATTTGTGATACCACTCATCCCAGGCATCTAGTGCAGCACGGTCTTCTACCCGAAAAGCTGCGTGGTGAACAGTTCCAAATCCTTGTTGGGCTTGAGGAAGAATAACATTATGTTCCACAATTACTTGAGCACCATTTCTGCCTTCCCCAACCTCAAATAAGTGAAAGGAACCATCTTGATCTATTTCTTGGAATAGTAAAACTTTTTCCATCATCTCTTTAAAATAATCAAAGTTTTGAATCCGAACAAAGATTGGTCCTAGACCTGTTATGGCATATTCAAGTGGAATAGGTCCGTCTTGCCATGGTGTACCTGATTCTACCCCCTGATTCTTTTCGTCAGATATTAATTGGTATTGTTGTTCATCAAAATCTTCAAAGGAGAGTGTTTTTTTGCCAAATTGCTCCTTTATACCTGTATGTTTGATTTCCAATCTATCAAAACGCTTTTCCCAATATTCTAAAGCGGCATCACTTGGTACCCTGAACGATGTTTTAGATATTTCATTCGTTCCATGTACCCCTTTTGGAATACCTGGAAAATCAAAAAACGTCATATCAGTCCCAGGGCTACCAGTGTCATCTGCGAAAAACAGGTGATACGTTTGGATATCATCCTGATTAACTGTTTTCTTTACTAATCTCATTCCTAACACGTATGTAAAAAATTCATAGTTTTTTTCCGCACTACTAGTTATAGCTGTAACATGGTGAATTCCTTTTAACTGATCCATTTATATTCCTCCAACTCTTTATAACAAACAATATTATGCTTTTATATTCCCTTATATAAGGATGGAAATACATTTTATGAATCAAGTTTATCATCGAATTTATCTTTAATTCAAGATAAATGTTCTGTTATTACTATATAACCTATTCTATGCCCTAAATCATGGCTAATTATATCAACTATTACAGTATTCACTATCAAATAACTTAATCATGAAACTTTTGCAAATTTTCTTCTTCTTGATTTACCTAAAAGAATAAGTACCAATATAATGTTAGCGCTAGAGCAAAGTATAAAAAACCAAGTAAATAATTTTCCGCCTAAAGTAGGTGAATCCTGAATTAGGAACCCTATAAATAATAGTACGCTGCCTAATAAAACATGGAATAAAATTTTCATTTTTGGACGTCGCTTTGTTAACAAATAGGCCGTCATCATTAAAATGAAGGTAAAGCTTAACACCATTAAAACAGGAAAGGTGGGTTTAAATTTTGCTGCATATATAAAGTGATCTAGTTGGGAAATTTGACTAGAACTTGTTATGTTCTCCTCATTGCCCAACCTAGTAAAATCAGCAGAATAATTCCATTCCCATGGATCGTCAATGATTGTGCTTCCCTCATACCAAGTGGCCAAGGTAGCAAATATAAAAGTGGATATAGCTATTAGATAGGATAGTATAAATTTCAACTTAATACCTTCTTCCCAAAAAAGTTTCTCCGTATTAGATATTTTACACTTCTAATATTAACATAAAATTCCAAGTTGTTTTATATGTGAATCACGATCTTATATTATTGTATAATTATCACCTACTAGTATAAAAAAAGATCAATCTACTAGACTGATCTTTTTCAACTTATTTATTTTTTATTAGAACTATTCTATGTACCGATGATATAGCGTTTTAGCTTCTACTACATCCTTTGTACCGTGGATTAACACTCGACCATCTTTAAAAACAACCATTCTGATTGCACCAGAAGAATAAGACAGTAAAAAATCATTTTGCGAGATCTTACCACCTAGTTTGGAAAGTTTATCAGCGAGTGTGACTAGATCTCTAGGCGTCTGTCTCGGTGGTCTAATTTGAACCGTATCACGGCCGCATAATACAGCTGTTTTTGTTTGATTATCTGGATGTAAATATGGGTAAATTGGGCTATTTCCACAGGAGGTACAGGTACCTCTTCTCAAGCTATCTACATTAATCGCTGTATGGTCATTTTTCCATAAATCAAATGAAACGAGCTTAGATAGCAGTACTTTATCGTCTTCTACTAAAATCTTAAGTGCCTCTGTTACTTGGTGCGCCACGACCATTTGTACTGTAGGACTGATGATTCCCGCTGTATCACATGTCAATCCACCAATTGGGACTGTATGAAGTAAACATTGTAAACATGGTGTTTTACCTGGAATGAATGTATAGCTAAGACCGTAACTACCAACACAAGCTCCATAAATCCAAGGTGTTTTATATTTTTGGGAAATGTCGTTAATGATCATCCTTGTATCAAAGTTATCAGTAGCATCAATTATCACATCTACTCCACGAACTAGTTTTTCCATTTCTTCTACTGAAACATCCATCACAAGCGCATCAATAGTCACATCAGAGTTTATCTGTGTCAACCGTTTCTTTGCAGCTATCGCTTTCGGCAATCGATTCTTTACGTCTTGCTCTGTATATAGCTGTTGTCGCTGTAAATTACTTGATTCTACATAATCGCGATCCGCAATTGTAAGTCTTCCAATACCTGCACGAACTAGTGATTCAGCATTTCCTGCGCCAAGAGCCCCGGCACCAATAATTAATACATGCTTATTTCTTATCCTATCTTGGCCTTTTTTGCCAATAGGAGAAAATAGTTCCTGACGAGAATACCGATTACTCATCCAATACTAATCCCTTCGGTAGGGCTGCTAGCTGATGCATACTGTTTCTTCGGAATCCGCCCAGCTTCATAACCTAATCTACCAGCTTCAATGGCTAGCTTCATGGCTTTTGCCATTTGAACGGGATTTTTGGCACCAGATACTGCAGTGTTTAATAAAACACCATCCGCTCCCATTTCCATTGCAATTGCAGCATCTGAGGGTGTCCCGATTCCTGCGTCTACAATAACAGGTATATTCGCTTGCTCGATGATAAACTTCAAGTTTAGCGGATTAATAATCCCTTGCCCTGAACCGATTGGTGATGCACCTGGCATGATAGCGTGACAACCTAGCTCTTCTAATCGCTTCGCTAACAGTACATCATCTGATGTATACGGTAAAACGGTAAATCCTTCTTTCAATAACTCCTCTGAAGCCTTCAAAGTCTCGATAGGGTCTGGTAATAAAGTTTTTTGGCAACCAATAACTTCCACTTTAATCATATCGCAAAGTCCTGACGCTTTTGCTAATTTAGCTGTACGAACTGCTTCCTCTGCGGTTTTGGCTCCGGCAGTATTTGGGAGTAGTGTGTACTTGTCTAAATCTAGTAGCTCTAAAAAATTTGGCTGACTCGGTTCGAATATATTCATTCTTCTAACTGAAAATGTCAGTACCTCCGTATCTGACACCTCTACCGCTTGTTTCTGTATATCAAAATTCGGATATTTTCCCGTACCTAATAATAACCTAGACTTAAATTTATAATTTCCTATTTGCAACATCTCAACCGCCTCCTACAAAATGAACAAGTTCTAATTTATCTCCGTCAGAGATTGCCGTCTCTTGATGAGTGTCTTTCTCTAAAATAGTCGCATTTAATTCAACAATGACAACCTTGTCGCCCAAACCATAATAGTTTAGTAAACTACCTACTGTTTTAATAGAATCTGAGAGCTCCACACTTTGACCGTTAATGAATAAATTCATTACTTACCTCCTTTTGGTTTACATACAATCGGTCGTGTCTATCCAACCGAAACGCCGATATATCGATTGTAGGAGATTGTCGCTCCATTAGATCTGCCATAACAACTCCAGTTATTGGCGAAAGTAATATTCCGTTCCGAAAGTGGCCCGTGGCAACAAATAAACCCCGGTAGTCTGGATGTTCTCCTAGATATGGTAATCCGTCTTCTGTTTGAGGTCGAATTCCCGCCCATGCTTTTTCCCATTCAGCATCTTTTATCTTGGGGAGTAACTTGATCGCTTTATCCAATAACATAGAAATGCTATGAGCAGATACTTGTTGATTAAACGTGTATGGTTTAACAGAGGCACCCACAAGGATCCGATTGCCTCTCTTTGGCACAAGGTAACACCCATCAGAAAATATCGTCCGTGATAAGATAGGTTTGTTTGTTGTAACAGACAAGCACTCTCCTTTTACCGGATATACATTTAGGTTAAGACCGGTTTCCCTTAATAGCCCCCTACTCCATGCACCAGTTGTCACGACAACATTTTCACTGTGAAAATCGCCCTCATTCGTTTTCACTCCAACTACTCGCCCCTTTTTTAATAAAAGGGATTCCACATCAGTAAATTCTTTCACTTCAGCCCCGAATACGATAGCTGCCTTAATCATCCCATTTGTTAGTTGTGGTGCAGAAACCTGCCCATCATTTTCCAAAAACATAGCCCCAAGTACTTCATCAGACAGATAAGGCTCTCCTTCTAGCAATTGATCCTGTGACATCCACTCCGCTTTTTGGCCTGTTTTCTTTTGTGAGGAGAGGATCTGTTGATAGTCCTCTACCTCTTTATTCGATACTGCAACTTTATACATACCACGGTTGATCAATTCAATATCAATACCACACGTATCCAGAATCTCCTCCGAGAGATTTGGGAACATATTTCGACTTTGAATTGCCGAATAAAACAGCGGGTTCTCTTCCTCCAATTCTGCTTGAACTGCCAACATTCCAGCAGCAGCAGAGGACGCCTTACTTGCAATTCTATCCTTTTCAATTAGTAGAACATTCTGGCCACGTCTAGCTAATTGGTAAGCGATGGAACCACCTATTACTCCACCGCCGATCACAATAGAATCATAAATTTGGTTCATCTTATCACCCGTTTCTTATAGATTTGATAGCATATTTTTATATCTTTTAACGGTCGTTTCTGGGTCCTTATCCTCTAATATCCCTGACATGACCGCTATCCCATCTGCACCAGCATTTAGCACTTGTCGAATATTGTTAGGTTTAATACCTCCAATTGCAATTACGGGAATTGTACTTTGTTTCTTTATATCTCGTAATTTCGATAAGCCAGTGGGTGGCAATCCTGCTTTTGAATTTGTCGGAAAAATATGACCATACATAACATAGTCGGCACCTTGCATTTCAGCTTCCGCTAACTCCTGACTAGAATGTATAGATTTCCCTATCTGCAAGGTAGGATAGTTTTTTTTAACTACAGCTAGTGGTAAAGAGTGGTGTGCCAGCTGAACACCTCGTACCATGGTAATTTGTGCAATATCAAGTCGGTCATTAATCATGATTTTAGATGAAGGAACCCCAGAATCAATCAATCTTGTTACTAGTTGATATATTTCGATTGCAGATCTATTCTTTTCTCTAATATGAATGACGTCTATAAATGGATGAATACAACTAAGAATCGTGAGGAGATGTTCTGTTGTTTGATTTCCCGTTGATACAACATGTAATTGTTTAGCTATTCCTCTCACCTCCATTCCTCTATACAACAAAAGCCACCCCGAAATAGAGTGGCTTTACTACTACATGTTAAATCACATGATACAGCCACTTCCCTACGCTAGTTTTAACTAGATCAGGTTCAAAGGGTTAGGTATAACCATCTCAGTCCGTATAGACACCCCTAGTGAGTTAGAAAAAATATGAAATTATCGGAAAGTCATCCCTCGTACCGAACATCATGTATATCAACATAAGGAAAGTAAATCATCGCTACATAAGAAATGGTAATGATCAAAAGAAAGAAAACAACAAATAAAAAGTCGTATCTCGAAAATCCTAACTGATAATAATACGTACGCTTACTCGTTTGACTAAAGCGTTTAGCTTCCATCGCCACTGCAATTCGGTGAGCTCTTCTAATACTTTGAGCAAGTAAAGGGATGGAGAAAAACTTCAATCTTTCATATAAACCTCTTAACCCTTTATGGTGTTTTACCCCACGTATTTTTAATGCATATCGCAGCGTTTGTAATTCCTCTATCATAATGGGTAATAATCGAATGGCTGCCATAAAGCTATAAGCATATTTTGGCTTTAACTTTAACTGTTGCATAAAGGAATAAAAGAGATAGACAGGTCTAGTCGTTAAAGCAAACGTAACACCTAGTAAAGCAAACTCTATCCCACGGACACCTAGATGCACTCCTCTAAAAAAGCTTTCCTCCGTAATGTGAATGAATCCCCACTTAAACCACGTTACGTCTCCTTTCCCAAAGAAAATCATAGAGGTTGAAGATGTGATAAAGATCAACAGGAAAGGAATAGCGATTAATAAAAGCCGTTTCCATGGATGTCCAGTAAAGCATACATATAAGATTAATGTTCCGAACATCAAATTGACCATCACATTAATATCATGGATAAATAGTAACCCGAGAAAAAGGATGACAATGATTACAAACTTAAAGCTCGGATTAATTTTGTGTAACCAAGTTACTTGAGAGCTTAACTCCATTGTCATTACTTCTCCCTTCATCTGTTATTTTAAGTGAATTTGCAGACCTTTTTATCCATTCATTCGGTGTACAATCCTCTACTAGTTTACCTTCTCTGATTTCCCAAACCCTTGTAGCAAAATTCTCTACAATCTTCATATCGTGTGTCACCATTAAAATAGTGGATCCTTGTAACCTAATCGCTTCTAACTGCTCCAAGATATCAAAGGTATTCCTTGCATCTTGTCCAAAGGTTGGCTCATCCAATAGCAGAAAAGGCTGTTGCCTAACCATTGCAGAAGCAACACTTAATCTTCTTTTTTGGCCTAATGACAACTGATAAGGATGATTCGTTTTAACCTTAGACAGATTATATACGTCTAAACATTCCTCTACTCGTTTATCAATTTCTTTTTGGTTCCAATTCTCTTGTGATAATGAATACGTAATTTCATCGTAAACGGAATTAGAGATAAATTGAAATTCGGGGTTTTGAAAAACAAATGATAAATGCTTAGTGACCTCGTCGACCTTGTTGTATTGTTGTCCATTAATTTTGTACAAGCCTTTAGTTTTAATTAGCTTCATTAAAGCGTGTAAGAGTGTGCTTTTCCCCGCACCATTTTCTCCAATGATCGCAATCCATTCTTTTGAATGAATATCCGCTTTCCTCACCTCAATTTTTTTTTCTTTCCTTCTAAACCCCGTAAACTCAGATAAACAAATCCTTTCCTGGTGACTATCCTTTTCCTCATGATAGGTTTGTTTTAAAGATGAATTCGCTAAGTAATCATCCCATACACCTGGATACCAAATGCCATGTTCACGCAAAGTATCTGTATAATACTTGAAAATGTAATCTTTTGTGCCATCTGCAATTAGTTTTCCGTGCTCATTAAGTAAGATAACTCGATCAACAAAATCGACAATTTTCTCAATGTTATGCTCTACAATAATTAATGTCTTATCTTCACCGATGTGCTTTATTGTCTTCCATACTTCATCGGTACCCTCAGGGTCCAACAAGGCAGTTGGTTCATCTAAAAAAAGCACCTCAGGCTGTAATGCTAAAACGGATGCAATCGCAAGCCTTTGCTTCATCCCACCAGACAATGTTTGAATAGAAGTATGGATATCTTCGAAGGATAATCCAACCTGATCCAGGTTTGCTTTAATCCTTTCTTCCATTTGCTCTCTAGGTATTTGTAGGTTTTCTAATACGAATGCAAGTTCCTCATCTACATATGGCATACAAAATTGGGTATCTGGATCTTGAAATAAGAAGCCCCAAGACGAAGGTGTTGTTACATTATCTGTTTTTATTGGCACTTCAATTGAATCTGGGATTAAACCAGTTAACACTTGTAACAGTGTAGATTTACCAGAACCTGACGGACCAACAATTAAAACCTTTTCTCCTTTTTGAACAGATAATGAAAAATCTCTAAACAGTAGAGAGTTGCTACCTGGAAATTTCAATCGTAAATTTTCAACGCTTGTAACTACTGTCATCTTATCCCCCTATCTACTGATCCAATGCCTGATAATCATCTTTGGATATTGGTCGTACCAAATTCGTTACCCCTGTTTTTTCTAAAGCAATGACAATAAAATGAGCGAAAACACCTGCAATCAGAATACCGCCTAATATTCGTGCACCAAACATTAGTCCTAGATTCCAAAGCGCTAAATCTTCAACATATCCATAAAAGTAATCAATGATAATGGAAGCTAGTGCTGATGCTAATCCTGCTAATGACACAACCCATACTCCAAATCTTTTATATCCAAATGCCATAAAAATAAGTTCTGCTGCTAAACCTTGACCTAAACCAAAAATAAGAGTTGTTACTCCCCATTCTCCTCCGAAAATAAATTCACCATGTGCTGCAGCAACTTCTGCCAATAAAGCAACACCCGGTTTTCTAACAATTAAAAATGCCACAGTTGCTGCAATAAACCACATCCCATAAATGAGTTGTTCAGCATGTAAGCCTACGGTAGAAACAACTCCGTATAAAGGACCCCACAGTTTATAAATAAGTCCAAAGATAAGAGAAATAATAATTGTTACTAAAATGTCGGATAATTTTAATCCTTTATTCATTTGTCATCCATCCTTTAATTTGATAGTTTAATAGGCCAGTCTTCTAAGTTATAAGCCATTTCCCAAAATCCATATTCATATTGACTGCTAATTACGAAATGTTCTTCCATTCGTTCTAACTCTTGAGCACTAGTGTTTCTTGCTATTTCATCTAGTCGATCAATTTGTTCCTCTACAAGATTTCGGAACCAGTCTCCGCCATACGCTTCTATCCATTTTTGATAAATAGGCTCTTGTGGATTATGCATTTTCAATCGTTCTCCAATTTCATAATATAGCCAATAACAAGGTAAGATGGCAGCGAGTAAATCGCCTAAATGACCACCGAATGATGCGCGATACATGTGCGAGGTATAGGCATAGGCCGTTGGTGACGGTTTAAAATTACGCTGCTCTTCTTCGGTAATGCCTAAAAGCTTCGAGAAGGTTCGGTGTAACTCTAATTCTGCTTCATATGTACCTTGTGCATGAATGGCCATTCGATTTGTTGTATGCAAATCTTTTGCCAATGCCCCGCCTAAAGACTGAACTCTGGCAAAGTGTGATAAGTAGTACGCATCCTGCATGACATAATACTTAAAATTTTCCAATGGCAGATTTCCATCACCAATGCCTTTTACAAATGGATGATCGAAACTTGCCTGCCAAATGGGATCGGCAACCTTCCTTATTTTTTCTGAAAATTTCATCCTCATTCCCCTTTTCTAAGATTTGCAACCCATAGTAAAATACAAAAAACCCACTTTCTAAAGCCGTTAGGGCGCAAAGAAAGTGGGCATAATCGGAATATTTCATATAAAAGCACAGTAATACAAAATTCCGTCATTCCACTTCCCTACGCTGGTATGATCCAGATCAGGTTCTAAGGGTCTTAAAGTATCACTTTAATCTCAGTCTTAACAAAGACACCCCTAGTGGGTTGCTAATTTATTCAATTTTCGTACTTATCATATCATGATTCTAAATATTGTCAAACAGAATTTAACACTTTTGGCAGAGGTTCATCATATACAAACGCTTATTAATAGTTAAAGCCCAATCCAGTGTTAACTATTAAACTTCCGTACTAAACCATTTAATTTCGTAGATAAGCTTGTTAATTGACTAGCATTTGATGCAATTTCTTCCATTGTTATACTAGTTTCTTCTGTTGTTGCGGAAGCTTCTTCTACACTTGCTGCAGATTCTTGCGCGATCCCGGCTACATCTTGTATGGCCGTATTCATTTGTTGACTATTTAGGGATATTCCTTGTAAATTTGATTTTACTAGTTCGATATTATCAGCCATTTCTTCAACAGAGTCACTTATCCGCTTAAACATGTCCCCAGTTGTTCTTATTTGCTTGGTCCCTTCTGTAACCTCCCTGTAACCATCCTTTAGGGAATTTGTTACATTTCCCGTCTCCGTTTGAATTGTTTTGACAATCGTAGTAATATCTTTGACAGAATCTCCTACTTGTTCCGCTAATTTACGAACTTCGTCTGCTACAACCGCAAAACCTTTTCCATGTTCCCCTGCTCGAGCCGCTTCAATAGCAGCATTTAAAGCTAAGAGATTAGTTTGATCTGCTATATCTTTAATAACGGATACTAATTTTGTAATTTGTTGTGATTGGGTATCTAATCCATTTACTTTTACAACTGCCTCTTTTACGATGCGATCAATTCTAGCCATCTGTTCAACGGAGGTATTCATCAATTGTGTTCCTTCATGGGTTAAATGTATAACAGCTTCCGACGACTGATGAATACTGTCACCACTTCCGCTGGTTTCATCTACCTTACTCGTGTAAATAGCCATTTTAGAAGAAAGATCACCGACATAGCTAGCCTGTGACTCAATACCAATTGATAATTCTCCCATAGTAGTAGCAACCTGTTCGGAACCAAGTTTGACTTCATTAGCTGAATCTGTTAACACATGACTTTGCTTGTCCAATTCATCTGATATTTCCAATACATCATGAATCATTGCCCTTAAATTCGTTCCCATTGTGTTCATACTATGTGCAATTCGACCTATCTCATCATTGCCTTTATAATCAATTTGGTCAGTGTCAAGATTACCACTTGCAATTTGGTTACTTACTTCCACTACTTGATTTAAATGTTTAGATATGGATCTACTAATGACGAAAACTAAAATACTCCCAATGATTACAGATACTAACATCGAAACGATTAACGTGATAAATGAAGTTTGTTGACTTATTTGGACATTATCAACAGCTATTTGTTGCTCTTGAATGACTAAGTCACTAATAATATCTATAATTTCATCGGAATCAATAAACAACCTATCCAGTTCAAGTGCTGTTCTTTTGGCAGTTACAAAATCCGCCTCTTTTACAGCAGGTTTTATTACTTGCTCAAATTGTTCATCAATCGTTTGATGATTGGTTACTACTTGTTGAAGTAATTCTTGTTGTTCGGGTGTTTTTAATTGCGAAGTTACAGATTCCACAATACTATTAAACTGCTCTTTACGATCTTCGTATTCCGCTAAGTATGTTTCCGTAGAATAATGAACGTAATTTGCTATACGTAACCCCATACTTTCAGATAATGTATTCAATTCCGTTATTTGCATCGCTTTATCACTGCTAGTAGCCATGTCTTCTACGTTACCACCGATATCATTAACAAGTTTCGTAACGACAACTGTGGAAATACCAAAAAGTAAAAAAATAATAATTAATGAAAGACCATATTTTTTACCAATATTCAATTTCGAGAACAAACCCCTACCTGTTTTTTTCGGTTTAAAAAACGTTACTTTTCTCTTTTTCTTCATAGCACCCAACCTCCACAAATTTGTTATCGCTTACATTTTATGTGTAATAAAATCAACTCCCTATCTGTTGCCATCCACTTATACGTATAAATATTACTAACTATTAAGGTTGACATAATTATATCATAAAAATTTTGTTACCTTATAGAAATATACGTACAAGGTGGATGGTCATCTTATGTAGTATATTATTAAATATATCACATTTACACCATTATTCAACATAATTCGATAAAATATGTACGTACATATGGAAACTGTATGAACATAAAGAATAACCCATATCAATTTTCCGAAATGGGTTATTTATTCTTAAGAGTAATTATCACTTTACTCCAGATTATAGTTGCTTTTATAAATTGGACTTAATTCACTCCATACATCAAACATATTATTGTCTAAATCCCAGAAGACAAAATTTTGTCCTGAATGTCCCCTTTTCTCGATTGGCCCAACTTTTACATTCGTATCTTTAAATATCTTATACATGGATTCAAGTGCCTTCAAGCCGTCAACTTCAAATGTTAAAGAAAAATGGGGAATGTCATGGATCGTTGTAAAGTTAGCGGTTTCCTTTTCAATTGCCTTTACTAAGAAAAAACTTTGATTTGCAAAATTAACAATTGCTTTATCTTCATCTTCATAGCTAAGCTTTGCCCCTAAATTTTTTTGATACCAACCACTAGCCTTTTTAACATCACTTACTGGTAAATAAGTAGTCCCTACTCTTATCAACTTTTCACCCATTATTAACCCCCTTACCATTCTTAACAGTGCGGTTTTAATCCAATCTAATTCTTCATCCACTCCATTGTACTAGTAATAAATGTTATATAACGAAAGTATGGATATGTTTAACTATTTGCTATAGCACGTATACTAATTAGTTGTGTTCATTAAGCTAAAATATTAAAAAGCTCTTTCTTCACTTGCCATTGTAGCGGCTCCCCGTTTAAGTACCGCTTAAACTCTTCTAGCATATAGTAGCCCATTCTTCCGCATTCATCGCCCTCACTTCCAGCTAAATGTGGTGTTAATACCACGTTTTCTAACTGATATAGTGGGGAATCTTGACTTGGTGGCTCTGGAAACGTTACATCCAAGACGGCAGTTATATCTGGTCTATCCTGTAAAACCTCAATCATTTCCGGTTCTCTTACAATAGCACCTCTAGAAGTATTGATAAAACTAGAATTAGGAGGCATAACTGAAAAGTGTTCTTTTGTAATCATGCCTTCCGTTTCTTTTAGTAGAGGGGCATGTAAAGAAACTACATCAGACCGTTTGAAGGTTTCTTCCAAGCTGCATAGCTCAACACCTAACTGTTTAGCTTCTTCATCGCTTATGTATGGATCATAACCGATTATGTTTATATCAAATGGCTTCAGCAACTCACATACAATTCTTCCAACAGTACTTAACGAAACGATTCCAACAGTACTTCCAAAAGCACCTGGAATGTTAAACGGTTTTTGGGGGAATTGCTTGGTTTTTCTAATACTTCTCGTATACGCCCACCCATTCTTTAAGCAGAATAAAATTTGTGATAATGTAAATTCTGCAACTGGAATCGCATTTGCCCTAACAGCATTAGTCATTAGAAGATTACGATTCCAAGTTGCTTCTGTTACGATATTCTTTAACGATCCAGCAGCATAGAAAAACGCCTTTAGATTTGGTGCGGCATCAAGTAATGCTTGGTCAAGCTTCGGACCACCCCACCCAGAGAAAATGACTTCTACTTCCTTTAAGATAGAAATGTCCTGTTGGATTTGTTGATTGGTCATAGGTGGTCGATAAATATCTGATATCGCTTCAATTCCTTTCCTCACTTGTTCGGGATACACGATATCAAATGTATCTTGATTCATTATATACAATCCTTTTACCATCGCTATCACCCTTTCTATTTGGTTGGAAACACTTGCATCTATTTAATTTGTTTCGACTAAAAGTTAATAAAGAGCTGAGTCAATTGGTATGAATTTTCCAGACCATGCTTTTTTTGTGGTCCAATCTTCTTCACCTTGCCAGAAGGGATCGTCTGACGGCAAGCCTAATGGGAGAAAAATGGTTGCACACAAATATAAACTACCAGTAGAAATATAAGGTTCTCCCAGATTAGGTTGATGACCATATAATCCTATTTTAAGCCATCCTTCATCATCAAAGGTTCCTGGTATCTCTATCGACCTCCGCATAACTGCTGTCAATGCACAACGTACCTGGGCTGGTTTGAGACTATCATCTAACCTGTGTTGCAAAGCCATTTGTGCTAAATGCTGGAATGCGCCAAAACGATAGGCTATTGATCTTCCTACTATTGGATACGTGCCTTCTGGTGAAATACTTCTTTCCAAAATGACAGCATATCTAATCGCTCTTTCGTGTATAGTTTGTTTCATATCCATCCAATCAGGTGATAGATGGGCAATTTGGTCAATAATATCTACCATCATCGGTTGAATCACAAAACTATTATAGTAATCTGCATGATAAGCAGGCCCATCTCCGTATATACCATCTCCTACATACCATTGTTCATGTTGTTTCAATGCATAGTCTATCCTCATGGGATCCCAATCTTCATCAAACAAAAATAGAGCTGTTTCGATCATCGCTGCAAACAATAACCAGTTGTTGAAAAAGGGTTTTCGGTTTCGTGTTTGTTTTAGTGCTTCTACAACATTAAGTTTAACGGATGGCTCTAGTTTTTCCATTAGCTCTTTAGGAGCACGTACTAAAGCGTGAGCAAGGAAGGCTGCATCAACAATTGGTTGATGTCCCTCTGTAAAATTCATATAATCAGGCGAAGACGGGTCCGTTGCCTCTTTCATGCCAGTTCGAATAAGCTCCGCATAGTGTTTTCTTAGCAACCCTTCTTCTCCGTCATCTGGACCATTTTCTATCCACGGAGCTATACCGCATACAAGTCTGGCGAACGCTTCTAAATGACTATAATCTCCTCGGTCATCCAACGTTCCTTCAACAGGCATCAATTGCTTCAATTGCTGATTTGCAAGGGAACTGAGGACTGGATGAGCAATTTTATCCATTGTTTTCAACCAATAGTCTCGATCATAAGTAGGTAACATATATACACCCCTTTTGTTAGTTTAATAATTTCACTTTTTGGCTAAGACTTATTTCTTTTACTATACATTTTAGTTTGGAATGCCCAGCTAAACGATCTCTGTCATTACAATTACTGGTATAGTATAACTTAGAAATTTTCATTAAAGTTGTTGTATAATTACTAATAATATCGTTCTGTTGTCCTAAGATTATTAGATAGATAGTCTAATTTAAAATGGAAAATGATTATGAAGATGAAGAAAAACTAAGTATTTGATTCTGATTTGCATACCTTCTAAAAAGTTATAATTGATATTATAGTTGAATTTAAGTAATACTATAATCTTTCATTTTTCACTTCTTCTAGATTTTATAGTAGGGTTAAGCTTGGCAAATTTGGATCTGTTCTTAACAAAAACAACAAGACTTAATAGAATTATGGAGGGTCTATGGTGAATAATTTATTTGAACAAATTGATCTAAAACCTTTTCATTGGATTTATCGAAGAGTATCTGAAGAAAACTTTCAAGGTTTTTATCATTGGCATCAAGGATGTGAAATATTATTTGTTTATCGTGGGCAAGGTCGTGTAATTGTGAACCAACAGTCATACGAAATAAAAAAAGGCATGCTTTTCTTTTTTCAACCGTTTCAATTACACAAGGTATATGTTGATGTCTCCCCTCACACTCCTTATGAGCGGAGTATCTTGCACTTCGATCCATTATCTCTTGGGAGAAATTTGCACTTTTTTCCAGGTCTTAGTGGGTTATTAAAGCAATTGCAAAATGGTATAAATGAACCACAAGCATTTGATCTAAAAGATGCCTTTCCATACATAAACGATATATGCGAGATATTTAATAAATCGTTACAAACAAGCAACTGGGAAGAGGATAGCCAGCTTTTTCTAATGCAAATACTCTCTTGTATCCGTTCAAATATTCATGATGTTCAGTTAAATACATCCTCTAATAAAGAATTCCGTTCACTTTACTACTCAGAACGTATTATGCTTTGGATAGAGGAACATTATAAGGAACCATTTGACTTGGGACAATTATCGGATGAACTTCATTTATCAAAATCATATGTCTCCAGAATATTCAAACGTGAAACTGGAAGTAATTTAACTGAATATATTACTATTCGTAGAATCCAACAAGCTTGTCAATTATTACAGATGACTAATAACCCTATAGAAATAGTTAGTCAAAATGTAGGGTTTGAAAGTGTTTCTTATTTTATCCAGTTATTTAAAAAAATGATAGGTACTACGCCACACCAATATAGACTTTCGCAGCAGTCATCCACAAACTAATAGAAACTGTAGTAATATAATAGTTCCAATACCCTAAAGAATAGACGGAAAACAAAAACGCTTGGATATTAAAAATCCAAACGTTTTTGTTTTTATCTAGTTTCAAAAGTATCCATCACTTAGAGACGGACCAAAAGAATGGAAACAACTTGATTGTCAAGGTTATTATATTTAATAAGAGATTTTCAAATATGAAATGAGACCCATCTTATAATACTCGAATTGGCCAACTAATTGTGTTTCATAGTTTATACACATAACTAATAAAAGACCTTACCATTTGTATTGCTTCCTTTATCCTCACATGTCAACGTTATGGAAAACTTGTTGAACATCCTCTAAATCTTCTAAAGCATCAATCATTTTTTCAAATTGTTCTTGTCCATCAGCAGGAAGTTCCACGTCACTTTGAGCAAGCATTGTTAATTCTGCTACAGAAAATTCTGTTACACCAGCATTTTTAAATGCCTCTTGAACTGCGTGGAATTGATCGGGTTCTGCATATACAATCACAACATCTTCTTCTTCGATAATATCACGCGCGTCCAAATCAGCTTCCATTAGTATCTCAAGCACATCATCTTCCGTTTTACCTTCCACACCAATTACTGCAGTAGCATCAAACATATAAGAAACAGAACCGCTAACACCCATGTTTCCGCCATTTTTGTTAAAGGCCGCGCGCACTTCTGATGCTGTACGATTAACGTTATTTGTAAGGGTATCTACTATAACCATTGATCCGTTTGGCCCGAACCCTTCATAGCGTAGTTCATCGTAATTTTCTTCTGAACCACCCTTTGCCTTTTCGATGGCACGGTCAATAATATGTTTCGGTACATTGTACGTTTTGGCACGTTCAAGAACAAATTTTAATGTTTGGTTAGATTCAGGATCAGGTTCCCCTTGTTTGGCCGCAACATAGATTTCACGTCCAAATTTAGCGTAGATTCGACTAGTATTTTTATCTTTTGCGGCTTTCTTTTCCTTAATATTATTCCATTTACGTCCCATTTAAGTTCACTCTCTTTCAACTTTAATGTCTGATTAACAGCAACATATCTATTAACCAATAAAATATAGTAAAATTTCCATTAATCACAAACTATATTATACCTCATAAACAGTATTTGTTAATAGTTATACTAGACATTTACTAGAGACGGTTGAATATCTTCATTCTTTGTTCACTATTTGCTACACTATACCTTGGAAAGTAAAAGGAGGAAAAGGAGAGCTAAATGAAAAATTACGCATTAGATCACATAGGCATAGCTGTTCGTCAGTTAGAAGATATGATTCATTTCTACCAAAATATATTAGGTGCTCAATTAATAGATCGATACAGGAGTGATGCAAAAGGAGTAGAAAGTGAAATAGCTATAATGGAGGTGAATGGGCAGAGAACAGAATTATTAGCTCCAACAAATAATACAACTTCACCTATTGCTCGCTTTATAAAGCAAAAAGGAAAAGGTGTCCATCACATCGCATACTGTGTTGGTGATCTCGATATAGCATTAAAAGATTTAGAAGAAATAGGAATTCGTACTATGCCTGAAACCTTAAGAACGAATAAGCATGGAAGAAGATTGATCTATCTGAACCCTGCTGATACAGAGGGAACCATTATAGAATTTTGTGATTACCCTAATCTTTAATTCCTGTCGTTACAACTATTTGTAATATGCGGTACTTAGACAAGTTATTACAAAATATACTGTAACCATATAGGAGAGGGGGATGTTTTCTGAAATACTTAGATTGGCAGCTAATATTTTTTGTTGGTACTTCCCTAGCGCATGAATATTGGACTACATTAGGACTCCCTCAAGTTTATTATTGGGAAGTAAAACGGGAACATAACAACTTACTAAATAAAGAGATAAAATAGCATTAAACTAACACTAAGTCGTAAGCATGTATAATTAAAAAAGCTTGGCAAAGTCAAGCTTTTTTTCATTTTCATTTAGACCCAGTTAAATTTATCCCATAATTAGAAGTGTAGGTAAGTTAATAATGGTGTTTTAAATTACTCCATCCTATATAAAACAGGTCCCTCTATTGGGACCTGTTTTACATTGTACTTTTAATCCCTTTTTTTACTAGTATCATATTCGCAGGGTAACTAGTTATAAAGCCTAAAATCATAGCAATTTGCATCATCAGCCAGTAAGTAGGTTCACTAGGTATAGGGGGATTATTAAAAGTAAGATGCACGATGGCCATCCAACCAAACATCCCTATTTCAAATGCTATTAAAGACAATGAATCAGCCTTAAGTGAAGCTTTTAAAGAATGTTTAATCCCTTTTTCTTTGTTCATCGGATAAAGAGCTAACAGCTGGAATACAATTCCAAAGATAAAAGCCAAAACAAATTCTAATACATAATGGGCAAGTAATGTTGATTGAAAAACTGTCCAACCTGTTAAAGCAATGATCGGAACACCAATTGCATCCCCCATCGAACAGCCAGAAGAGCAGTGACTCGTTGAAACAAATACTTTTTCTTTTAAGCCAAGATTAGATTGCTTGGTGTTATCTTTTGCCTTTAACCTTCCCCATCTAAAATATGTCCAAATCGCTATTGGGCCAAGAAACCAACCATTTATCGGCCAGACTACGTTCATTACTTTCATCATTTGCGGATGTTTTCTCACATCCAAAGCAATCACTATGGAAGATAAGATACCTATCCCTAACGTTAACCATGAAACAATAGTTAACAAATTATCCCTCCTAAAAAGTGTATAGGTATCTTTTCCCTATCTCTCTACTCATTAATCATTACTTGTTTACATAATATGATTATTGACAACTCGTGAACTTTATATATTTCTCACATAAATTTCTAACAATTTGGGATAATAAAAATGGAGGTGTATAATATGACAAATCCATACTTATGTCCAAATTGCAAAACAAATCGCTCTAGATTTAATGTAATTGAACAAGTCGTTACTCCTGTAAAGCTTCACCCACAATCAGGAGAAGTTACAGAGCAATACACAAACGATAACTTAGACCCCTTCCATACTGCTTATAATGGACCTAGTCACCGCGTTCAATGTGGTGCTTGCGGGTTAGTAGAAGATGAAATAAGATTCATTAAGCAAGCTGAATTAAATAATAAAAAATAGTAGGGCTCTATTGCCCTGCTATTTTTATTATTATTGCCATTTTTCTTGTAATTGTTTGATTTCGTCTTGTTGGGTTATGCCAAGATCATCTGGCGTTTCCAAAATAAAGGGTATCTCTTTAATAAAAGGTGATGAGAGCAACTTATTCCATTGATCCTCCTTAATTTTACCATTATAAAAGATATTAGCATGACGGTCTTTTCCTGATCCCACTTCATATTTGGAATTATTAAAATGTATCGCAACCAGATGATCAAAGTATTCCAGTTCATTCGCTTTGTCTGCAAAGTCGTCCCAGTTATCTCCGGTCCAGATTCCACTTGCAAACGCGTGACAGGTGTCAAAACAGAACCCTATTTTATCAGGATAATCTACCAACTTCCTAACCTGTGTAACTTCTTCTATTGTTGTGCCCATAACACCTGGAATTCCGACATTATTCTCTATTAAAACCTTACAATTACCAGACCACGCTTCAAGGGTTTGATTCAATGTCTCGATCATCAACTTATAACTATTAAGCGGATTGTCATCGTCCTTGTCTTTCCCAAAATGAACGACAACGCCAATTGACCCACAGGCTTCTGAAATATCTAAATCATTCAAAAGTGAATCCACCACATTTTGTTTCTTATCAAAGGTTGGTGTAAGATTTGTCGGATATGGTGAATGCGAAATAGAGATCATGCCGTTCTCTTTACAATATTTTTTGCAAAGTGCGGCATCTGCTTTGTCATAATCCTTTACAGTTAAACTTCTAGGGTTTTTAGGAAAATATTGAAATGCTTGACAGTTGTATTTTTTGGCAAGTTTTGCAGCACCTAAATAACCATTTTTAATGCTGACATGGCATACAAATTTCATAGTACCCACCTTTGTTATTTTTGGCATCCTGTACAAAAATATGTCTTTCTTGAAGAAACTTCTTCCTTGATAATTTTGTTCCCACACCTACTACAGTTATCACCCTCTCTGTTATATACATGGAAGGATGTTAAATAGCTACCTGTTTTCGTATCATCCTTATATAGACGTTCATCCATGTAACCACCACCACTTATCGCTTGTTGAAGTGTAGCTCTAATGGATTGGTAAAGAGTAATTAATTCTTGCTCGGATAACTCGTTTATATTATGCGTGGGTAACAGCTGCGCTGACCAACAGATTTCATCCGAATAACGGTTGCCAATCCCCGCTAAAAAATGTTGATCAACTAAAGTTGTTTTCAGTTTTCCTCGTTTATTTTTAACTATCTCAAGAAATTGATCTGTTGAAAAGTTAATATCTAATGGCTCTGGACCAAGATCAGATAATTTTTCTACTACTTGTTGTTTAGTAAGGAGATGGAGATACCCTAACCGCAGTCCAATAAAATATAAACTTTCCTCCCCAAATGAAAGTTGTACTTGGATGGTACGATCTGGTTTATCTTCCTCATTTCCATAAAACATCCACCCACCTAACATTAAATGTAATAAAAGGACATCCCCACTTTGTAAATGAAAAACTAAGTGTTTTGCTCTCCGTTCTATTGCGATAATCGATTGCATTTTCGTTCGATTTATAAATTCATTTACGCTTAGATTAACTGATTTGGCACGGTTTACTTCTATCCTTTTAATTGCTTTATCTTTAATTTTGTCTGTTAGTAACGTTCTATAGTTTTCCATCTCTGGAAGTTCTGGCATGTCAAAATCCCTCCGATTCCTGTATTATTGCCTAAATGAAGTGAAAAATGAGAATAGAATAAAACGATGAAATTTGAAAGGAGTTTTCCTTTGAAAAAAGATGATTTCCACCAATTACTTAAAGAACATACCATCTATCAGGTTATAACTGGATCCACCGCGTATGGTCTTGCTAATAAAGACAGTGACATTGATGAGAAAGCGTTTGTTATCCTTCCTGCTCCGTTCACCTTAACATTGGGACATGAATGGGAAACAGAAACATTACATAAACCAGATATAGAATATCACTCTTTAAAAAAAGCAATGAACCTTCTCAAAGCACAAAACCCTACTCTGTTAGAAACCTTGTTTGTGGATGACAAATTTATTAAAAAACAAACATCTATAGGTCAAACACTAAGGGATCATAGACATTTGTTTCTCTCACAAACCTGCTATTATACGTTTGGAGGTTATGCTAAAGACCAACTAAAGCGAATAAAAACTAATTTGCAACACCAACAAAAGTTAAACTTATGTAGCATAAATGATTCCTTGAAACAGTTTCAGAATAATATGAACGATAAGTATGGACCAATAAATACGCAAAATGTAATCATAAAGCGAAACGATAAAGATAATTTTGTTGAACTATCGATTCCGAGTTCCATCCCTTTAGCTGACATTAATCAGTTAACCAATGATCTAACATCCCTTTTAAAAAAGGATAGCCATCATAAAAAGAAAGAGACAGATCCTCAAAGGTTATTCAAGCATGCCATGCATTTAGTTCGTTTACTTCTCACTGGAATAGAAGTATTAGAAGCAGGTACACTAACTGTTTATCATGAACAGAACCAATTGTTGTTACGAAATGTTAGAAATGGCGACATGACATGGGAAGACATTTTTAACCTTACCGATAATCTGTTAGACAAATTGGAAAAAGCAAAGGAGTCTTCCTCTCTACCTGAACAAACTGACTATAAGAAAATTAATGACCTATATTTTTACTTAATGAGTCGATATTACGGGTTGGGAACTAATAAATATTTTTAGAGAATAGATAAGGTACAAAAAACCATTGACTGTTCCCCTCTTCAAGCCTATAATAATCTAGTTTATAAGACTTATTATGGAGAGGCGAAAGCAAAATGAATATGGTTACATTTAACCCGTTCCGTACGATCGGGATCCCAGGTGTGAAATACATTAAACCAGAGCAAAGTTTCCGTGAAATAGATACATTAAAAGGTGCAGACGTATTGCTATTTCCTGAGAACTGGCAAACTACGTTTTTAGCCTATGGTGTTAAGAAACCTATTTTTCCAAGTATTGAAACAATACAATTAGGATATAGCAAAATAGAAATGACTCGAGCCTTATGGACCGTTTGTCCAGAACATGTTCCCTACACTGAAATTCTTGCCAACACACGCACAAATCAAGCCAATATTCTAGACACCTTTCCCTTTCCGTTTGTTGGTAAAGAAGCTAGGAATTCTATGGGTAAAGGCGTTTATTTAATTAAAAATAAAGAAGACTTTGATGACTACTGTGAAAAAACAGACACACTTTATGTACAAGAATACCTTCCGAATGAAGATAAGGATCTAAGAATTTGCATTGTTGGAGAAGAAATTGTGGCTAGTTATTGGAGAACTGGGGCTGAAGGTGCATTTCTTCATAATGTAGCTCAAGGAGGAGAATTGTGCTTTGATTTCATACCACAAGATTCCTGTGACTTGGTTTTACAAGTTGCTAAACAACTAAATATTAACCATGCTGGATTTGATATTTTATATTCGAATGGAAAAGCATACATTCTTGAATTTAACGTTTTGTTTGGGAATCAAGGAATTAGAGAACAAGGTATATCAATCGAAAATAAGATATACGAATACCTGTTGAAAACGATTCACCGTCCATACCCAACAGCACCACTCACTCCATTAAAAGGAATTTCTTAATAAATTAATAGAACATGTAATCTTCAGTAGAAATTTTCAGGCAAATTCCTTTATTTCATTGCAAGGGCAATTAATGTTTGATATAGTGGTATCTAACAAAAGAATAATGCTTTACTTCAATAAATTAATTGAAGTGAGGATAGAGGTGCAAAGACCATAAGTAAGTAGTTTGAGGAGAATGAGCCCATTGAAGACTACTGAAAGGGGAATTTGCCGAAGCGGGCAGAAGCTCATCATTCTGCTTCGCTGGTTCTGTATTGAATAAATACAGAGCTGTCATATAGCTACCTATACGCTATATGGAGGGCTATCTCACGCATCATAACGGAAAATAATAGTGATGCAACAACGATGCCCTTCGTTGTTGCTTTTTTTGTACTATTAAGATTTATGGTGTTGGAGGAAAAAACGAATGCTTACGCAATACAAATATGTTTTTCTTACCTTCATCCGTTCCTAGTGATGAGATACCCTCTATTCATACTGTTATTGGTTGTTAGAACGTTTGTTTTTAATCTATGAATAGAGGTGATGAAAATGGATTTTGGTCGTGTATTAACAGCGATGGTGACTCCATTTGACCAAAATGGAAATATTGATTATGGAAAGACAGAAAGATTAATTAATCACTTGCTCGCCAATGGCACAGATGCCTTAGTGGTAGCTGGTACTACTGGTGAGTCTCCAACTTTATCAAAAGAGGAAACACTAGCTTTACTAAAGTTTGTCGTAAAAACGGTGAAGAATCGTGTCCCAGTAATTGCAGGAACTGGCTCAAATAACACTCAAGCATCTATTGAGCTAACAAAGCAAGCTGAGACAATTGGTGTGGATGGAGTAATGTTAGTTACACCATATTACAATAAACCTTCCCAAGAGGGAATGTACCAGCATTTTAAAGTAATTGCTGCAGCTACCACTCTCCCTGTTATGCTTTATAATATTCCAGGAAGAAGTGTAGTTAATTTAGAACCAGAAACGGTAATCGAACTTTCAAAAATAGATAATATCGTCTCCATTAAAGAAGCAAGTGGCGATTTAGACGCTGTTACAAAAATTATTAACGAAACGGCAGATTCTTTCACCCTATATAGTGGTGATGATAGTTTAACTTTGCCAATTCTATCCGTAGGTGGACACGGAGTTATTTCTGTTTCCTCTCATATAATTGGTAATGATATGCAAGAGATGGTACGTAGCTTTATGTCAGGAGATCCTAGGAGATCAGCATCTATCCATCAAGCAATTCTTCCCATTATGAAAGCTCTATTTATGGCACCGAATCCAACAGCTGTTAAAGAGGCTTTAGGATTGGTTGGTTGGGATGTTGGTTCTGTGAGATTACCATTAGTCCCTTTAAATAAAGAGGAAAAGCAAGTTCTTGAGCATTCTATTCATTTTTTACGAAATTATAACGTTGGATAAGAAAAAGAAATAGTTAAGGCCCAATAATTATTAAATTGGGCCTTTATTTGTTCATGATGATTGTTGGAATCTCCCATTTTAGAGATAGGGGGCTTATGTGTAATCAGTTCCATCGCCTTCAGTCGCAACCTTAGACCTAGACCTCTTGCTCTTATTAACTAATATAATTGTTCATAAACACCATTTAGTTGATATCCACGTTCAAAATCTCCTGATTCATTAGCATGATTCATTTCTTTGTCAAGTAACTGCGTAAGCAATTGTATGTGTTCTTGCCCTAGGTCATCTACAAATTGTCTTTCTGAAGCATATTGTTTTTGCTCAAGAATACTTGTTATATCTCGAACTGCTTCGCTTTCTTCCGCATAGTTTGACAGCACTTCTCTTAAATACGCCAAATTTTGATCCATTATTTTGTCACCTCTCTAGTTGTAGTTCAATCTCGTCACTAGATTTAGGATATATATAACTGACTAAAAATATGCGTAAAAAAACCCCTTATTTAAGGGGTTTACCTTTTACCTTCTGTTAATCGTTGGATAAGAGCCGCTAATAATAATGTTCTAGGTACGAGTGAATCAATCTCTAAATACTCTTTTGTGCTATGGGCGTTACCACCGATCGGTCCAAGTCCATCTATAGTCGCAACACCAATAGCTGCAGTAAAAGATGCATCAGATCCTCCACCTGTAGCGGTATCATCGATTGTTACATCAACATTGTTTCCAACTTCTCTTATTATTCTAAGAAGTTTCCTTGTTTTCTCATTCTTTTCCATCGGTGGTCTATTTATTTCACCGTGTATCGATACTTTTGTACCAGACACATCTGTTGATGCACAAATTTGTTCTAATCTCTCAGTTAATGGTTCTGCTTGTTCCATTTCAGAAAAACGAATGTCTATTTGAGCACTTGCATGATCAGAGACTGTATTAACGGAAGAACCACCTTCTATTACACCTACATTAACATTAATACCTTGGTCTGGATCAGATAACTCGTGTAGTTGAATAACCTTATGTGCTAATTCTTCAATTGCACTTCTACCTTTTTCTGGTTCAATTCCTGAATGAGCTGCTCTTCCAGTCACTTCTAGCACATAGTTTCCTTTTCCACGCCTTGCAGATACGATCGATCCATTTTTTCTAGCAGGTTCCATGACTAGCGCATATTTTTTGTTCCTGGCATGCTTTTCTATTAAGGAACGAGAAGTTAAGGAGCCGACTTCCTCATCGCTATTAATTACTATTTCAACATTTTGAAAACCTTCGTTTCCACTATTCATTAACGTTTTCATCGCATATAATACAGAAACAAGACTAGCCTTCATATCGATCACTCCGGGTCCGAAAGCCTTATTCCCTTCGACATGAAATGGTCTTTCATCTACAGTTCCTTTTGGAAAAACGGTATCCATGTGAGCAGCAATAATAATCGAAGGTCTATTACAGTTCGCGTGCTTAATGACCAAATGATTTCCAAATTCTTCTTCTTGATAAACTTTAACCTCAAATCCCATTTGCTGATATTCTGACGTTAAGATTTCGCCAATCCTATCAACACCTTGCTTATGATAAGTTCCGCTATCAATGTTAACCAATAGCTCAAGTAAATGAAGCATATTTTTTTTGTGACTCTCTAAAAACTCCTTCATTCTTTCTTCCCCTGTCTTTCACATAACGTTATATAGTAAGAAAATAATACTATAATTTTTAAATATTATCTATAGTGAATAGATATGCATTCGTTTAGTTGGTTGTGAGATACGTTTTCCCATCTTTTTGTTCAATTTTCCTGTCTTTCATTAATTTACCTAACGCCCTCTTAAATGCTGCCTTACTTATGTTAAATGTACCTTTAATGTCCTCTGGATCACTCTTATCGCCGAACCCCATAACACCGTTGTGATCACTAAGGTATTGTAAAATCATATCAGAGTCGTCCATCATGGAATGTTGCTTTAATGGTAGTAACGAAACATTTAGACTGCCATCTTCTTTCACATCAATTACTCTTCCATTTACCCATTCCCCTAATCTAGGATCTCGTTTTCTTTCCGTATGATGGATAAAGCCGCGGTAACCTTCCTCAGTTAAGATAACAGCTCCCTCTTTACTTGTTCGAAAAACCCGTCCATTAATTTCTTGATTTAATAAGGAAGCTGGCGCTGTGTCCCATTGTCCTTCGAAATCACCCTCCGTAACTGGTTTTGCAATGAGGCGTCCCCTTTTATCCTTATCTAACGTGACATACAACTCGTCCCCAACCTCTGGCCAAACTCTTTCAATCAATGGTAGGTGATCATTGGAAACTAAAACCTCTTTACTAGTTCCAATATCGACAAAGACACCTAACCCCTTTACAACCTCTACAACTTCGCCCCAATCGAAAATATCAAATTGAACATCGGGAATACTCATCGTTGCAACCACTTGCCCTTTTTTATCATGATAAAGGAATACTTCAACAGTTTGATCTTCGTTTAAATCGCCTTTTATTTCATTTGTATGTAACAGAACTTCTTCTTCCCCATCTGTTAACACGTAACCAGTATCAATTTTTCTTGCTATTTTTAAATTTTGAATGGTGCCTACCTTTAAATTTTTCATTTCATTCAGCCTCTTTCTTATTGGTCTTAAAGTATAGTCTTCTCTTCTCTCTCTTGACATTATACAAGGTTACATTTAATATCACATCATATCCAGAATCATGGTTGTTACGGTTAGGAGAGGATATATTAATGAAGGTTTATGTAGATGCGGACGCATGTCCTGTAAAAGAGATAATTATCGAGGAAGCAAGTAAATATAGCCTTCCCGTTGTGCTTGTTAAAAGTTTTGCTCATTTTTCGCATGATAAAGACCCAGTCGGTGTCGAATCAATCTATGTAGACACTGGAGCTGATTCTGTGGATTACCGTATTATGCTATTAGCAACCTCTGATGACCTTATTGTCACACAGGATTACGGTCTTGCATCACTTGCTTTAGGAAAAGGATGTATTGTCCTGCATCATAAAGGTTTCCAATACTCGATGGAGAACATCGATGAGCTTCTAAACACTCGGCATGCACATGCAAAAGCTAGAAGAAGTGGAGCAAAGACAAAAGGGCCAAAACCTTTTACGGATACAGACCGTCACAAATTCAGAAGTCTATTTAGTAATTTATTATCTAGAACAATTTAATTTCTTTAGATACTATCTTATTTGAGATCTACCATAACTTTATTATGTACGAAAATAAAAATACCAGTCCCAATATGGAACTGGTATATTTCATTTAAAGTTAACAGCCACAATTGCCGTAAATCTTTTAAGAAAGTTTTAAACCACCACTCCTCAAAGTGGGTGTTCGCAGAAACCTTCCTGTCTTCCACACATGTTGGAGGCCTGACATTATTGTTTCAATGTAAAACTCCCTATTCCAGCTTAAAGGTTAAAACTTAATTAGTATTACGAACATCGTAGCTTGTATCATTATAATATCGTATTGTGTTCCATAATTCAATGTTTTTTTTTGGATAGTTATTCAATTTAACTATAACTTTAAACTGTAAACTTAGCGAATATTAATTATCAAGTTTAATAAAACTCTTTAATAAAACACGGAAGATCATATACCCAATTATGCCACCTACAGTATTTAATAAAATATCATCGACATCAAAAGCCCCCACCCTAGCGATTAGTTGTGCAGTTTCTACGGAAACAGATAGTAGAGAACTGAAGATGGTTACAATTCTCGAAGATCTCATTCTACTAAATAATATGGGCAATAAAAGACCTAGTGGAACAAAAGCCAACATATTACCAAAGAAATTATCGGTTAATAAATGTAACCCAAATTTCTCAAACCCACTAACGTATTGATAAATCGACTGGAATGGAATAATGTTGTAATCTATGCTCCCTTTTACTCCTCTTCTGTATGCAGAAAAAAACAATAAATAAAAGAGTACTAGTAAGTAAAGAGAGAAACTGATTGCAGCGAAGAGCTTTATCTTTCCTGAGAAAACATAGTTTGTACTTCTCAACTTACCAATCATTTATTGTTGTCTTTACTTTTCATTATTTTAGCAATTCTACTAATATCCCAACGCTTAGCTGTCTCATCCGCAACGTCATATTCTTTCCCTTCTCTTAAAAGCTGGCCATTATACGTTGTTTGGACTAGCATCTTAACTTTAGCCAATTTGTTCACCTACTTTATTAATTATTTAAAAAATTGAAAAATGAATCCTTTTATCTATCCTAATATGTTATCTTATCCTAATTTATTGTCAAGAATTACGAAAAACGTATGAATCTGGGTATCTGTCCCTTTCAATTATTCTGCCTAATACATATGCTACTAACGCATAACCCATTAGATAGAATCCCTAAAGGGGAGGAAGGAGAATCAGTATGTATCAACATCAACAATACGCAATGCACCCACAAATGAGAGGTGCTAATGATTACAGATATGCAGGAGGCTTTGGACCTGTTGGAGCTGGATTATTAGGTCTAGGTCTAGGTTATCTTGGAGGAGAATTACTTGATAATGGACCTGGATATGGCGGATACGGTCCAGGATTCGGTGGATTCGGACCTGGTTATGGAGCAGGCTTTGGCCCTGGATATGGTGCTGGATTCGGGGGTTATCCTGGAGCAGGATTCGGACCTGGCTTTGGTGGACCAGGTTTTGGAGCAGGATTCGGCGGCTTTGGTCCCGGATATGGAGCAGGCTTTGGCGGATACGGTTATCCTGGATATGATAACGACTTATTTTAATAGATAGTTTAAATAAAGGAACATCCCGTATTTTGTATAAACGGGATGTTCCTTTATTAGTAATAACTGCATAACAGAAACTGAATATCCATGCGCATTAGAAATTTACTAGAAAAAGAACACCTGGGTTTACAACAAGGATGTTAAAAATTAAACAAACGTTTGATTAATTTTATAAATGTAAAAGGTAGAGCGTTTATCATGTACAACTGAAAACGGAAGACTATGGTTTTTACCTTAGTCTTCCTTCCTTTTTAAGACAGTTGTTCGATTGAGTTCGTTATCGATGTGCTACCTGATACAAGATCAAACGATTTTTTGTATGTTCTATTATCATCCAATGCAGCTACCACCACCGAAGCTACGTCTTCACGTGGGATCGATCCTGCCAGCATATTTTCTCCAATTGTAATAGTACCTGTGCCTGGTTCATTTGTTAAACCACCTGGTCTAATAATTGTATAGTTTAATGTACTAGCTAACAATTGTTTATCAGCAAAATGTTTTGCTACATAGTATGGTTTTAATGGTTCATACCAGTTTTCTCTGTTATTTGCTTGAAAGGCACTTACCATAACAAACCGTTCGATACCCAGCTTTTCGGCTGCTTCAATTGTCTTAGCTGCTCCGTCTAGGTCAATTAGTAATGTCTTATCATCACTTGTTCCTCCACCGGACCCAGCTGTAAAAATAATGGCTTCAACATCTCTGGCTGCATTGACGATTTCGTCAACACTACCCTCTAAATCTGCAACAACACTTTCTATCCCTTTAGATTTCCACTCATTAGCCTGGTCTATTTTCCTAACCATTGCCTTCGCTACATGGTTATTTTTAGATAGTTTTTCTACTACATGTTTTCCTATTTGGCCGTTAGCACCTACTACTAAAACTTTCATCTACTCATTCCTTCAGATTATTCTATTCGTCTAACAGGTTCATGCTTAAATATCTCTCACCCGTATCGGGAGCAATGCAAACAACTTTTTTACCAGAACCTAACTTTTTTGCGACTTCGATCGCTGCGAATACGGCTGCTCCAGCTGAAGGTCCTACAAAAATCCCTTCCCTCGACGCTAGCTGTTTAAACGTGTCTATCGCATCCTTATCTTTTATTTGAATTATTTCATCATAAACACTTGTGTTCAGTATACTTGGAACAAACCCCGGGCTTGTTCCAACTAATTTATGTTTTCCAGGCTTTCCTCCTGACAATACAGGAGAACCTTGGGGCTCTACTACAGCAATATGTATTCCAGGAATTAATTCCTTTAGTGTTTCACCTGTACCAGTCACCGTTCCTCCAGTTCCTGCAGTCGCAACAAACCCATCTAGCTTTCCTTCCAGTTGACCATAAATTTCTTGGGCAGTTGTACTTCTATGGATATCTGGATTAGCCATATTTTCAAACTGTTGCGGCATAAAGCTATTAGGAATTTCTTCGCACAGTTCTTTAGCCCGTTTTATAGCACCAGGCATTTTGTCTTCACTTGGTGTTAACACAACCTTAGCCCCATAGGCCTTCAATATGTTGATTCGTTCCTTTGTCATGTTATCGGGCATAACCAAAATTGCTTGATATCCTTTAGCAGCAGCTGTCATTGCTAATCCGATACCTGTATTTCCACTTGTTGGTTCAATAATCGTATCACCCGGGTTAATTACACCTTGCTCTTCAGCAACCTTTATCATATTATAGGCAGCACGATCCTTTACACTTTTGGAAGGATTAAACATTTCTAGCTTTACATATACTTCTGCTGCATCATTTGGAACGATCCTATTTAATTTTACTAATGGGGTATTTCCGATTAATTCGGTAATATTATTTACTACTCTCACACTACACTTTCCTTTCTATGCCAGATTCCTTGTAGGAAGATTTAAAATACTATACTTACTATATTATCAATTGGTTTACCGGTTACCAACCATTTTGATTTACAAACTACTTTATTTTTACAGTGCTTTGGTTAATCCACTCCACACTAGAATGATTTCGTAAATCTCTCATTAATTGAAAGAGCGCTTCATCTTTCTGTTTTGCTTCAATCATACAATCAACTTGAGGTGTAGTACCATTAACCCTTTTAGCAAATTCTAAAAACATAGACGAATCAACAAAATCAGCATGATGGCGAAACTGTTTATCATTTTTAGGACTAGAAAGGTGAACTTTAATAGGTAAAGCTGAATTGTCCCAACTTTTTAATATTCTGTCCCAATAAATAATCCAATCTTCTTCCCTATGATTTGCCAGGTGATGATGGAGATCAAACACGAGTGGAACAGCTAATTTTTCAGATAAGTATAAAGCATCCTCAACATCAAATGTTTTATCATCATTTTCTAAAATGATCATTCGCTGAATTCGTCTCGAGATTCTGCCCCAATTTTCAACGAACCGTTCCAATGCGTTTGGCTTATCTCCATAACTCCCACCTACGTGTAGGACACAGCGATGCAACGGATCTAACCCCATAGCTTTTAAAAGGTCATAATGATACTTGAGGGTTTGAACGGAACTCTTTACTATGTCTTGTTTCGGTGAATTCAACACAACAAAATGGTCAGGGTGAAAGTCAATTCTCATTGCCTTTTCCTTTGCATAATTACCTAGTTTTTCTAAACTGACTTTCACTCCTTTTAGATAATCCCAATCAGAAAGTTCCTCATGAGTAGCAAGTGGTACTAGCTTTGAGCTTAGACGAAAAAGTGAAATATCAAAAGCATGGTTATGCTTTAACAGCCGGAGACAGTTTTCCACGTTTCGATTAGCAATCAACTCCAATTTCCTGATTGCAGCTTCACGGTTTGTCTGCTGACTGAAATTTTTATAGGTCATCGTTTGTGACGGTGAACTATTTTTTACATGCACGCTCATTGCGACATAACCAAATCGAAATATAGTCATTTATATCCCTCCAACAACAAACATATTGCCTTATTATCACCTATTTATGTCGGATTATTGATACATCTTTCAGTTAATTGGTGATACTGTCAATTCTTGCGCTTTCCCAGGAAATGAACTGTTTGAGTGTACGGTATTCAATTCGAAAATAGAAACAGTAGAATAATGAAGAGTAATTCAAAGGTAGGATAACAAGGCTTTAATACTTATAAAGGTTTTGGGTTCGCAATATTTTTCGTTTGCTTCTTATCCCTAAAACGTTAATTATCGTTATAAAATATTACCAATTAATACTATGATGGAAAAGGTTGTCTTTATATTATCAGCAATGCCAAAGCGTTCATGTTGACTAACATCCTGTTTTTTTAATATATAGACGAAGAGGAAACAGCAGTAATCACTACTATATACTCTAGCCTTTTAGCTTTGTTAAGTATCCCGGTTATATCGTTGCTCACGAATTGGTGGTTGTAGAAACATTTCGTCTGGAAATATTTACTCCTATAAGACTACGAATACTTTTCGGTATAATAGTAAGCTAGATGGAGGTGATTAAGTTTGTCAGATGTTAAGTACTATGTCTTCTTTGATTTTGAAATGCTCTGTTCAAACAGAGGGATGCTTCAGGAGGAAATGGAGGCTATTAGGCTTGGTGCAGTAAAGTACGAACTTGCAACAGAAAAAGTAACCAGTTTTGATGCGTATATCCGTCCTTTACAACAAAAGAAATTAACGCCATTCTGTAAGCAGCTAACTGGAATTCAGGATTCAGATCTAGTAGGTGCCCAGACCTTTGATCAAGTTTTCTCCAATTTTCTTACTTGGGTTGGAGGGGTTAAAAAGACGAGGTTTTTTTCTTGGTCAAAAAGCGATCTTCAACGCCTAAAATTAGATTCTCAGTTACACGATATATCTATCAGAACTGTAGAAAAAATAGAAAATAGGTATGTGGATTTCCAAGCTATTCTCACAAAACGAGTAACAAAAGAAAATCTATCCGTTCAGAATGCCTTAGAATTATATGATATGACCTTTGTAGGGGAGCAACATAACCCTATGTACGATGCATTTAACACACTACGTATTTATTTAAACTTTCTTAACTATCCAATAAAGTCTGATCTTCTGATGATAGATCGTTATATATTACAAGGTCAATTAAAACGTAATAAATCAATTAATGAGCAAGTAAAACAACTAATGAAATTAGATTTAGAATCTCTATTGGTTGAATTACATGATATGTACCGCTTACGTAATGCTCAGAAGTTACTGAAGAAGGTAAAGCGGTTAGTTAAAAAATATGAAAATATTTCTATAAACCGTTCTGGCATATTTAATGATGATCTTATTGAATCAGTTAGTTTACTGAAAGTTTTTTATGATGAACTTCGATCTACCTACAATTATCACTTTAAGCATGCTGCGAAAATAATGATAATTGATGAGCATTTAGTTTCACCGATAAAACAATTAGCTGTTTGAAGCAGAAGGGAATCTTCCTGCTTCGTACATATATTAAAACAACGGAATGCCAAATACTAAAACATAAAAATGTGCTCGTAACCTATTACCACAGGAATTCATCTTTTATCACACTATTCTAGGATATGATAGATCCAGTTATATACTAAATAAAAAAAGATCAACATTTGTTGACCTTAAATAACCTCGCTTATCTTACCCTCTAACTGCTTATATTCTTGAAGACAAATATTCTTTAACTCTTTTTTGTCAGATACTTCTAAAAACGATGCCTCTATCCCATTCATAACAAGCTGCGCTAACTCGCTTGTAGTAAATTCAAAATGTTTAGCTAATATCATGTATTCTTTTGTTAAAGTTGTTTTCGAGACTGTCAAATTATCTGTATTGACCGTTACCAACAAACCCTGGTCAAAGTATTCACGAATCGGGTATTCTTTCCAACTGTCTGATGCTTTTGTTTGAATATTACTAATTGGACACATTTCTAATGGAATTCCTCTAGAATACACCTCATTAAATAAACTCATATCTTCTTTTAATCTAACACCATGCCCAATCCTGGAAGCACCTAATTTATGGATAGCATCTTTGATATTGTTTGCCCCTGCCGCCTCACCTGCATGAATCGTAATGGGTAATCCCTTTTTATCAGCAATTTTGAAGACGCTTCGAAATAAATAGGCTGGATAGGAAGCCTCATCTCCTGCTAGATCCACCCCAACTAATCCTGAATTTAAAAAGGATGATGCTGCTTCAATTACTTCCATGTTAACTTCGACGGAGTGATGCCTTAAACAACAAGCAATGGCTTTTGCTCGCACACCAAATGTTTGTTCACCTTTATTTAATCCTTTAATTACAGAGCCAATAACTACTTCAAGACTTAACCCTTTTTGACGGTGCAATTGTGGACCAAATCGGACTTCAATATATTTACAGTTTTGGCTATGTGCTTGTTCAACTAATTCAAAAGCAACTCTTTCCAGTGCTTTTTCTGTATGCAGAACTTGTGAAACTAGGTCAAATTTACTTAGATATGATTTTAAATCAGGGCAGTCATCCTCGATCTGTAAATATGGCTTTAAACTAGAAAGATCAGATTTAGGTAACGCTACTCCTTGCTCAGTAGCTAACTCCAGTACTGTTTTTGGTTTTACACTCCCATCTAAATGCAAGTGTAAATCTATTTTCGGTAAACTTTTCACCACTTGTAACATATTATCCTTTAACAAATTCATTCTCCTTTCAGTAATGAGAATATTGTTACTATTTTAATATGTACGTAAGTATTTTGCCACAATGTTGTTAGTAATATTTACAAGATATTTAATGAATAGTGTTAAGCATCAAAAGCATTCGTATAAATTACTAGATAAAAAAAGAAAGCAAAAAACGAATCGCTTTTTGCTTTCAAAAAGTTAAATTAACAAATTGAACAAGTTTTGATCTTTGTTAATTTCTATATAAGTAAAGCCCTTTTTCTCCATACGTTCAATTAAAGGTTGATAGTCGTTCGTGTGTTTAAGTTCAATTCCAACAAGAACGGGTCCTTTATCTCGGTTGTTCTTTTTCGTATATTCAAAGCGTGTGATATCGTCTGTTTCTCCAAGTACTTCATCCATAAACTCTCTCAATGCACCAGCACGTTGTGGGAAATTAACAATAAAATAGTGTTTATATCCCTCATAAATCAAGGAACGTTCCTTGAAATCTTGCATTCTATCGATATCATTATTACCACCGCTTATAATACACACTATATTTTTTCCTTTAATTTCGTCCTTGTAAAAATCTAGTGCTGCTACTGGAAGTGCACCAGCAGGTTCTGCAACAATAGCATTTTCATTATATAAGTCTAAAAGGGTGGTACATATTTTACCCTCAGCTACCACGGAAATGTCATCAATTATTTCTTGGCCAATTTCAAAGGTTAAATTCCCTACCTTAGCTACACTAGCACCATCAACAAACTTGTCTATTTGACTTAATTTAACTACTTGATTCTGCTTTAATGACTCTTTCATGGAGGCAGCTCCAGCTGGTTCTACTCCAATCACCTTTGTAGATGGGCTGATATTCTTAATGTAAGAACCAACTCCAGATATTAATCCTCCTCCACCCACGGCCATAAAGATGTGTGATACTGGTTCTTCCATACTATCTAGTATTTCAAGTCCAACTGTACCTTGACCAGTAATAGTTCTGTAATCATCGAAAGGATGAATAAACGACATATTGTGTTCATCACAGTATGCCTGTGCTTTTTCATAGGAATCATCAAAGGTGTCACCTGTTAAAATTATCTCGACAAATGGCCCTCCAAAAAACTCTACTCGATTTACTTTTTGACGAGGAGTAGTACTTGGCATAAAAATTTTTCCTTTAATTCCTAAAGCTTTACAAGAATAAGCCACTCCCTGTGCATGATTTCCTGCACTTGCACAAACAACACCATTAACTAGTTCTTCTTTCGGAAGGCTTTGCATAAAATAGTAAGCTCCTCTAATCTTAAAAGAACGAACTACCTGAAGGTCTTCGCGCTTCAAATACACGTTACATTGATAACGTTCTGATAGAATAGTATCTCGCTGTAATGGTGTCTTCACAACAATATCCTTCAATACTTGATTGGCAATGATTATATCTTTAATTTGAATCGGATTTACTTTTGTGCTCATACTTAGGATCCTTCCTACATATAAAATGATTAGACTCATACTACCACACTAATTTAATTAAGAAAACTTAAAAACGCAAAAAATGAAAATTTTCAGACTTTTAATATAAGCAGAGTAAGAAGAAAACAACTACCATTTATGATAGTTGTTTTCCATAGTTCAAAAATTAGAATGCTGCTTGTAAATTTGGAACAATTTGTTTTTTACGTGAAACTACACCTTTTAGTGTTGCTATTCCGCCTTCTAAATTAACATCAAAGGCTTTTTCGACTACTGTTGCAGCGTCCCCTAAAGAAAGTACAACGGAATCGTTATTCAAAATATCCGTTACTACAAAAACGAATAAATCTAATCCTTTACTTGTTATGGTGGATTCAATTGCTTTTTCAATCTCCGCTTTATTAGCAAAGACTTCATCTGTGTCAACCGTGTTTACTTGAGCTACTTCCACCTTTTTATCGCCCATGGTAAATTCTTTTGCATCCAATGTAATTAATTCGGCCACTGTTTTGTCACTTAAATCAGCACCAGCTTTTAACATATCTAAACCGTATTTTTCAGAATCAACACCAGCGATCTCTGCTAATTCTTTAGCTGCTGCTATATCCTCATCTGTACATGTTGGTGATTTGAAAAGTAAAGAGTCTGAGATAATCGCCGAAAGCATTAAACCAGCGATTTCTTTTGAAATAGAAATATTATTTTCCTTATAAAGTTTATTCAATATTGTAGCAGTACAACCAACTGGCTCTGCACGGTAATATAGAGGGTCCTTTGTCTCGAAATTAGCTATTCGATGGTGGTCAATTACTTCTAGCACTTGAACTTGGTCAATATCATTTGCGCTTTGTTGTTTTTCATTGTGATCAACCAGAATAACTTGATCTGCTTCACTAGAAACACTTTCAACTAACCTAGGAGCGTCTACTTTAAAATAATCTAATGCATATTGCGTTTCTCCGTTAACTTCTCCTAGACGTACGGCCTCTACTTCATTACCCAATTTTGATTTTAAATCAGCATATGCAAGTGCTGACGTAATTGTATCCGTATCCGGGTTTTTGTGTCCAAAAATAAGAACTTTTCCCATAATCAAAACTCCTTATATATCATATTTATGTATTGAAAATCCTTTACTATTGTAACGTAATTCCTTATATTTTTCACTAGTAAGGTTACATTTAAGCAAATTTTGTTACTACTAGTCTTCTATCATAATTCACGATCCTGCTACGACTAAATTCAAATGGGATCGTGAACGAATTGTTATTTTATCTGTCCATCACCGCGAACTATATACTTTGTAGAAGTAAGGGCAGGTAACCCCATCGGCCCTCTAGCATGGAGCTTCTGTGTACTTATTCCTATTTCAGCACCAAATCCAAATTCAAATCCATCTGTGAAGCGAGTTGATGCATTATGATAAACTACAGCAGCATCAATTTTATTGAGGAACTCAACAGCATGCTGGTCGCTTTCAGTTAGAATAGACTCTGAATGTTTGGAACTGTATTTCCGAATATGATTAATTGCTTCATCTAAGGAATCTACAACTTTAACGGCTAAAATCTTGTCTAAAAACTCTGTATCCCAATCTTCTTCCGTTGCAACAGATGATTTAGGAAAAGTAAAGTTTAGTGTAGGATCTAATCGAAGTTCCACATCATTTCCAACTAAATTTTCTAATAACCTACTAATATTATCTTTGCCCCATTGTCTATGAATAACCAATGTTTCAATCGCGTTACAAACAGACGGACGCTGTGTTTTTGCGTTAACTGCTACTTCGAGTGCCATCTTTACATCTGCTGTGGCATCGATAAACAGATGACAATTCCCCGCTCCAGTCTCTATGACAGGCACTGATGCTTGTTCCACAACCGTTTGGATTAATTTCTTCCCTCCTCTAGGTATTAATACATCCAGATAATCACTCATTTTAAACATCTTGGAAGCTGTTTCGCGACTTGTATCCTCTACCAATTGCACGCAATCCTTTGGTAGTTCTGATTTCGCTAGTGCTTGTTGAATAACCTGAACAAGTGCCTGGTTAGAATGAATAGCGGAGGAACTACCTCTAAGTAAAACTGCATTCCCTGTTTTCAAACATAAGCTTGCAGCATCCACTGTAACGTTAGGTCTCGCTTCATAAATCATACCAACTACACCTATTGGTACACTTATCTTGTCAATTTTTAAACCATTAGGTCTTTCCCATGACTCTATAATTTCCCCAATTGGGTCATTTAGTTTTGTTAACTCCCTAAGTGCGTCAGACATATCTGTAATCCTATTTATATCTAATATTAATCGATCTATTAACGACTCGTGAAATCCATTAGCTCTTGCACTGTCGATATCCTTCGTATTCTCATTAATGATAAAGTCTTTCTGCATGAGTAACTCTTCAGAAATCATTTTTAATGCATCATTCTTTTGTTTTGTGGTCTTTTGCCCTAAAAGAATTGCACTATCTTTTACTAATTGTGCTTTATATAATAAATCGCTCATGACTCTACCTCCTCAAATATGATTACTAATCGGTCACGATGAACAGCTTCTGGTTTTCTATGTCTAGTAAGAAGCATAGCCTCTTGGCTCCCCTTACCTTTTATTTCTTTTAATTCGCTGGATGAATAGCTAACTTGCCCTTTCCCAACTATCTGATTATTGTTCCTGATTTCCACTACATCCCCTATGTTAAAATTCCCGTTTATTGTCGATATACCGGCAGGCAGCAAACTTTTCCCTTCGTTTAAAATAGCATGGCGGGCACCATCATCAATTTCAATTGCTCCTGAAATCGAAGAATGAAAAGCTATCCACTGTTTTTGTTTTCGAGGACTCGTTTTCTCAATGTCTCCAATATAGGTTCCTTCACCAGTCCCATCAATAATATCTAAGAGTTTATTAGGTCCTGTACCAGAACCGACAAAAACTTTTACACCAAGCGATAATGCTCTTTTGGCTGCAAGTATTTTTGATTTCATGCCACCCGTACCAAACTTAGATCCTGAATCACTTTTAGTTTGTTCTAAAATATCCTCTGTGATAAATGGCAAATAATCATAGCGAGTAGAAGCTGGATTGATGTGTGGATTATCAGTATAGAGCCCATCAATATCCGTCAACATAACGAGGAAATCTGCGTTAACCAATCCACTAACTAAGGCAGACAACATATCATTGTCTCCAAATGTTAGTTCCTTGATAGATACAGTGTCATTCTCATTTATGATGGGCAAAACCGATCGCTTCAATAACTCGGATAAGGTCGAATAAACATTTGTATATTGTTCTTCATTAACAAACACATCTCTCGTAATTAATAATTGAGCCGCAACGATTTCAAATGACCTAAACACTTCTGTATATGCTTGCACTAATAAACCTTGCCCCACTGCCGCTGCAGCTTGTTTCCCAGCAACAGTTACCGGGCGACTTGGATAACCTAGGTCTGTGAATCCTGCTGAAATGGCACCTGACGATATTAAAATTACTTCATAATTACTTTTTATGAGACGCGCAATAGCTGCAGCATGTTCATTTAGTAATTTTTTATCCAATCCGCCTGTTTTATTTGTTAACGAACTACTACCAATTTTGACTACAATACGTTGTTTTGCCATTTTTATTCACGCCTTTACCATTAATCGAATCGTTAATATATACATTTAAACATCAAAAAAACTCTTTCTGTCCTGTAATTAAGAAAGGACGGAAAGAGTTTGGATCCGCGGTACCACCTTTAGTTGGCAAATATGCCCACTCGGTCCTGTAACGTAGGTAACGGTTAAGTTATTAGCTCAACAGTTCATAGGGTAGGTTCAATAGGAAGTTAAACGGTAGAATCTTTCAGCCAGTGAATTCTACTCTCTTTCGTTTCTGGTCCTATTTACTAGTCCTAATCTGCACAGTTTATTTGGTTTTGTTACGAAATATTATGCTTTACACGTCGGAATATGTCAACTAAAATCTGAAAAATCAATTAGCTATCACAATATAAATCATATTCTACTTTTATTATAAATACAATCTATAGGACAAGCATTATATTTACGGAAAGAGGATGTTAGATGCGTACAGCCATAAAGAAACAAAATTGGATCTGGGAGTATATGAAATCATGAAACAACTAATAAATCATTATTTACTGATTACTTGCGGTTCCTTTATTCAAGGAATGGCTATGTCCTTGTTCCTTTTCCCTCACTCCATTCCGTCTGGGGGTTCGGCAGGAATAGCTGTCTTGCTAAATTACTGGTTTGGCGTGCCACTAAGTATTGCACTTTGGGCAGTTAATTTTTCCTTACTTGTAGCAGCCATTTATTGGTTAGGCAATGCAAGTACAATTGGAACGATGTACGCTATTACGATGACATCAGTAAGTGTCCAATTGTTCGAGCTTAATATATTTGTACATCAAGCACCAATCTTAATCGATATACTCTTAGGTTCTGCTACATTAGGAATAGGCGTGGGTATGCTGCTTAGACAACAGGTTTCAAACGGTGGAATGGGTGTGCTCGCATTAATTGTAACGAAATATCGAAACGTTGCTCCTGGTAAACCCTTGCTTTTATTGAATGGATTTATTTTTATACTTACTGGATCTATTATTCAATGGATTATTGTGTTAGAAGCTATCTTTGTTCAATTTATATCAACAAAGCTAATTAATATTGTCTATAATTGGAGGTTTCCGCGAATATATTTTCCTGTGCTTAGCATTCGTAAAAAGAAATCCTAACTTTTTCTTAGGACAACATTTATTCCTCTTACTAGAAGCATATTCTCGTATGTAGAGTAAATGCGAAAGGATGTGCCTCTAATTGAAACATATATGGAAAGTCACCTTTATAAGCGCTCTCTTGGTGCTACTCACGCTTAGCGCGTGTGCTAATTCTAATAAGGAAGCTGAGGTTGATAACTTCCCAAGTAAGACGATTCAGCTTATTGTGGCATATTCGCCTGGTGCTGCTACAGATACCCAGGCACGAATTATAGCTAAGTACGCAAATAAATATTTAAATCAGGAATTAGTCATCGTAAATAAACCTGGAGGTGGAGGTCAAGTCGGGTGGAACAATTTCACAACAGTTAAGCCCGATGGTTACACATTAGCTGTATATAATCTTCCACATATCATAAGCCAGCCTTTAGTAAATGATACAACTTTTTCAGTGGATACATTTGAACCGGTTGTCAATTGGGGTGGTGATCCAACCGTTTTTGCAGTACGAGCGGATAGTGACATTAACAGCCTTGAAGATTTAATCAAACAAGCTCAAGCATCGCCAAATACCGTTACAGTTGGTAATGCTGGTAAATATGTAGGGCAACATTTAGCGATCTTGCAGTTAGAAGATGCTGCTAAGGTAAAATTAGAAGATGTTCCCTATCAAGGCTCTGCTGATGCAATAGCTGCTTTACTAGGTGGTCATATTGACGTAGTGTCAGGCAACCTTTCCGATATATATCGTCTAGGTGAAGAAGTAAAGCCACTCGCAATAGCAAGCGAAGAAAGACATCCATTTGATCGAGATATTCCTACTTTTGGAGAGCTTGGATATCCAGAGGTAGTAATGAGTACAGACCGTGGTATCGCAGCCCCTGAAGGAACCCCGAAAGAAATCATCAGCAAATTAGAAGAAGCTTTTATGGAGCTACTAAACGATGAGGAGTTTATAAAAGAGATGGAAAAAGCCGGAGCCGACCTTCTTATTATGGATCGAGAGCAAGTACTAGATGAAATGGAAAAAAGACAAGAAACTTATGAGGGATTGTTAAAAAATATTGGTGTAATCGAATAAACATAAGGGGAAAGAGTACATTGACTCTTTCCCCTTTTCATTCTCAAAAGGTTTAAAATATCATTGGGTAGCCTTACTAAAAGAAAACTTGCTTATACGTTTAATACAGTAAAGATTGTTGGAACTGGTACTTGAATGATTTGAGAGAAGATCAAATATAAAAAGGCCGTAAACACTATTGTTACGATAAATACAGTCCATAACCGGATATCCTTATTCTTTTTAACAAATACTAAGTAGCACGGAACTGCTAACATAAGCATAATCACCTGTAAATAATAGCCTGTAATACTAGTCAATACACTTAAAAATGCAACAATGCACACAATAGGAAGTGAACTCCATTTATAGGACATAGCATTATTTCCCTGGTTCTTTTCAGCTCTAATTGCTTTCAAGTACTCTACAACGATTAAAAGTAAAACGACTCCAAGAACAATCTGCGGAAATATCCTTTGTTCTAACTGAAAATTTTGTAATAAGATTAATCCTGTAATTACAAGAACAGCTGCAAGTTGCCATAGAATTCCCTTTAAGGATAGGAAATTCACTTTTTTCGAGGACCGTAATTCAATTGATTTTAATTTTATCTGTTGATAGATAGAAATTGAAATTGTTATGACTACTAACGCGCATAAAATAATGTTGATACTACCGCTTAAAAACATAGATAGAATTGAACCATTAGCTTTCCCTACTTGGATACCATGTAACAAACCTTGCTCGGCAATTGGTCCAAGTATAAAACCTAAAGCGACAGGAGCTGCTGCAAAGCCGAACTTATCTAAGATAAACATGACGATACCGACCATAACAACAGTATAAATATCAAAGACATTATTTTGCATACAAAAAGCACCAATAATAGAGAATGAAAGAATTACAGGTGCCATTATAAAAGTAGGGATTTGTGACAGTTTTGTCATGTACTTAATCATTGCTAAGCCCAAGAATAACAATAATATTTGTGCCCCTACCATACTGAACAGAAAAGTGTAAGCCACATCTGTATTTTCTACAAATAAGGATCTTCCAGGCCAAATACCATGAATTAAAAGTCCACCAAGGAATATTGCTGCTGTTGGAGAACCAGGAATTCCTAATGTTAATAACGGAATTAAGGAACCCCCAACCATTGCGTTATTAGCACTCTCAGAAGCTATGATACCTTTCTTTTCTCCTTTACCGAATCCTTCTTTATCTTTTGAAAAACGCTTTACTTCATTATAAGCAAGTATACTTGCAATATTACCACCTGCCCCTGGTATCATACCGATAAAGGCACCAACTAGACTTCCGATTCCTAAAGATTTAGGTTTTTTTAAAACATCGGAAAAGGATTGTCTTATTGTCGATTTTTTGATTTTATAAATTAGTGGTCGAGGATGATTAATGGCAGTTAAATGTTCAATCAATCTTAATGCTTGTGGAAAAGCAAATAGACCGATTAATATCGCAACTACATGAAATCCCCCTATTAAACTCTCAGAACCGAATGTAAATCGAGGCAATCCTGTTACTGTGTGGATCCCTACGAAAGAAAGATAGATACCAATACTTCCACCTAATAAATTTTTGGATATTGATCCATCTGAAATGGCTGCGATGACAGTTAACCCAAAAATGGCAATCCAAAAATTTTCGGTTGGGCCGAATTGCAACGAAAACTCAGAAACAATCGGTGCAAAAAATAGTAGTAAAACCATGCCGAATATCCCGCCAAACACAGAAGCAATTGTTGATACTTCTAGTGCTTTTCGGGCCTCGCCATTTTGTGTCATTGGAAATCCATCAAATGTAGTGGCTACTGATGCCGGAGCTCCTGGAACGTTAAATAATATAGCAGGAATGGATCCTCCATATACACTCCCACAATAAATTCCTCCCAATATTATTAGCCCTTCGGTAGCACCTAATGAGAATGTAAAAGGAATTGTTAAGGCTACACCCATTGTGGGTGTTAATCCAGGTAGAGCTCCGACAACAATGCCAAGAAATAACCCAAGGAATAATATGATTAAATAACGGAACTCAAAGGCTTGCCAGAAAACATCCATATCCCTAACCCCCATAACTAAGCTAGGATATGATATTCACCCATTCGGATTTATGTGTTAACTCTCTTTCTCACTAGATACATCTACTTTCTTCCCACCAACTGTCAAATAGGAATAAACTTCTAAGTCAGGCTTTAACTTAGCCAAACCTTGTAAGTATGGTTCAACAAGATCTTTAAAGTCAGCCTCTACCCCTTCATCTTCTAGTTGACCATATACATACATCTTTTTTTGTTCCATTAAGAAAGCAATGTACCCTACAGCTTTATTTTTATCATCTACAACATTTAATACCTGGGCATCTTCTCTTAAAAATTCTGGTGAAAAATAAATTTGCAACGTAAGTCCTCCTTCATTATTCTGTGGATAACTGTAATTTTTTAAAGACTGATTCAGAATTTTCATCTTCTTGTTGCGCTGGACTTTTTGCATGGATTAATGTTAGACATAAAATCGCAACAAGCAAAGTAAGCCCTGCGGTTGCAAGAAACATTGGAGTTCGTCCAATTCCCATTAACCACCCATAAATCGGTGGACCGGCCGCTACACCTAAAAACCTGACAGATCCGTATAAAGAAGTTACAAAGCCTCTCCTTTCTTTTCCAACAGAGCCCGTTATGAGACTGTTCAAACAAGGAAGAACCAATCCAGTACCAATACTGCTGATAACCAAAACAGAAAAGAATGGTACTAAGCTTGTAAAGAAAGTTAAAGAAGCAAATGAAATGGTCATTAATAACAACCCTAGAACGATCAAACGCTTCATTACTTGCATATTCTTCCCTATTTTGCTTCCTGTAACAAAAGAAGTTGTCATTTGAAACAGTAACGGTACAGCTAGTATCGCCCCTTTTAAAACCCCATCCATTCCATAATCTTTTTCTAACACGTCTGAAATATAAAAAAGGATTCCAAAAAGTGTAAAGAGACAGGTTGCACCAGCTAAATAGGTAGTAAATAACCAACGACCTTCATGTTTAAATACAGAAAATAAGCCCTTTACGTAATTTCCTATGGATGGTGGTTGTTTCTTTTTCTTTTTTTCTTTCACGAAAAACATATTTAGAAGTACAGAAACAAGACAGAAAATCGGGAACCCCCAAAAAGGACCATACCACACAATTAGAGCAAGTAATGAACCTACAATCGGTGATAAAACCTTCCCAAACCCATTGGATGCTTCAATAAGTCCTAGAACTTTACTTTGCTGACCACCTTTAAACAGGTCGCCTGCTAGTGCCATTGCAATAGGAGCTGTACCTGCTGCACCAATCCCCTGCATTGCTCTTCCTGTTAATATCCACGGGTAGGCACTATCAAACCATGCGGAGGCGGCACCCGCTAGTAATCCCCCAAGCCCATAAAGAATTAATGCTGGAACAATGATCACTTTTCTAGAGAACCGATCTGAAAAGTAACCTAAAATTGGGATAAATATAGCTGCTGTAACCGAAAATATTGTAATGGTTAAGCTGACTTTAAATGAACTCAAGTTCAATTCCGATTCCATCTTTGGTAAGATAGGAATTAACATGGAATTTCCAAGTGTCATAATGAGAGGGATGGAACTGATTGCTAATATGATTAACCCTTGCTTTGATTTTGCCAAGGTGACTGCTCCTTTCGGATGACGATTACCACATAGATAGCTTGGATTAAAATAGCCAATTCATACAGTAAATACAGAGGAAAAAAGTGGGATAAAAAAATACCCACCATGACTGGTGGATATTGCCATTATAATAAAGACTTAGCTAACAATTCATATGAGTACTGCCTTGAATCATAATCGTTAGTGATTGTTACTATCATAATCTCATCTAAAGGTGAGCTGTTAAATATATCCTTTATTTGTTCCGATACGGACATCGCTGTACCGTAAAGCATATTATTTTTATACTGGTTAAACATAGTTAACTCATCAGAAGACAGGTTTTGCTTTTTGTCTTTTTTGGGGTTTATTCGTGTTATAAGGTACTCTGTTACTAACCTTTGAGCTATTTCTTCTGTATCCGCACAAATAACAGATATCGTGACGATTGCATATGGTTTATGCATATATTCATTGGGTATAAAATGTTGTTTATAGTTTTCTATAATGTTTTCCCCACTATGTTCACTCATAAACCGACCAAAACAATAACCAGTACTAGTATTAGCTGCAAGTTCCCCGCTTTTAGGACTTGTTCCTAATATCCATGGTATTGGAGGTGTCTTCGGTTGTGGTAAAGCTTTTGTATTAGCAAACATATGATCACTTGGAAAATCATCATAAATAAAATGGAGTAGCTCCTCTATTAATTCGGGCGTTTGTTTAACATTTGCTAAGAAATTACCAGATAGTGCAATGGATGCTTCTGCTGATCCTCCAGGGGCACGTCCAATCCCTAAATCTATTCTATCCGGAAATAACGTGCCCAACATATTAAAAATCTCCGCAACTTTGTATGGTTTATAGTGAGGTAATAGAGTAGCACCTGATCCTATTCTAATCTTACTCGTTTTCATCCCAAGGTAGGTTAGCAGTACTTCTGGAACCGAACTTGCTAATTTGTCCATTCCATGATGCTCTGCAACCCAATAACGAGTATAACCAAGTTTCTCTGCAACCTGAGCTAATGTAACTGTTGATTCCAATGCGTCTAGAGCAGTGACACCATTAACAATAGGTGATTGATCTAAAATACTTAACTTCAAAAAAGGTGACTCCCTTCCATTATAGTATCGTATAATAGTAACTTTTATTGGACATCTGAGTAAACCGCAAAAAAAGATAGAAAAGACACCCCTATAGGGTGCCCTTATCATACAATTAGTTTACTTCTAGCGTCCAATTAAATAAATCTTCCTCGATACCATACTGAATTCCAGTTAGGGTATCATATAATTTTTTGGCTATTTGGCCAGTCTTATGATTATTTATTACTAACGTATTTCCTTGCCATGCAAGCTCTCCAATTGGAGAAATAACTGCTGCTGTTCCTGCTCCAAATGCCTCTTCAACTAATCCCTGTTGGTAGCTTTCATACAGTTCCTCCATTGAAATTTTTCGTTCTGATACAGGAATATCCCAATGCCTTAATAATTGTATTACTGAATTTCTTGTGACACCTTCTAAGATACTACCATTTAACTCAGGTGTCACAACTTCTCCATTAATTTTAAAGAAAACATTCATGCTACCAACTTCTTCGATATACTTTTTCTCTAAACCGTCTAACCAAAGAACTTGCGCATACCCCTTATCTGCAACTAATTCTTGTGCTTTTAAACTAGAGGCATAGTTTCCTGCAGTTTTGGCTTCTCCTGTCCCACCTTTTACAGCTCGAACGAAATCATTCTCGACTGCTATTTTCACCGGATTTATTCCTTCTTTGTAATAAGCCCCTACAGGCGAAAGAATAATAATAAACTGATATGCTTTTGAAGGAGCTACCCCTAAATATGGTTCAGTAGAAATAATAAAAGGACGAATATAAAGAGATGTTCCAGATGTACTAGGAACCCATTTCTTATCAATGCTTACTAGTTGTTTGATAGCATCTATCGCAAACTCTTCGTCAATTCTTGGTATACACATACGGTCATTAGACCTGTTTAAACGCTCCATATTTTTATTAGGTCTGAACAGCTTTACTTTTCCTTCTTTTGTTAAATAAGCCTTCAACCCTTCAAATACAGTTTGACCATAATGAAACACGATAGAAGCTGGGTCAAGCATGAGAGGTTGATATGGTACGATTCGAGAGTTATGCCAACCTTTACCTTCCTTAAAATCCATGATAAACATGTGATCTGTGAAGTGTCTACCAAACGCTAAAGATTCGTCAGATGGCTTTACTTTTAATGAATTACTTTTTTCAATGCTTATACTATGTTCTGTCATAACTATGTCTCCTTGTCAGCTAGTTTAAGATATATGTATAAAGTAAACTATTATTATCTATAAAGACTATTTTATTACTAATTTGTTATCTAACACAACCATTTACAGTTAAAAATTCTTACTATTTGGATATAACATTCTTTCTAACCATGCTATTGCGATGAGACAGAAATGCAAATCATGATTACTATTTATAATTTAGATCCTTTTTTCGTTTTTTCATAGTTAGCAAGAAGATATTTTGTGGTAATATATTTATATCTTCTAAGAGGAGTTGCGTGGAATGGAAACAATTGTTCAGGGGGAAAATGTTCACCGTTTTGAAGCTGCCTATAATCGTATTCACAATAAGTTAATGGAATTAGTGAGTAAATCAAGTGATCATGCTGCCTATGGTGAAGTTTTACAGGCTGCCCGCAAACTTCATAATGTTGTCCGTTATAATTACGATACGTTAAAACAATTCGGAAAACTAAGAAATGCATTGGTGCATCGAAAAGTCCGTCAAGATTTTTATATCGCAGAACCTCATCAAGAAATCGTACAAGAAATAGAACGTATTTGTGAATTAATGTATGAACCACCACTTGCATTATCAATTGCCTCACAACCTGTTACGAGTTTCCACCCGACAACTTCTATCCAAACAATCTTGGAAGCGATAAATGATAGTGGTTTTTCCCAGTTTCCGATTGTCAATGAAATTGGATTCCATGGCTTGTTAACAGAAGGAGGCATTGCCAAATGGCTTTCCTGCAATATTATAGATAGTCTAGTTTCCTTACACGATGTTACTGCAAAAGATATATTGGAATATGAGAAGCCACACAATGTTAAATTTTTAGACCGAAACAGTTCTATATACGATTTAGAGGCAATATTTGAAACAAGTTTTGACGATAACAAGAAATTAGAAGCAATTTTAATTACACATAGTGGATCAAAAAAGCAAAAACCAATAGGAATTGTCACTTCGTGGGATTTAGTAAAAATTGACCATGCAAACGTAACCATTGCTAGCCATGTATAACCAAACTTTTCTTCTTTAAGGAGGGATTAACCATTCAAGATGTTATTAGAATACTGGCTGAAATAGTAAATATGTGCCATGATATGCTTATTGAATTGTTTAAAACGATGGGATTCTCATTAACAGATAAACAACTACACTTTTGGATTATCGGTTTTATTGGTCTGTTTTCATTTTTTATTATTTATTTTGTTTTTAAATGGATTCAACAATTAAAGTGGAGTACCACTATCATCTCCTTTATCTATACTTTCACGATGATGGTCGTATTAGTATTCGCTATCGAAATTCAGCAGGCCATTACAAATCGCGGGAATATGGAATTTGCGGATGCTGTGGTTGGCCTTTGGGGATTTATCGTTTTTTTTCTTATTTATGTAGCCATAGCTTTGTTTATATATGTAATTTCTTACCTGTATAACAAACGCAGATAATTTCTGATATAATAAATACCCTGTTTCCGTGGAAACAGGGTATTTTCTATGGCTTACATACCAGCAACAGTTGGTAATTTAGATGACCCCATCAGATACTCATCTACTGCGTAAGCTACTTCACGACCTTCGTTAATAGCCCAAACGATTAGACTTTGTCCTCTTCTAGCATCACCTGCAGCAAATACGCCTTCTACATTAGTAGTGAATTCACCGTATTCTGCTTCTACTTTTCTATTGACTGTATTTATTCCAAATTCCTTCAATAATGGTTGTTCTGGACCTTCGAAACCAATCGCAATAAGGACTAGTTGGGCTGGCCATACTTTTTCCGTTCCCGGAACTTCTTCGTAAACGAACATACCATTTTCATCTCTTGTTTTTTTCATTTCAATCGTATGAAGTTCTTGTAACTTTCCGTTTTCATCAGCAACAAACTTCTTTGTTTGGATGCAATATTGGCGAATATCTTCCCCAAATTTAGCCTTCGCTTCTTTATGAGCATAATCTAAGCTAAAGACTTGTGGATATTCAGGCCACATATTATTAGAAGTTCTTGCCATCGGTAATTGTGGGTGTTTACCAAACTGGACAACACTGTTAGCACCTTGACGTAGTGCTGTTGCAATACAGTCTGCTCCTGTATCTCCACCACCAATAACGATTACATCCTTACCTTTAGCGTCAATGTAGTTACCATCTTCTAAGTTAGAGTCTAGTAAGCTTTTAGTGGAAGTAGTTAAAAAGTCCATAGCAAAATGTACACCTTCTGCTTCACGACCCTTAATTACTAGATCACGTTGTTTCTGAGCTCCCGTACAAACAATAACAGAATCATACTGTTGTTTTAACTCATCAGCCGTAATATCAGTACCTACTTCTGTATTTAATACGAAAGAAACACCCTCTTGTTCTAACAACTTTATTCTACGTGCTACTACATCTTTTTCTAGTTTCATATTAGGAATACCGTAAGTTAACAATCCACCAGCACGGTCAGCACGTTCGTAAACCGTTACGTTGTGACCAGCTTGATTTAACTGGTCAGCACTAGCCATCCCTGCCGGACCTGAACCAATAATTGCCACCTTTTTACCTGTGCGCTTCTCAGGTATTCTTGGTGTAATCCAACCATTTTCAAATCCTTTATCAATAATTGCTTGCTCAATATTCTTAATAGCTACTGCAGGATCAGAAATAGCTACTGTACAAGACCCCTCACATGGCGCTGGGCAAACACGTCCAGTAAACTCAGGAAAATTATTAGTCTTCATCAAACGTTCTAATGCTTCTTTCCATTTTCCTTTATAAACTAAATCATTCCACTCCGGAATTAAGTTGTAAACAGGGCAACCAGACGTTGCCCCTCCTATTTCCATTCCAATATGACAGAAAGGTGTACCACAATCCATACAACGTGCACCCTGCCTGCTCATTACTTCATCCGAGAAAGGAGCAGAATATTCTTTCCAGTCATTTAAGCGTTCGATTGGATCACGTTGCGTTGCTTCTTCGCGCTTAATTTCCATAAAACCTGTTGCTTTTCCCATATTCCTCTCTCCTTTCTACTGTACTACCTTTTCTTTTGATTCTTTTGTAACTGCTTTTTGGTTATTTTTCGCTAAAAAGGCACTCATTTGCGCTTCTTCAGTAGTTTCACCTGCGTCAATGTAAGATTGAATTTGACTTAACATATGCTTGTAATCATTTGGAATGACTTTAACAAACTTTTGAGAAGCCTCATTCCAATTTTCAAGGATACTAGCAGCCTTACTACTATTCGTATATTGGAAGTGACTTTGAATCATATGCTTTAACTCATCTTCTTCAGCTGTATCTTCCAAGGATTCAAAACCTATCATTTCTGTATTACATAGACCTTTAAATACTTGTTTGTCTTCAGCATAAACATAAGCTATACCACCAGACATTCCCGCGCCAAAGTTTTTACCTACTTCACCTAATACAACTACACGTCCGCCAGTCATATATTCACAACCGTGATCACCGATTCCCTCAACAACAACCTTTGCACCACTGTTACGTACTGCAAAACGTTCACCAGCCATACCATTTATATACGCTTCACCGTTCGTAGCACCGTATAAAGATACGTTACCAGCAATTACGTTTTTACTAGGGAATATGGTTGATTCTTTCGGGGAAGAAACTACTATTTTCCCTCCAGATAAACCTTTTCCAACGTAGTCATTTGCATCACCATTAAGTAGCATTGTCATTCCTTTAGGGATAAATGCCCCAAAGCTCTGACCGGCTGAACCATTAAAACGTAGTGTAATAGTATCTTCTGGTAGACCTTCTTCTCCATATCGCTTAGATATTTCACTACCTACGATAGTACCTGTTACTCGATTTATATTTTTAATAGAGAACGTTGCATCTACCTTTTCTTTTGTCTCGATAGCTTGTGTAACAACAGGCAAGATCTCTGTTACATCAAGAGATTGATCAATCTTATGATTTTGAGGTGTCTTGAACGTACGTCCACCTTCAACTTGGTATAACAATGTAGAAAGATCTAAATCTTTGGCTTTCCAATGCGCTTTCGCACGATCACTAATACCAAGAACATCTGTACGCCCTACCATTTCTTCTACAGTTCTAAAGCCAAGTAAAGCCATAATTTCACGCATTTCCTCTGCGACAAAATGCATATAGTTTACAATATGGTCTGGGTCACCAATAAACTTTTTACGTAATTCAGGATTTTGCGTTGCAACCCCTACTGGGCAAGTATCCATATGACATACTCGCATCATAACACAGCCAAGAACAACTAAAGGAGCAGTTGCAAAACCATATTCTTCAGCACCCAACAAAGCAGCCATTACAACATCTTTACCAGTTAAAAGCTTACCGTCAGTTTCTAGAATGACACGCTCTCTTAGCCCATTAAGCATTAAGGTTTGGTGAGCTTCCGCTAAACCTAATTCCCAAGGTAATCCGGTGTGTTTAATACTAGTTTTAGGTGATGCACCAGTACCACCATCATAACCTACAACAGAAATGACATCTGCACTACCTTTAGCAACCCCCGCGGCAATCGTTCCAACGCCTGCTTTAGATACTAATTTCACACTTATTCTTGCATCACGATTAGCATTTTTAAGGTCATGTATCAACTGAGCTAAATCCTCAATAGAATAAATATCATGGTGCGGTGGTGGTGAAATTAAATCTACACCAGGAGTAGATCCACGTACATCTGCAACCCATGGGTATACCTTTTTACCTGGCAATTGACCACCCTCACCCGGTTTAGCACCTTGAGCCATCTTAATTTGAAGCTCATCAGCATTAACAAGGTAATGACTCTTTACACCAAATCGTCCAGATGCAATTTGTTTAATTGCGCTACGACGTTGATCTCCATTCTCATCAACAATGTAACGTTTAGCATCCTCTCCACCTTCACCACTATTACTCTTTCCACCAATACGGTTCATTGCAATAGCAAGTGCTTCATGTGCTTCTTGACTTAAAGAACCAAACGACATTGCGCCAGTTTTAAAACGTTTAACAATTGATTCAACAGGCTCAACTTCATCGATGGATATAGCATTCGTTTTCTCGAATGAAAATAAATTTCTTAAAAAGCCTAGACGCTCTTCATCAGCAGCCTTAGAGAATTCTTTAAATAAATTGTAATCTCCTCTTCGACAAGCCCATTGTAAAGTATGAATTGTCTTTGGATTGAACGCGTGATGTTCTCCCGTTTTTCTCCATTGGAAGTCACTTCCTGATTCAAGTGATTTATCAATAGCTTCTTGATATCCAGATTGATGACGAAGGATGGCTTCTTTTGCAATCGTGTCAAATCCAATTCCATCAATTTGAGAAGCTGTACCTGTAAAATGTTCATTAATTACTTGTTTACTAATACCGACTGCTTCAAATATTTGTGCGCCACGGTAACTTTGAACAGTAGAAATACCCATCTTACTCATTACTTTGACAACGCCTTCTGTAACAGCACCAATGTACTTATTAACGGTATCTTCATAACTTACATCCAGGTTTCCACGTTCGATTTCATATTTATATGTTTCGAATGCAAGATACGGATTTATCGCATCAACACCATAGCCAAGTAATGCAGCAAAGTGATGAACCTCTCTCGTTTCACCAGTTTCCGCAATTAAACTTACCTTTGTTCTACTACCCTGACGAACAAGATATTGGTGTAGAGCACTCACAACTAACAATGCTGGAATCGCAACATTATTTCCATCCATCTTTCTATCAGATAGGATTAATAAATTAGCACCATCTGCTATTGCTTTGTCAGCCTCTTCAAAGACAGATTGTAGTCCTACTTCAAGGTTGTCTGAAAATAATGCATCAATAGTATGGCTTGTAAAACCAGTGTACTTATCCTCTCTAATCCCTTTTAACTGGTAGTTAGAAAGTACAAATGATTCCAATTGGATACGATGACAATTCGCCTTATTAGGGTGGAGGATATTCCCTTCAGGTCCTAATAACGTCATAGTAGAAGTAACAATTTGTTCACGGTATGCATCAATCGGAGGATTTGTCACTTGAGCAAACAATTGTTTGAAATAATTAAACAATGATTGAGGACGCTCAGATAATACCGCAAGTGGGACATCATTCCCCATTGCACCAATTGGATCTTTTCCTTGGGTAATCATCGGTACTAAATATTTTTCAATATCCTCTGTTGTATATCCGAAAGCTTTTTGTCTAATAAACAGACTATCAATTGTAGGTTCGTTTTCCCCTACAACACTTCCATCTAATCGCACAAGTTTTTCATCTAACCACTCTTGGTATGGATGTGCATGTGCTACTTCTTTTTTAATTTCTTCATCAGAAATAATACGCCCTTCTTCTAAATCAATTAGTAGCATCTTACCAGGGCTTAATCTATCTTTATATAGAATATTTTCTTCTTCCACATCAATAACGCCAACTTCGGAAGAATAAATAATGTAATCATCTTTTGTTACATAATAACGTGCGGGTCTGAGACCATTACGGTCCAATATTGCCCCAATTTGCTTTCCATCTGTAAATGTAATGGAAGTAGGACCATCCCACTGCTCCATTAAACAGCTGTGGTATTCGTAAAATGCTCGTTTTTCCTCGGAGATATGTGGATTTTTCTTCCACGGCTCAGGAATAAGCATCATAGCCGCGTGTGCAGGTGTTCTTCCTGCCAATGTGAAAAATTCCAACGCGTTATCCAATGTTGATGAATCACTACCGTCAGCATTTAGAATTGGAAGAACCTTTTGAAGATCTTCACCAAACGCCTCAGACACAAATTGTTGTTCACGCGCTCTCATCCAGTTAATGTTCCCTCTCATCGTATTAATCTCACCATTATGGATAAGGTAACGGTTAGGATGAGCACGTTCCCAACTAGGGAATGTGTTTGTACTAAATCTAGAGTGAACAAGTGAAAATGCAGACACAAAGTCTTCATCTTGCAGTTCTAAATAAAATTCATCTACTTGATTAGGTGTAAGTAACCCTTTATATACAATAGTTCTGTTAGATAGACTAGCAAAATAAAAGCGCATTTCACGTTTTTCTGCCCAGTATTCCGCTTGCTTTCTAATCACGTATAATTTTCTTTCAAACACTAATTCATCCGTAATATTATCATTAGCACCAATAAACACTTGTCGTACTACTGGACAAGTTTCCTGTGCGTTTATTCCGATTTTTCTGACATCTGTTGGTACAGTTCTCCAACCAATAAGCTGTTGACCTTCTTTTGCAATTATTTCGTTTACATACGTTTCAATTTCTTCTCTTTCTTGGTCATCCTTAGAGAAGAATACCATACCTACTCCATAACGCCCTTTTTCTGGTAATGTAAATTCTGGGCATACTTTACGAAAATATTGATCTGGTATCTGTACCATCAAACCTGCGCCGTCTCCTGTATTCGGATCACTACCTTGACCACCACGGTGATCTAATTGACATAACATATTTAAACCTTTTTTAACTATGTCATGAGTAGCCAGACCTTTCATGTGTGCATACAAACCAATACCACATGCATCATGTTCGAATTCAGGACGGTATAGCCCTTGTGCTTTAGGCATCTGATTATAACTCATTTTTTATACGCCCCCGTTTATTCTATACTTTTAAGGTGTCTATTTACATTGTAGGTTTATTTATTCATCCAAACAATATATAATATAGATGAAAACAATCTCAGTTTGAGATGGATTGGATTGGAGTGGTAAAAATGGAGTTGAGACAGCTTCGTTATTTTATGGAGGTAGCTGAAAGAGAACACGTTTCAGAAGCGGCAGCTCATTTACATGTAGCACAATCTGCTATCAGTAGACAGATTGCAAATTTAGAAGCAGAATTAGGTGTTTCTTTATTTGAAAGAGAAGGAAGAAACGTAAAGTTAACACATATAGGGAAAGTTTTTTTAGCTCATACTAAAACCGCAATGAAGGCCATTGATCATGCAAAAAAGCAAATTGATGAATACATTGATCCAGAACGCGGATCGATTAAGATTGGTTTTCCGACCAGTTTAGCTAGTAACCTTCTTCCTACGGTAGTTTCCGAATTTAAGAAGAAACACCCTAAAATAGCTTTTCAACTTAGACAAGGTTCTTATAATTTTTTAATTGAATCAGTAGAAAACAGAGAAATAGATGTTGCCTTTTTGGGACCTGTACCAACCGACCACCCTGAACTTAAGGGAGACATTTTGTTCACTGAAAATTTATCCGCCTTGGTTCCTAGCACTCACCCTTTGTCCGAAAGAAAGAGTGTTAACCTTAGAGATTTGCGAGACGAACCGTTTGTACTCTTTCCGAAAGGGTATATACTACACAAGCTTGTGATTGATGGCTGTAAACAAGCTGGATTCAGGCCGAATGTCACCTCGGAGGGAGAAGATCTAGATGCCATCAAGGGACTCGTTGCTGCAGGAATTGGTATTACTCTTTTACCAGAAAGTGCATTTAGTGAAGTGAAGCCACATTACAGTGCCAAAGTTAACATTAATAATCCTGAATTAAGAAGAACGGTTGGCATTATCATACCTAAACATCGAAACTTAGCACCTTCTGAAAAAGTATTCTACGACTTTGTTAAAGATTTCTTTTCCATTTTGCAACAATTTCAATAATGCCTATAGAATAATTAAGATAGTATATGTGTCCACCAGTTCATATTATAATGAAGAAACAGTTTATTGCTCTTATTATCTATGTATATTAGTTAAAGAAAACAAGATCTAGTTGCAACATCTTTTATCCCCTTCCATATACGATAATAATTCGAAAATTGGTGGGACGTGCTGTTTTAACATGTTATCCACATTCAGCAGATGGTATAATTTTTTAAAACAATGAAAAAAAGGTAAGGTTATGGAAAACCATAACCTTACCTTTTTGTGTTTGATCTTTTTGCGTTATCCTCTAGCTCTGATTTAGGACGTTGGTTAGCCTCGTCTTCTGTAAGTCCTTGAGGATTTACACTAGTTCTAGGTCGATGATCATAATTAGTCTTCTTATTGGTCATTTAAAGCCACCTCCAAGGATAGTCTTTACAATGACAAGGTGACTTATCCAAGATATCAAATGTTTCTTAGATTACCTTATTCATCCATCTAGAAGAGTTTTTAAATTCAAGTTGTTTTTCTAACATGTGTTTCACACGTTCACCGTTAATTTTCCAAGAAGCATCTTCTAAAGAACAAGAAACTGGAACCTCTGTATGAATTTTGGCCAGGTTTCTTGATAAATGAAGCATATCTATATTTTCTTCAATTTTTTTCTTAATCCCTTTAGATAATTTATCCAAGTTGTTAATGATTTCGTCAATCGAACCATATTCTTGAATCAGCTTGGTTGCTGTTTTTTCACCAATGCCTTTAACACCAGGATAATTGTCAGACGTGTCCCCCATCAAACCTTTTAAATCAACTATTTGGAGCGGTAAAAGTCCTTTAGCTTCATAAAAAGAGTCATTCTTATAAACCTCATAATTCCCCTGGCCCTTTTTCATAATTGCAACTGATACATGATCTGTAACTAATTGAAGCATGTCTTGATCTCCAGTAACAATTAATACATCATTTTCTTCACTATATATATTCGCAAGAGTCCCTATACAATCGTCTGCTTCATATCCCTCTAGACCAATATTTGGCACTTCAAAAGCATCTACAACTTCTTTAACAATGTTGAATTGTGGGATAAGTTCAACAGGTGGTTCTCCGCGGTTGGATTTATAGCCATCGTACATTTCAGAACGAAATGTTTTACTACCCATGTCCCAACAGCAGATAACATGACTAGGATCAAACGTTTCAATTGAATTAATAAAATAGTTTAAAAACCCATAAATACCATTTGTTGGAGTTCCTTTACTATTAATCATAAAATTGCCTGAATAGGCTGTTGCATAAAAGCCTCTAAAAAGTAACGCCATTCCGTCCACTAATAAAATTGTTTTTCTATTTTCCATTATAATCGTCCTTAATCAATAAATTTATTAATCTATCATAATACTCTCATAAATTCACAGATTAACCAAGTGTAATTTCTTTATTAAATGTATATAAATGGTAGAATTCCTATCTTGCAATTGGCATCTTCACCATAAAGGTTGTTCCTTCATTTACAATACTGTCTATTAATATTTCTCCCTCATGATTACTAATTATCTTGTGACTTACCATTAATCCTAAGCCTGTACCCTTCTTTTTAGTTGTAAAGAAAGATTCTCCGACCTTGTCCAAGTATTCTTTAGGAATTCCACAACCAAAATCTCTTACTTTTACAAAAGCTTTTCCTTCTTCAGTATGTAACTCAATGACTACTCTTTGATGTGTTTCTGAAGCTTCTACAGCATTTTTAATTAAATTAATAAACACTTGTTTAAGTTGAGATTTATCTCCGAATACACGAACAGGGTCTTCTTTAGGTCTCCAAGTGATTTGGATATTTTTACTACGTGCTGTTGAATTAATTAAAAAAACAACTTCATCTATAATTTGAACCATATTATGGGAATTCATTTCTTCCTTTGGTTTCGCGAAACCTAGTAGGTCATTAGCAAGTTGTTCAATTCTTTCTATTTCTGAATTTAGAATATTGATATAATCTTTTGTTTTAATGGTTCCTGCTTGCATTAACTGCAAAAACCCTTTAATTGATGTAAGTGGATTTTTAATCTCATGAACAACACCTGCACTCAATTCACCAATTACGGCTAATTTTTCAGATTGTCTTAGGAGTTTTTCAGATTCGATTTGATCTGTAACATTACGTGAGTCAACAATGACACGGAAGTCATTATTTCTTGTAAACACTTTGGCTTTTGATTCCATCCATAAGTAATCTTCATCTTTACATTTCACCCTACAACATATATTACTAGTAGTCACAGACTTTTTTAACTTTTTGTAGGCGTTAAGTAACACGATTTTGTCATCGGGGTGGATGTACTCATATATATTTTTCCCTCGAATCTCATCTTCACCATAGCCTAGTAACCCTTCTACTGATGGGGAAACGTATTGAATAGTCCCATCAAAACTAATTTCCGTTATAACATCAGAAATATTCTCGCTTATTAATTTATATTGCTCGACACTTTGTACGTATTCTTTTTCGTATAGCTTTCTTTTCGTTATATTATGTATATGGACTTGAGCATATACCTTTCCATCTTGTACGTATGGTGATGCAAATACCTCTACATCAATTGGAAACCCATTCTTATCAATAAATACTTGCTCCATTGCTTCTACTTTTTCTTTATCTTCAATTACCCTCTTTAACCTCTGCTTACAGGCCTCTTTGTAGTCCGAATGGAGAATTTGTTCAAAATCGAGTAAATCTTTATAACTATAACCTAACAACTCATAAACATACTTATTAGCATAGATTATTTCTCTATTATCAACTACTAGTATCCCAGTAGTTGAATTATTTATAATTTGTGAGTAATCTAAAGAATTCATATAAGTTACCAAGATATCCCCCCTTCCTTAAATTAAACACGAATACTAGACAATTGTAACTAAATTATGTACATTATAAAATACATTTACATCTATTTCTATTCTACTATACCATTTTCTAACGGAGTGTGACTAATGACAAAACAATTAGAGTTAGCAACCTTTGCAGGTGGATGCTTTTGGTGCATGGTAAAACCATTTGATCAATGGGAAGGTGTGGAACAAGTTATTTCTGGATATACTGGAGGCTCGTTGGATAACCCAAGCTACGAGCAGGTAAAAACAGGAACAACAGGACATTATGAAGCTGTCCAAATCACCTTTAATCCATCCATTATACCATATGATCAAATATTATCTCTTTATTGGCCACAAATTGACCCAACTGATGCTGATGGCCAATTTCAAGATAGAGGACCACAGTATCGTGCTGCAATTTTTTACCATACATTGGAACAGAAAGAGGCTGCCGAACAGTCCAAACAAGAGATTATTAATAGTAACCGTTTTAAAAAGCCAATTGTTACTGAAATCCTACCTGCTTCTAACTTCTATCCAGCAGAGGATTATCATCAGGACTTCTATAAAAAGAGCGAGAAGGAATACAAAGAGGATCGAGAGAAGTCTGGGCGAGATGAATTTATCAACCAGCATTGGGAAGAATAATATGCCTGTTAGGGAACCGTTCTATATAGAATGGTTCCTTTTTTATAGTACTGTTTCACCTTAACCAGTTTACATAATATTATTATGGTCTATAGTAATTTCTCTGCTATTAGTCGATATGATTTTACTTTATCGTCGAAATCATAAATGTTGGTTATAATTAGAAATTCATCCGTATGATATAGATCACTTAATCGCTCTAATTCATCCTTCACCTTATTCGGAGTACCTACAATGGTACGCTTCCTGTTCTGTTTAATTTTATGTATATCTACTTCAGTAAAAGTATTGCTTTTAACCTCCTCAATGGAAGGTACTTTCGTATCTCTTCCCGCTCCTACATTTAATAACCATTTATCCTGACTAAGTGCAATTTCTTCTGCTTTTTCTTGTGTTTCAGCACATACAACAAAAATACAAACATTCGATTGCGGCATCTCGCTATTCTCTGATGCTAAAAATTGCTCACGATAAGTAGTCAACACTCTTTCACCATTGGTGGGGTTTATAAAGTGACCAAACGTATAACCTACACCTAAACGTGCTGCATTATATGCACTTCTTTCTGATAGTCCTAATATCCACATATCAGGGTTTGTATCCGTTCTTGGGCTAGCTTTAACAAGTCTATAATCGTGGTCTCGCGGCAATGTATTATGAAGAAATCCTTTTAGATCTGTTACTTTTCTCAGAAAGGAGTTCATACCTGATTCAGCCCCATCGGTTAAAGCCATCCTTGTTTTTTCAGATCCGCCAGGCGACCTACCTATTCCTAAATCAATTCTTCCTGGGAATAATCCCTCTAGCAATTTAAAGTTTTCCGCAACTTTTAAAGGTGCATACTGTGGGAGCAATACCCCGCCAGATCCGACTCGTATTCGCGATGTTGCAGAAGCAATTCTTGCGATCAATATTTCAGGCGATGTACTTGCTAATCCGTTCGTACTATGATGTTCTGCAACCCAATATCTACTATACCCCATTTGTTCTGTAATTTTTGCTAATTTTATAGTATTTTCTAATGCACTAACGGGACTGGAACCACGAGAAATCGGAACCTGATCTAAAACACCTAATTTCATCTAAATTGACCTCTTTTCAGTACACATTTTTCCCCATAGAAATAACGTCTATGGTAAATCCTTTTGAGTTCTGCACAGTAAAATCATCTATTATATCATAATCTAAGGATTCATATAGTTTAACATTCGTACTTACCTGTTTTCTAACATTACACCAGATTAATTTACATTTCATTTTTCTTGCAAACTCCTCCAACCAACTAATGAGCGCCTTGGCTATGCATGAGTAGACCAGTTATTAATTAAGGGAAAAGAAAAAAGAGTGATTTACCACTCTTTCACCTCGGGACGGTCCCCTTTACTATTCCCTTTTTTAGAGAAACGATTGCGTAATTCTTGTTTAACTTCGTCTAAACTTACATCTTGGTCTGCCATTAGTACAAAACTGTGATAGATTAAATCACTAACTTCATTTACTATCTCTTGCTTATCCTTGTTTTTAGCTGCAATTACAACCTCACCAGCTTCTTCAATAACCTTTTTACCGATTTTATCGATCCCTTTTTGAAACAGATAATTAGTGTAAGATTTTTCAACTTCTTTTACTTTTCTTTGTTCAATCTCGGTCATGACTTCTTCAAAAATCGTTGAAGAAAAGCTGTTTTCCAATAGAAATCCATCCCCAGTTTCAATATTAACACCAGTATGGAAACAAGAATTATTTCCTGTATGACAAGCTGGTCCATGTGGGGTTATACGAACTAACAAAGTATCTTGATCACAGTCTAATTGGATCGATTCTACAGTTTGATAGTTACCAGATGTAGCACCTTTGTTCCAAAGCTCTTGACGAGATCTCGAATAAAACCATGTTTGCTTTGTCTCTAATGTTTTCTGATAAGATTCTTCATTCATATAAGCTAACATCAATACTTCGTTTGATTGATCGTCTACCACGATAGTAGGAATTAAACCTTTAGAGAAGTCCGGCTTCACGTATATCCACTCCTTGTTGTGCACAACTCTGTTTTACTTGTTTAATAGAAAATGTTCCCTCGTGAAAGATTGATGCTGCTAACGCTGCTGATACATCTGTTTTCTCAAATACCTCAGAAAAGTGTTCCGGTTCTCCACATCCACCTGAAGCGATGACAGGAATTCTAACTGCATCTACAACCGCTTGTGTAAGCTCGATGTCAAAACCATCTTTCACACCATCAGTATCAACACTCGTTAGTAATATCTCCCCTGCACCTTTTTGCTCCGCTGTTTTTGCCCATTCAATCGCATCAATTCCAGTATCTTTGCTTCCACCATGTGTCATAACGTGCCATCCATCATTAAATTTTTTTGCATCGATGGCCACTACAATACATTGAGCCCCAAATCGATTAGAAGATTCAGCTATTAGATTAGGATTAGCTACAGCAGCAGAGTTCATTCCTACTTTGTCCGCTCCTGCTTTTAACAGTCTAGTAACATCGTCTATTGTTCTTACTCCACCACCAACTGTAAAAGGGACAAATACATTTTCTGCGGTTTCACGAACAATATCCACCATCGTCTGTCTTCCTTCATTCGTTGCGGATATATCTAGAAATATAATTTCATCTGCTCCTTCTTTTGAATAAAGAGAAGCCATTTCCACAGGGTCACCTAGTTCACGTAAAGAAACAAAGTTAGTACCTTTTACCACTTTTCCTTCTTTAACATCAAGACATGGGATAATTCGTTTTACTATCACTGAACCGCCCCCTTTAATTTGACCTTCCCTTCATAAATTGCCTTCCCAACAATCGCTTCTTCAATTCCAATCGAATCTAGTTCTTCTAAATCTTCGTTACTTCTTATTCCACCTGAAGCTACTATTTTACAAGAGACAGCCTTTTGTAAATCTTGTAGTGCAGAAAGGTTTGGACCAGCCATTGTCCCGTCTCTAGATATATCTGTAAAGACGATGGTTTGAACACCTAATGATTCCATTTTCTTAGCAAATTCTATATAATTTACTTCCGTAACCGTTTCCCATCCTCTAGTTGCCACCATTCCATCCTTTGCATCAATACCGACTACGATATGTTCCGCATATTTTGCAATGGCATCTTGTAAAAACTGTTCATCCTCTAGCGCTGCAGTACCTAACACTAACCGACTCGCACCAACTTCAACTAATTTTTCAATAGTATCTAGGTTTCTAATTCCTCCACCAACTTGTATTGGAACAGTAGCTTTTTGACAAAGTTTTTTGATTAAATTATATTGTCTAGCATCGCCATTTCTAGCACCATCTAAATCAACAATATGAACTATCTCCGCCCCGTCTTTTAAGAAACTTTCAAGTTGGGATTCGGGATCACTCCCAACTTGTGTTGTTTTAGTAAAGTCTCCTTGGTATAACCGAACACATTTCCCATCAATTAGATCGATTGCAGGTAAAATCTTCATTCCTATTCCTCCTCAACAAAACGGAATCAAATTGAATATCCTTTACTCCGTTGTTTTCAAAAATGCTTTTAAAATTTCGACACCGACTTCTCCACTTTTTTCAGGATGAAACTGAATACCATAAACATATCCATTTTGAACAATACCAGGGATTTCTGTTCCGTAATCAGTTGTTGCAACTAAGTAGTTGGCTTCTGTTCTTGCTTCAAATGTATGAACAAAATACACATGCTTGTCTTGAAATGGTAGAAATGCAGTATGGCCTTCTTTGATAGTTAAAGCGTTCCAGCCTATGTGTGGAAGTAAATAGGGTGTATCAATTTGCTCTACAGTTCCAGGTATAATATCTAGTCCCTCTGTAACGCCATTTTCAAACCCAGTTGTAAATAACAGCTGCATTCCTAAACAAATTCCTAAAAAAGGTTTTTCTTTTGCTAATTGCTGTAAAGGTTCCTTTAGACCCCGTTCCCTAATTTCTTCCATGGCGGCCTGAAAAGACCCGACCCCAGGTAAAATAATGTGTGTTGCTTGCTTTAGTTTCTCTACATTGTCTGTAAGGGTAACATCATGGCCTAACCTTTTAAATGCGTTTGACACACTAGCAACATTACCCATTCCGTAATCTACGATAGCAATCATTCGATTAACCCCTTCGTTGAATTAACCCCCTGTATATCCGGATTGATTCGAATTGCTTCTGAGAGAGATCTCCCTAACGCTTTAAACAAAGCTTCCACTTTATGGTGTGTGTTGGCTCCGTATAGGACTTTAGCATGTAAAGTAATTCCTGCTTGAAAAGCAAAAGCTTGGAAAAACTCCCTTACTAGTTCTGTATCGAAGTTTCCTAGTTTTGGGTTCTCAAAAGAAGCATCAAATACTAAAAAAGGCCGCCCGCTTATATCGAGAGCAATAAAACCAAGTGTTTCGTCCATTGGAACGTATGCATTGCCATAGCGACTAATTTGCTTCTTATCCCCTAATGCCTCTCGCAATACTTGACCTAGTACAATTCCAACGTCTTCCACAGTGTGATGGCTATCAATGTGTAAATCTCCATCTGCTTTCACAATTAGTCCAATACGACCATGTCTGGCTAGTAGTTCTAGCATATGGTCAAAAAAACCAACACCAGTATTGATTTCAACATTAGAACTGTCATCTAAATTAATGGCAACAGAGATATTTGTCTCATTTGTTTTTCTATCCTTTTTAGCTGTACGCAAAGTCATATCCTCCTATTCGATATCTTTTACTGTCCGCTTTATTACTGCCCTTGCGTGTCCAGCAAGTTGTTCTTCTGTAGCAAGGTTGATTACGTGCTCGGACGCTTCGTTTAGTGCACGTTCTGAATAATATAAAAAGGTTGATTTTTTAATAAAATCATCTACAGACAATCCGGAGGAAAACCTTGCTGTTCCTGATGTTGGTAGTACATGATTCGGACCAGCGAAATAGTCGCCAAGAGCCTCTGGCGTATAGTGCCCAAGAAAAACAGAGCCTGCATTTCTAACTTTTCCTAAATAATTCATTGGATTATCTAATTGGATTTCTAAATGCTCAGGTGCTAATTTATTTACTAAATCAAAAGCTTGATCCGTGTTTTCGACTAACACCGTGGCACTTTTGTTTATAAGTGCCTCCTCAGCAATTTGTTTTCTAGGAAGATCACTACATTGTATTTTTAATTGCTCATTTGTTTCTCTAATTAATTTTTCAGATGTGCTAAATAAGAATGCACGTGCATTCACATCATGCTCAGCTTGGGCAATTAAATCTGCTGCAACAAAAGATGGGTCCGCAGATTCATCAGCTACAATGGCCACCTCAGAAGGACCCGCGATCATGTCAATACCAACATCGCCAAATACAAGCGATTTTGCTGCAGCTACATAAGCATTTCCTGGACCAACAATTTTATCTACAGAAGGAATAGTCTCTGTTCCGTAAGCAAGTGAAGCAATTGCTTGAATTCCACCGATTTTGTATATTGTTGAAACACCTGCAATTTCAGCAGCAACAGAAAGGATTGGTGCAATTGTTTCACCATTTCGAGCTGGGGTTACCATGATCACTTCCTCCACCCCAGCAAGTACTGCTGGAATGGCATTCATTAATACTGAAGATGGATAACAAGCCGTACCACCTGGAACGTAAATCCCTACTTTTTCGATAGGACGAAATAGCTGACCAGATACAATGTTCTCATCCACATTCATGAATCTAGATGATTGTAATTGTTTCTTATGAAAGTCTCTAATATTTTTAGCAGCGAGTTTTAAAGATTCAATTGTTTTGGGCTCAATTTGTTCCCAAGCCTGTTGTTTTTCTTCTTCGCTCACTATTAAGTTTTCAGGTACAATCCCATCAAACTTTTCCACATATTTATATAGCGCTTTATCACCATTACTTCGAATATCTTGAATAACCTGATTAGCAGTTTGAAAAACCTCACTGTTTACTTGGTTGTTTTTTTTAGAAGACAAGAACTGATTAACAAAATCTTCTGATGATAATTTTGGGATCATTTTACCTTTACCCCCTCTTGAAACGCCTCTATTACCGGTGTCAACTTCTCACGCTTTATTTTAAGAGAGGACCGATTGGCAATACAACGAGCACTAAACTCAAAGAATTCTTCTTTTATAACCAACCCATTTTCTCTCAAGGTATTCCCTGTTTCAACTATATCGACGATCCCATCAGCTAAACCTAATATAGGCGCTAATTCAACCGAACCTTCTAATTTAAAAATATCAACAGACTCCCCTTTTTGACGGAAAAACTCTTTCGTGATATTGGTGTATTTACTTGCGATCCGACGTTTTCGATCTGGCCATTCTTTGCCTTTTTCTGTTGCTAGAGCCATACGACATTGTCCAAATGGCAGTGGGAATAAATTGTAGACATCCGGTTGAAATTCAGCAAGGATATCCTCCCCTACAATCCCAAGATCGGCAATCCCATTTTCTACGTAAGTCGTGACATCGACACCTTTTGCAAACACAAACAAAAAATCATCTGTTTCTACTCTTAATTTTCTCCCCTTATTTACTAATGGATCTATATCATAATTTAATGATTGAAAAAATTTCAAAAACTGTTTCTCTAATCTACCTTTAGTTAATGCAATACACGGTTTCATTTTTGTACCACCTTATATTCATCGTTTTCCTTTACGATCTGCAGTATTTTGTCATAGTCCCCTTCATTTATAAGGGTATATTGGATATCGACTATTGCTTCAGGGTATGTTGTACGCAAATTTTCAGCATAAACATGTGTTTCCTCATTTGCTATTATGCAAATTTTGTCTATTTTCTCCTGTAAAGAATAGTGATCAGCCAAAACGTCTACATCAAATGCCAACCCAACTGCTGAAATTTGTTCATTAAATTGCTCATATAATTTATCGTACCTTCCTCCTGAGAAACAGGTGGAACCGTCTGTAGCAAGGAATCCACGGAACATCGTACCACAATAATATGGCAGATTCTTTACACGACCAAGGTCAACTAAAATATCCTGCACGCCTAAATCCTTTAATAGAACAGCTAACTGTTTTAAATGCCCTAAAATGTCTAATAATCTACTATTACCAGCCCATAACTTTTCATACTTTTCTAGTACATCAAAAGATCCATATGCATCAATTAGCATGGATAATTGATCAGCAATGTTAGAATTGCCACTGTTAGCGACAATCTGATAAACCTCATCTTTTCGCTTATCATGCATCGCCATTCGTAATTTTTCTAATTGATCTGTCTCTAATTTAAGCGGTGATGTTAATTCATCAAAAATTCCAGTATGCCCTAATTCTATTAAATAATGGTCAATATGTAATTCTTTTAGATAATGTATAGCTGTTAACAGACATTCACTTTCCCCAAGTAATGGCGTAGTATGGACAATCTCTACACCAGCCTGTCTGCTTTCCGTACCATGTTTGTCGCTCCTAAATATCGAACCCTGATAGGACCATTTCAATTGTGATGGATGTTGACTTACAAGTGCTCTTGCAATAGCTGTTGTCCAGTCTGGTCGAAGTACTTCAATTTCTCCATCCCGATTAAACCACTTCAACATATTTTGCAGTTCCATTCCTGCATATTTATTTGTAAAGGTATTGGCATATTCTACAACTGGTGTTGAAATCTGTTTGAAGTTACGCTTCGTGGTAACTTGGCGGAATATTTCATAAGCTTTTAATCTACTATTAAGACGATTTCCGATCTCATCTTGACTTCCTGCGGGTAAAAACATTTCCGAATCACATCCTGACTGCTCTTTATCTTTTTACCACTCTACTTAAGTAAAGTGTTTTTAACTTGAATTGAACTTACCATAATAAATTGTAATAAGTCAAGGTTCTTACGTAAAAAAGTACTATAAAAGAAATTAATTAATGTGTTGTGTTCGATCACAAATATTAAATCTGAAATAATTTCTAACACGTCACCTATTTCAGTCCGAAAAGCATCTTTGTCAGCAACTATAACTTTCATTTTAAAACTATTAATACTATTATAAACAAGAGGAAGGAGAATTTCGATGCAGATTAAAGGTGATTTTCATGTTCATTCTAATTATTGCCCTCATGGAACAAACGATTCTATGGAGAAATACATAGAAATTGCGATAAAACATGGTTTTAAGCACTTAAGTTTTACAGAGCATGCACCACTTCCAGAGGGGTTTATCGATCCTACGCCTGACCGGGATAGTGGGATGCGTTGGGATGAGGTAGATGATTACATTAACGAAATCTCGAAACTAAAAGAGAAATACAAGCGTTTTATATCTATTAATGTAGGATTTGAAGTAGACTTTATTGAAGGATATGAAACAGAAACGAAAAAACTGTTAGATCGGTTTGGACAACAAATTGACGATGCTATTTTATCGGTCCATATGCTTAAAGCTCCGAACGGTGAATATGTGTGTTTAGACTATAGCTTAGAAGAATTCAAACGAATAACCGACTTATTCGATACGATTGACCATGTCCATAAGGCTTATTATCATACTGTTGTAAACTCGATAAAAACAGACTTAGGTTTATATAAACCTTCTAGAATTGGACACATAACATTAGTTAATAAATTTTCTAAAACATGTAAACCTATAAACGATTATAAAAAGGAAGTTATGACAATCCTTCATTTAATGAAGGAACAACAATTAGAATTAGATGTAAATACAGCTGGACTTTATAAGGAACATTGCGGCTCTATCTACCCTAACATCGATTTACTAGAGGAGGCAGGTCAAATTGGCCTATCTCTAGTACCTGGATCAGATAGTCACACATACACTCATATTGGTCGGGGCTTTGACTTATTGCCTTCCACCCTAAATTATTCCATTCCAAGAAAATAGAATTACTAGTAAAAGAAAAGCTGCTAACCTCGGTTAGTAGCTTTTCTGCAACAAATTCTTTAATTGTACTTGCTTATTTTTTAACAGGTTGATATCAACCTGTTCAGAAAGAGAGTAAGTTAAGCTTTCGTAATAATGTTCAACAGTCGTTTTACTTTGTTTTCTAACAAGTTCAATAAGTTCATGCCACTGGTCCATATATTGATGTTTAATAATTTGCTTGTTTGAATCTAGATAGTCTTTTATATGTGGCTCTAAAATACTGAACATCATTTCTTTCATTACTTCTTTCTCATTTTTTTCAAAGAATGACTTAGTATTTTTAAAGATACCAATTGCTTTATTAAATTCAGAAACCGATAAATGAACAAATGCATCCTCAAATTCAGGCGAAGTAAAGGAGAAATCGGATAACTGCGCAAGCTCTATATCTTGTTGCATTGATTGGCATCTAGTTTCGATAATATGATGGAACTCCTTCCCCTTCTGATTAATAAATTTTTCTAAACGAAGGGAAACAGCTCTCATTTCCTGTGCTAGATCAAAACCAATTGTTTTTAGAATATCCTTTACACAATTCTTTAGCTCTTCCTTCGCTTCTCTACCATTGTTACTTTTAATCGTTGAAGGATTAAATGCTTCCTTAAATCGATCGGAAAACTGAATTGTATTCCGCTGATCCACATAGAAAAGCTGCTTACTTAACTTTTGGTTAATCTCTTCCTCCATAGAGTCAGAAGGGATTTGCTCAATTGCTTGCTGAATCTGTGCTTCATAATGTTCATTATTAAGGATAAGTTGATGTTTTTCCTCATTATTTAAAGACGCTGATTCTATATACTTGCCTAATAAATGACTAGCTCTTTCTAAGTTATAGTAAGAGGAGTTTATCATTATCTCCATTAACTCTTCTTTAATAAAATAATGAAAATCCTTTTCGAAATGGTCAATTCCATCATCAAGATTTTGTATCCGATTGATTCTTGACTCCATTGCTTTTTTACTAGAAACTGCGTACATCCTAGGTGTTTTCACACCGTATTCTTGTAGTTGTTCTGTTACATATTTCGTTACCAATTCTAATTCTTTCTTATCTTGGGCGAGATCTGCCGCATTTACAATAAAAAACATCTTATCTAAACTAAAGGAATCTTTCACTCGTCCTAATTGAATCAAAAATTCACGGTCCGCTTTAGAAAATGCATGATTATAGTAAGTTATATACAATATAGCATCTGCCTCTTTAATATAATCAAATGCAACACTGGTATGTCTTGCATTGATAGAATCAGCTCCAGGTGTATCCACTAAAGAAATACCTTGCCTCGTTATAGGAGAATCATAAAATAATTCAATAGACTCTACATAACACGCCAATGATTCCTCAGTTACATATTTACTAAACTGGTCTAATGAAGCAGATATACATGATCCAAGTTTTCTATTAACGGACGAATAACCAGCTACTAGTGCATCAATGAGACCTCTGCTTTTTTCATCCAAAGATTGCTTATGATTACTTACATAATCAAACGCTCGCTCAAGAGAATAATCAACTATACTAGTATCTATTAATGGTTGAATATCCTTTAGTATCATTGGTTGATCCTTTAGCTGAACAAGTACAGTCCCATGGGGATTTGTCTCAGTTGGTGGACTTATTTTATTAATCGTCGCTGTAGTCGGATTAGGTGAAGATGGCAAGATATTTGAACCGATAAGTGCATTTGCAAACGAAGATTTCCCAGCACTAAACGCCCCAAATAGGGCAACAGTGTATTTTTTATTTTTAATATTTAAACTATTTTTTTTCAGGTCAGATTGAATTGCTTGAAATCCAGAGATACCTTCTAATATGGTAATGGCTTCTTCTAAATCAAGCACGGTTTGTGATGCGGACTTAGAATGTTTAGCCTGGCTCATAGGGAATTGCTTTCCTTCAGCCCCATCACGACTATCTTGATTAGTTTGGGTTGTGTCTAAGCTCCCTTTCTTGATTTTACTTTCACTTCTTTTTTTAATCTGATCTCTTGCTTTTTCTAAAATTTCTATATTGGATTGATTTGATTGCAAAACATCGTAAAGCTTATTTGATTCTTGGACAAGCCATTCATCTAGTTTAGATAATTCGTAATTTAACTCCCGTAGCTTGTCAATTTGATCAAGTTCTGCTTGAATGCTAGCTTGCTCTTCTCTAAGCCTTTTGTTTAATATCATACTTATTTGTTCCCAACACTCCACTGTTTTCTGCCTATAAAGTTGTTTCAATTGATTGGCTATGTCATCTGTATAAACTAGAATATATTCACCAGTTAGTTTAGCCCCATCTTTAATAAGGTGTATAAGTTGCTCCTTTGGAAAATGAATCGTCAATGCTTGAATCGTTGATAAAACAGACGTGTCATCCAAATTAAGGTCTTTGATAAAATTTGTTAATTTTTCTCTTAGCTTCCACTCCATGTTTGCTTGTACCTGTTTGCTTAATTCTTGGTAGAATTCCTCTAATCTTCTATCTTTCTCAGCCTCAATCTTTTTCTTGGATGAAAATAATCCTAATTTAAAACCTGGTTGAACGGACTCCAAAAATGATTTGGCCAAATCTCTGATCTCAAATGGCATAATATATGCATTATTTAAAGTAGAGGAAACGACTTCTTTATAACTTTGATATAGCTTATTACGCTCTGCTTCTATATCATGTAACCTTTTTTTTAGGAAATGTTCGTCCTGTATCCTTCCTCCATCTTCAATCTGTTCCCTTTTTGCTTCCAATGCCTCACGTTCACTTGAAAATTCATCTTTAAATTTATTAATCTGTGCTTCTACAAGTTTATTTGTTGCATTTTTAACAGATTCTTTTATAAGAGATTCATCAAAAGACATTAGTTGATCAATCTCTGATTTCAAGGCATTTATTTGGTTATGAGTAAGAAGAGTGCTCTTTAACGAAGTAAAATATACTTTAATAGGATTAATTCCCCACGCCGTAAATGTCTCCGTAATTTTCCCTTTATAATCTGAAAATGTTAATTCACTTTCATTATGTTTATCAATTTGATTGATGATCACATATACAGGAACGCCTTTACTTTGCATATCTTTTATAAAATTCAAATTAACTTCAGATTGTACATGGTTGTAATCCATTACATAAAAAAGAACATCTACTGTATGTAACGAAGATTCAGTCATGATTCGATCAGCATCATTAGCTGAGTCAATTCCTGGTGTATCGAGGATTGCTACATTGTTTGGAATGGAGCACTCCTTTTTGCTAATTTCAACTTTTTTAACAGTATCCCCATTTTTACAATATGACTGTACAAGATTATTGTTATATGGGCCACTTAGCTGAATAGGTGCTTCTTCATGAAAGAATACGCGGACAAAATCATTTCCTGAAGTTACTTTTACAAGATTAGCACTGGTTGGAATCGGGCTTTGTGGTAATACGTCATCGTCTATAAGATAATTTATTAAGGATGATTTTCCTGCTGAGAAGTGTCCTGAAAAACAAATACTGTACTCGCATTTATCAATCTTTTCCAATAAATCTAGCGCTTTTTGTGCTTGTATATTCTCATCCAACGCTTGAAATCTTTCAAAAAGCTTTGCAATATTTTCAGGATGTATAGCCCTTGTTTCAGATATAGTCATATATGCTTTTTACCCCTTTGTCTTGGATATATATAAATAAAAGCTCCTCTTTAAACTATTCAAACTTGTACACAATTTGTATAGAATCACCAGTAAGTAATTTTCTTCTATTTACTTATTTGATGGGTGCGATCACTCGCTTCGGCAGAATACTCCGCTTTCCGTGGGCACGGCCTCAGCTTCCTCAGAGCAAAGACCGCTCTTCCGGGATCTTCGGACTCGTGCTGTTCCCACAGGACTAGGTATGCAACGGAAGCGATACATCGCACGAAGAAAATCGGGTTGTATTTTCGAGGAGTCTCCGTATTCTGCCTACGCTATATAATTTTTTCTCATTTTGTGAGTTGTTAAAACCTATGTAATTAACACTTCTTAGACCCTGCCGACTAGAGAGGAGGCTGAAGCGTTCCCCACGGAAAGCGAGTATTTTTCCACAGCGTCGCATTTCCACTCAATAATTAAAGTATTCAGTTGCTGCACATTTTCTCTCAAATACGACGGTATGAATAATAATTGCAAAAATCGGTATCGTTCTTATTACAACAAGTTCATTATACGTATTAATCGTTTACATTTCTAGTCACTAATCTATATTACAATTGTTTTCTATTTTTTTATGAATTTAAAAAATAAAACAAGTATAGTACTTGTTTTATTTCTCACTCAATATATCGGTATTTTCCACCAAAATATAGGATTGGTTCGCCTTCTCTACTTTCAACAGACGTAACTTCGGCAATAAAAATGATATGATCACCTGCTACAACAGTAGTTTGCACATGACAAGTTAATTGAACAAGGGATCCTTCTAACAAGGGAACCCCATTCTTGAACGCATACTCCATTGTGTGATCTGCATCTTTCTGTTTCCCAAATATCATAGATAAATCTTGTTGTTCCTCTGATAAAACGCTTATTCCAAATTGATTTGTTTCCTGTAATATATTATACATACTAGCCTTTTCATCAATAGATATAGCGATAAGTTTTGGTTCAAGTGAAATGGACATAAATGCATTTACTGTCATTCCATACACTTGATTATCTTTCTGTGTTGTTATCACAGTAATTCCTGTAGCAAATTTACCCATCGCCTCGCGAAACATTTGATTTTCCATTTAGCTTCGATCCCCTTTTATAACCTATTAGCATACGAAAAGGATACCATTTTCAGTCTTCATTAAAAAAATAATGCATATCCTGCCTTGTTATCCTATGATATGAACTATTCCCTAACATTTATTCCTATAGACAACAGAAAGCGACAACACTACTTTATAGTGCGTCGCTTTCTGGTTTACATAATATAATTATAGTTAATCTTCATCTTTGTGGAATGGCTTATTGTAATTTGCATTTTTCCATACATATTTCACTAAGCCTTGTTCATCTGAATCAATAATAAAGGAACCATTACTATATCGGTCACTTTTTGGTAGTTCCAGTGGATAAACTGTATGCATGTTACCATTTTCTGTTTGGAATTGAACCGTGTCTTTTTCGTCCACCAATTCAAAACCGACTATCCTGTGTGGGTTTTTCTTCAACTCTCTTAGCATTACAACTCCACGCTTTGCTCGTGACGTTTTTTCAAAGTCGTTTAATTTCATTCGTTTACAGGATCCACGTTGAGTGATTAATACTAGGTTCGGATCTGCTGTTAGATCATCAAAGACAGCCCCATTTACTAAGTATTCCTCATCTTTTAATTGAATTGCTTTTACTCCAGCTGCACGTTGCCCTACTGGAGATACCTCTTGCTCGTGGAACCAAAGTCCATATCCTTTATTTGAAGCCAAGAATATATCTGCATTGCCATCTGTCAAATGAACGTTTTGAAGCCGATCGTCCTGTTTGAGGTTAACTGCAATTAGTGCCTTCGAATATCGTTGTGCATCATATAATTTGAATTCACTTCTTTTTATCATCCCGTTTTTAGTAAGGAAAATAAGGTACTGATCTTCTTTAAATTCTCTAACCGGTAGAGCTTTAATAATAATCTCATCTTTATCGATAGTTACCATGTTAGAGACGTGTTGCCCTAGGTCTTTCCATCTAATATCAGGTAACTCATGGACTGGATAATAAATATACCTACCTTTATTAGTGAATAATAGTACCTTGTCAGTTGTATTTATTTCCAGTAAACCGACTAGATGATCGTCATCCTTGATAGCAAAGTCTTCTCCATTTGAGGCAGCGTAGGAACGTAAACTTGTTCGCTTCACATAACCATCTCGAGTAATTGTTACTAGAACGTCCTCACTAGCAACCATAACTTCTAGGTTTATCTTTAATTCTTCTATTTCTTTTTCAATAACAGTTTTACGCTGATCTGCATATTTTTTTCTTATTTCTTTTAAATCACTTTTAATGACATGAAAAAGCTTTTTTTCGTCATTTAAAATCGCTTCAAGATTATCAATTTTACTTTGCAGTTCTTTTGCTTCTTCCTGAAGTGACGTGATATCAGTATTGGTTAAACGGTACAATTGTAAATTTACAATTGCTTCAGCTTGTTCATCCGTAAAGCCGTAAGCTTCTTTTATTGCATTTTTGGCATCTTGTTTGTCTTTAGAGGCTCTAATTGTTGCGATTAATTCATCTAGAATGGAAATCGCTTTGATTAAACCTTCGACAATATGTGAACGCTCTTTTGCTTTTCTTAAATCATAACGGGATTGCCTTGTTACAACTTCCTTTTGGTGATTGATATAGGATTCGAGCATATCTGTTAAACTCAGAAGCTTTGGTGTTTTATCCTTTATTGCAACCATATTAAAGTTATAAGTAATCTGTAAGTCCGTATTCTTGTATAGAAAGTGTAAGATCCCTTCGCTGTCTGCATCTTTTTTTAATTCAATAACGATTCTTAGACCGGTACGATCTGTTTCATCTCTAACTTCAGCAATACCCTCTACTTTGCGGTCAAGACGAAGTTCGTCCATCCGTTTTACTAAATTAGCTTTGTTCACTTCAAAAGGAATTTCATCGATAACAATTTGTTCACGATTGCTGCGGAGCTTTTCTACTTCCGCTCTACCTCTAACAACTATTTTTCCTTTACCAGTTTTATAAGCTTGTTTTAAGCCTTCAACCCCTTGGATTATACCACCGGTTGGGAAATCTGGACCTTTTATTTCATTCATTAGTTCATCAATTGTAATAGATGGATTATCTATTTTTTTAATAACCGCGTCGATAACTTCACCAAGGTTATGTGGCGGTATTTCAGTTGCGTATCCGGCAGAGATACCTGTCGAACCATTGGCTAATAAACTCGGAAACCTAGCTGGTAAAACTACAGGCTCATCAATTGAATCATCAAAGTTAGGAATAAAGTCCACTGTTTCTTTATCAATATCCCTAATCAATTCTGAAGCAATACTAGATAAACGCGCTTCCGTGTAACGCATAGCAGCAGGTGGGTCACCATCTACACTACCATTATTTCCATGCATTTCTACTAACACATTACGAACTTTCCATGTCTGACTTAGGCGTACCATCGCCTCGTAAACAGAGGAATCACCATGTGGGTGGAAGTTACCAATTACTGTACCAACTGTTTTGGCAGATTTTCTAAATGGTTTATCATGTGTGTTTCTTTCCTCATGCATCGCATACAATATACGTCTTTGTACAGGTTTAAGACCGTCCCTTGCATCTGGTAAGGCACGATCTTGAATAATATATTTACTATACCTTCCGAAGCGATCCCCAATGACATCTTCGAGTGGTAAATCTAAAAACTTTTCTAGTTCAGCCAAACAGAATCCCCCCTTTAGGAATGAATATTTTCATTATCTATAATATTAGTCTCATCATCCATCGTAAATTCCACATTGGATTCGATCCATTTCCTTCTTGGTTCTACCTTATCTCCCATCAGAGTAGTGACACGACGCTCGGCTCTTGCTAGATCATCAATCGTAACACGTATAAGTGTACGGGTTTCTGGGTCCATCGTTGTTTCCCATAGTTGGTCTGCGTTCATCTCACCCAACCCTTTGTAACGTTGAAGAATATAACCATTTTTTAATTCTTTAATGATCTTTTTCATTTCTTCATCGTTCCAAGCGTATTTAATCATTTCTTTTTTCCCTTTACCCTTAGACACTTTATACAATGGAGGTAAAGCAATATAAACTTTACCTGCTTCAATTAATGGACGCATATAACGGTAAAAGAAAGTTAGAAGCAATACTTGAATATGCGCCCCATCTGTATCAGCATCAGTCATGATAATAACTTTATCGTAGTTAACATCTTCTAAGGTAAAGTCAGCGCCAACACCTGCACCAATCGTATGAATAATTGTTGAAATCTCTTCGTTTTTAAACACATCCGCAAGCTTTGCCTTTTCAGTATTAATAACCTTACCACGTAAAGGTAAAACAGCTTGGAACTTTCTGTCCCTTCCTTGCTTTGCTGATCCACCTGCTGAATCACCCTCCACTAAATACAATTCGTTTTTTTCAGGGTTTCTTGATTGTGCAGGGGTTAATTTCCCACTTAGTAAAGCATCTCTTCGCTTTTTCTTCTTACCTGAACGAGCATCTTCCCTTGCTTTCCGAGCAGCTTCCCTTGCTTCCTTTGCCCGAATTGCCTTTTTAATCAACATGGTAGAAATGTCCGGGTTTTCTTCTAGGAAATAGGAAAGATTCTCAGATACAACTCCATCTACTGCAGACCTTGCTTCGGATGTACCCAATTTACCTTTTGTTTGGCCTTCAAACTGAAGTTTAGCTTCAGGAATCCGAACAGATACAATCGCAGTAAATCCTTCCCTGATATCATTTCCTTCTAAATTTTTATCTTTTTCTTTTAAAACATTTATTTTTCTTGCATGATCATTAAAGGAACGCGTAATAGCAGATCTTGCGCCTGATTCGTGTGTTCCTCCATCTTTTGTACGTACATTATTTACGAATGATAGCATGCTCTCGGCATAACCATCATTGAATTGAAAAGCGAAATCAACTTCTATCTCCTGCTGTTCTCCTTCAAATGATACAACAGGATGCAAGGCATCTTTTTCTTCATTCAAATACGTAACAAATGATTCTAGACCATCTGGATATTTATAAGATTCAGACTGATTGTTTCGCTCATCTAATAGGTCAATCTGCATACCTTTCAATAAGAAAGCAGCTTCTCTTAATCTTTCTGACAGCATGTCAAATTGATATGTTGTAGTAGTAAAGATAGTTGGATCTGGCTTGAAATGAATTTCTGTTCCAGTTTTTTTTGTTTTCCCCTTTTTATCTAGAGAAGTGACCGGTACACCACCATTTTCGAATCGTTGCACATAACTATATCCATCGCGGTGTATCGTTACTTCAAGCCATTCTGACAAAGCATTTACTACTGAGGCACCAACTCCGTGTAAACCACCACTAGTTTTATACCCACCTTGTCCAAATTTACCACCAGCGTGAAGAACTGTGAAAATTACTTCTGGTGTAGGACGTCCAGTCTTGTGCATTCCAGTAGGCATACCACGTCCCATATCTACTACAGTAATACTATTATCGTTATGTATCGTTACTTTAATAATATCCCCGAATCCTGCTAATGCTTCATCGACAGCATTATCTACAATCTCAAAAACAAGGTGGTGTAGTCCTCTGGAATCTGTACTCCCTATATACATCCCCGGTCGCTTTCTTACAGCTTCTAAACCTTCTAGAACCTGGATCGAATCATCTGAATATTGCGTTGTTGTTTTCTTTACCACCCGAACACGGCTCCTTTCTCCTGTATATCTAAACGTGTCTTATTTCAACTTTTATGATTACTTCATACATTAGAACAATCGTTCGCTATTGTAAAGATACTCTTTCGCTATACTTTTACTATTTTAGCTTTTTTCTCATATTTCGCAAACAATTTTTGTAAATAATGATCAAGAATGTACGAAATCAGCCCTTATTAATTGGTGGGATTAGAGTTAATTTGACAACCTAAAGTTTGTTTCTTACAACAAAAAATCCCTGTGCATGGACCAGGGATTTTTTCCACCTATTCATTTGCCTATCATAACCGAGTGCGCTACTTTAATACAAGTATCCATTATAACTATATAACCCTTACTTGTTAAATAATCATATGCATCTTGATTAAAAATCCCTTGTTGTGCCCAAAAAGTCGTAGCATCTGTATGAATTGCTTCTTTAGCTATTTCAGGTAAAAATTCAGAACGTCTAAATACGTTGATTATATCAATCTTTTCGTTAATTTCAGTCAGAGAACTATAAGCTTTTTCTCCTAGTACCTCAGATATAGTTGGATTAACTGGTATAATTCGGTAGCCAACTTTTTGCATTGCTTCAGCAATTTGATAGGAGGTTCTTTCTGGTTTGTCGGATAAACCAACAACTGCTACTGTTTTCGCATTCTGTAGGATTTCTTTTATTTTCTCGTTTGATGGGTTTAAGTTATTCATACTAGTTGCCTCCTCTTTAATTAAGATATTTCTAATTTTCATATTTGAGATAAAAGCCGTTATAGTTAAAATCTCACTTTTGGAAATAGGTTGTGTGCTTTGTACTCGTTCCGTAGAATACTCGACTTTTCATGGGCAACTGCCCGGAGCGGCATTCAACGTCACCATTTATTACTGAGACTCTAGATAGTTTTAAAATTCATCGATAAAATTATTATTGTATAGAATGGATACCTCCATACTAACATAAATATAAGCAAATAGTTGAATATTAAATTAGGGAGTACCCTTATTTAATAACTTCATGTTAAAATAACGATACAAGTTTATTAAAGGAGTTATTATATGGACTATTCTTTACTAGCAATTATTGCATATTTTATAGGTTCAGTGCCTTTTGCTCTTATTATTGGGAAACTAGGTTATCAAACTGATATAAGAGAGCATGGTAGTGGAAATCTAGGTGGTACTAACACCTTTCGAGTTTTAGGTGTTAAAGCAGGAATGATGGTGACTGCTGGCGATATCTTGAAAGGAACACTTGCAACGCTTCTTCCCATTATATTTGGTTACACAGAGGTTAACCCTCTGATAATTGGTATCTTTGCTGTTATAGGACACATGTACCCTATCTTTGCAAAATTTAAGGGTGGGAAGGCTGTAGCAACATCGGGTGGTATTATATTAGGTGTAAATCCACTTCTCTTTTTAATCATGATTATTTCCTTTTTAATTGTTCTTTATTTATCGAAATATGTTTCACTTTCTTCGATGATTACAGGACTTGTCGCGATCATTGTTTCGATCATCCAAAGAGATGTAGGGTTATTAATAGTGTTATCTATCCTTACTATTTTTGTCTTTTACCGACATCGTGCGAACATAAAACGAATTATAAATAAAACAGAACCGAAAATAACGTGGATGTAAGTTATATTTCCTAACTTTATTTTCTAAATAATAATTAGTTAAAAGGATCTAACCCTTTGCGCAAAGGCTTAGGTCCTTTTTAAACAACAAGTTAAAAAAATTGAATAAAAGTGTCTTGTTGAGTATACTTTGAAATAGTTGAAAGACGCAGAAAGGAGTCATATTATGGCTAATACTAATTTTAAAACTAAAAAAACACTTCCAAATAAAACAGAACGTCATAAATTATTCGGTTCTGTAGATCCTGGACCAAGAACCAAGCCCACTGAAAAGCACGAAATGGCTGATTTACAAAATACCAGAAAAGACTTCATGTTTGATATAGATGCAGTAGGTATAGCAAATGTAAAGCACCCAATTAGAATACAAAGTGATATCTCACCACATTTTCAAACTACTATCGGTACTTTTGAGTTCACCTCTACGATTACTTTAGATAGTAAAGGTACTAACATGAGTAGATTTACGGAACAATTACACCAATATCATTTAGATGAGAATTTTTACGTTTCCATTACTAGCCTCAAACAGTTTACGAAAGAACTTGCAACAAGATTAAAGCAAAAAGATGCCATGGTAAAAGTAACATATCCCTGGTTTTTCGAACGGAAGGGACCTTCATCTGAGTTAGTAGGAATGAACCATGCTGATGCTTTCATGGAGGTTCATTATGATAGTGACGAAGGCTATGATGTACAGGTTGGCCTGTCAGGTACGATAACAACACTATGTCCTTGCTCAAAGGAAATTAGTGAATATAGTGCACATAACCAACGTGGGATAGTTAGTATGTCTGTAGTACTTTCAGAAGACTTCAGTGAAGAAGATGTAGATTGGAAACATGCTTTATTAGAAGCTGCTGAAAGTAATGCTAGTGCTCGTATTCACCCTGTTCTTAAACGACCAGATGAAAAAATGGTAACAGAACAGGCATTTGAAAACCCACGATTCGTTGAGGATATTGTGAGATTAGTTGCTGCTGATTTGTATGAGCTTTCCTATGTAGATAAGTTCACTATTTCTTGCCGTAACGAGGAATCCATTCATTTGCATGATGCCATTGCAACGATCTCTTATGATAAAAGAGAAGAAGTAGGAAGATAAAAATAGATGAGAAGAGTCTTTATCTTAATTATTAAATTTTATCAAAAAGTAATTAGTCCGATAAAACCTCCAACATGTAGATTTTATCCAACATGTTCCCATTACGGCCTAGAAGCATTCCAACGCTTCGGGGCCATTAAGGGACTTTACTTAACAGTTAAAAGAATTTTAAAATGCCACCCATTTCATCCAGGTGGATTTGATCCAGTTCCAGAGAAAAGTCATAAGCATTCAAAGTAAATTCCTCACATCTTGTGGGGAATTTTTCTATGGATATAACTCTTCAATTTCAGAACAATAATGATATACCTAAAAAGGAGGTAATTAGATGTTCTTTCATACGAAAGAGTTGCAATATAACGCTAAACCAAGTAATCCAGATCCTGTCTATGCGAAAAAACTTCAAGAGATTTTAGGTGGTCAGTTTGGAGAAATGTCAGTAATGATGCAGTACCTTTTCCAAGGTTGGAATTGTCGAGCTGCAGATGACAAGTATAAAGATATGATTTTGGATATTGGGACAGAAGAAATAGCACACGTAGAAATGATAGCAACGATGATTGCTCAGTTATTAGATGGAGCTCCTGCTCGTGTTCAAGATGAAGCAGCTAAGGATCCAACTGTTGAGGCCGTTCTTGGTGGGATGAACCCTCAGCATGCTATTGTAGCAGGTCTAGGGGCAAAGCCAGAAGATAGTGTTGGCTATCCATGGACTGCTCGTTATACAATTTCTAGTGGTAACCTTCTAGCAGACTTTAGAGCGAATCTTAATGCAGAATCACAAGGTCGACTTCAAGTTGTTCGTTTATACGAAATGACTACAGACCCTGGTGTTCGTGACATGTTATCATTCTTAATTGCACGGGATACGATGCACCAAAACCAATGGATGGCAGCAATTGAAGAACTTGAACAAAACCAAAAAGCTATTGTACCAAGTACTTTTCCACAAGCGCTTGAGAAACAAGAAGTATCGTATTCCTTCATGAACTTCTCTGACGGTGAGGAAAGCTCTAAGGGTAGATGGGCTAGTGGTCCGAGCATGGACGGACAAGCGAATTTTGAATATGTCGCAAAACCTGAAGCAATGGGACAAGTCCCTAAATTAAACCCTTCTCCCGCGTACATGCACGGTACCACACTTCCCGGACAAATTGTACCTGGAATGAACCAAGCTAATTATGAAGACAACCATAAAGGTAACGAACTTCACTAAAACTAAGAAGCAGTACCAATTGGTACTGCTTCTTACTATCTCCGATGTACTCTCGTTCGATCACCAGCGAGTTTTTTCCATTTTTCTCGTTCTTTTAATTGTGCCAACTTATCTGTTTTCCGCTCCAAATATTCCAATTCTTTTTGTAGTTTGTGGTAACTAGTTAACCTTTCTTGATCAAGTTCATCGTTTTTTATAGCCTGTTTGACAGCACATCCTGGTTCATGCTCGTGATTGCAATCCCGAAACTTACATAATTCTGCAAAGCGAGTTATATCTTCAAAGCTAACATCAACACTGTCTTCTGCACTCCATAATTGTAATTCACGCATTCCTGGCGTATCTATTAGAACTCCTCCTGTAGGAAGAACTACCAATTCACGATGTGTAGTGGTGTGCCGGCCTTTATCATCTGCTTCTCTAATATTTTGAACTTTTAATAGTTCTTTCCCTAATAATTTGTTAGTTAATGTAGACTTGCCAACCCCTGAAGAACCAAGAAGTGCTATAGTTTCTCCTTCCTTTAAGTAAGGCAATATGTCAGTTATTCCACTACCATTCATAGCACTTACAACATGGATAGGAACGCCAATAGCAATATGTTCGACATCCAAAACTTTTGATTCCACATCGTAACACAAATCAGATTTAGTTAAGATAATAACAGGGTTGGCACCACTTTCCCAAGCCATAACAAGGTATCGCTCTATTCTTCGTATATTAAGATCACTATTTAATGCGCTAACTAAGAAGATTGTGTCAATGTTAGCCGCTACAATTTGTTCCTGAGTAGTTGCTCCAGCAACCTTCCTAGAAAATTTACTTCTTCTCGGTAAAACGTTGTGGATAATTGCTCGATTTTCATGTTGCTGTTTCTTTATAACCACCCAATCCCCCACTGCGGGATAATCATTTCTTTCAGATGAGTTGTGCTGCATTTTACCGGATATCTCTGCGAATAACTGCCCATCTTCATTTAATATTTCATATAAACCTTTATGTTCTTTCGAAACACGAGCCACTGTAAAATCTTCATCATCTATATATCCGTTTGCAAGTGCTAAAAAATAGTCATTCCAACCTAGCTTTTTTAAATTCAATTTAAATCCTCCCATGTGGTATAAAAAAAGAGACCATACCTATGTATGATCTCTTTTTTTAATAGTAGAAACCATAGACATAGCACTGCCCATGGTAATTAAATCCACAATAAAAGAAATTAAAAAATAATCCCGTTGGGCAGTGTAAGAACTTCAACATTTAATTGGTCTGATTGAAATTTAATTAAATTCATAACACATACCCCCTTTTCTTTAATAATTTAATTATAAAGGAAAAATTGGAAAAGTAAAGATTATTTACCGTTTTCTACTATAAGTTAAAACGTTTAACCTGTTCAAACTGCTTTTCTTTTATTAAAATGTCTTTTTGTCTATCTCCAAACAAATCAAAATGAGGATAACTCTGATCATAATGAATCCAATTTGGCTGTAAGTTGTAACGTGCTCCCCACTCAATTAGCTTATCAATATGACAACATCCTACTTTGGTAACTGTTGTACATCCAGGGAAGCGATCGTCTAGCCAAAAGTGAGTTAAAAATGCTATCTCTCCATTTAAAACACACTGCTTCCATTTTTTTAACTCCTCTTTCTTAACACCAAAAGCCATATCACTTATCTCCTACAGCATTTGTATATGCTTCGTGCCAATCCGGAAATTTTTTTCTAAGAGAGACTGGTCTAAAATTGTCTTTTTTCACGATAACATGTTTAGTTGAACCAGCAACTGCAACATTACCTTCTTCATCCATAATTTGATAGCCATAAGTAGTTCTTAGACCATCATACTCTTCAATCCAGGTTTCTACATATGCATCTTGTCCATAACGTATCGGTTGTTTGAAATACATATGTGCGTCAACTACCGGTGATACAACGCCGTCCTTTTCCATATCATGATAATTAAATCCTAGTGATTCAATAAAGGCAGTTCTTCCTATTTCAAACCAAACTAAATAATTTGCATGATAGACTACACCCATTTGATCCGTTTCTTGATACCTTACTTTTATAGAAGTTTTCACTTTTTTCACGACTTTTTCCCCCTTACTGTTGACCAAGCGTGTTCAAAATCTTTTCTGCCCAATTTTTGTAATGATTGAATAGATTCGAGATCTTCCTCTTGAACCATTCTTAACGCTTGGTACTGTATCGCTTCATCAATTAGGTTGATCACAGATCTTGCATTTCCACCAACACTATGTTCACTGAATTTCTCTTGTAAAAAGTTTAGTGCTTCTTCGTCCATTTCATATTGATAATTATTCACGTGGAACTTAGTTATACTAATTAATTCCTCTTGATTATAATCTTCAAAATGAAAATATTTTTTAAATCTCGACTCTAAACCAGGGTTACTTGAAATAAATTGTTCCATTTCATTTTGGTAACCAGCCAGTATAACTACTAAATTTTCGTTATGTTTTGTCATCTCATCAACAAGCGTATCGATCGCTTCTTTACCAAAATCTTTTTCCCCACGATAAAGGGAATAGGCTTCATCAATAAATAGAACTCCACCAAGCGCTTCTCTAACCTTTTGCTTTGTTTTCATTGCAGTTTGTCCAACAAAACCAGCTACAAGATCACTTCTCGAGGCAAGCACAAAGTGTCCTCTTTTTAACAAGCCACATTCTTTTAATATTTGTGAGTAGATTTTGGCAATAGTAGTCTTACCTGTTCCTGGATTCCCGGAAAAAATGGCATGTAATTGAACTGGAACACCCGGAAGCCCTTTTTGTTTTCTTTTTTGTTGGATGCGCACGAACGATGATAACTTTTTAACTTCCTGTTTAACTTGGTTTAACCCAACTAGTTGGTCTAATTGCTTCATTGGTTGTTCATCAGTTGATGTATTGTCCATAATATCCAAATCACTACTGTCAATACGCATATGTTCTATCCAATCTTCCTTCATTGAAATATGCTTAGATGCACCTTTTTTAAAAATTGCTTTTAGTACCAAATCTCTAACAGTTCGTGCATTACCAAAAGTTTCGTCTACACGTGATTTATCGATTATCCCCTTAAATCGATTTAAAGCTTCTTCTGTAAAAAAATAATCATTTTGTAATGCAGTATCTTCTGCAATTTTCAGTAACTCATCCATCTCAAAGTTAGGTAAATCAATGGAATTCTGCTCTGGGAATCGACTTCTTAAACCTGGGTTTGACCAGAGAAACTGTCTCATCTCTTCTGGGTAACCTGCTAAAATAACAGCAAAACGGTTAGAATACTCCTTACTCGTCATGCTAGATACTAATGTATCTATCACTGCCTGACCATAATCGTTACCGCTCTGACCTTCTCTTTTTAAACTATAAGCTTCATCAATAAACAAAATTCCACCTTGTGATTCCTTGACGTAATTTATTGTGTTTTCTTCACTTTGGCCTACGTAAGACCCTACAAGATGGGAACGGTTTACCTCTGTTACATTGCTTGTTTCAAGTAAGCCCAATTCAAAATAGATTTCGGCTAGCAACCGCGCTATTGTTGTTTTTCCTGTTCCAGGATTACCTGTTATAATCATATGCAAGCCAGGTTCATCAACCATCTGAAAGCCTAACTTCTTTCTTTGCTTCTGATACTTTAGGTAATGGTAGTAATTTTGAATATACGTTTTAACTTCTTTTAAACCTACCATAACGTTAAGCTTCTCAAGTGGGTCTTCTTGACGGTTATTAGTAAAGATAGTTGGAAACTGCTGATGAAATTTTTCCTTGAGTGTGTTAATTCGTCTAACACTGTCATTTATTTGCTTTACCGGTGTTCCGGACCTTTTATTCTCCAATCCCTCAATAGATTCCAATACTAGATCTTGTAAATGATAAAATTCTTCTAGAATTTGATTATATAGCGCACTTAATTGGTTATTAGTATTTTCTTTTACATAGTGATTTGTTTCTAGAAATGTTTCCACTATTTCTAATAATTCATTTAATTTTTTTAGTTTAGCCGGTTCAAAGTCAGTTTCACGAATGGACCAAGCTCCCAAACTAGATTGCTCTAATGTTGAATAAAAATTGAAGAATTGCTTCAAATTCATAATTTCCTGCGACATAGTGTTACCGTCACTATTATTTGCTTGTTTTAATAGTATTTTAGTAATATCATCATCATTATAATTACGACGTAGCCTATAAAATGCTAACATACTATATAATACGGAAACTACCTCTTCAGATATATGTAATGACTCATTTTTATAATTGTCAATCGACCTTAACACCTCAACCTCAGACAAAGGCGGCAAAGATTCAATGGATGTCCAATTCTTAATTTGTTGTTCTAACTCTTTCTCATGCAACACAATCTTCCCCTTTCACCCCTTTAGTTTATCATATTCCCTATGATTCCGTTATAAATAGGCTTATGTACATAAAACCCCTCTCAGCTTAGAACTAAGAGGGGTTTGTTACTAACGTTGATCGTGATATTCGTCTTTTATTTCCTCACGCATAGCCTGAATGGATTCTTCACGGCGAGCGTTTTTGTTCTTAATCTGCTCTTTTTCTTCCCCTGAGGCATATCGCATTGTATCATGTGCAGCCTCGATATTTTCAATCGTATCTTGCACCATGTTTTGTAACTTCTCTACGTTATCTGAACGATCATCTGGATTTGGCTTTGAATGATGTTTACTCATAAAGTTACCCCCCTACTATCCTTTTTGTTGTATTAGATCTGGTTGTTCGTTTGTTTTTGAAGACATCTGTTTACCTTTGTTCCCATCAGCCGCATGCGATTGAAGACCAAGGTGTTCCGGACGAAAATGTTTTGTATCCTTTTTTGGATTTCCCATTTTACAATCCCCTTTCTTTTTGATGTCCATACTATTATCTGTTTTCAAGTACTGCAATATTCACCACTATATATGGAAAAAGTACATCTACCATATATACCAAGGTGTTCACAGTCTTTCAAGCACAAAAGCGCAGAGCGCCGGTTAGTGACGTACGAACTGGACTGAAACGTAGGAGATAAAGGCAAAACGTGAACGAAGTAATTTCGGAAATTCGACTAAGCGTCGAATTGTTATCATACGGAGGCGAGGGAAGTCTCGCTAGTCGCTGGCGCTCGGAGTTGGACGAGGCTGATTTTGCAAGTTATCCACATTCGGCAGATTATATAATATCCTAAAAAATAAAAAAAGAATCGGCCTTTTCTCGACCAATCCCTCTTTCGTGTTATTTTATGCATCATTACTTAATGTACTATTTAAGCGCTGTTCAATTCTTTCATCGATTTTTTCAAGAATGGATTCACTTTCCAAAATTTCATTTCTATTCTCATTTAGCAATTGCTCAAAGGTTCTTTTCTTTTTTTTAGACATGGAAATCCTCTCCTTAATATTCATTATTTAAAGGATTACCATTTTTCAGAAAAATTATAACTATTTACCTACTTTAGTTTCTCCATCATCTCTATCATGTAGTCCACTGTCATTGGGCCAGTTAATTTGTCCCTTATTACCCCTTCACTATCAATGAAATAAGTAACTGGGATTGTGTAGATCATATACTCATTAGAGACAGCACCATCTTTGTCTAACAATACATTAAAAGTATAGTTCCCTTTTTCGATAAACGCGGGAACGTCACTTGGTTTATATTCATTACCTGTCGAATTAATGGCTAAAATTTCTACTTCATCACCATATTGTTCATGGAAGGTTTGCATGTCTGGCATTTCCTTTTTGCATGGTGGACACCATGTTGTCCAGAAGTTCAAAAAAACCTTTTTCCCTTTATAATCTGATAGTGATACTCTCTCACCTTCTAGTGTCTCTAAGGTGAAATTTGGAGCTGTACTTCCAGATTCTAGAGCAGAATTATTGTTAGGAGAAACAATAGCTGTCCCCTCAATAGGATTATCAAATGTTAGCTTCTCTGAATTTATATCATCAGCAAAGACAAGGTTAAACAGAACGATACCAATGAGACTTAAAATAAGTACCAACCCTATAATCTTTTTAGTCAAAAATAACACTTCCTTTTTCTAATACTCCATGTAGACAATTCTAGTATATGGAGTATCTCCCTTAAATAGTAAGGTTTTTAAAATAAAATGTAAAGAAAAAGACAGCCACAAGGCTGTCTTTTTCTCAATTATACTGTTTCTAATTTATTACGAAGCACCATTTGTAGTATCCCACCATGACGGTAGTAATCAATTTCAACATCACTATCGAAACGAGCAATTACTTCAAATTCAGTTTTCTTTCCTTCTGCATCTGTTGCAGTTACTTTTACTAAATCATGAGGTTTTACTTCTTCACCGATTTTTACGTCAAATGATTCTTTTCCAGTTAAGCCTAGAGATTCAGCACTGTCTCCATCCTGGAATTGTAGCGGAAGTACACCCATCATAACAAGGTTAGAACGGTGAATTCTTTCAAAACTTTCGGCAATAACTGTTTTAATACCTAGAAGGTTCGTACCCTTAGCAGCCCAGTCACGTGAACTACCCATACCATAATCTTTACCGGCTAGAACAATCAAACCTGTTCCATTTTCTTGATATTTCATTGCTGCATCATAAATTGGCATTACTTCTTCCGTAGGCCAGTATGTTGTATAACCACCTTCTGTCCCTGGAGCCAATTGGTTTTTAATTCGAATATTTGCAAAAGTACCTCTCATCATTACTTCATGATTACCACGTCGAGAGCCATATGAATTAAAGTTTCTTGGAGATACATTCTTCTCTTGCAGATATGTACCTGCAGGCATATCTTTCGCAATCGCTCCAGCCGGAGAGATGTGATCTGTTGTAACAGAATCTCCAAACTTTCCTATTGCACTTAAATTTGATAAATCTTCTACTTTGCCAGCTTCTTTTGAAAGTCCTTCAAAGAATGGTGGGTTTTGAATGTAAGTAGATTCTTGATCCCATTTATATAACGGTTCATCCGTTGTTTGAATTTCATTCCACTTTTCATTTGATTTAAATACTTCTTCATATTCTTTACGGAAGATTTCTGGTGTTACTACATTTTTAACTTGTTCACGAATCTCATCCATTGTAGGCCATATATCATTGAAGTAAACAGGTTTACCATCTTTATCCTCACCGATAGGCTCTGAATGAAGATCGACGTCAACTGTTCCTGCAAGTGCATAAGCAACAACTAGCGGTGGAGAAGCAAGATAATTAGCTTTCACCAATGGGTGGATCCTTCCTTCAAAATTACGGTTTCCTGAAAGAACAGACGACACTGTTAAGTCATTTTTAGCAATCGCCTCTTCAATTTCATCAGATAGAGGACCTGAGTTACCGATACATGTTGTACAACCATACCCAACAAGATTAAAACCTAAATCATTTAGATATGGCATTAAGCCCGAATCCTCTAAATATCTTGTTACAACTTTGGAACCAGGTGCCAATGAAGTCTTAACATACGCTGGAACCTCTAGTCCTTTTTCTACTGCCTTTTTAGCTAATAGACCTGCACCCAACATTACGTATGGATTGGATGTATTAGTACAAGATGTTATCGCAGCTATAGCAACCGCACCTGTTTTCATCACAGATGTTTTACCACTTGGGTGCTCCACTTTAACCTCTTTATCAAATTCCTTCTTATCTAAACCAAAACCTTGATTTCCTGCTGGTGCCGTAATAGCTTCATTAAAGGATTTTTTCATTCCAGACAGTGGAATAAGATCCTGTGGACGCTTAGGACCAGAAAGATTCGGCTCTAATTCAGAAAGGTCAATTTCAACTAACTCTGTAAATTCAGGATCTGGTTGCTCAGGTGAATACCAGAGATTGTTTTCTTTACAATACTTTTCAACAATAGAAATATGCTCTTCAGTTCGACCTGTAAGGCGTAAATAGTTTAATGCCTCTTGATCAACTGGGAAAAATCCACAAGTTGCACCGTATTCAGGCGCCATATTGGAAATAGTAGCGCGATCAGCTAAAGGCATATCTTTTAGACCAGGACCAAAGTATTCTACAAATTTTCCTACCACTTTTTTCTCACGAAGAACTTGCGTCACTTTAAGTGCAAGATCAGTTGCTGTAGTTCCATTAGGGAAACTTCCTGTAAATTTCACACCAATAACATCTGGTGCCGGGAAATAAGAAGGTTGACCAAGCATACCAGCTTCTGCTTCAATACCACCAACACCCCAACCTAGTACACCTAACCCGTTGATCATAGTTGTGTGGGAATCGGTACCGACTAGTGTATCAGGGAATGCGTCAAATTCACCTTGTTCATTCTCAACTGCATGAACAACATTTGCAATATACTCAAGGTTAACCTGGTGAACAATACCAGTTGCAGGTGGAACAGCTCGATAATTATCAAATGCTTTTTGTGCCCAACTTAAAAATTCGTAACGTTCTGCATTTCTTTCAAATTCTAATTCCATGTTTGCTCGTAACGCATCGTTTGTACCATATTTATCAACTTGAACCGAGTGGTCAATTACAAGGTCAACTGGAACTTCTGGATTTATTTTGTCAGGTGAACCACCCATATCAACCATCGCCTTACGTAAAGACGCTAGGTCAACCACTGCTGGAACACCAGTGAAATCTTGAAGAATAACGCGAGATGGTTTAAATGGCACATCTGTACCCTTTGATTTCCCCCAGTTAGCTAGTCCTTCGACATGTTCTTCTTTAATAACATGTCCATCGTATTGACGAATAAGTGATTCTAGTAACACACGAATAGAAAATGGAAGACGTGATATTTTACCTAATCCGGCATCTTCTAGTGCTTTCAAATGGTAGTAGTTGTATTTCTTACCATTTAGTTCAAATTGCTTATGCGCGCTGTAGACATCATTTTTTGCCATAATTTATGTTACCCCCTTTAGTTATTTAAGATCGTAATCCGATCTCTCCTCTTCCCCTAAGTATCACTTTCCTTTTATATTATGCACGTATATATTTTAAATGAAATCGGTTTATAAGTAAAATAATTAGCCAGAAAAATTAAGCATATTAGGATAACCATTTCTTATATTTTTGTATAAGTAATGGTTATCCTTAAGCAATTTTTATTTTAAATGGTTTTGAATTTGCTCTAGTATTGCCTTATAATCTTCTAGTCGTTCTATTGAATGCTTACTTGCTCTTCGTAAGGCATTATCAACTTGTTCCGTTGTAGCGTTAATTTCATTGTTCAAGTGGGAAAGTTCTTCTCCATGTTCACTTATATTGGCCGTGTTTACAATCTCCATATTGTTAAAATTGTTAGTCATTAAAGTATCCTCCTTTCTTTCATAGTTTGTACTTTGACAGTTTGACCATTCATTCGGAATAAAAAGACTTCTGTGACACAATATATGAAGGATAGGAGGGATTATTTAATGGCAGATAATAAACAGAAAAAACAACCAAATGAACCATTAAGCGGATCAAAAAAAGTGAAGAATAGAAACCACAGTAGACAGAAAAAAGGCGCTTCTCACGATATGTAAATAAAGAGGAAGCATTCTCCTATAAACGGTAGGAGAATGCTTCCTTAAATTTCAGGAGATATAGGTAATTTTATTGTGAATGTACTTCCTTTTTCTTTATTTTGAAATATATCAAGTGTACCTTGGTGATTCTCTATAATCTTATTTGAAATCATCAGGCCTAGCCCAGTTCCATTTTTTTTCGTTGTAAAGAATGGTTCTTTCAATTTATGTAAAATATGTTCCGGAATCCCTGGACCTTCGTCAATAATAGAGATCGAACATGTAGTTGTTGAGTAAGATACCTCTACTGTTATAGTTCCACCATCCAGCATTTCTTCTACTGCATTTTTTATTAAATTAATTAGTACTTGTTTAATTTGTGTACGGTCACAATAAACCTCTGTATCCACATTATCCATTTCAACACGAATATTAATATTATGTAGGTTAGCTTGTGATTGTAACAAAGTAACCACATCTCGTAACATTTTTGATACATTCTCATATTTCCGTTCATCAGTCATTGGTTTTGAGATAAACAATAGTTCTGAAGTAATCGTGTCGATTTTATCAATTTCATCTACCATTATTTTATAATACTCTTCCTTTCTATCTATTCCAGCTTGTAATAACTGGACAAAACCCTTTAAGGAAGTAAGTGGATTTCGTATCTCATGCGCTACTCCTGCTGCTAGTTGACCAGCAACTGACATTTTTTCTGAACGTATAAGCATTTCTTCTGCTTCTTTTTTATCTGTAATATCCTTTGATAAACTAATATATACAGGAACATCAGATTGTAAAAAATCTTTTGAGATAACAGTTTCTACCCAAACATATTTACCAAAACAGTCTCTAAGATTAATATTAAATTTCTGTGGTAAATTTGTATTACCTATATTCTTTTGTAGTATCTTTTGTTGATCATCAATAGGAAGGTAATTCAGTGCTTTTTTGCCTACTAATTCACATGGTTCATACCCTAGCAGTTTGTTTACAGAATGGGAAACAAACATTATTTCACCGTACATATCACAAATGATGATGAGATCATAGCTATGTTGCTCAATCCAGTTAATAAGCTTTTTGGGTAAGGACGCTAGCGAGTACACATCATCAGCTTTAGATGGTAGGTTTTCATTATTTACATTGAACTCTAGTCCACTATTGCCTTTACTGTAGTCAGACGACACACCTATCTCCCTCCTTTTTATTCTATTTTCAAATTTTCACAATAAGAAATATCCATCTGGTACATTTTCTATTTCTGATGTTATAATGAAATGAAATAAATTATTTTTATTATGTATATTCAAATTTTGTAAGATTATTATGGAAAAGTAGAAAAAATGGAGAAAAATTAAGAAATAAGTAATTTATAGTAATATTACTATAAATTAGAAGAAAATAAAACTTTTCTATTATAATAAAGGTTAATTTGAAAGAATAGGTGGTTACATGTCATTTGGTTTTTCATTATTCATTGTTGCATGGACTTTTATTCTCGTAGGACTTCTTGCGATAGGCGGCTTTTTCATGTTTAGAAAGTTTCTTAAGAAGTTACCGAAAGAGGACGGAAAGTCGAACCTCGACTGGGAAGAATATTACTTTGAGAAAACAAAACATATGTGGAAAACAGAAGATAAAGTTCTATTAGAGGAATTGGTAGCTCCTGTCCCTGAGTTATTTAGAGATGTTGCCAGACAAAAAATCGCTAGTAAAATTGGGGAATTAGCCCTACAAAAAAGGAAGTCTAAAATTAATCAAGATATACTTATTGAGGGATACATACTAGCTACTCCAAAACGAGATCATAAGTTCCTAATTAAAAAGTTAAATGAAAAAGAAATAGATATAACCCCTTATTTATCCCTTTTCGATAAATAAGGGGTTATATCTATAGTCGCTTTTGAAGTTTCTTGAACTTATATAGCATAGATAAACGCCACGTGACAATCATCCCAAAAGCTAAGAGGAAGAACATTCCACTTGTCTCCCCAACAGCAACCGATTGGCCAATGATCCACTTTAAAATTATCCTAACTAGTAACAACCCGAACAAAATTATCACGAAAAATTTAGAAGGTATAAGGTAAATCTCACCATCACGAATCTCAAATTTAGTCGTCAAGGTTAGGAGAATGGAGAACACCATCCCAACAAAAATTGCTTCCACCACTTCTCTCCAACCTATTTGAAATATTGGGAAAATGAACATAAGTGCACCTGTACTCATAAAAAGTGGTGGTAAGATGATCTTCATGACGCTTGCTGGTTTTCTTGAGGCTTTTAATCTGACAAATATCATGGCTATAGCCATCATCATACCAACAACTGTACTAGCTATGGCCCAAAACATATGATCAACTCTTTCTGACTTCTAGTTAATAGAAACGAATACACGATTATCTAACTGGTTATTGATCATTAGCAATTGTCAATATAATGGTAAGTGAAACACCTACAACTGTTAAATAAACCCCAAGGTCAAAAAGGAGTGCTGTTGCTAACTCTTTTTCACCTAAAATCGGGAGATCAAAATAACCAAAAGTTTGGTTCAGAAATGGTTCTCCTATGAAAACAGATCCTATACTCGTTAGTAATGCAATCGTTAGTCCTATTGGAATTAGTAATTGGTAATTAATAGGAAGGATTTTACTTACAGCCTTTAATCCATAAGCCATATACATCAACAAGATTGCAGCAGAGGTCATTAATCCCCCTATAAAACCACCACCTGGAGCACTATGGCCAGCCAAAAACAGGTAGATGGAAAATCCAAACAAGATAAAAGCGATTAATGTAGTAGTTGTTCTTAAAATTAAGTCATTTTCTTTAATCACAATTAAAAACTCCTTTTTTCTGTACTCATCATATTATATACTTTAACCATTTTCCATTTAAAATCCACTGAAATTAAAATATCCTGCAAGAAATGAGGTCAGTTTTGTCATCAAATCAAAGAACAAGAATATTCCCATAAATATCATAACATATCCACCAACTTTTACTAGTCGTGGACCGTTTTTCTTGATCCATTTCATTTTCCCTATAAAAAAAGACAATATTAAAAACGGTATAGAAAATCCTAATGAATATGCTCCCATCATTACCAAGCCAGTGTCCGTATCTGCAGCAGCCATCGAAATAACCGCCATTAAAATCGGTCCTGTGCAGGGTGTCCAACCTAATGAAAATGCCATACCGATAATAAAGGAACCAAAATAACCCGACGGCCGATTTTTAAAGACTACTTTTTGATCTTTCATCAAAAATTCAAAATTAAAAACACCTACAATAACTAGCCCAAAAAAGACAATTAGTATAGCTCCTATTTGCCTGATTATGTCTTGCCAGCTTGTTAAAAATTGGCCAATAAATGTCATATTAAATCCTAAAATGATAAATACCGAAGAAAAACCTATCAAAAATAAAACTGTATGTAAAATGCTTTTGGTATTAAACATTCCATTATCTTCTTTTAATTCGCTGACACTCATTCCTGTTATATAAGATAGAAATGCAGGATATAAAGGCAGCACACAAGGAGAAATAAAGGATAGAAATCCAGCTCCAAATGCCACAAAAATATTAAGTTCCGTCATTCATTTTCCCTCACTTTCTTTTTTAGAAAGTCAATAAAATTATAAATCCCTTGTCACCTATATGGCGCAAGGGATTTATAAGAAGAAAACATCCTTCTGAAGATTACTAATGCCCTCTGAAAGATAATTTCTGAACCAATCAGAGTAAGATTCTGTCCATCTCAAGCCTGAAGTTAGCACTCCATTTATGGTCATTCTAGATAAACAGAAGCTGCGATATGTAAACAACTAACTACAAGAGGTTGTCCCTATACACATTCTACTTAATCTGATTGTTCATCGCACGCATCATTTGATTAATTTTCTTTTGAGAAGGCTTTTGCCCCATCTGCATCATCATAGTGCGTAACATTTGTTCATTAATTGGTGGGTTCTTTTTCAAGTAATTCATCATGTACCTTCTCGCAATGAAAAATCCTAAAGCGACACCAGCAATTAAGGCTACTATAATAAGAACTATTCCTAGCCATAATTCCATGATATTTCCTCCTTCATGTTGTCTCTCATACAGTATAGTAAATCATACAAAATAATACAATAGTAGTGTTTAAAGAAGTGCTTCTTTCTTTACAGGTGTAATCCATCCTGAATTGGTGGAGCCGTTCTCCACAATGAAGAAACTAGGATCAAACATCTTTAAGGCACCAAATAGTAAAAAATCAGCTTCTTGAACAGAAGTACATTTAATTATCATCGATCTCTCTTTTAAATATAAGGTAACTTTATTATTGTTCTTTATTAAATCTATTTTTCTTCCATTTACTTTAAGCTCTATTTGATTACCGTGAAAGCGCTGGATGTGGGTAACCAAGTTACTATAAGGAATAGATTTCGTAATAAAATCAAACTGAGATTGTAGGTCGTTCCTTGAATTATTATTCATATACTCATTCAAAAATCGAAAAAGAATTTCGGACTTATAAAAATAATGATAACAGAACTCTTGCTCAATCCAAAAAATTGTATATTTCTGCATATGCTTGTCCCTCCTACTTTGACAAACATTATACCTAAATATACCTAAGTTTGTTGTCATAACCTGAAAAAAATAATCGCTAGTTTTGTCTAATTAAATTGGTCATAATACTCATTTGATAAAATTAATTAAAAAGATAACCTCTGGCTACTTAAGCCAAAGGTTATCCTCACTAACTTAGTTAAACAAAGATTCTACTTGTTTCACAACGTTCTCTACTGTAAATCCATACTCAGCCATCACTTTATCACCATCAGCTGAAGCTCCAAATGTATCAATCGCAAGAATTTTACCTTCATCACCAGTATAACGATCCCAACCTAATGAAGCACCCATTTCAATTCCTAAGCGTTTTTTAACTGCTTTTGGTAATACGGATTCTTTATAGGCTGCATCTTGTTGGTTAAAACGATCCCATGAAGGCATACTTACAACACTAACATCATGTCCTTTAGCTTTTAATTCAGCTTGTGCTTTAACAGCTAATTGAACTTCTGAACCTGTTGCAATTAACAATGCATCTGGATTTTCTTTAGATGCTGGGCTCACTACATAAGCACCTTTTTTAACACCTTCATAAGCATTTTCTGCAGTTCCTTCTAATGTAGGAAGGTTTTGTCTAGTTAGCACTAGTGCAGTTGGAGTCTTAGTTGACTCTAGTGCAAGGCGCCATGCCGCTTGTGTTTCGTTTCCATCAGCTGGACGAATAACTGATAGGTTAGGCATTGCTCTAAATGCTGCTAATTGCTCAACTGGTTCATGAGTTGGACCATCTTCTCCAACTGCAATAGAATCGTGAGTTAACACATAAGTTACTGGTAGATTTTGAATAGCAGATAAACGAACTGCTGGACGTAAATAGTCACTAAATACGAAGAATGTTCCACCAAAAACTTTAAGTCCACCATGTAACGCCATACCATTTAATGCTGCTGCCATAGCAAATTCACGAACACCGAACCAAATATTTCTTCCACTATAATCATTTCGAGAGAAATCTCCAGCGTCTTTCATATTTGTTTTGTTCGATCCAGCTAAATCAGCACTTCCACCAAAGAATGAAGGAACAGTTTTTGCGATAGCATTTAGGACTTCACCTGATGAAGCTCTCGTAGCCAAGGATTTACCAGTCTCGTACACTGGAAGATCCTTGTCCCAACCTTCAGGTAATTCACCCTTAATAGCTTGTGCCAATTCTTTCGCCAATTCAGGGTGCGCTGCTTTGTATTCTTCAAACAATGCATTCCACTCTGCTTCTGTCTTTTGTCCACGTTCTACTATTTTGGTATTAAAATCTTGGTACACTTCATCCGGAACATGGAAATCATCATGTTCCCACTCATAAAATTCTTTCGTCAATTTAATTTCATCTGTCCCTAACGGTGCTCCATGGGAAGCCGCAGATGCAGATTTATTAGGTGATCCATAACCGATAATCGTTCTTACTTCGATTAATGTTGGTTGATCTGTATTAGCTTTTGCTTCTTCAATCGCTTTTGCGATCGCTTTAGTGTCATTACCGTCCTCAACTCGTAATACCTGCCAACCATATGCATTAAATCTTCCTGCTACATCTTCAGAGAATGATTTATTTAATTCTCCATCTAAAGAAATATCATTGGAATCGTAGAGTGCAATTAATTTTCCTAACTTTAAGTGTCCAGCAAGTGACGCAGATTCATGTGAAATTCCTTCCATTAAGTCCCCATCACTAACTAATGCAAATGTGTAATGATCCACTACTGAAAAATTCTCTTTGTTATATTTAGCAGCTAAATGTTTTTCAGCCATTGCCATTCCTACTGACATTGCAACACCCTGTCCCAGTGGACCAGTTGTAGCTTCTACACCATCTGTATGATGTACTTCCGGATGACCAGGAGTTTTAGAATCCCATTGACGGAAACCCTTTAGGTCATCAATAGTAACGTTGTAACCAGAAAGATGCAATAAACTGTAAAGTAGCATCGAACCATGTCCCGCTGATAAGACAAAGCGGTCACGATTAAACCATTTTGAGTTTTTCGGATTGTGATCCATAAAATCAGTCCATAGTGTGTAAGCCATAGGTGCTGCACCCATTGGTAAGCCAGGGTGTCCAGAATTAGCATTTTCAATTGCGTCTATAGACAATGTTCTTATTGTATTAATAGACAAGTTTTCTGTATTTTTAGACATGAATTAGTCCCCTTTCCCAATCATAAAATATGTACGTACATTTATTATCCTATAATGAAATGGAATAATAAACAAGTCCTACCATGTGAATAACGGCAAATAAATGTCAATTATCCTTAATTTGTTACAAATAACGAAAAGATCCATTAACTAGTGTAGATTTCTGTTACTATTATTTTTTAATCGCTTTACTTTCTCAGGAGTTACGTCATCTCCATTTGGATCTACAACCTTCATGCTCTTAAATTGATTTTTGAAAGAAGAACGGACATTCTTTAAGTATTCTTCCCTAAGTTTCTTTTGCTCTATTTTTTCTTCGTCAGATAACCCTTCGTTTTTCGACTTTCTGGCTAGGGTATTAATTCGCTCTATTTTATCCTTGGAAAGCATAATTATTCTCCTTTTATTGTTTTTGTCTTTTATCATCAATGAACAGGAATTTAAAAATTAAAAAGACAAGTATCTTTTTAAAAGATGCTTGTCTTTCTATTCTATCTTAATATTTTCATTTATTTCAAGTAATACATGTTCCTTGTATCTTCGATGGACGGTTGCTTTAGAAACTGGGTAGCCTAATCCTTTTAATGTTGCACTTATTTCTGAAAATGTAAGGTTATTCTTTCTTAATCTGATAACCTCCTCGATTGGAAATTCCACCCTATCCCTACCTGATGCTTTATGTTTATTTTTGAGATTTTTACTTGGATTAAAACCATTTTCAATCGCTTTTTTCATCCCCCGCTTAATCTTCGCATTATGTATTCTCCGCTGGTATTCTTCGACTATACTTACGATCTGAAGAACCATAGAATCAGAATCTGATAGCTGTAACTCCCCTTTTAAAGATAAAGAGAAAATGGTTACCTTTAATTTAGTTAAATGATGTAATAGCGCTATTTTAGTATTTCCTCTTCCCAGTCGTGTTTCGTCCTGGATTAGAAGAGTACTTGCTTGATTTCTTGCGAAAAGGTCAAGCATTTTAAAAATTCCTTCTCGTTCTATTTCGTACCCACTGGCTCTTTCTTCTATTATTTCGATCACTTCAAAATTCTGACTACGCGCAACCTCCAATAATTCAGTCTTTTGTCTCAGGAGAGACGTAGTTTGTTCTTCCTTGTTAGTACTAACCCTGCAGTAAATAATAGCTCTCATAGATCATAAAACTCCTTCACATGTTTATTAACTAATCACCATAGAGACGTAAAGGAATCCTAGTGTTAAACCAAATAAAACTAAGTAGAACCAATCAACTTTTGATAGATTTTGAAACATTAATAAACCTCTCCTTTATTTAAAATAGAATGTATGTTCGTCTACTTGTATAATAATAGCGAACGTAGGTTCTTGTCAACTGTTTTTTCGAACGGGTGTTTGTATATGTTTGGTAATCATGGTATAATATCCATAATAAATAATATGTACGAGGTGTTCTTTCTATGACAAAACTATCAAAACGACAGGAAGCAATCTTGCAATATATTAAAGAACAAGTTCTCGATAAGGGGTATCCACCCTCTGTTAGGGAGATTGGAGAAGCGGTTGGTCTAGCATCGAGCTCTACTGTTCATGGTCATTTATCTCGACTTGAGAAGAAAGGATATATTAGAAGAGATCCAACCAAACCACGTGCAATTGAAATTCTTGAACTCGAGGATGAAGCAAGCATTCCAAAAATGGAAGCAAACTTTGCACCTGTTATAGGTAAAGTTACAGCTGGTATTCCTATTACTGCAGTTGAAAATATCGAAGAATATGTGCCTCTTCCTAGCAATATAGCAAATCCTAACGATACGATCTTTGTATTAATTATCGAAGGGGAAAGTATGATAGAAGCGGGGATACTCAATGGGGATATGGTCATTGTCAGACAGCAACATTCTGCACAAAATGGTGAGATAGTTGTTGCCATGACAGAAGAAGGGGAAGCTACTGTAAAAAGGTTCTTCAAAGAGAAAGACCATATAAGATTACAACCAGAGAACGCCACGATGGCTCCTCTCCTGTATCCTAATGTTTCTATTCTAGGTAAAGTAGTAGGCTTATATCGAGATATACATTAATATTATATTAGAAACATAAAACTACATTACAATTACGTATTGTAGTTTTATGTTTTTTTAAATATTATTAATAAGATCCCAACTCAAGATACTAATGTTATGATATCCATACTTAAGTAAGTGATTATGTATAATCTCAACTTCTTCCTTAGGAACAATAATAGCTTCTACATTCCCAGTCTCAAAATGAAAGTCCTCTAAACAGCGCCATTCTCTCTCTCCATAAAAGCTATGGTCGTAATCTTTAGCAAAGCTTGTAATTTTTATAAAATTAACTAACGGATTTTCTTTATGTAGTCCTACTACCTCCCAAACCTTTTTCGAGTCCATAACTGTTGATTTGCTAGTATTCAGCTGATCATAGTATGGGTCTAAATATAACACTGGATGAAAGTGCTGATGAATTTCCTTTGATGCAAAACCAATCGCATAATCACCATAGTATTTTCTGTGATAAATCAAATCATTTAAGGGTATATCGCACACACAACAAAACTTTTTCGTTTCAACCTTCTCAGAAACTAGCTCTGTACTTGTCGCCTTTAATGTTTTTTGAGAAATAATAGTCTTAAGGTTTTCCATCGCTTTTAATGGATCTCTCAAATCATAATTTCTTTTAACATCTTTCAGGCTCTTATACCCATGCCAAACCACATCCCTACCTTTGGTAGAAGGCCCTCCAGTAAAATGCCAATAAATATTAGAGTAAAATCTCGGCTTGCTCAATATTTTCCCCCATTTCAGCTTCCAAGTAGAAAAACATAGTCATATTATGGACTAATTTTATTTCTCTATATACTACCTTTTTTATTGTACATCTACTTTTTCATCATTCTCTTTAAGTAATTTTAAAGACCAGCCTGTAAATCAGTGATTAATATATTCTCCCGTAAAGATAGGAGCATTCTTCCTATATCACTCTATTTAATACTTTTGATTGAATAGTAAAATAGGCTAACAAAAAGTTAGCCATACACTCACTTCGTCACACACACGCTGTAATACTATTAGAAGCTGAAGCAGATATGAAATACACTTCAAGAAAGTTTGGGGTACAGTAGTATTCAAATATCATCATGTGTCTATTCTGACGTTTCTCCAAAAAGAGAAAGAAACAACTGATCAGATTTGAAGATTACATGAAAAGAATATTAAAGAAATGATATATTTTAGGGGCATATAAGGGGGCGACTACCCTTAATACAATTTCGTCAATTAACTTTCCTTTAAACAAAAAACCCCTCAACACTAAGAGTGCCAAGGGGTTATTACTATTAATAAGTTTGTAGGTACTGATTCTTGGTTCACGTACCAACCTCTCGTAAAAGAGATTAAAGACCAAGGGCTTAATGTCATTGGCATGGTGAAGAACTTGAAGCAGCGTTACTTTGTGAATGGCCAACGTGTGAGCTTAAAGGAGCTCTACTGTTTAGCGAAACCAACAGATGAAAAGAAAGATATTCTTCGTTTGATTCATACGGAACAAGCTAATGGCGTTCCTATTAAAGTTGTCTTTGTTCGCAATCGTAATAAAAAAGAGTGAGTGGTTAGCCATTTTAAGCACAGACTGTACGCTCAGTGACCAAGAAATCATCCGTATTTATGGGATGCGATGGGACATTGAAGTCTTTTTTAAAACAACAAAGTCTCTTTTGAAGCTCCAAAAAGAGTTCCAAAGTCGTTCTTATGACAGTCTAATTAGTCATACAACGATCGTATTCGCAAGATATATTGTTCTCTCATGGCAAAACCGTTGTAGTACGGACCAGCAAACACTAGGTGGTATGTTTTATGAGCTATGTGATGAAATCAATGACCTTGATTGGGCTGTAGCACTACGGCAATTAATCGAACTTCTTGAAAATGCCTTGAAAAAGAGTAACAAACAAGTACAAAAACTAATCAAAAGTCAACTACAACAATGGATCGCAGGCTTACCCAGCTATATCAAGGCATATCTACCAATTTCAGTCTGCGAAAGTTGAGTAATTTAAATAAAATAATTAATTACAATTGTTCATATATTTATTTCTGAGTCGTCTAATTAAAAATCTCTACAACATTTCTCGAGTAAACGTATTGTTGCTGTATTTCATATCTATTTAGTAATAGCAGCTGTAAAAACAGTTGTAGTATTGTAACTTAGAGTAAACTACTCCACAGCAGCGTCATTCGTTACTTTTGAATCCTCAAGCATCCACTTCATTAACTCTTTCCTATCAATCAACCTAACATGATTCGATACTGCTAATTTTCTTGCAGGCTCGGTATAAAAACTATTGGTAATTACCCAGCACTCATCCGCATTATAATGACTTTTAGCCGAAGCAACTTCTTGTACAGATTTTATTCCAACCTTGTTCTTGTATCGTTTTGCTTGCACGATTATCTTCTTTTTTTCTTTTGTTGTTAAAATGAGGTCAGCACCATAATCACCCGTTGCTGTTGTCAGAGTAACGCTGTATCCTCTTAATTTAAGTAATACACGGAGATATTCCTCGAAAACCCTACCCTTCATTTTATCAACATCTAGCATTCCGGATTTTCTAAGCCTGTTTTCTTTAATGCTTTCAATAACGTATGTAATTACCAGTGAACTAACAATGATTACAATTAAGGAAATAGTAAACTTAGGTTCTGCTGATAACATATTCCAAAGTAACTCAATACCCATTTTCAGCCCATCAAAGAATCCCATTTATTTTCCACCCTCCTTTATTACTATACACAATTCGACACCAACTAAAGAAATCCTTCAAAAAATTTACAAATAATAGGTATATTGTTACATCACCTTAATTAATGGAGATGACTTTATTCCCATTTGTCATTTCCTGTATATACTTTTATCCGATGAGACAGATTTTATTAAAAGGAAGGAAGTATATCAATTAGATGAAAATAACATTATTGACACTTACGATGGACTAATTGTTAGGCGTTAACCGACAATGAAGAAATGATTATAGACGAACAAAACAATCCAAAAATATTTATAATTTTAACAATCGAGAATCTGGATATTAATATAGAGGATGATCAAATAGTGGATTTTTTTGTAAGTGTATGTGACGCTGATTAGTTGGTATTAATTTTTATGGAAAAATTTAACTAAAATGGAACCTCTTTGAGCATTCTTACGTCTTATTATTGAAAGGGGATGAAGGCTTGCCGGCAGCATTCACCTTTCATAAATATAAAAATGTAGGGAGAGGGATAAAAGTGTTTAAAAAAAATCTATTACTACTAACGTTGCTAGTTCTTGTTTTAAGTATGACTTTCGCAGGTACTGCTAGTGCAAAAATAAAGGGAAAAAAGGATAAGAATGATGAAGTGGCAGTAGAAATGAAAACCCTTGAACATATTGATGAAGCTACAATAGACACATTCTTAACAGATCGAGGTATGCCTGAAGATGTGTTAAATAATTTAAGCTACCGAGGTAAGTACACAATTTATACCACATTAGAAGATGATTCTATATTTGATGGGTATACAGAAAGAACAGCAGCTTCGTTACCAAACCGTGACGGTGATTTCTCTACTCAGTACATCTCTACCAGCGATTTGGAATTTGATGCAACAGGTTGGAAGAATAGCGATGGAACATACAGTATCTATCCAAGTTTCTACTGGAAAGAGAACGTAGAATTGGATAATGATTCTTTTGGATTTGCAATAAATAATAGATATTGGGATAACGTTTCTGGTGCCACATTAAATTTATGGATGAGAGATTTCGGACCTTTAGGTTCAACTACTTCATACTTTATAGATCGAGCTTCTAAGTCGGATTATTCTGGTCATTCTTTTAAGATGAGTGGTTTTGGAACTATTCCTCATGACTATGAAGGTAATGGCTATTTTAAAGCTAAGCCAGTAGGTAGCAAAATTGATCGTACAATCAGCATTAGCTATGCTGATGATGAAAGTAGTTCGGGAACTGTCAGCTATGGTGTGAGCATTGGCATGACGAGTGTAACTTATTCTTCAAGTTCTAGCAATTTTAGATCAACAGCAGATATTATTGGGTGGTAATTGGAGGTAACTTCATGGGTTTAGTTATATTTATACTATGTTTGATATCAATAAGTAACTTCCTAGTTCTATTGAATTTTGGTACAACTACAATACAAGCATTCTTGTATTCAGTACCAATAGATTTAACTGTTTGTACCATAATAGTGTTATTGTACAAGATTCTAAAAGAAGTTATGAAAAGTAGAACAAACAAATAGAACCTTGAAGGGAAGGAAAAATAACTATCTTTTAGAGGAGGCCACTGAAAAAGTCATCCTAATTAATGTAAAAAGGTATAATACCTCAAATTTTGAAGAAATTATACCTTTCTTTCTATATAATTATGAGTAAGCATCAAATAATCCCCATCTGAAAATAGGTGGGGATTATTTGACGCTTACTTTCATAGAGTGTTTTTCGTTTCTAGTGTCGCTTGTTTCATTGGTGCTATATTTTCTTATTTTATTTCTGTCTTAAATCGTGATAGACTTCTTTGGTTGAATTTTCACCACCACTTTTATAGCTGCAAAAGAAGTTATAATTAACCTTATTAATTTTGGTACAAATACGAAGGCCATCCTCAGCAAAACAAAGCGGGCTACAAAACCTAATAGAGTCATACCCGTAGAAACTACATCTTGAACGTTAAACGGTAAGTTATGGTCAAAATGAATCCTTGAAATTTGTCGAAGGTCTAACAAATGAGTGTGGTGGAAAGCTTGAGACATTATTTGGGGAAATTTAAGCAATTTGATGCTTACGATAATGCTCCCCACAGAACTAGACCTCATATAAGTAATTTGGTTATACTTTCTCACCGGATTATACAAATGGAGGTATTAAATTTTAACAGAGAACTTCTTTAATGAAGTGGATAACAGAAGTACTGTTAATTTAACATCCATTTCTGGAGTGGTGAGTCCGTTTCATATACTATTTACAAAAATGGAACGTCAATTATTGGATATTAATCGATATCTTTAAGATTAAACATGTAAAAAACCGCCCTTAAATAGGACGGTAATATTAATTATTATATTTCTGATAATAATTGTCACACTTGGAATATGGAACCTAACTACGAACTAAAAAGAAACTTATGGAAGAAAAGGAGCGATTAAGCGATGAGTCAAACAGAAGTGCATAAGAAATGGCAATCCAAAAACAAAGAACGCGCTAAATATCTAAGCAATCGTTCCCGTGCTCGTAGTTTTATTAAGAACCAGGCTACAGAAGAAGATATAGAAGAATTCAAGGAATTACTACAACAAAGAAAAGAATTAAGAAAAAAGCCCCCACTATCTGTGAGGGCTTTTTTCTTAATTCTTTTCTTGATCTAACGAAGACTCTAATTCTTTCAACTGATCTTCAAAGACTTAACCAGAAATTCATTTACATTATCCGTAATACGTTTAGTAACTCTCATGTATCAAAGAAAATGGAACAAAAAAATACTGCTCAGTTTGAAGAATACATGGATAGTATTTTAAAGAAATGATATTTTTTTATTTTCTTTTAGGGGCATATTAGAGGCATGACGACCTATCCCTTCATAAATTAACCTTTGCCCCAAACAACGAAAAACCCCTGACGCATAGTGCGCCAAGGGTTCCTTCTTCTTAATAAGTAGACATATATTGTTCTCTTTCCCAAGGGTGAACTTGAGTACGGAACATATCCCATTCAATTTCTTTTGCTTCAACAAAGTGTTCGAAGATATGCTCACCTAATGCATCAACTATAATAGAATCTTTTTTCAATTCATCAAGCGCAGCAGCTAGTGTTGCAGGTAGATCTTGAACGCCATTAGCTTCTCTTTCCTCTTTATCCATGATGTAGATATTACGATCCACAGCTTTAGGTGCGGAAAGTTTATTTTCAATTCCATCTAAACCAGCAGCTAGTAAAACACTCATTGCTAGGTAAGGATTTGCCGCTGGATCTACACTACGTACTTCAATACGTGTGCTTAAACCACGTGAAGCAGGTACACGGATCAGTGGACTTCTATTAGTTCCAGACCATGCAACATAGCAAGGAGCTTCATAACCAGGTACTAAACGCTTATAAGAGTTAACTGTCGGATTTGTTACCGCTGTAAAGCTTAAAGCGTGTTTAATGATACCCGCGATAAATTGATATGCTGTTTCACTTAACTGTAATGGGCCATTTTCGTCAAGGAACGTATTTGTTTTTCCTTTAAATAATGACATATTACAGTGCATACCAGAACCATTCACCCCAAACAATGGTTTTGGCATAAATGTAGCGTGTAAGCCATGCTTTCTAGCAATCGTTTTAACTACTAATTTGAAAGTTTGAATATCATCAGCGTGCTTTACAGCGTCCGCATATTTAAAATCGATTTCATGTTGACCTGGCGCTACCTCATGGTGAGATGCTTCCACTTCAAAACCCATTTCTTCTAATTCAAGCACGATGTCACGACGGCAATTTTCACCTAAATCAGTAGGAGCTAGGTCAAAATAACCACCCTTATCATTCAATTCAAGTGTAGGTTCACCTTTTTCGTCTAGTTTGAACAAGAAGAATTCTGGTTCTGTACCAAGGTTGAATGCTGAGAATCCTAGTTCTTCCATTTTCTTAAGATTACGCTTTAAGTTATAACGTGGGCAACCTTCAAATGGTGTACCATCAGGTTTATAGATGTCACAAATGAATCTAGCAACTTTCCCCTTCTCAGAAGTCCAAGGAAATACTAAGAAAGTATCTAGATCCGGATATAATTTCATATCAGATTCTTCAATACGTACAAATCCTTCAATTGACGATCCATCAAACGCCATTTCATTATCTAATGCTTTATCTAGTTGGCTTAGAGGAATTTCTACGTTTTTGATAGTTCCTAGTAAATCAGTAAACTGCAAACGAATAAATTTTACGTTTTCCTCTTGGACTTTTTGCTTAATTTGTTCTCTAGTTAATCCCATGTTTTCCTCTCCTTTTTATCTTTTAATGGAAGAATCGTGATAATTCTCCCTGACGTAACGAAGCTTTGCCAAGTCTCCCAGAATCAAATAATTCCTTATGTAACATTTTCCTTAATTCCTTATCTGATAGTTCAGGAGTTGCCTGACCCTCATCCAGCTCTTTTGTTTTTGGTAGATCTTTGATAGAAAGTACTTGTTTAATACCTGCTAGATTAATTCCTTTTTCAATCAATTCTTTTATTTCAAGTAATCGATCTACATCATTAAAAGAAAATAATCGTTGATTACCAGTCGTTCTTGCTGGATGAATTAGGTTGTGTTCTTCGTAATACCTAATTTGTCTAGCTGTTAGATCAGTCAATGATTTGACTATCCCAATGGAAAATAAGGGCATTGAACGTCTATCCATATCGCTCATTTGTTCCACCCCTTTCCTTCATCTTTTCCATAATTTAATTATACAATGTGAAAGATAATTGTCAATACGTGTTAGCTTTCTTTACATAAAAATTTTCTAAAAATTTTAATTTTATAGTTTTTTACAAATAATAGTATCCACAAAAGACACCTTATTTTCCTACATGGAGAAAGCCTAATTCAAGTAATCTCTCTACAGCTTCTACAACAGCTAAGCGCACGTGCGCATAAACTAACCCCCCTTGTACATAAGCGTTGTAAGGTGGCCTTATCGGACCGTCAGCTGTTAATTCTAAACTTGCACCTTGTACAAACGTCCCTGCTGCCATAATTACTTCACTGTCATAACCAGGCATATCAGAAGGATACGGTGTGACGTGCGAGTTTATTGGGGACGCGTGCTGAATTGCCTGACAAAATGCAACCATCTGTTCAGGTGTATCGAATGAGACAGATTGAATTAAGTCTGTTCTTGTCGCCTCAGGATCAGGAGTAGTTTTAAACCCTAGTTCAGATAGAAAAGCTGAGGTAAATATTGCTCCTTTTAATGCTTCACTTACCATATGCGGTGCTAGAAAGAAACCTTGGAACATTTCTTGTAGCATGCCAAGACTCGCACCAGTTTCTTTTCCTAATCCCGGGGCTGTTAAACGGTTTGCTGCCATCTCAACTAATTCATGTCTGCCAACTATATATCCACCAGTTCTAGCAATTCCCCCACCAGGGTTTTTGATTAATGATCCTGCAAGTAAATCTGCACCAACATGTGACGGTTCTTGTTTCTCTACAAATTCCCCATAACAATTATCCACAAAGACAATTAAATTTGGATTTATTTCTTTTACGAATTGAATCATTTCTTCTATTTGATTAACGGTAAAAGAAGGACGATCGTCGTACCCTTTTGAACGTTGAATCCCTATGACCTTTGTTTTAGAGGTTATATTATTTTGAACATTCGACCAATCTATTTTGCCTTCAATAGTTAAGGGAATAGCTTTAAATGCTATTCCAAATTCTTTCAGTGAGCCATTGTTTTCACCCCTGGATCCCACCACTTCTTCTAATGTGTCATACGGTTTTCCTGTTATGTACACCAACTCATCGCCAGGACGAAGCACGCCAAAAAGTGCTGTAGTTATGGCGTGCGTTCCTGAAATTAATTGTGGTCGAACTAGTGCATCGTCACAGCCAAAAACATCTGCGTACACTGCTTCAAGCTTTTCTCGCCCATAATCATCATATCCGTAACCAGTTGTCGGGTTAAAGTGGCTGTCACTTACCTTGTTTTCACGAAAGGCATTTAATACTCTCTTTTGATTGAATTCTGCTATTTTATCTATTTCTTTCATTTTTAACTCTATACTATTTTCAATTTCCACTACTAGTTGTTCTAACATGCCTTCGTTATTGCCCCTTCATCATAAATTTTAAAGGATGCTCAGGATCCATATGACCTTCTATAACATAGCCATCTAACGGTTCATCAAAGGAACGGTCGTGAACTATGGTTGTGCTATTTAGTTGATGTAAAAGCTTCCCTTCTGAAGAAGGTACAAACGTTTTATACGAATCCCATTCGTCAGCAATTACGTCTTCCATCTTAATAAGCACCTTTTCCAAATCTTTGGAATCATAGGCACTAATTGTAATAAAAGGATGCGCATGTGGAATGAATTCACTTGTTAATAAATCCTTTTTATTGTAAACCGTTAATATAGGTATACGGTCTGCATTTAAATCCTTTAATAAGTTCATAACTGTTTTTTGATGTTGGATTTGGTCCGGATGCGAAGCATCTACCATATGAATAATAAAATCAGCTTCTGTTACTTCTTCTAGGGTCGAACGGAAAGCTGCAATAAGTGAAGTCGGTAGATCTTGGATAAAACCAACTGTATCCGTAATAATAGCATCCAGGCCTGATGGTAACTGGATTTGTCTTGACATAGGATCTAATGTTGCGAATAGCTGGTTTTCCTCTAAAGATTCACTGTTTGTTAATCGATTAAAAATGGTAGACTTACCTGCGTTTGTGTACCCAACAATCGCAATCTGAAATGCACGATTTTCTCTACGTCGTTTACGATATTGTTCACGTTGGTTAACAACCGTTGACAACCTTTTCTTAATATCATCAATTCTTCTTCTAATATGTCTTCTATCTGATTCAAGTTTTGTTTCCCCAGGTCCTCTTGTCCCAATCCCTGCACCTAAACGAGATAAAGCCTGACCTTGTCCATGTAATCTAGGTAACATGTATTGATATTGTGCTAATTCAACTTGTAACTTACCTTCCTTTGTATTAGCTCTTTGCGCAAATATATCTAAAATTAATTGACTTCTATCAATAACACGAATTCCTAATCGATCATGCAAGTTTCTTAATTGGCCAGCAGATAGTTCATCATTTGAAATTACCAAATCAACCTCTAAATCCTCTACAGCTTGAGCAATTTCCTCTATCTTTCCTTCCCCCAAATAGAGGGCGGGGTGAATTCTTTCTCGTTTTTGTGTCACAATTTTAACAACTCTGCCCTTTGCAGTTTCAGTTAAAGATTGTAGTTCATCCAGTGAAAAGTGAAATCGCTCTTCATCATCTTTGTAATGATGGACTGCTACAATTAATACTTTTTCTGACATAATGTACCTCATTTCTAATGAATCAAATATATTTATGGTATAACATATACATTTTACCAAAGCATGTCATAATGTAAAATTTAAATTAGTAATACACAATAGTATTGTTCGTTAACAATACTAATCCAATACATTTTGTTTATAACTGATAAACCCAATTACATCAAATTTAATTGGTTAATTGACATATACAATATTTGGATATAGAATTATATTCATAAGAAAAGTTTTTTAAGGAGACGAATATGAATTCTCAATTAACCCTTATCGACTTATCCACGGAAAAAGCTTTAGAGAAATATGAATCTAGATTTAAAGCTATTGCAGACAAAAAAAGATTGCAAATTATGAACATCCTAACGCAAAAGGGAGAAATGTGCGTATGTGATCTAGCGCCAATAATAGATATGACACAATCGAAGCTATCTTATCATCTTAAAATTTTGCTGGATGCTAATATTCTAATTAAAGAAACTCGTGGTACATGGAGTTATTACCAAATTAACCAACACGAAATCAATCACCTATTATCTGAAGAATTATGTTGTTTATTCAAACCTCAGTAATTATAGAGATTTTAGTAATTAAATCAATTTATTTTGATGAATAAAACTATTTTCAGAATTAGCAAGTTGCTCATAGTTCTGTCCCGTTATAAAATAACTACCCCCCTGCTTTTGCAAGGGGGTAGTTTTACTTTTCTAATGTTAAATCATTTCTTGTTATCAACATTAATTCTTCTGTTGAATATTGACTCTTTTTCATTAATCTAACAGCATGTTTCCTAATTGATTTCTCAATCGTATTTCGAACAAATCGAGCATTTGCAAAGCTGCTATTGGATCTCTCTTGTTTTTGTTTAATTAAATAGTCCTTTAATTTCCACTCTGCTTCTTTTGTTAATTGGTATTCACGATCTATCGTCATTTGACGTGCAATTTCCAATAATTGATCGACAGAGTAATCATCAAAATCCATCACAATAGGAAACCGGGAAGCTAACCCTGGATTTAAAGATAGAAAATGATCCATTTCATTTGGATAGCCCGCTAATATAAGTATAAATTCACTATGACTATCCTCCATATGTTTCACTAACGTATCAATCGCTTCTTTTCCAAAGTCTTTTTCTCCCCCACGCGCAAGAGAATAAGCCTCATCAATGAAAAGAATTCCTCCCATAGCTTTGTTAATAAGATCCTTCGTTTTCTGTGCTGTATGACCAATATATTCTCCTACTAGATCTGCACGTTCTGCTTCTATAAAATGCCCTTTTGAAAGTACATTCATATCATAAAATACCTCTGCTAATTTCCTAGCTACAGTAGTTTTTCCTGTCCCAGGATTACCTTTAAATAGCATATGAAGTACTTGTTTTTGAGCTTTCAACCCAACTCTTTCTCGTCTTTCATTAATTTGCAGATTAGCATAAATCTCTTTAATGGTCTCTTTCAGGCGGTTCATCCCAATAAAAGAGGAAAATTCCTGATCGATTTTTTGAAAAGGGTCATTTTCATTTCTAAATTGTTCATTGCTGTCGAGAACAAGGTTTTCGCGCTCATGCAATACAATATTGATTTGACCATTTTTATTCAACGACACTTGAGATCCCACGTCACCACCCCTTACTATCTTCAGTATACGCTAGAAACTTAATATTGTGACATATGCCTATCATTTCAGTAAAAATTCTTGAAACCACTCAATCTTTTAAAGTTGTATTAAAGACACTATTTACTAACACTTCCTAAACAGGTTGACACTTCAAACGAAAGTCAGAATAATGAAATAAATAATCTACTTTTAAGTTCTATATTTTAACTATATTCATAAGTTTTAATTGAAAGCTGTTTTCACCTTCAAAAAAACATGAAAACAATTTAACGGGCAATAATGTTAACGCTTACAAATGAGGAGGAATTATATGATTTGGGTTCTATTGCTCTCCACAATCACAATTCTTGCTGTGTTTTACGGATTGAAAAAGAAAAAAGCCTTTTTATTTACTATTCCGGTGATCTCTATTTTTATATTCATCCTGGTCAAAATCATTATGGTTCCTGTCCCTTTTTTGGACACTGTTCGATTTATCTTTGGTTTAAGCTGATGGGAATCTAATGTATTTATAACTATAAGAGAAGGAGGTGTTACGATGAAAAAAGTAGACAAAAAGCATGCCGATTCGTATTTCCGTGCACGCGTTATCCTAATCTCTTGTTCCTTGGCAGTCGGTTTTTCCGTATCCTACCTTGTTGTTTTACTAGCTGAGAACCTATTAAGCATTACATTCAACGGTTTTCCACTCCATTATTATATGGGTGCTCAAGGAGCTGTTTTAACATTTATTATCCTTCTTTTCCTAAACGCTATTGTTAGTGACAAACTTGACAAGAAGTATGGGTTTATTGAGACAAATAAGAAAGATATTTCTTCTAAAAAAACATTAACTCATTAGACAAAGGAGGTTACCAATGAGTCAGTTTATGGTTTCGTTATTATTAATTATCGCTACTTTTGGTCTATACATAGGTATAGCCATTTTCAACAAAGCAAGAGCTACTTCAGATTTTTACGTAGCTAACAGAAGTGTCCCTCCTATTTTTAATGGGATGGCAATAGGAGCAGATTGGATGAGTGCGGCCTCATTCATTGGAATGGCTGGCACGATTATGATTCTTGGTTACGACGGACTTGCTTATATCATGGGATGGACAGGTGGATATCTGCTCCTAACTTTCCTCATTGCTCCACAGTTAAGAAAATATGGTCGCTACACTGTTCCAGAATTCATTGGTGATCGATACCAAAGCAATACAGCTCGTCTAATTGCTGCTATTGCTACCATAATTATCAGCTTCACCTATTCTATTGGACAATTGTCTGGCTCAGGTGTCGTCATAGGGAGACTATTAGAAGTAGACGTTGCAGTCGGCACGTTAATAGGGGTCGTTCTAATCGCCTTCTATTCTGCACTCGGGGGAATGAAAGGGATTACATGGACCCAAGTTGCTCAATATATCGTACTGATTGTCGCTTACTTAATTCCTGTCATTTTTATGTCACTTCAATTAACCCAGAACCCTCTTCCATGGCTTTCATATGGAGAAATTATTGGTGAACTTCAAGAACTCGACAAGCAGCTAGGCGTAACAGAATATATTGTTCCTTTCACCGAAGCTTCTAAATGGCAGTTTATTGCTTTACTGTTCACCTTAATGGCAGGTACTGCAGGTCTCCCACACGTTATTGTTCGTTTCTACACCGTAAAAACAATGAAAGCTGCTCGCTGGAGTGGCGCTTGGGCTTTATTATTCATAGGCTTGTTATATTTATCCGCTCCCGCATACGCTGCATTTTCTAGATTTATCTTAATGACCGAAGTTGCTGGTAACTCTATTTCAAATTTACCAGCATGGACAGCTGCTTGGATTGATACAGGTAAATTATCTCTGGCTGATCAAAGTGGAGATGGTATCTTACAATGGTCTGAAATTGTCATAAGTAATGATATTGTTGTTATGGCTACACCAGAAATTGCTAATTTAGGGGTATTTGTAATCGGATTAATGGCAGCTGGTGCAATGGCTGCAGCACTTTCAACAGCGGGAGGACTCATGATTGCTATCTCAGCAGCACTATCTCATGACATTTATTACCGCTCGATCAACCCTAATGCGAGTGAAAAGAAACGACTACTTGTTGGCCGGTGGTCGATTGTTATTGCTACAGTAGTAGCTGGTTTAGTCGCATTAAATCCTCCAGGGGCCATTACACAAATTGTAGCATGGGCCTTTGCTTTAGCGTCTGGATCCTTTTTCCCTGCTTTACTTTTGGGTGTTTGGTGGAAACGTTCAAATGGCCCTGGTGTAATTGCAGGCATGATAACAGGTTTAACAGTTACACTCGCTTACATCTTTGCAGCTAAATATGGAGGTTTAAGTATCTTAGGGATTATTGATACAGGAGCAGGTGTGTTTGGTGCATTAGCTGCGATCATAGCAAATATTTCTGTATCGCTATTCACAAAAGCACCATCACAAAAAATACAAGACGAGGTAATGGATCTTCGTTATCCAGAACAATTAACTTATAAAGATGGAGAAGTTTGGATAAACGACTATAAAGATGTTTAATTTTTACTAGGGGGCAGGAAAGTTTGCCTGCCCCTATTTTCCGGCTAACAGGATATAAGACGAATATTATCATTTTATGCACTTGCCTAGGAAATATAAAAAGCGCTTCGGAAATCACACTCCCCTTAGCGCTTTATTTTTCATTCAGTTTCCAAAGTAACGTTTTTGGATGGCGCAAATGTTGATATGGCATGCTTGAAAATTAACTGTTGCTTTCCATCTGTATCAAATAAAACTGTAAAATTATCAAACGCCTTTACTGTTCCTCTTAATTGAAAGCCATTTGTTAAAAATACAGTAACTTGGATACGGTCTTTACGTAATTGATTCAAGTATTGATCCTGAATGTTAACCGATTGAGACATAGCTCTTCCTCCTCTTTTCTATCTGTATGTTTATATTTCTACTTTTTTTCTAGCTTTCCTGCTAAATCTTGTAAAATAATTTCAATTTTTTCGCTTTTATCTTCATGTGTGATCGTGTACCAGTCAACGTCCATTTTATTTCTGAACCAAGTGTATTGCCGTTTAGCGTATCTCCTGGAATTTCTTTTTAGTATTTCTATCGAATCTTCTAAAGATTGATTTCCTTCAAAATAAGGTATAAATTCTTTATAGCCTATCGCTTTCATAGATTGAGAATCCTTCAAACCCTTTTCATAAAAAAACCTTACTTCGTTTACTAAACCTTCTTTTATCATTTGGTCTACTCGTTGATTTATTCTTTCATACAACAACGGCCTATCCATTTCTAATCCAATAAGGATTGGGTCAAACGGTGACACTAATTGTTGTTGTTCATGATACGCTGTCATTGTCATTCCTGTACGTTCATACACTTCCAAAGCTCTAACGACTCTTCTCGTATTATTTGGATGAATCTTAGAAGCTTGTTCAGGATCGATTCTTTCCAATCGCTTATAGACGCTCATAATCCCTTTTTCTTCTATTTCATTCTCAATTTTTATTTGGAAACTATCATCACGTTTCTTTTCAGCAAAATTGTAACCGAACAGTGCAGCTTGAATATATAAGCCGGTTCCCCCCACAATAATAGGTAAGTGCTTCTTGTCACTAATCTCTTTTATGTAATGGTGAACTTGCTCCTGAAAGTCTGCAACAGAAAAGGACTCATTTGGTTCCTTTATGTCAATCATATAATGCGGTATATTCTCTTTCTCGGTGTTTGTAACTTTTGCAGTACCTATATCCATCCCTTTATAAATTTGCATAGAATCACCACTAATAATTTCACCTGAAAATTTTTTGGCTATTTCTACACTTAAACTCGTTTTCCCAACAGCAGTGGGACCAACTACCGCTATTACTTTTTGTCGCATATTTTATCCTTTCCTTACACATTCTTATGTTGTTTATACATTATACACGATGGAAATAAAACTGCAATAAAAATTAGGTTGCCAAAACGGCAACCTACATTTTCAATTATTCATATGCAATATAAGCTTGTAGCATCCAAACATGCTTTTCGAATCTTCCGTGTATATCATTCAAAAGGTCCGCAGTTGGTTGATCATTTATTTCATCAGCTAAAGGTACTCCAGTTTCTTTAATTTCTTTGATCATCGTTTTGTAATCTTGTGACAACTGATGAATAATCTCATTCTCTTTGTCGTCAGCTTGTGCTTCAAATAACGTTTTTTCCTCTAAGTATTTACTCATAGTTGCTAATGGTTTACCACCGATTGCTAAAATTCTCTCGGCCACCTCATCTAAATCAGCCGCTGCTTCGTTATAAAGTTCTTCAAATACCTCGTGAAGTTTGAAAAAGTGACGTCCTTGAACAAACCAATGGTAGCGATGAAGTTTTACATATAAGACAGCAAAGTTAGAGAGCTCTTGATTAAGAAAGTTGATTAGCTTTTGATTTTCAGGCATATTTGCACCTACCCTTATTAGATTTCATTCCTTCCCTATTTTTAGTGTTAAGTGCAAATTTATACATGAAGAATAGGTGTAAACCCGAAACCTAGTTACTCTTTTTCCTCATCATCCTGATCCTCTTCTGTCTCTTCTGAACTTTCGTCAGATTCCTCCAAATCAACATCATCAAGATCAAGCCAGGAAAGCATTTCATTAACCACTGTATTTATCTTTTCGTCAACCATACTTGTTCCGTACTTCTTTTTGGCACGTTCAATATTATCCATAACATCCTCACTGAAATGAATAATTGGATCATCATTTTCAAGATTATTAAATAAATCAATTATTTCATCTAGAGCCTTATCAAATCGCTTACTTTCTAATTCTGTCGCTTTCACATTTATCACCCAGTAATAGGGTGTCCAAAAACAATAAGATTAGAGTCCTTAGACCAAAATTAATTATATAAGTGAATTTTACATATCCTGTCTATTTAGTCAAAATCATTACAGCTATCATCGTATGTAACATATTCATCAATTAAATAATTAATATTCGATAATTTTAATAAATCTTTGTTCGTTAAAAACATAAGTACATTCGCCCCATGATCTTGAGATGTCAATATTGGAGACATAGAAATATCATAAATAGTTATATCAAAAAAAGGAGTAATAGTTTCTAAATCCTCCTTATAACTATTTTTTATACTATTTATTATTGATAAATTAATCTCAAAAATTAAACTAGATAAGTCATCTTTAGATTGCAAATTAGTATGAGGAAATTCCATAAAATTATGGAGCGCATAACCGGTATATGGATACCCTTTTTCCAGTTTATATAGGTCACCTTTCCAATACCAGAACTCTATAGTCTTACCCAACTTTAAAAAATGGTGAAAAAGTATATAAAGGGCATTTTTAATTTCTTTAAACCTCGCTTCATAGTTTAGCTCATCATCATATAGGTTACTAGTATCGAGTTGATAATTATATGGTGAATTCAATATCTTCATACCCTTTCATCTGTTATTAAATTACCGCTAAAAACTAAGTGAAAATGGACTGATTAATGTGGAAATACCTTGAAATAATCAAGCAAAAGAATAAAAAGCGCCTAAAACCTTGATAAATTACGGCTAAGACGCTTATACATCACATCACTCGTTTAAACATTTTCTCCATCTCATATTCTGAGAAGTGAATAATAATTGGGCGACCATGTGGACAGGTGAATGGATCTGTTGATTTTCTAAGATCTTCTAGTAGTTGGAACATATCATCATTGTTCAAATAATGATTTGCCTTTATGGATTTTTTACATGACATTAAGATTGCTGCATCCTCTCTTAATTTGTATAAATCCACTTTCTCATCCGTAATAACTTGTTCAACAATTTCGTGAATTACTTCTTCCTCAAAACCCCTAGGAAACCATTGGGGATGTGCACGAATAATGTATGTGTGCTGACCAAAATGTTCAAAGAAAATACCGACTTTTTTCAGTCCCTCTTGATACTGTTCGATCATTAAGGCTTCTGTTTTAGTAAAATCAAAGGTTAAAGGTAATAACAACTCTTGCAATTCATTAGGAACATCCCCAATTTTATCGCGATAATATTCGTATTTAATCCTTTCTTGTGCTGCATGTTGGTCAATTATATAAAGCCCTTCTTCGTTCTGAGCTAAAATATATGTTCCATGATGCTGACCGATCGGATACATAACGGGAACACGTCGGGAAGACTGTTCAACCGAATCTTGCTTTTGCTCCTCTGTTAATACAGAGCTCCCTTGTCCTTGATCATTAGTCTGTTGTTCATATGCAGTAAAACTTTCTGCTGCAGCATTTTGTGCTTGTATGAAGGCGTCCTCTTCTAACTGTTTAGCTTCATTTGTTGTTAATGGATCTTCATCATTTAGTGAAAAATGTGACTGACTCCTTGTTTCTTGTCTTGGTTGTCTATTTTCATAAAAAGAAAAGGACGATTGTGTACTTGTATCCTTCTCTCTTCTTGGTTGTTTCACGTCTGGGATTAGTGTTTGCTCTCGAAAAGCCTGTTTAATTGTTGTTTCTACCGCTTCAAACAACTCTTTCTCCTTACTAAAGCGCACTTCTAGTTTCGTTGGATGAACGTTAACATCCACTAGGATAGGGTCCATATCAATAGAAAGAACAACCAATGGATTACGTCCAATTGGTAGTAAAGTATGGTAACCACTTAGAATTGCCTTTGCTAGGGGGATACTTCTTATATATCTACCATTAATAACAGTTGAAATATAATTCCTAGAAGCTCGTGTCACCTCTGGTTTCGCTATATATCCATTTATCGTAAAATCAAGCGTTTTATGTTGTACTGGTATCATCTTTTTTGCAACGCTCATTCCGTAAACTTGGGAGATAATTTGAAGCATATCTCCTCTACCGGATGATTGAAATAGTTGCTTATCATTGTGATATAACTCAAAACGTATCATTGGGTGAGAGAGTGCCATTCGATTAATAATATCAGTTATATGACCTAGCTCAGTATGAATGGTTTTCATGTATTTTAGTCTAGCAGGAGTGTTAAAAAAGATGTCCTCAATTAGAAGTTCCGTACCTTGCCTGGCATCACCCTTTGATTGGTTAATCACCTTTCCACCTTCTAACTGTACAACAGTCCCGGCTTCTTCCCCGGTGGAAGTCTTGACGGTTAACCTACTTACTGCAGCTATACTTGCTAACGCTTCGCCACGAAACCCTAATGTCCTCACATGAAAAAGATCATCTTCATTCCTTATTTTACTTGTAGCATGTCTTAAAAAGGCACGAGAGCAATCATCCTCAGACATACCTTCCCCATTATCTGTTATTTTAATAGATTGCAAGCCTGCCTCCATAACTTCTACCTTAATTGTTGTACTTTTCGCATCAATACTATTTTCAACAAGTTCCTTCACAACAGAAGCTGGTCGCTCTACAACCTCACCTGCCGCTATTTTGTTGGCAAGAGAATCAGGCATTTGGATTATTTTCAAGGTTGATCCTCCTTTTTTCTATTTATTAAGACTCATTTGCTTTCTTGTGTAATTGGTAAAGATGGTTCATCGCTTCCATTGGAGTTAATTCTAATATGTTTAATTGTTTTAGGTCTTGAATAACTGGGCTTTCTTTTACTTCTTGCTTTTGTTTTTTTTCTTTATTATTTTCCCTAACAAAGAAAGAAAGCTGTTGGTCATCATGTTTACCTTCATTTAAATTACTTTGTTTAGTATTATCTTGCTTTCCTTCTAACTGTTTTAATATGACTGTAGCACGATCAATAAGTGATGATGGTAACTCTGCTAATTTCGCTACATGAATTCCGTAACTCTCATCCGCTGCGCCGTCTTTTATTTGATGCAAAAATACTACTCGACCCTCGTACTCCTCAGCCCTAACGTGTATATTTTTTAACTTATTCAGTGTTTGATCTAAACTCGTTAATTCATGATAATGCGTTGAAAATAGGGTTTTCGCATGAACCTGTTCATGTAAATATTCAATAATGGCTTGGGCTAGCGCCATACCATCATAGGTGCTCGTTCCCCGTCCTATTTCGTCTAACAATATTAGACTATTTTCGGTTGCATTTGTAATGGCATGCTTTGCTTCTAACATCTCAACCATAAAGGTACTTTGGCCAGACACAAGATCATCAGCGGCACCAATTCGCGTAAATATTTGATCAAATACAGGAAGCAAAGCACTTTTGCAAGGTACGAAACAACCAATTTGCGCCATAATTGCAGTTAAGGCTAGTTGTCTCATGTAGGTACTTTTCCCTGACATGTTTGGACCTGTGATTAATAAAATATCTTTATCAGGATCCATCTCTACATTATTAGGTACAAATGAATCACTTTTCATTACTTTTTCAACTACAGGGTGTCTTCCTTCAATAATTTTTACTTCACGCTTATTCGTAAAGGTTGGGCGCTTATAATCATTCGCCTCACTAACTGTTGCAAATCCCTGTAATACATCGACTTCACTAACTCGTTCTGCTAATGCTTGTAAGGTTGGAATAAATCCTTTAACCTGCTCACGGAGTTCAATAAATAGTTGATATTCTAGATCAACACTCTTTTCTTCCGCTTCTAAGATTAACGATTCTTTCTCTTTGAGCTCTGGTGTAATAAATCTTTCAGCATTCGTTAGTGTCTGTTTACGTTCATATTTGCCTTCAGGTAATAGATGAAGGTTTGCACGTGTTACTTCAATGTAATAACCAAATACCTTGTTATACCCAATCTTCAATGACTTAATATTCGTTGACTCTTTCTCTTTTTTCTCTAACTCAGCAATCCACTGCTTCCCATTTCTAGACGCATATCGATACTTATCCAATGTTTCATTAAAACCATCTTTAATTAGTCCACCTTCTTTAATTGTAATCGGTGGATCTTCTACAAGACTTTTATCTAATAATTCATAAAGCCCGTCCATCGGATTTATATGTTTTCCTAATGATCGTACTTGTTCGTCTGAAAACTTTTGCAACAAAGCCTTTAACTCAGGTATCTTTCCTATTGAAATCTTTAACTGATTTAAATCACGTGCATTCACATTTCCAAATGCAACACGACCAGCTAGTCGTTCCAAATCATAAATAGATTTTAATACATCACGAATTTCTTCTCGTTCGAAAAATTGTTGTAAGAACCCATCAACTAAATTTAATCGTTTCTCTATAAGTTGTTTCGTTAGTAGAGGTCTTTCCAACCATTTTTTTAACATTCTAGCTCCCATTGCTGTGACAGTCTTATCGAGAACCCATAGTAAACTCCCATGCTTCCCTTTTCTCATAATTGTTTCAGTTAATTCTAGATTCCGTTTTGAGTACATATCTAACGACATAAATTGTGCTAGTTCAATAATTTGTACTGGCTTTAAGTGGTCTAGAGAGCGTTTTTGTGTGATTTGCAAATACTGTAGCATTCGACCAAATGCCTGTATAAGATTTTCTTCCGATAAATGCTCCACTAAGTGATGGAATTCTTCCTGAATTGTCGTATCTTCCTGATAAGAAAGGGTCACTAATAACCTCTCTTGTAAATCTGTTTGATAAGATTCATTAAGATCAGACGATACAACAATCTCCTTGATTGGGCGATTAAATAACTCACTCAAAACCCCATTCCAGCTAGTCAGAGTAGCGACACTGTTTTCACCCGTTGATAAATCGTTATATACAATTACAAAATCACCTTCAGAGAAATGACTAATGCTAGCCAAATAATTATTCTCTTTTTCTTGAAGCATTGTCCCGTCCATTACCGTACCGGGAGTAATTAATTGCACGACTTCTCTTTTAACAACCCCTTTAGCAGTTTTAGGGTCTTCTACTTGTTCACAAATAGCAACTTTGTATCCTTTTTCCACTAAGTTTTTTATGTAGTTTTCAGCAGAGTGGTAAGGTACTCCACACATTGGGATCCGCTCTTCTGCCCCTGCATTTTTTCCTGTAAGTGTAATTTCCAATTCTCTCGATGCAACAACAGCATCATCAAAAAACATTTCATAAAAGTCCCCTAATCTAAAAAATAGAAAACAATCCTTGTAATCTGCTTTAATAGAAAGGTATTGCTGCATCATTGGTGTAAAACCTGTCATTATAAATCCCCCAACACGTCCTAAATTTCTTGTCTTATTATATCATAATTTCAGTAGTCTTTTTCAGTACAAAGAATTGCCAATCTATTCTATAAATCTTTTCAATTTGGCTCCTTTTTGTTATACCAGCGTCTTCTAACTAAGAATAATCTGCTTATTTTATCAGTTCTTCAAAAAATTCCCATAGGATTGAAAAATTCTGGAGAAGCGAATTATAAAATTCATACAGATACAGCGCATCCTATATTACATCCTCACTATTACTTAGGGGGCTTATACCTTTTGCGAAAAGTGTCAATGAGACAAAATCTTAACAGAAAAAAGGGTACAACCTACAGTTGTACCCTTATCTATCTAAAGATTGGTTATTCTTCTTCTACATTAGCTAAAAAGTCAGGATCAATATCTTCAAACTCATCATCTGATAATTCTAAATCCCAATCATCATCATCGCTAATCGTACCATTTGGATCTACTTTTACACATACTTTTGTTTCTCCGATTACTTCAACTAGGAATTCACGCTCCACTTCAACTTGAACCTTGTGATCATGATTAGAGATCGTGCACTCTAAACAATTTGGCTGTTGGATAACTTTTGCAAAAACTTCTACTTCATCACCTAGCGTTTGCTCATCTTTTACTGATAGTTTAATATGGTCACAATAATTCACACGTTCTGTAACAACCTCTGTCTTCGTGTTATCATTGTAGGAATACCAAATATTCACATCATAACTACCATTCACTTCTACAACGTCATCACCTTTTAACTTAGCATTATATAAGTGATTTATAACCCAACACCCTAGTATGCTAGACGGTCTATGTGACGGTGTTATTGTGTTAGTATCCTGAGTAAACTTACGCCCCTTACCAATAACTGCTTTCGTAATAATTTCTCGATATTCTTGATCAAGAAAAGACATAGAACTAAAACCTCCTCTTTTTTTCATTGTCATATTATGCAGGCTACCTACCTAAAGTGCATAACGATTTACTGCGCTAGAAAAAAGTAGACCAGCAAAGGTTTCTAATTCATCCTATGCAAAAGCCTATGAATGTGTACGAATATCACAGAAAGTTTTTTAAAGTCTTCTTTAAATCCATAAGAAAAGCCCTGACTGAATCACAGTCAGAGCTTTTCTTATACATTATTAATGACAGGATCCGCTACTTGCCTTAGAACCAGTTTCTCCAGCAAGTACGTCTCCTTCTGTTGATCGGATTACTTCATTTGTAATCTCTCTTGCTATCGTGTTTGTAACAAGTTGAAGGATATCATTTATTACAACCTGTGAATCCTTAAATTCCTGTACGATTGGAATAGAATCAATTTCTTCTTGTAAGCGATCAATTTCAGCTTCCACTTTTTTCAATGCTTCTTGTTTTCCATAAGCTTGAAAGTTAACAGCTTGTTTTTGCAATGCCTTAATTTTTTTAATCATAAGTTGAACTTTTTGGTTCTCATTCAACTTAGCTTCTAGTTGCTTGAAGCGATCGATTTCTTCGATATTTGCCATCATACTAGCCAATTTATGCGCTTCTTCTATAACCTGTTTACGAGTATATTCCGCCATTTTATTTCACCTCAACTGCTTCTTCAACTAATTCTCCATCAAGAGACCATGTTTTTGCTTCCGTAACTTTAACTTCAACAATTTTGCCAATTACTGACTTAGGAGCTCTGAAATTAACTAATTTATTTCTTTCTGTGTATCCAGAAAGAACATCTGGATTTTTCTTGCTTTCTCCTTCAACAAGCACTTTAACAATCTGTCCTTCATATTTCTTCATTGCCTCTTTAGATTGTTTATTAACTAGTGCATTCAGGCGTTGTAATCGTTCTTTCTTCACTTCCATTGGCACATTATCTTCCCATCTAGCAGAAGGAGTACCTTCTCTTGGAGAGTAGATATAGGTATATGCGCTCTCAAATCCTACTTCTTCCATTAATGTCATTGTTTCTTCAAATTGTTCATCCGTTTCATTTGGGAAACCAACAATAATATCAGTTGTTAAAGTTGCATTTGGCATTGCTTTACGAATTTTAGCTACAAGATTTAAATATTCTTCACGTGTATATCTTCTTGCCATCACACGAAGAACCTCCGAACTCCCTGACTGAACCGGCAGGTGAATATGATCTAACAGATTACCACCCTTAGCAAGCACTTCTATTAAATGATCATCAAAGTCTCTCGGATGAGATGTGGTAAAGCGGACACGAGGGATGTCAATTTTGTTGATTTCCTCCATCAATTGACCAAGACCATACTCGAACTCCAAATCTTTCCCATAAGCATTTACGTTCTGACCCAGTAAGGTAACTTCCTTGTAGCCTTGTGCAGCTAACTGGCGGACTTCTTGAATAATATCCTCTGGCAAGCGACTACGTTCTTTGCCTCGTGTATATGGTACTATACAATACGTACAGAACTTGTCACAGCCATACATAATATTTACCCAACCTTTTATTTTACCTTTACGAACTTTAGGAAGGTTCTCGATGATATCTCCCTCTTTAGACCAAACTTCAACAACCATCTCTTTCCCAAACATTGCTTCTTGAATGAGACTCGGTAGTCGATGAATATTATGAGTACCAAAGATCATATCGATAAATGGATGTTTCTTAAGGATACGATTTACAACAGATTCTTCTTGGGACATGCACCCACATACTCCAAGAATTAAGTCCGGTTTTTCTAGTTTTAATGGTTTTAAATGACCAATTTCCCCAAATACCTTGTTTTCTGCATTTTCACGGATTGCACAAGTATTTAATAGGATTATATCTGCTTCATTCGTATCATCAGTAGATTGGTAACCCATATCCGTTAATATACCTGCCATCACTTCTGTATCATGCTCATTCATTTGACAGCCATAGGTTCTGATCAAGAATTTCTTACCTTGTCCAATCTGTTTCATTTCTTGCGAGATAGCAAAGTCATAATGGATGTCTACATCTTTTTTTAGTCGTTTCTTAGCTTTCTTTAGATTAGGTGGTTGATAGGTTGCTTGAAAATACTTACTTATCATCTCATCTGAATCTATTTGTTTGATACGTTCTAAGTTCGAATCCTGGTCGGATTTTATGTCCGATGGATCTACTTGTTTTATTTGGTTAGCTTGTTTTCGTTGTTGCTCATTCATTGTGAATAAAGCTCCTTTCATCGTTACCAAAAGAGTAAATTGGTTTGTCCCAATTTAATCATTATACCAAGGAATACATACAAAAATAAAGTTTTTCTCTATTATTATATGTCATAAGAAGTTTAAACACAAAAACAATTACAACTTATTTACTGATTCTAGGAAACTTGTCTATAAAATTTTGATAACTGATTTTCTTTACTTGCTCTTCGGTTAGTTCATTTATTTGTAAATTAGTCAATAATGATCGATAATCCAAATAATCATATAAGCCATCCACAAACTTATCTGTTCCATCAAAGTCAGAACCAAAACCTAAACAATTTATGGCTCCCTTATCTATGAAATAATCGACATGGTTTATAACATCCTGAATATTTGCATCCTCAAAATCTGTTAAGAAATAAGGTACAAAAGTAATTCCCATCCATCCATCACGTTGAATTAGTGCTTCTATTTGTTTGTCATCTAAATTTCTTCTGTGAGACGCAATTGATTTTGCGTTTGAATGGGAGGCCATGGGGAATTTTGCTAATCTCATAACGTCAAAAAAGCCTTGATAGGATAAGTGCGAAACATCAGTCCAAATGTTTTCCTTATTAAGCAACTCTACTACTTCTTCTCCAAAACTACTGAGACCTGCTCCACGAGGCTCTCCAACACCATCCGCGACTGCATTGGCTTGATTCCAAGTAAGTCCAACAGCCCTTACTCCTAAACGAATTAAGGTTTTTAATTTATTAATATCGTTCCCAATAGAATGACATCCTTCTAGTGTTAAAATAGCACCACGTTCATTTTCTTTTAATGACAACAAATCATTTCGATTTGAAATAAATTTAATATCATCATAGGGATCGACAACTTGCTCAAAAAAGATAGTTATCATTTCTAATGCTGCATCAAATTGCGATTCTGCTGGTACATCATCTGGTATAAAAATGGCAAAGCATTGTACTTTGACTGGACTGTTGATCCACTTCACATAATTTACTTGCAATTCTTCACTTGAATGGAAAGATATTTTCTTCTCCCAAAGTTTTAATAACGCATCACAGTGTGCATCAATCACCATATTCCCAACCTCCACAAATCAATTTTTGGTCAATTCATTATTATATAATGATAGTTCCTAATGACGAAATTCCCATAGAAAGCGAAGTAACTTTTTAGTTGCTGCTACGGAAATTCACTTCGCTTTCCGTGGGCTCGCGCTGAGCCTCCTCGGTCGCAAAAGTGCGTGCACCTGCGTCTTCTAGTAACGCTTCGAAGCAGGCTTCCTCGGTGCAAGGGAGCAAAGATGGTTACTCAAGTGGCCCCCTCACTCCCTGTGGGGTCTCAACGGCTTCGCTTTCCCACAGGAGTCTACGTGAATTTCCTCCGCTCAGAGCATATGAATGTAATTTCACGTACTATTATGCTTAATTCAATCCATTTTTCTACGATAGGTAGTCAGAGCAAAAAATAACAATATAATAGTTGATACTTGTTTTGGAATTAAGAATCATATGATAACTAGTCATTACTGTTCTTAGCGTTAGAAATCTATCATAGTGTAGGCAGAATACGGAGACTCCTCGAAAATATAACCCGATTTTCTTCGTGCGATGTATCGCTTCCATAGCATTCCTTGTCCTGTGGGAACAGCACGAGTCCGAAGATCCCGGAAGAGCGTTCTTTGCTCTGAGGAAGCTGAAGCCATGCCCACGGAAAGCGGAGTATTCTGCCGGAACGAGTTTAAGCACACATCCAAAGGTTCAAATAAGTTACTAGTGATTTTCTCTCCACTATGAAGTCAAACAAACTACTCTTTGAAAACGTTTTTTATTAGCTCTTTTTTTACTATTTAGACACTTAATCAAAAAAAACCTGCTTGCTGGCAAGCAAACAGGAAAATATGAATCTATTACCAAGTACTATCTTGGTTCTACAATTAGTTTAATAGCTGTTCGTTCCTCATTATCAATCATAATATCCGTAAAAGCTGGAATACAAATTAAGTCAACTCCACTTGGGGCAACAAATCCTCGTGCAATTGCTACTGCTTTAACGGCCTGATTTAACGCACCAGCGCCGATCGCCTGAATTTCTGCTGAGCCACGTTCTCTTAGCACATTCGCAAGTGCTCCTGCTACTGAGTTGGGATTCGATTTAGCTGAAACTTTTAATATGTCCATTCCTAGTACCTCCTTGGTTTACTAAAAGTATTTCCACTTTTACTATATTCTTGTAATTGATAGATATTCCCTTTTATTATGAATCAATTTTTCAAATAATTCAAATATCAACCAAAGAATGGATGATCGTCGTTTATCATAATTCGTTCGACACTTTTTGCAACTCCTGTATCCTTATTTATATCTACTAGAAATCCATTTAATTGTGTTCTTCCTTCTTTGGCAACCTCAAACCTGACTGGTAAATTAGTTAAAAACTTTTTAATAACAGCTTCTCGATCTGTACCAAGAATTCCATCATATGGGCCTGTCATTCCCACTTCTGTAATATAAGCACTTCCTTTTGGTAAAATACGTTCATCAGCAGTTTGTGTATGTGTGTGTGTACCAACAACAGCACTTACTCTTCCATCTAAGTACCATCCTAGCGCTTGTTTCTCACTCGTTGCTTCTGCATGAAAGTCCACAAAAATGATATTTGTTCTTTTCTTAGCTTCTTCAATTAACTCATCAGCTTTACGAAATGGATCATCAGAAGGTGGCATAAACGTTCTTCCTTGGAGGTTAATAACAGCTATTTCAACGCCGTTTGATTTAACAAAGGTAAGTCCTTTACCCGGAGTTCCTTCAGGAAAATTAGCTGGTCTTATCATATTTTTAGCATCATCTATAAATTCAAAAATCTCTTTTTTATCCCAAGTATGGTTGCCCATTGTAATAACTTGAGCACCCCATTCTAATAGTTGTTTATAGATTTTTTCGGTTATCCCTTTGCCCGCAGCTGCATTTTCTCCATTAATTATCGTTATATGCGGCTGATACTTTTGTTTTAATTTAGATAGATAGTTCTGAACCATATCTCTACCAGGAGATCCTACTACATCTCCAATAAATAAAATCTTCATATAATTCGCTTTCCTTCCTATTGATGAAATTAGCTTCAGTTTCACATATAAATGGTTAAAAGTCAAAAATACCTATTCATTCGTAAAAAAATAAAGCGACCAAGTGGCCGCTTTATTTTGCATATTCAACTGCTCTCGTTTCTCGAATGACAGTCACCTTAATGTGTCCTGGATAATCCAGTTCATTTTCTATTCGTTTTCGTATGTCCCTGGCAATTTTAACTGACTCAAAGTCATCAATTTCATCAGGTTTTACAATAATACGAATCTCTCTTCCTGCTTGAATAGCAAATGATTTCTCTACACCATCATAAGATTCAGAGATTTCTTCTAGCTTTTCTAATCGTTTAATATAATTCTCTAATGTTTCACTTCTTGCACCTGGACGCGCTGCAGACAGTGCATCAGCAGCAGCAACTATTACTGCAATCACAGAAGTCGGTTCTTCATCACCATGGTGTGAAGCTATTGAATTTATTACAACTTGATTCTCTTTGTATTTCGTTGCTAATTCCTTACCGATTTCAACGTGACTACCCTCTACTTCATGGTCGATGGCTTTTCCGATATCATGAAGTAATCCAGCTCGTTTAGCAAGTGTTACATCCTCACCTAGTTCTGCGGCAAGCAATCCGGATAAGTAAGCCACTTCCGTAGAATGCTTTAATACATTTTGACCATAGCTTGTACGATATTTTAAGCGACCTAGAATTTTAACAAGGTCCGGATGTAGGCCATGAACACCTACTTCAAACGTTGTTTGCTCCCCAACTTCACGAATATATTCATCTACTTCTCGTCTTGACTTATCAACCATTTCTTCAATTCGAGCAGGGTGAATACGTCCATCCTGAACCAGTTTTTCTAAGGCAATCCGGGCCGTCTCTCTTCTAATTGGATCGAACCCAGACAGAATTACAGCTTCTGGTGTATCATCTATAATTAAATCTATTCCAGTTAGTGTCTCAAGAGTACGAATATTACGGCCCTCACGACCTATGATCCGACCTTTCATCTCATCGTTTGGAAGGTTAACAACAGATACGGTTGTTTCGGCAACATGGTCTGCTGCACAACGTTGTAAAGCAAGTGAAAGAATACTTTTTGCTTTCTTATCTGCTTCTTCTTTAGCACGGTTTTCAGCTTCTTTAATAAAGATAGCGGACTCATGACTTACTTCTTTTTCAACACGCTCTAGAATAATCTGCTTAGCTTGGTCAGTTGTATAACCGGAAATACGCTCAAGTTCGGTTTGCTGCTCGCTTAACATAGCTCCAACTTTGCTTTCCATTTCTTCAATTTGTTGTTGTTTTTCTGCTAGCGAACTTTCTTTCTTCTCTAACATAAGCTCTCGCTTATCAAGTGTTTCATCTTTACGGTCTAGATTCTCTTCTTTTTGCATAAGACGTGTTTCTTGTTTTTGAATTTCCATTCTTCTCTCTCTAAGCTCTTGATCAGCTTGTTGACGAAGTTTATGGTTTTCATCCTTAGCTTCAAGAAGCGCCTCTTTCTTAGCAACCTCGGCGTTACGATGTCCTTCTTCGACAATTTGTTTAGCCAAGTCCTCTGCACTAGAAATTTTCTTTTCAGCAATAGATTTACGAATCAGATAACCAACAACAGCACCGACGATTAGGGCAAGCAAACTGGAGATGATGGCTGTGATTATTAGTTCCATGGTTTCACCTCCTCTTGCTATAAACTTGTACAAACAATAAAATAGTCGGCATGTACAGTCTTTAACTTTAATTAAACGTTTTTAAAAGAATGTATAATAAACTATAAAATTATACATACTTAATTTTAATCTTGAGGGTATATAATGTCAAGGAAACGTCAAATTTATGTAACATTTTTATCCAATTATTTTATATCGCAGCTAAAAACGTGTCATAATTTGACTAATTCTAGTCTTATATTATATTTTTTAATCCATAATCCATTACTTCTATTCCAATCTGTTTGTACATAACCTTCTTTTTAAAGAAATAATAAAAAAATCCCTACAATTAAGTAAGGATTTTCTCGTACTATTTGATATCTAATACTTCTTGAGAGTCTTCTTCAGATTCTCCATTTACAGTTTCAACAACATCCATCTCATAGTGTGTTCGAATTGCATTATATATCTCCTCAGAAATATCTATGTTTTCTTTCAAGAATTGCTTAGCATTTTCACGACCTTGACCTAATCTTTCTTCATTATAAGAATACCAAGCACCACTTTTTAGGACGATATCTAAATCTGATCCGATATCTAATATTTCACCTTCTCGAGAGATACCCTCTCCATACATAATATCTACTTCAGCCTGTTTGAAAGGAGGTGCAACCTTATTTTTAACAACTTTAATTCTAGTTCTATTACCGACCATGTCATTACCTTGCTTCAATGTTTCTGCACGGCGAACTTCTAAACGAACAGATGAATAGAATTTAAGTGCACGTCCACCCGGAGTGGTTTCAGGATTCCCGAACATTACGCCAACTTTTTCACGGATTTGGTTAATAAATATAGCAGTTGTCTTAGACTTGTTAATCGCCCCAGAAAGTTTTCTAAGTGCCTGTGACATCAAACGGGCTTGTAACCCAACATGTGCGTCTCCCATTTCTCCCTCTATTTCTGCTTTTGGTACAAGTGCAGCAACAGAGTCAATAACGACCATATCAACAGCACCACTACGCACTAAGGCTTCAGCAATTTCTAGTGCTTGTTCACCAGTATCTGGCTGTGATAGTAGTAATTCATCGACATTAACACCTAATTTTCTAGCATAAACAGGGTCTAATGCGTGCTCCGCGTCAATAAACGCGGCTTGACCACCTTGTCTTTGTGCTTCTGCAATCGCATGTAGAGATACTGTAGTTTTACCAGAAGATTCAGGACCATAGATTTCAATTACCCGACCTCGTGGATACCCACCAACCCCTAATGCTACATCTAACGCTAATGAACCGCTTGAAACAGTGGATACCTTTTGCTCTGCTCGTTCTCCTAGTTTCATAATAGACCCTTTACCAAATTGCTTCTCTATTTGTTTCAACGCCATATCTAAGGCTTGTTTACGATCGCTCACTTATATTTCCCCTTCCTATTTAACTATTACTATCATAACTTGTTTTTTGAGATTTAACAAGAGAAAAAGCGAATAAATGTTCCCTTATTTTTAAGTAGGGTTTTTCTAAGAAAACAGAAAAATAATATAAGCATTTTCAAATTTTTGTATAGGGTTAAATAGTTTATTTTAAATTTTGTATATATTTATATAGTAATTCGAATCCTTTTTTAACGGTCCGATTTCTAATCCCTTCTCGATTACCTTGAAAGTGAAATTCCTTTGTATCGACCGTATCGATTCCAGAAACACTAATAAAGACTGTACCTACCGACTTTTCTTCTACACTTTCAGGCCCTGCAACCCCAGTAAAACTAATTCCTAAAGTAGAATTGAGTTTCCCTTTCACGTTATGTGCCATTTCCTCCGCACACTGCTTGCTTACTGTGCCATATTGATCAATAGTGTTAGAATCAACTTCAAGCAGATTTTTTTTGGCTTCTGTAGCATAACTAACTACTGCTCCGTTAAACACAGCCGATGCACCACTAATTGACACAAATTCGTCAGCAAATTTACCACCCGTTAGACTCTCTGCACTCGATATTGTCCAGTTCTTGTTTTTTAATAGGTGAAAAACCTTCTCCTGAATGGTTACATCGTCATAACCATAAAAGTAATCACCGACTAAATCCATTATTTGTACTTCAGATCCCTCAATGAGTTTATTCGCATCCACTTTCGTTTTTGCTCTAGCGGTTAAACGTAAAGCAACCTCCCCTTCTGAAGCGAGTGGTGCAATAGTCGGATTGTGTTGAGCATCTATAAGTGATTTTAAATCGTGTTCTAATTGAGATTCACCAATCCCGATAAAGCGAAGCATTCTTGACTGAATAACTGTATTAAGCTCCAACTTCTCCTTTAAATAAGGAAAAACGTGATTAGCCGTAATAGACTTCATCTCACGAGGAACACCTGGTAAAAACACCCAGATTGAACCTTTATATTCTACAATCATCCCTGGGGCCATACCAGTTTCATTTTGTAATACGATCGCGTCATCAAATACCCGAGCTTGTTTGCGATTGTTCGGTGTCATTTGGCGATTCGCTTTAAGAAAGAAATTAGTTATTTTCTCCATCGCTAACTGATCTTCTGTCAACTTCTTGTTAGTTAATAATTGGAATGCCTCTCGAGTTAGATCATCATCAGTTGGACCTAAACCTCCAGTAACAATAATTAGGTCTGATCGTTTAGAAGCAAGCTCAAATGTGGACCGAACTCTTTCCAAGTTATCTCCAACCACTCCATGGAAATAAACACTTATTCCATGGTCCGCAAGCTGTTCAGACAGCCATTGAGCGTTTGTATTAGCAATCTGACCTAGTAATAATTCTGTACCAACTGCCAGTATCTCCGCTTTGTATTCTACCATTATTTTGACTCCCTCATCACATGCCAGTTTTTAACAAAGTAATCAACGCCTGAAATTACTGTGATAATTAAAGCTAAATAAAGGGTTATTTGATCGAAAGGGATCCCTAGATAGGAAAAAGGATAATTGTGTAATAGTAGTGCAGATATGGATACAATTTGTAAAACTGTCTTTAATTTCCCCATTTGCCCAGCTGCAAGGACAACTCCTTCTCCAGCTGCAACTAAACGTAAACCTGTCACTGCAAATTCACGACTAATAATGATGATTACAACCCATGCAGGTGCAAACCCGATCTCCACTAATAAAATAAAAGCTGCAGAAACTAAAAGCTTGTCCGCCATAGGGTCCAAAAATTTACCTAGATTGGTAACCAAATTATGTTTTCTTGCATAATAACCGTCAATCCAATCAGTAGTAGAGGCAAGAATAAATAGAAGTGCAGCCGCCAAATGAGAAACTGGTAATTCACGTTCACCAATATCTAATATTCCCCAATCAAAAGGTGCTGCAAGTAAAACGATGAAAATTGGAATAAGAAATATTCGTGATAATGTAATTCGATTAGGTATGTTCATATGTAGTCCTCCAAAATAAATTAGTAAGTAAGGTAACCCTTCCCACCATTATAGATGAAAAGGGTTAGTAATTAAAAAAATATAGCTTTATTCGTTAACGATTTTAATCCAAACCTTTTGTACTTGGCTAGCGTCTATATCATCAGGTAATTGTAAAGCTACTCCATTTACTTTTATATTAAGCTTAGTTGGATTTCCAAAACGTAAGTAAATTTGTTCTTCCCCAGTCATATCTTGTGTTAACGGAGAATCTGCTGCATAGAACATGTTATTGTAAAAACTCTTTCCTTTACCATTCTCTAACTCTAACCAATGCTCACTCTCAGAGCTTAATTCAAGTTCTACCTTATCTCCAGGGTTAGTAAGTTCATATGTGGTTTCTCCGTTCCCCTTTTCAACAATGTTCAGCGTGGGTAGGGTCTCAGCCTCATCATTATCCTCTTCTGTAGTTTCAGCCTCATCATTCGTTGACTCAGGATCGGTTTCAGGTTCTACTTCCTCACCTGTATCTTTTGGCATCTGTACTTCGTCTCCACCTTTATTCTCCTCTGTCTGCTTTGGTTGATCGTTATCGCCATTAAATCCATCTTGTCTAAAATACCATATGGTAACCAATATACCTATAATTAACAAAACGACAATAACAGTTGGTAAAAAGGATAAAATAGCTGGGCTTTTAGAAGTGGTTGTGTCTTTTCTACTTCTTTGTACCCTGGTATATTGAATTGTACTTTCACTTGTATTTGTTTTCGGTAATTCACTACTATACTCTTCCATTAACTGATCAGGATCTAATCCAACTGCTGTAGCATATTCTTTAATAAAAGCTCGAATATAAAAATTTCCGGGCATTATATCAAGATTACCTTTTTCAATTGCTTGCAAATATCTCGTTTGTATTTTAGTTATCTTTTGTACATCGTCTAAAGACAACTTTTTAGCTTCCCTTGCTTCCTTTAGCCTCAAACCTAATTCCATACTAAACACCATCCATCTTTAAAAATCAAACATTGAAAAACCATTATTTTGATTAAACTCTGATTTTTCAATTGGGTCATATCTTATTTCTTCACCTTCTTCAGTTCTTAATTCAATAATATAGTCAAAGTCATCTAATTTATATTCTGTTTGTTGAACAAAAATATCCGGATGTTCCACCACTTTGGTTGCAGGCAATCTCATCACTTCTCGTACAAGCTCCCAATGTTTCTCACTTGCGCGTCTAGTGGACACAATTCCATCAATTATATAAATGTTGTCATCATTATATTCGTCTTTTATCAACTGATTTCGGACGGTCTGTTTTAATAAAGTACTCGAAACAAATAACCATCTTTTGTTAGCACAGACACTAGCAGCAACAATTGACTCGGTCTTTCCAACCCGTGGCATACCTCTTATCCCTATTAGTTTGTGCCCATCCTTTTTATATAATTCAGCCATAAAGTCAACTAATAGTCCTAATTCACTTCTTACAAAATGAAAGGTCTTTTTATCGTCATTGTCACTATGTATATATCTTCCGTGTCTGACTGCCAATCGATCCATCAATTTAGGTTTTCTAATTTTTGTTACGTTTATTGTATCCATTGTTTTTAATATAGATTTCAATCGAGTGATTTGTTCATCTTTCCTTGTTAATAAAAGCATGCCCCTTTTCGAATCCTCTACACCATTTATGGTGATAATGTTTATTGATAACATACCAAGTAGGGAGGAAATATCTCCAAGTAACCCTGGACGGTTGCGCTGAATTTCATATTCAAGATACCATTCTGTTTTACCCATCTCAAAACTCCCTTAAAAGGAATAATCTACTAATATCATAAATGATTTTATTCCATTAGAAAAGGATATTATTTCTAATATTTCACATTGCGGTTATTAAGATATAATTTTCACCTTAAAAGCACATTTTAATGGCATGATTTTAGATAAAAACAAAGCCCTTGCATACGTAAAAAGCAAGGGCTTTGTTTATCAAAAAGTGCGGACTAATTATCGACCAGTACCTTCATTCTGTACCATTTTGACCATGATATTTGCAATGGCATGTTGCTCACCTTTATCAGCAGCATTCCACAGATCACGTAATACAGCCTCTTGGTCATTTTTCGCTTCTACTTGTTTGGAAAGATAACCACCAATATCATATGCTATTTCAGAAATAGCGTTTTGGCTCATACCTTGACCTTCTGCTTGGTGTAATCTGTCACCAAGGAAATCTTTCCATGATTCGAAGTTATCTAAAACAGACATTTAAATTCCTCCTTCATTCAACTTACACCTATAGCATTTGAAATTTATAAAACTTTATTCATAAAGGAGGAATTACTTTTTGAGAAAAAACTACCAGGCACCAGTCACCTTTAACATTTCTCCTTGGATATAAGAAGACTTTTCATCTAATAAAAAAGCTACTGCATGAGCAACTTCCTCAGGTTTTCCAGCTCGTTTTACAGGTATCTCATCCATTATCATACGCTTGTCATCTTCAGAAAAAGTATCGTTCATTGAGGTGTCTATAAAACCTGGGCTCACACCATTAACGGAAATCCCACTTGGAGCAACCTCTTTAGCTAGTGCTTTTACAAAGCTATCCTGGGCTCCTTTAACAGAAGAATAAATCACCTCACAACTTGCTCCAATTTCTCCCCATATAGAAGAGATGAGGATGATATGGCCGAATTTATTTTGGATCATATAAGGTAATAAGTGCTGACTTATTACCCATGGACTCTTTACGTGAAGGTTAATCATTTTATCCATTTCAACTTCTGAGACGTCTTGAAACAAACCATAATGGCTCTTTCCACTTGCAAAGATAACAGAATCAATCGGGAAATGTAAGCCTTCAAGAAAAGTTGTAATCCCATTATTAGTGCTTAGATCTCCCTGAATAATACCTAATATTGATTCGTCTGGTAAAACGTCACATAAACGATCAATGACTATTTTATTTTGATTATAATGTACTAACAATTTATATCCTTCAGCAGTCAGACGCTCACATATAGCACGACCGATACCACCACTTGCTCCAATTACTAAACAATTTTTCGACATCACTATTCCCTTATCCCTTAATTGGTACAGTTTGACAGATTGAAATTCTATCCTCACTAATCCAGTTCTCTAAAAATTTATTTGCCTCTTCTACGCTTAGCGACTCAATTGTCGGTACAATTTCAAAAAAGTCTATATCCATCAAATTATAGTGTATAAATTGATTGGAGATGAATTCTAAAGAATTCATGGCACGTAAAAATTGACCAATTTTTTTCCTTTTCATTCTTTCAAATTCTTCTCCTGAAAGTTTTGTCTGTTTTAGCTGATTTAGACGACTAATGATTGCATCTGCAAGTTCATCCGGTTTAGACGTATTGCCCCCAATTATAGAGAAACCAAATTTCTTTTCTAAATTTGTTTCGAAACTAAAACTATTGTCAATTAGATCCTGTTCGTACAGTTCCTGATAGAATTGTCCACTTTTAGAAAAAAAGTTATCTAGTACCATGTCAGTCAATAAGTCTTTTTTAAGAAATTCTGTAACATCCTGATAATCCATTACTTCCTTTATACCAATCATTGACTTTGACATCGTAACTGGCATTTCAATAATATGTTTCTTTTTAGCTACATGTGTTGGTTCCTCTGGATATGTTCTATCTATTTCTATTATTTCTGGGAAATCTTTCAACTGTTGATTTTCTCGAATTAGCTTCATCATACTTTCTGGTTCAAAGTTACCCGCAACGAAAAAGGTCATGTTAGAAGGATGATAAAAGGTGTTATAACAAGTATATAGATCTTCCTTCGTAATTTTATCAATAGATTCTACTGTACCTGCGATGTCTATTTGAACTGGATGATTAACATAAAGACTTTGGATCGTTCCAAAAAAAGATCTCCAATCTGGTTGATCATCGTACATTCGTATTTCTTGGCCAATTATTCCTTTTTCCTTTTCCACGGACTGATCAGAAAAATAAGGCTCTTGTACAAAATCTAATAATGTTGTCACATTCTCCTTAATGTCACTAGTAGAAGAAAAAAGATACGCTGTTTTAGTAAAAGATGTAAAGGCATTTGCTGAAGCCCCTCGTTTTGTAAATTCTTGAAAAACATCTTTATCTTCTTTCTCAAACAACTTGTGTTCTAAAAAATGCGCAATACCATCCGGAACCGTAACAGTCTCTGTTTTTCCAATTGGTACGAAGGATTGATCTATTGAACCATAATCAGTGGAGAAAATGCCAAACGTTTTAGACATTTCAGGTTTTGGAAGAAGAAAAACTTTTAATCCGTTTTCCAATTTCTCTGAATAAATGGTTTCTTTTAACTGCTCATACTCTGTTTTATTCATTGTTTTCTCCTCCTTTGTTTGTTAAAAAGTAAACCGTATCTAAATTTATTTTCTCACCTATTTTTATTAGATCTTCTTTCGTAACTTGTTTAATCTGTTCTATCACATCTTGTGGTGTGATTTCACTGTTCGCAACTACCTGGTGATACAGAACTTCAACAATTCCTTGAGGGTTATCCATTGTCTCTAGCAGTTGATTGACAACCATGTTTTTTGTTTCTTCGACTTGCTCTACAGTGAATTCCCCTTTTTTCATCGAATCCATTTGGTCTAATATAATCTCTTTTGCTTTATTGTAATCCGTAGGAGCAATACCACTAAAAACAAACAGCAACCCTTTATGGCTTTCTATTCTTGAAGCTGCATAGTATGCTAAACTATGTTTTTCTCTCACATTCATAAACAGCTTTGAACTTGGAAAACCACCAAAAATTCCATTGAACACTTGTAATGCACCGTAATCTTGATCATTGTATAAAATATTAGTTCGAAAACCTAAGTGAAGTTTTCCTTGCTGAATATCTTGTTCTTCTGTAACAGCTTTAACGTCTGTAACAGTTTTAGTTGTACTCCCTTTTTTCTGTACTATATCCTGTTGTTCTCTAGAAAAATTGGTTGCAACTAACTGTTTCACTTTTTCTTGATCAACATCACCAATAACATAAATATCAAGGTTGTCCTCGACTAGTAATTGGTGATAGTAATCATACAAGTTTTGAGCAGTGATATCATTTAAATCCTCTGGATAACCATGAACATGTAGCTTATATGGCTCATCTACGCACATTTCATCAATTAAGCGCATATTTGCATAACTCATCTTATCATCAACAATAGCATCCATTTTTTGCTTCAACGTTTGTTTCTCACGATTAACAATCTTTTGATCAAAACTTTCCCCTTCTGATTTTGGGTGAAAAATAATATCATTCAGTAGTTTTAGAGCACTATCCATAATCTGATTGCTAGACGATAAATAGGCTTCATTAGCAAACTCTAACCGAAAGCTCATGATATGATTTTCACCTTTTTTGGCACTATCAATATTAAATACTGCTCCATACAAGTCATCTAATGCCATTCTTAAAGATCTAGCAGTTGGATAGTTTTGAGTACCCTGTTGAAGCACGTAGGGCAGTAAAGCGCGTTGGGTTACAGTCTCCCTTTGTAATGGAGATTTTAATTTCACAACCACATTAATTGTTTTATATTTTTTTGTTTCAACAACATGTAAACGGTAACCATTAGTTTGAAATACATTTTCTTCTACTAACTGCATGAAAGGTCCTCCCTAAATTGTCATTACTTTATAATTTCCATACCACTTACCACTATACGTTTGAAGGATAAATGAAATCTCATTATGTAGCTCCTTCTTAAATGCATGTCCCCTAACATTATATCTTTTGGATAATGTTTAGTTTTTATTTATCTATACTAAAGTATATCGAAAAAGAAACCTGGTAACAAATACCAGGTTTCTTTCTGTAAGAATTTAACGGCTGCCTTTAATGTAAGGGATACCGTTAGCTTTAGGTGCTTCTGCACGTCCAATAAATCCAGCTAAAGCCAATATTGTTAGAACGTAAGGTGCAATAGTTAAGTAAATTGCAGGAACATCAGCTAAGAACGGAATTCCTGAACTAATAATACTTAAACTCTGTGCAAACCCAAAGAATAGTGCTGCACCCATAGCACCTAATGGGTGCCATTTCCCAAAAATTACTGCTGCTAGTGACATAAAACCCTGACCAACAATCGTAGCATGAGAGAAGTTTAAAGCAATAGTTAAAGCAAATACCGAACCGCCAAGTCCACCTAAAGCACCGGAAATCATAACAGCTATATATCGCATTCCATACACGTTAATACCATTAGTATCAGCTGCCATAGGATGCTCACCAACTGATCTTAACCGCAAACCAAACGGGGTTTTATATAAAATATACCAGGCGATTACTGCAAACAAAATCGCTACATAGGAAGTGACATAAACCCTCTCAAAGAAAAGTGGCCCTAAAATAGGGATATCCGATAACACTGGAATATTTGTAGAATAGAAAGGCTGACTAACCATGTCTGTTTGACCTTTTCCATACCATTGTTTGGTTAAGAATAAACCTAGACCAAGTGCTAAGAAGTTTATCGCAACTCCACTAACCGTTTGATCTGCACGGAAAGAAATAGCAGCAACAGCATGAATAAGAGAGAATAAGGCTGATACTACCATAGCTACTACAATTGCCACCCAAGGTGTTGCCTTTCCTAACGTATCAGCAAAAGTTAAGTTAAATACTATTCCTACAAACGCACCCATAACCATTAAACCTTCTAAACCAATGTTAATAACACCAGACCGTTCACTAAACACTCCACCTAAAGCAGTGAAAATTAGAGGGGCTGAATAGAATAATGCAATCGGAATAATTGATTGAAGAATTTCGAAAAAACCCATCTTAATTCCCCTCCTTTTTTAAACGTAATAACGCCCAACGTATAATGTAGCTGGACCCTACAAAGAAAATTATTAAAGCAATTACAATTTCTACAAGTTCTGACGGTACACCAGCAACAGTAGGCATGTTTAGCGCTCCGATTTTTAAAACACCGAATAATAATGCTGCGAGGATAACTCCGAACGCATTGTTACCTCCCAAAAGCGCCACGGCGATTCCATCAAATCCTATATTCGTAAAGGCTGAATGCGTTGGCATATAGCCAAATGTTCCTAATCCCTCCATAGCGCCCGCCAAGCCAGCGAAACCTCCAGAGATTACCATTGCAAGAATTATATTTTTACTAACACTCATCCCGGCATACTCGGATGCATGTTTATTTAATCCTACTGACCTTAATTCATAGCCTGTTGTCGTTTTTTCCAATAAGAACCACATGAACACTGCAGCTGCTAACGCTACTATAATGCCATAATGTAAACGAGAATAGCTAGTCAGCTCCATTATCCAGTTTGCAGACAAAGCTGCAGATTCTTTAATTGTGTCTGTTGAATCTTTACTATCTGTTAATACATCACGGATGATACCGTTTGAAACATATAATGCAATGTAGTTCATCATGATGGTGATAATAACTTCGTGTACACCTAGTTTAGCTTTTAATAAACCGGGTATAAATCCCCACAGTCCTCCAGCGACAGCCGCAGCAATCAAGGCTAACGGTAAATGAATGAACATTGGGGCATCGACTGTTGTTCCAATCCATACGGCAGCTAACCATCCAACGATAACTTGTCCTTCTGCTCCGATATTGAACAACCCAGTTTTAAATGCAAAAGCAATAGCTAAACCTGTCAAAATATACGGTGTCACTTGTCTGATTGTTTCACCAAAGAAATAAGGGCTACCAAATGCACCATTCCAAAGTGCGATATAACCATCAATAGGGTTGTAGCCAAAAGATAACATTATAATAGCTCCTGCAATTAAACCTAATAAAACAGAAATAATCGGAACCAATAAATTAAACATACGATTTGAAAACATTATTGTGCACCTTCTTTCGCTTGGTTACTACCTGCCATAAGGAGGCCAAGCTCCTGTTCATTTGTTTCTTGAGGCAAGACATTCGCTATAATGTTTCCATCAAACATAACTGCAATACGATCACTCACATTCATTACCTCATCTAACTCAAAAGAAATTAAAAGAACAGCTCGTCCTTTGTCACGTTCTTCGATAAGCTTTTTGTGAATAAATTCTATCGCACCAACATCCAAACCTCTAGTAGGTTGTGCTGCAATTATTAAATCTGGTGAGCGATCTACCTCACGTGCAATAATAGCTTTTTGTTGGTTTCCTCCTGATAGCGCTCTCGCCTTTGTATATTCACTTGGAGTTCTAACATCATATTCTTCGATAAGCCTTTTTGCTTTATCGTAAATATTATTAAAGGATAGAATTCCATTCTTAGAAAAAGGCTTTTGGTAGTAGGATTGTAAAACCATATTCTCTCCAATTGGAAAATCCAGTACCAATCCAAATTTGTGTCTATCTTGTGGAATATGTGAAACACCTGATTGTGTAACCTTTCTTGGTGAAAGATTCGTTATTTCCTTATCATTTAAGAATATCGAACCAGATTCTATTGATTTTAATCCAGTAATTGCTTCAATTAGTTCAGACTGTCCGTTCCCATCAACCCCAGCAATACCGACGATCTCACCTGCTTTAACATCAAGGTTCAACCCTTTAACCATTTCTACTTTTCTGTTATCTTTAACACGTAAATCTTTTACAGACAGAACTGTCTTGCCTGGATTTGCGTCTTGCTTCTCTGTTGTAAAACTCACTTCTCGTCCTACCATTAACGAAGCAAGTTCATCAGTAGAAGTTTCAGCTACGTTAACTGTACCAATCCCTTGTCCCTTTCTAATAACCGTACAACGATCACAAACTTCCATAATCTCTTTTAACTTATGTGTAATTAAGATAATAGAAATACCTTCATTAACCAATGATTTTAATATCTTTATAAGTTCTTCTATTTCTTGAGGAGTTAATACGGCTGTAGGCTCATCTAAAATTAGCACTTCTGCACCACGGTAAAGTGTTTTTAAGATTTCTACCCTTTGCTGCATTCCTACTGAGATATCACGAATCTTAGCATAAGGATCAACTTTCAGACCGTAACGCTCAGATAGATCAGCCACTTCTTTCTCAGCCTTTTTTAAGTCAATAAAACCGAACTTTTTAGGTTCGTGCCCCAAAATAATATTCTGAGTGACAGTAAATGTATCCACAAGCATAAAGTGTTGGTGAACCATACCTATCCCCAGATCATTAGCTACATTTGGGTCTGTAATATTAACTTTTTTGCCTTTTACTTTAATCTCGCCTTTTTCTGGCTGATACAACCCAAACAACACATTCATTAATGTTGACTTTCCAGCACCATTTTCACCTAGAAGAGCATGAATTTCTCCTTTTTTAAGTTGAATGGTGATATTATCATTAGCAACAATACCTGGAAATTCTTTTCGAATATTAAGCATTTCAATAACATGATTCTCCAAAGACCCCACTCCTTATCTAGACACTGCTTCAGTTTTTCAATAAATCGTACTTCGATAGCAAAATCATTACGTTAAAACCTATTATTATTTTTAAGAATTATAAAATCACCAAAGGAAAAGAAACGTGTAATTTCTCGCCCTTTGAGGATTTTACAATATAGACAAGGAGAAAAGGCTAGAAAAATCTAGCCCTTACCCTTACTTATTGTTCTAAAGACTCAAGATAAGTTTTTAATTCTTCATCAGTTGACGGCACTGTTACTTCACCGTTAAGAATTTTCTCTTTATACTCTTGAACGACTTTATCTATTTCATCTGTATAGGCTTCTTTATTTGTATCAGCAACACCAATACCATCTTCTTTAATACCGAAAGCAAGTATTTCGCCTCCAGGGAATTCTCCATCCGCTGCTTGTTGTGCTACTGTTTTAACAGCAACGTCCACACGCTTTAGCATAGATGTTAAAGTAACGTTAGTATCACCAATTGCACCTTCTTCATATTGGTCACGGTCCACACCAATAACCCATACGTAAGCATCTGGGTTTGCATTCTTAATATCTTTTGCTTGAGCAAATACACCATTACCAGTACCACCAGAAGAATGATAAATGACATCTACTCCACTGTTGTACATGTTAGCAGCAATCGCTTTCCCTTTATCAGGAGCACCGAAAGAATCTGCATATTGAACAGTTACATCAATAGAAGGATCTACTGACTTAACGCCAGCAATAAAACCAGCTTCAAATTTCTTAATTAATTCTCCTTCAACTCCACCAACAAAGCCTACTTTTTTCGACTCTGTTTTAAGTGCTGCTGCAACACCAACTAGAAAAGAACCTTGATGTTCTTGGAATGTAATGCTTGCTACGTTATCAGCCTCTACAACGGAATCAACAATTGCGAAATTAGTATCAGGATTTTGTTCCGCTACTTTTTCAACTGCTGGAGCAAGTAAGTATCCAATACCATAAACAACATCATAGTCTTGTTGCACTAAACGAGTTAAGTTTGGTAAATAATCTGCATCTTTTTCAGATTGAACGTAATCAATACCTTGTCCTTTTGATAACCCATTTTCAGAAGCGAAGGCTTGTAAACCTTCCCAAGCAGATTGGTTAAAAGACTTATCATCTACTCCACCGATATCAGTAACCATACCAACTTTAATATCACTAGCTTCTTCCGTATTTTCCGTACCTTCGTCAGTTCCTTCAGTTCCACCATTATCAGTAGATTTATCAGAAGCGTTATCTCCTTCTTCAGAACTTCCACAAGCACTAAGTACTAATCCTACAGCTAAAAGTAAAGTTAAAAGCAATAAAAAACGATTCTTTTTCAAAATAATATACCCCCATTATTTGTAATAATTTTAAATCGGTATTGCTGTGATTATGAAGTAGCGATCACCCCCTAAAAGTTGAAAGTCCTCATCTATCATCTCTTCCTTAACACATAAAAACTGAAAACATCTGACCTAAAATAATTCGCAGAATAAAGAACTGGTCTATTATTTTTTGTATAATGCATTTGTTTTAATAGTAATAGCGCTTGGTCTGGTTGACAGTTTAATACTGGCGAAATTTCTTCATGATAACTTACTGGCTCAATATACGTAACGGCATAAGCAATCTGTGTATCAGAATGTTGATCTAAAAAGTGAAACAAGGAATCTTGTGTGTGAACTAATTCCACAGGTATTAGTTCTTTGTCAATCCTATCAATACAATACACGACCGGGTCACCATCTGCAGTTCTTACTCTTTCAATCTTAGCTATCTTATTTATCTTAGTAGGAGCAAAATGTTTTTTGTCATTCTCTGTCGGATTGACGAGTTCTGTAGAAATGTACTGGGATCCAGGTATCTTTCCTGAACTTTTTATCATTTCTGTAACGCTTCCTAATTGTTCAATCCCTGATGAAAATGATGGTTTAGTATGAACAAATGTACCTACACCATGATGCCTAACCACAACATTTTCCTCTTCCAACATTGAAATAGCCTCCCTCAAAATGGCTCTTGGCACATGTAATTTTCGGGCTAATTCAAATTCTGAAGGTAACTTTTCTTTTTCTTTATAAGTTCCATTTTCTATGTCTTGTTTTAGTTGCTCTATGACCCGAATATGTAATTGAAGATCATCTGAATTAATAGACATTCGTTCCCCCTAAAGTTCCATCACTCTATCCAAAAATGGAGCGTTACTAATAGTCAAAAATAAATATAACACTTTTAATACTAGAAATAAATAGAAATTTGCATAAAATTACCTAGAAAAAATCAGATAATGACAGAGTTTGTCAGATAACCTCACAAAAAGTAGGTTTAATTGTAATGATTTTCCATAATCTCAATTTACCGATTCTTTATCATCATTTCCAATTATCTTTTATTTATGAGGATTTTTCTTCAGAATAATCGAAAACCAAAACTGTTCTTGGTTTAGATCCCTCGTATGGACCTACAATCCCACGATCCTCCATCGCATCAATTAACCTTGCTGCTCTAGTATAACCAATTCTAAATCGTCGTTGAAGCATCGAAACACTTGCACTTTGCATTTCAATGATCATTTGTACTGCCTCATCAAACAATTCATCATCTACATTATTTACTACTTCCGTTTCTTCTTCTGGTATCATTTCATCCTGATATTGTGCTTTTTGTTGTTCTACACAATGATCTACAATCCGTTCTACTTCCTCATCAGATAGAAAAGCACCTTGAATCCTTGTAGGCTTAGATGCACCAACGGGTATAAACAGCATGTCCCCTCTGCCTAGTAACTTTTCTGCTCCACCTGAATCTAATATAGTTCGAGAGTCTGTTTGTGAGGACACACTAAAAGCAATCCTTGATGGGATATTTGCTTTAATCACACCGGTGATAACATCTACTGATGGTCGTTGTGTTGCTATAATTAAATGAATACCTGCTGCACGAGCCATCTGAGCTAAACGTGTTATCGCATCTTCTACATCTCCAGATGCAACCATCATTAAATCTGCCAACTCGTCTACTAATACAACAATAAATGGCAACTGTGGTTGCTTGTCCCCTTCAGCTAAGTTATGCTTTCGGATGTATTCATTGTATCCTTCTATGTTTCTAGTGCCTGTATCTGAAAATAACTCATATCGCCTTTCCATTTCAGAAACTACTTTTTTCAAAGCCCGTGAAGCTTTCTTAGGATCTGTAACTACCGGTGCTAGTAGATGTGGGATCCCATTGTATATATTTAATTCTACTTTCTTAGGGTCTATCATCATCATTTTCACTTCGTGAGGTTTTGCACGCATTAGGATACTAGTAATAATTCCATTTATACAAACACTTTTACCACTACCAGTTGCCCCGGCAACTAGTAAATGAGGCATGCGGTTTAATTCAGCCATTACAGCCTCTCCGGAAATGTCTCTACCTAATACGAATGAAAGTTTCGAACCTTGTTGAGCTTGCTTTGTTTCCAACACTTCACGTAATGAAACAGTAGCAATTTCTTGATTTGGCACCTCAATTCCAACTGCTGACTTTCCTGGTATTGGTGCTTCAATTCTAATATCCTTTGCCGCTAGAGCAAGTGCTAAGTCATCATGTAAATTAACAATTTTACTTACTTTCACCCCAGCGTCTGGGTAGACTTCATATTTCGTTACGGCAGGACCTACATGGACTTTTGTTACCTTTGCTTTTACTCCGAAACTATGAAACGTTTTTTCAAGTTTTCTTACAACCGCTTGAATTTGTGAACGTTCCTGTTGTTGGGTGTTATTTATTGGTTCGGTTAGCAGACCCATCGAAGGAAGTTGATAATCAAAATTCTCTAGTTCTGTCATTGGTAAAGATTCTGAAATTTCTACTTCATCTGCTTTCTTACTTTTAATCTGTGGTTCTTTCTCTTTAGCTTTCATTTCCTTGGTAGAAGTCTCAGTTGTATTAGTTTCCATTGAATAGGCTATATCGGTGAACTCTTCAATCTCAGGTTCTACTACTGGTACATCATGTTGATGTATTTCCGGTTCATTAGCCTCCACTTCAGCCTTTGCCTGCCGTTTTTCTTCTTTACGTTTTTGTCTTACTTCTTTTATTCGTTGGAACTGGTCCTTGGAATATTCCTTTATTCTAAGGACATTTTTCTCTATAAAGGCACCAATCGAAAAATTCGTTAAAAATAATCCACCGATTAGAATAGAGAAAGCTGCAACAATTTTCGCTCCTGTTGCTGAAAATAGATAGTAACAAAACGCAAGTAATATAGCCCCTAAGAATCCCCCTCCTAAATTTACTGAAGGTACTTCTCCTTTATAAAAGGAAAAGATTTGAGAAACAGTTGTTTTTATTATGGAAGGATTTACAACTTTCAGTAATAAAGCCTCAAAAGTTTGAATATGTGTTAGTAAGAGTACTCCTAGAAATATAATATAAAGTCCCGACAACCGCCTATTAAAGAGGAGTGGTATTTTCCTTTTGATCATTAGATAAATTCCTAATCCTAGTAAAAATAGGGAGGCAACAAAATACCATACTCCAAATATAAATCTAAATATATTTTCTAGTATGGATGGTATGGCACCATCACTTATTGCACTTGCTCCACTACCAAGTACTGCAAGAAAAATAAATAAAATACCTATTAATTCAAATTTGACCTGATCCTTAAATTGGACTTGTTTCTTTTTTGTTTTCCTTTTTTTTGCCATTCTCTCACCTCTGCGATTGTTCAGAAGATGTTCTTTTGTTATACGATTAGATAAACCCTTGTCAGTATAGATTGACAAGGGTTTAAAATCTAAGGCGAAGTAACAAAATTAATCACTTTTAATGACTATAGTATATCATAGAGTTGCCTCAATTTAAGTATTGATTTTTAAATTATCTGTCCCGGTGTAAAATTAGCATTTAAATAATCATGCGGATTAGTTGAGAGTAATTGTACAATTCTATATGAACCGTCTTGTAGATCCTCTACCGTTAATCTTTTACCGTTTACTTCAATGGTTTGAAACTTTGTATAGCTATCGCTTGATACTGGATATATATCTGTTTCGCTTAATGGTGTGTATAAAATCATTGAATCATCGTCCCATCTTCTTTATCCTGATCAATCAATTCATTTAATTTTACCATCGCTTCTTTTATCCCACCAACTTCATCGATTAAACCATATTTAACTGCATCGGTTCCAATGACGTTTGTCCCAATATCTCTTGTAAGATTACCTTTTTCAAACATAAGTTCTTTAAATTTTTCTCCTTTTATGTTGGAGTGACTCGTAACAAATTGTATAACACGTTCTTGCATTTTGTCTAAGTATTCAAACGTTTGTGGTACACCTATTACGAGTCCAGTTAATCGTATCGGATGAATAGTCATTGTTGCAGAAGGTGCAATAAAGGAGTAATTTGTTGATACTGCAATAGGTACCCCAATTGAGTGGCCACCTCCAAGTACAATCGATACAGTCGGTTTAGATAGAGAGGCAAGCATTTCCGATAAAGCAAGACCTGCTTCTACATCCCCTCCAACTGTATTTAATACAACAATTAAGCCTTCGATTTTTGGATTTTGTTCAATTGCCACAATTTGAGGGATTAAGTGTTCATACTTTGTTGTTTTATTTTGTGGTGGTAATTGTACGTGACCTTCAACCTGTCCAATGATTGATAATACATGAATATTAGAATCGGGAGCAGTTGGAACAGATGTTTGTCCAAGTGCCTGAATTTTCTGTACGAGTGATGAAGGAGGATTCGTTTGATCTTCTCCTTCATGTTTACCTATATCTTTGTCTGTCATTATAAACGCTCCTTTCTTTAACGCTATAATTAGTATGAACAATGGAAACAAGTTACATACAAATATAAATAGAAAAGGTAGCAACTCTTATGAGTTACTACCTCTAAAATCCATTAATATCTTGTTTAATTGTTGTTCTTCATTATTATTCAAAGGAATTAATGGGAGTCGAACGCTACCAACATCGAAACCTTTCATTTTTAAAGCTGCTTTTACCGGTGTTGGAGATGGCGCCATAAATAATCCTTTCATAATAGGTAACAACTCTCGATGCATGGAAGCTGCCTGCACCACGTCTCCACTTTCAAAAGCACGAATCATCTCATTCATTTCATTGCCGATAACATGGGCTGCGACAGAGACAATACCTTTACCTCCAATAGACTTAATAGGCAGCGTTAAACTGTCATCTCCACTGTAAACGGTAAAGTCTTCACTCGTCATGTCAATTACCTTTGAGATCGCATCTAAATCCCCACTTGATTCTTTTACAGAAACGACATTCGGAATTTTGGATAATTCGACAATTGTTTCAACAGACATTTGCACTACCGTACGCCCGGGAATATTATAAAGCATGACAGGCAAAGTAGTTTCCTTTGCAATAGTAGAGAAATGTTCATATAGACCTTGTTGACTAGGCTTATTATAGTAGGGTGTTACTAATAATACGGCATCTACTCCAACCCTCTCTGCTTGTTTCGTCAATTCAATAGAAGCATTCGTATTATTAGAACCGGTCCCAGCAATAACAGGAACACGTTTATCTACTATTTTTACTACATGTTCGAAAAGTTCTAGTTTTTCTTGGGAAGTAAGGGTTGGAGACTCCCCAGTTGTTCCAGCTACTACTAACCCATCCGAGCCATTATCTAACAAGTAATTTACTAACTGAGTTGTTTTATCAAAATCAATTTGATTCTGTTCATCAAACGGAGTAACCATTGCAGTTAGTACTCTTCCAAAATCCATAGACTACTATTCTCCTTTCTTCTTCGACTACAAAACAACATGTATGAATTCACCTTTTTTCTATCCTAGTCCCTTAAGGATAGTGCATCTATTTTCCTTGGTTGTTTAATTCAAAAGTGTCATGAAGTGCATTCACTGCAGGGACAAGATCGTCATTGTGAATAAGAACCCATATTGTTGTATGACTGTCGGCAGATTGAAGAATTTGGATTCCTTCATCGGTCAACGTTTGCACAATTTTTGCAGTAACTCCTGGAACACCTGTCATACCAGCTCCAACGAGGGAAACCTTTGCACAGTTCTTTGTTATTTCAGGTTCATATTGTAACTCTTGTAATAGCTTTACTGCTTTATCCGTGTACACTTCTGGAATCGTATAGACTACACCAGTAGGAGAAATATTGATAAAGTCCACAGATATTCCTGCTTCAGCCATTACTTTAAATACTTGAGAATGGAGTTGATATGGTCCGTTGGATGATGAAACCCTAACTTGAGTTATTTCTGACATATGAGCAATACCCGTAATTAATCGATCGGGTATATCCTTGCCTTTTTCGTTATCACGTGATGTCGTAACTAACGTACCTTTATCTTTTGATTTTGTCGATCGAACCCGTATAGGTACTTTAGCTTGCATAGCAATTTCTACAGCCCTAGGATGTACGACCTTAGCTCCTTGATAAGCCATGTTACATATTTCTGAATAAGTAACAACATCAAGGGTACGAGCTGATGATACGACACGCGGATCAGCTGTCATAATTCCATCTACATCCGTAAAAATATCTATGAATTCAGCATCTAGTGAAGCACCTAACGCAGCTGCAGATGTATCACTACCACCACGACCAATTGTAGTTATTTCTCCCGATTCGGTTCTTCCTTGGAATCCAGCAACAACTACTACATCATGTTGTGTAAGTTCTTCTCTAATTCGGCCACTATCCATTTCTTTTATTTTAGCAGCAGTGAAATCATCGTTGGTGATAAAACCTGCTTGAGCGCCTGTTAAGGCAATGGACGATATTTTCTGGCTCTTTAACTCATTAGAAAAAACAACAGATGAGATCGTTTCTCCACATGACAATAGTAAATCTTGTTCGCGTTTAGAAATATTTGTATTCGGAAAATTTACTAATCCGAGTAAGGAATCAGTAGCGTATGGATCTGGATTTCGTCCCATAGCTGATACCACAACAACCACTTTAAATCCTTCATTTATTGCATCTGTTATATGCTCAATGGCACTCTGTCTGGAATCTTGATCCCGGACAGAAGTACCTCCAAATTTTTGTACTAAAATTTTCATTAAGACACCTCTAAGTTACAGCCAGTTATTTTTAACTAAGGATTCTGCAATTTGTACAGAATTCCATGCTGCTCCTTTTAATAAGTTATCGGAAACAACCCAAAGATGGAAACCTTTTGGATTATCCAAATCTTTTCTTACTCTACCAACAAAAACCTCACTCTTTCCTGCTGAATTAAGTGGAGTTGGATAAACTTGATTAGATGGATCATCCTCTAAAATAACTCCATCCGCATTTGCAAGCGATTTTTGTAATTCTTCAACTGTTACATTTTCATTATCAACTTCAACGTAAACACTTTCAGCGTGAGAAGTGAAAAACGGTAATCTTACACAAGTTGCTGCAACATGAAGTTCAGGAGCATGCATGATTTTCTTTGTCTCATTAATCATTTTCATTTCTTCAAATGTGTACCCATTATCTTGGAATACATCAATTTGTGGCAGTGCATTAAAAGCAATCGGAAAATGCTTTTTATCTCCTTTTACTGGCATTAAATTAGCTTCTAGTTCTTCACCATTCAAAAATGCTTGGGATTGCTCTTTTAATTCTTCTACAGCAGATGTCCCTGCCCCTGAAACAGCTTGATAAGTCGACACGATTACACGGGAAATTCCGAATGAATCTTGAATTGGCTTAAGAGCTGCTACCATTTGAATTGTAGAACAATTTGGATTAGCAATAATGCCGTTATGCTTTGAAATGTCACTTTCGTTTACCTCTGGTACTACTAATGGTACGTTTTCATCCATACGGAAAGCACTTGTATTATCTACTACTACTGCACCTCTTGTAACTGCTTCATGCGCTAAACCTTTAGATACAGATCCACCTGCTGAGAATAAAGCAATTTGAACACCTTCAAAGCTTTCAGGTGTTGCTTCTTCTACAATAAATTCTTCACCTTTAAAATTTATTTTTTTACCAGCCGAACGGCTAGAAGATAACAATTTTAAATTATTGATAGGAAAATTCTTTTTCTCTAATGTTTCCAACATTTTTTGTCCTACTGCACCTGTTGCCCCTACTACTGCTACATTATACCCTTGTTCGTTTGCCATTTAATTATCTCCTCTCCTTAAATCACATTGCTTTTATAAATGCTAATAGATTATATTTTAACATATTCTTGACATATCAGGTACAGAAAGGACAATTTACTCTTTTTATCTTTCAATTATAACTGGTTGAATTTGCTTAAATTCCAATGCCTTCTCAATCGTATCAGGAATAAGTGTCATGTCAGATACAAGCGAATTTGGCTTCTTAATTGGATCATCTTGGCCATAAGGCACGAAATACATTAATTTTGTAGACATTAGACGCATTAAATTGACACCGTTCAATCCTAGTGCATCGTTAGTAGAAATGCCTATCACAACTGGACTCCCATTTCTAATAGTTGCTTTTGCAGCCATTAATACTGGAGAATCTGTAATAGCATTTGCAAGTCTACTCATTGAGTTCCCAGTTAAAGGTGCTAACACCATGCAATCAAGCGGTTCAGCAGGCCCAAGTGGCTCCGCGTCGACAATGGTTGTAATGGGCTTTCTCCCTGTAATTTTTTCAATTCGTTCCATATGATCCTTTGCCTTACCAAACTTAGTATCCGTTGATTGAACAGTGTAAGAAACCACAGGTACTACCTCAGCACCCTCTTCCACTAATTTTTCAATTTGCGGAAAAACCGCTTCATACGTACAGTGTGAACCCGTTATACCAAAACCTATTTTTTTACCTTTTAAGGACATTATTTCTTCCTCCCCTAATTTTCTTCAGACAAGATCTGTTTAATAACAGTTCCAAGAATCTCTCCAGCAGTTTTAGGAGCAACTATTCCTGGTAACCCTAAAGAATGCAACGCTTTTATTCCTCTTTGCTTTGCATAATCAAAGTCTGTTCCACCAGGTTTGGATGCTAAATCTATAATTAATGCGTTTGCTTTCATCGGTTTTATTACATCCTCTGTTACAACTAAGGCAGGAACAGTATTAATTAAGATGTCACAATTAGAAGTATATGCAGAAAGTTCTTCCATGTGAAAACCTGTAAGTCCCATCTCTGTGGCTCTTGCTACATCCTCTTTACTTCTTGACCCAACAAATACATTTGCACCTAGTGCTGAAAATGCTCTTGCTGTACTCAGTCCAACTCTTCCAAGACCTAAAACAATAACATTTGAAGAATGGATAGTAAAATCAGTATTTTGAATAGCTATCATAATTGTCCCTTCAACTGTAGGAATAGAATTATAAATGGCTACATCGTTTCGGTTCATTAATGGTATCAGTTTTAATCCTGTATCTTTTGTACTATTAATTAAATATTGGTTTGCAATTCCACTAAATACAATGCAGTGACTAGGAAGTCCTTCCAGCCAATCCCGACTTATTGTAAATTTTTTATCAGAAAACACAGGATCTACTAAACCCTTATCGTCTGTGCCCGGAATCGGTAGAATTATTGCATCTAAGTTACTTTGATCTAAGTCGTCAATATCAACCTGTTTTGCTCCAGTGAAGCCTTGATTTAGTTGATCAAACCCTACTAAGTGAATATCAATATCATTGAACTGTGTAAGGGTATTGATCATTTCTAAATACCTTGCATCTCCTCCCAAAACAGCGATTTGTTTATTAGTTTCCATCATTTCACCTCTCCTGGTGTAATCACTATCCTCTCTTATATTATGATTTTTTTCTTAGTTAGTGAAAGTATAGAGGAATTTTCAACGATATTTGAAGAAAAAGGGCAATTAAAATAGGGGTGTTTCCATAAGAGATAAAATGTGTAGTGACTTCTCTAAAATCTTAGGTATGTGCTTGTGTACATTTCAGAAGGTATAATAAATAAGTCAAAAAAAGAAGCTTAGTAATCGGAATTACTAGCTTCTTTAAATTTATGATTCAATTATTATCATGTCTTCTCCGATTTTCTTTATATCCTTCCATTCTATTCTAGCTGTACTAGCTTCTTTTTTCATACCGAACCAACTATAATTTGGAACGATAAATGACTCAATTTTCCCAGTCTTTTCGTTTATCTCTAAATCCGTTTGCCCTAAAACCCCTAATCGTGAACCACTTTTTACGTTAACAATTTCTTTTCCGCTCAAATCCTTGTATCGCATATTTTCTCCTCCTTATAAGTATCCTCTAAAAAGAGAGTATGCAAAAAAAACAAACCTATGAGTGTATTCTCATAGGTTTGTACCTTTAAGAAGAAATTAATGCACTGGAATAAGAATCATTAAAAACTTCTTCAATCACTTTTTGTATAGATTGAGGATTGACCGCGTCAATTTCTTCTATCATTTCATCTAATGTTCGATGGTTTCTTAGTAGCAATTCATTCTTTCCATTTCTACTCATCCTACTATTTGTGCTCTCTAAACTTAACATAAGACTTCCTTTTAGTTGTTCTTTACAGTTCTTCAGTTCCTTATCGCTAAGTCCTTGTGCAAGAAGGTTTTCAATTGTATCAGAAATGGTTTCCCTTAGAATTGGTAAATGCTCTTTACTAGTACCTGCATATATAGTAAGTAACCCATTATCTAAAAAAGAACTATGATAAGAAAACACAGAATAGGCTAATCCTCTCTGTTCCCGTACTTCTTGGAAAAGTCTTGAGCTCATACTACCACCTAGTACATTGTTCGTTACAATTAAGCTATAAATGTCCTTGTCATCAATAGCCAAACCATTATATCCAAGACAAAGATGGGCTTGCTCCGTATCTTTTTTTCTCTCAATATGATCTGCGATAAAGTTAGGTTTTTCATAGCTATCAGCTTGTTGTGATGTTGTGTAACTACCAAACAGTGATTCAACTTTATTAAAGAAAGAAGTATCTACGTTTCCCGCTACAGAAACAACTACATTATCAGGACCGTAATTCTTTTCCATATAATCTCGTAAATCATCAGGTTTGAAGGATGCCAACGTTGTATCTGTACCTAAAATTGGAAACCCTAGAGGGTGCTGTCCGTAGGAGGCAACAGATAAAAGATCATGAACTATATCATCAGGGGTATCCTCTGCCATTTTTATTTCTTCTAATACCACTTTCTTTTCACGTTCCATTTCCTCTTCATCAAAGGATGAATGAAAGAACATATCAGCTAACACATCTAAAGCAAATTCCTTGTGGGTATCAATAACTTTCGCATAATAACATGTGTATTCTTTTGAGGTAAAAGCATTCACCTGGCCACCAATTGAATCAAATGCTTCTGCAATATCTTTTGCTGTACGATTTTTAGTACCTTTAAAAAACATATGTTCTAAAAAGTGAGAAATACCGTTATTTTTCTCCCTTTCATTTCTCGATCCTGTTTTAACCCATATACCAATTGTAACGGACCTCACAGATGGAATGTCTTCTAAAACAATGCGAAGACCATTAGAGCACGTATGTTTTTGTAACAAATTAAGTCCTCCTATACTACGATGTTGTCTTTAACGTTTAGTATTTAATAGTTTGTCTACTGTACCAATTTTATACTCTTTTTGTTTAATATTCAAAATCAACTCATCGATTCCTTGCTCTATTACATCTGTAGGATGCATTAAAATCATTGCACCTGGATGTATTTTTGACATAACACGATTAACCATAACAGAAGTGGATGGCTTTTTCCAATCAATCGTATCCACAGACCATAATATTGTATTCATACCTAAATCTGATGCTGATTTTACAACCTCATCGTTAAAGCTACCGCTAGGAGGGGCAAACCATTTTGGAGTCTCCCCAACAATAGCCTCTAATATCTCATTTGTTCTTTCCATTTGCTCGACATTTTCTGCTTTTGATAACTTGTTCATATCTGGGTGATTATATGCATGGTTACCGATTAGATGCCCTTCCTCTTGTATCATCTTCACTAAATCAGTATTTTCACTAGCCCACTTACCTTCAATAAAGAAAGTAGCCTTTACTTTTTCTTTCTTTAAAGAGTTTAAGATACTAGGTATATTGTCTGTTCCCCAAGCAACATTAATCAGAAAAGAAACCATATTTTTTTCTGGGTGCCCTTTATAGATCGGTGATGGCGGTAAATCATCTAGATTAACCTCAGGTTCAACTTGGTCGTAAACTAATAATTCTTCTTTAAATTTACCCATTTCTTTCATTTTTTCATAAGACTTCTCAACATTGACTTCAATACCATTTCTTCCAGGCATTTTTTTCCAAACCTTATCAATTTTTGCGTTTTGAGGTTCCTCTTCGTATTTTGCTTTTTTCTCTTTAATTTTTTCCAACAATTCAGGTTCCTGATCGGTTGCAGATTGGAAAGCAGCTATGTACTCCGTATTGTTATTGTTCCACAAAATTTGTCCATCATATTGAAAAATGATTAATAATAAACCAAAAAAAGCTATTAGTTGAATGATTGTTCGGTTCACTTCTATCCCTCCCATTAAAACCTATGTAAAAAAGGGACAAGGTAGAACGAACCTAAATAAATAGACAATGATTATTTGCCAATAAGAACATACGATTTTAATCCTGATTTTTTCGATTAAAAAAAGAAACTGGCATGCCAGCTTCTTCCGTTTTATGAATCTTTTTGTTGTTTTTCCTTCTCATCTAGTAAAACAGCTTTTCTAGAAAGATTAATACGGCCTTGTCTGTCAATTTCCTTAACTTTCACCATGATTTTATCACCGATAGAAACGACATCTTCAACCTTGCCAATTCTTTCTTCAGCTAGTTCGGAAATATGAACAAGTCCTTCTTTTCCTTTAAATAACTCAGCAAATGCTCCAAACTTTTCTACTCGTTTTACTGTTGCCAAATACATTTCTCCAACTTGTACTTCACGAACAATATCTTCTATAATCTTTTTGGCTTTTTCATTCATTTCACTTTCAGTAGAGGAGATGAACACATTACCATCCTGCTCAATATCAATTTTTACGCCAGTTTCATCAATAATCTTATTGATTTGCTTACCACTTGGTCCAATAACATCACGTATTTTATCTGGATTAATATGCATCGTTAAGATCTTTGGAGCATATCTTGATAATTCATCTTTTGGCTCATTAATAGTTTCAAGCATATGACCTAGAATGTGCATACGTCCTTTTTGAGCTTGAATCAAAGCTTCCTCTAAAATATCTCTTGAAAGTCCTTCAATTTTGATATCCATTTGTAAAGCAGTAACACCGTTGGCAGTTCCAGCCACTTTAAAATCCATATCTCCTAAATGATCTTCCATACCCTGGATATCACTTAAAATCGTATAATCCTCTCCCGATTTGACGAGACCCATAGCAATACCTGCGACTGGAGCCTTAATCGGAACACCCGCATCCATCATAGCAAGCGTACTTGCACAAATACTTGCTTGAGAAGTAGAGCCGTTTGATTCTAAAACTTCAGATACTAAACGGATCGTATAAGGAAATTCTTTTTCAGAAGGAACGACTACTTCGAGTGCACGCTCTCCTAATGCACCATGTCCAATTTCACGACGGCCTGGGCCTCTAATAGGACCAGTTTCTCCCACGCTGTAGGAAGGGAAATTATAGTGGTGCATAAACCGCTTAGACTCTTCCAAGTCTAATCCATCTAAAATCTGCACATCGCCTAAAGCACCTAGTGTACATATACTTAATGCCTGCGTTTGTCCCCGAGTGAATAATCCAGAACCGTGTGTTCGAGGTAGGACCCCAATACGCGAAGATAGTGGGCGAATTTCATCTGGCTTCCGACCATCAGGTCGAACCTTTTCCTTAGTAATTAAGCGACGAACCTCTTCTTTTACAATTTTATCCAAAACACCTTTTACTTGTTTAATTGTATCGTCATCAGCTTCTTGAGCTTCATAGGATTCAATTAGTTCTGCTTTGACTGCCTGAATGGCATCCTCACGTGCATGCTTTTCTTGTACCTGAATTGCTTTTACCATAGCTTCTTTTGCCTTAGCTTCTACTTCTGCGGTTATAGCAGCATCAAGTTCATACAATGTGACTTCCATTTTTTCTTTTCTAACTTCTGCAATCACTTTCTCTTGAAATTCAACTAATCGTTTAATTTCATTATGACCAAACATGATAGCTTCTAACATGATCTCTTCCGGTACTTCCTCAGCACCTGCTTCAACCATATTAATTGCATCTTTCGTACCTGCAACTATTAAATGGATATCACTTTTATCCTGTTGGTCGATTGTTGGGTTAATAATAAATTCGCCATCTACTCTACCAACAATAACTCCAGCAATAGGGCCACCGAATGGAATATTAGAAATTCCCAATGCAATAGAAGATCCAATCATTGCTGCAATCTCGGAAGGATTGTTTTGGTCCACACTCATAACTGTACTGATAACCTGTACTTCATTACGAAATCCGTCTGGAAATAATGGACGAATTGGTCGATCTATTAAACGAGAAGTCAGTATTGCCTTTTCACTAGGACGACCTTCTCTTTTTATAAAACCTCCTGGTATTTTACCAACGGCATATAAACGTTCTTCGTAGTTAACAGTTAGTGGGAAAAATGGTAAATCTTTTGGTTCTTTAGATGCTGTAGCTGTAGCTAATACAGAAGTGTCACCATATTGAACCATACAAGCTCCATTGGCTTGTTTAGCTAATTCTCCAATTTCAACCGTGAAAGGTTGTCCAGATATTTCTGTGGAGAATACTTTTTTTTCATCTGCCATATTTGTTAGTACTCCTCTCATATGTGAAACTTACATGTACCATGCAGCTTACATGAAATACAGTTGACTTAAATATTTTTCATGTTAATGGTATTTTTTAACTAGTGCATGTATTGTAGATAATTGTCCCTCGTCTAAAAGGGTGTTCAAAACAGAAGAATTTATGAATGGATTATTCCTTATTCTTCTTATATTTAATAACTTCTTTTAGGACTTCTTTATGTAAGAGTTTTTTTACGTACAGAAAAAGCGGGGTTTATCCCGCTTTTAAGTACATTAACGACGTAATCCAAGCTTTTGGATTAATTCACGGTAGCGTGTTACGTCTTTGTTACGTAGGTAATTTAATAAGTTACGACGTTTACCTACCATTTTTAATAGACCACGACGAGAGTGGTGATCTTTTTTGTGAACACGTAAGTGCTCATTCAAGCTTGTAATTTCTTCCGTTAGGACAGCGATTTGAACCTCTGGAGAACCAGTGTCACTATCGTGAGTTTTATACTCATTGATGATCGCATTTTTACGCTCTTGTGTAAGTGCCATCCTATTCACCTCCTATTATTTAAAACCCCAATCCCCTAGCAAACGTCGGAGACTCATATTGCCAAGTGGATGGTTTCCGTATCTTAGAGTACATCTTTTTGAAGAAAAAAGCAAGTGTTTGCTCTAATTAGATCTCAATAAATAATGGAAACACATAATTAATTCGTTTTACCCAGTAAAAAAAGTTATAAAGTCTCTACATTAAAATAAGAGCGTACTTCTTTCTCATCAGCTTTCAATTGCGAAAACAGTTCCGCCGTGTCGCTTAACTTTCTTTCATCTCGAATATATTTTTTCCATTCTATTACTAATTCTTTCCCATATATATCCTCTTTATAATCAAAAATATGAACTTCTATTGATGGTAATTCTCTATTTTCTTGAAATGTTGGTTTATATCCTAAATTGGCCATTCCAAAATATCTATTTTTTTCAACTTTAATAGCGACCGCATAAACCCCTACTTTTGGAAAAAAATAGTTATCTGCTGGCTGGATGTTAGCTGTTGGATAGCCTATTGTTCGTCCTCGCTTGTCACCTTCCACTACAACTCCACGTATTTTTAACGGTCTACCTAATAAATCATTTGCTGCTTCAATATTCCCACTTAATAAATGTTTCCTAATCCTCGTTGAACTTATCTTTTCTAAATCCTCTTGTACTTTTCCTACTACGGTTGTCTTAAACTTTCCTCTAGAATGTTCTTCAATGGTATTCATTGAACCTTTACCCATGTGCCCATAACTAAAATCAAAACCGGCCACTAAGGACGTTATGTTTAGTCCAATTATAAAATCATCTATAAAGACTTGTGGAGACAATTTGGATAGCTCAAGGTTAAACGTGATAACGTACAATCTGTCGATACCCATTTGTTCAAGTAAACGCTGCTTTTCAATTAGTGGCGTTATATAGCTAGCATGTTGCTTATCTTTCCTCAACACAACAGAAGGATGGGGAGTGAACGTTATCACCGCACTTTCCTTTCCCTGATCTTTGGCAATCGAATGTGCCGTCTGGATTACTTTCTGGTGTCCCCTATGTATTCCATCAAAAAAACCAATAGCTGCAACTGTATTAGGCAATTGATGTCTACATAATTGGTGAGGATAGGTTAACCTAATCACTTCCATATTTCATCACCTCTTTCTAATGCCTGAATACTCGAACAGGCTTTATTTCTTGATCATTATTTGGATGAAACTGATAGATAGCTACTAACTTATCCTTGTATTGAACTCTAAATGGATTTGTATCTGGTAATGGCTTCGGCCTAGGAAGTTTTTGCCCATTTAAAACCTTATTTTCCGTTTCTACATCAACGTAAATAACATCTAAATGATCGACTCCTGCTTGAATAGGAGATAGTAGAAGATCGACTTCTTCCTTACTAATCGCTTTCTCAATTTGATCAAAAGTGTATGAGTTTTCCTTTTTGAAATTTCCCGTTTGAATTCTGACTAAACTAGACATATGGGCAGGATAGCCAAGTGCCTGTCCTATATCTACACAAAGAGTGCGAATATAGGTCCCTTTAGAACATTCCACTTGAAATTGGACTGTTTGATTACCCTTTTCATCTAAAGGGGTATAGGACAACATTTCTATATGGTGAATGGTTATGGTTCGAGTATGGCGCTCCACAGTCTTACCCTCACGAGCATACTCATATAACTTCTTCCCATTCACCTTAACAGCAGAATACATAGGAGGAATTTGTTCGATTTGACCTAAAAATTGATTAAGTACTTTTTTTAATTGATCTTCAGAAAATTCCTGTTTTAATGGTTTTGTATCTACAACTAAACCGTAGCTATCTTCTGTTTCAGTTGAGATACCTAAGGTTATTTCTGCTATGTATATTTTAGTAGTATCCGTTAAGTATGGGACTACTTTCGTTGCCTCTCCAATACAAATAGGGAGAACACCCTCAACCTCTGGGTCAAGCGTGCCTGTATGGCCTACTTTTTTTGTCTTTAGTAACTTTCTTATTTTCATTACACAATCATGGGAAGTAAACCCTTTTGGCTTCCATAAAGGAAGTATTCCATTCATCATACTACCTCCTACAGGGTAATTTTTTAGACAACTCTTAATAATTTGTAAAGAAAACTTCGATCAGGTTAATCACATTTATCCTCTTAAGATATTATATACCATTCGTCAAAACAATCTTATACACAACAAAACCCTTGTTTAAAGTTTATAACAAGGGTTTTATCACGTAAATAGATTTCCTTATTCTCCCGAACTGTTTAGATCACGCAGAATATGTTCAATTCTATTCCCTTTTTCAATGGCTTCATCAAATTCAAAGAATAGTTCAGGTGTTTTTCTTAATCGAATTCTTTTGCCAATTTCGGAACGAATGAAACCTTTTGCTTTCGCAAGACCAACAAGTGTATCCTGCTTTTGTTTATCCTCTCCTAAAACAGAGATGAAAACTTTTGCTTGCTGTAGATCACCAGTCACTTCAACATCTGTAACTGTAACAAAACCTACACGTGGGTCCTTAATCTTTCTGCCGATTATGTCACCCAATTCTTTTTTCATTTGTTCGCCTACACGATTCGCTCTTAGATCACTCATCTTAAAAATCACCTCTTCAAAGATTGAGGGAATATTATAGGTGGCTCATGTATAACATGAACATAACTTATAACCATTCAATAGTTGTTGTTGTACGTTCAATCTCTGGAAAAGAATCGATCAAGCGAAAAGCCTGATGAATGACCCTTTCCGACTGAACGTTATCACTGGAAATAGTAACAAGACCAAATTGTGTTCGTTGCCATAAGTCTTGAAATGCTATTTCACTTATAGCAATATTATAATCATTTTGTACTCTTGTTATTATTTTTTTTATTACAGATCGTTTTTGCTTTAATGATTGTGATTCATAAATAAAGCATTCTACTTCTGCATAAAGGATCATTTACGCTCGATTTCCTCCATAATATAGGCTTCAAATATGTCGCCTTCTTTAATATCATTGAAGTTCTCTACTGTAATACCACACTCATAGTTTTGTGCAACTTCTTTAACATCATCCTTAAATCTTTTCAATGTGTCAATTTCACCTTCGTAAATGACAACTCCATCACGAATCACACGAACACCAGCGTCACGCGAAATTTTACCATCAGTTACATAGCTTCCGGCAATAGTACCAATTTTCGACACTTTAAAGATTTCACGCACTTCTGCCTGGCCGATAACTTTTTCTTGAAATTCTGGATCAAGCATCCCTTTCATAGCAGACTCAATCTCTTCTATTACTTTATAAATAATTCTATGAAGTCTTACGTCTACTTTTTCTGTTTCAGCTGCTTTTTTAGCATTCACATCAGGTCTAACATTAAAGCCAATTACAATAGCATTCGATGCAGAAGCTAAGATAATATCAGATTCTGTAATCGCACCTACACCAGTGTGAATAATACGTACTTTAACGCCTTCCACTTCAATTTTTTCTAATGAGGATGCTAATGCTTCAGCAGAACCCTGTACATCTGCTTTCAAAATTAGATTAATGTCTTTTACTTCCCCTTGCTTAATTTGCTCAAATAAGTCATCTAAACTTACTCTTGCTTTATCTCCACGTTTCTCTTCGATTTGCTTTTGTTGTCTGGCTTCACCAATTTGACGTGCTTTCTTCTCATCATCAAACACAACAAAGCGATCACCAGCTTGAGGTACTTCATTTAACCCTGTAACCTCGACTGGTGTAGAAGGTCCTGCTGTTTTAACACGTCGTCCTATATCATTAACCATTGCACGTACACGACCAAACGTATTACCAACTACAATAGGATCACCTACATGTAGTGTCCCGTTTTGAACTAATAAAGTGGCAACCGATCCACGTCCTTTATCCAACTCTGCTTCAATCACAGTACCACTTGCATTACGATCTGGATTAGCTTTCAATTCCTCGACCTCTGCTACTAATTGAATCATTTCAATTAGGTCTTCAATACCTTCACGCTTAATAGCAGATAGTTGAACAAAGATCGTTTCGCCACCCCAGTCTTCTGCAATTAAACCATGTTCCGTTAATTCCTGCATAACACGGTCAGGGTTAGCCCCTTCTTTATCCATTTTGTTTACAGCTACAATGATCGGCACCTCTGCTGCTTTAGCATGATTAATTGCTTCAATGGTTTGAGGCATAACACCGTCATCTGCAGCAACAACTAGAATTGCAATGTCTGTTACTTGTGCTCCACGTGAACGCATGCTTGTAAATGCTGCGTGTCCCGGAGTGTCTAAGAAAGTTATTTTCTTTCCTTTATTTTCAATTTGGTAAGCACCAATGTGTTGCGTAATTCCACCTGCTTCACCTTCTGTTACTTTCGTATCACGAATAGAATCAAGTAAAGTTGTTTTACCATGGTCAACGTGTCCCATGATCGTTACGACTGCAGGTCTTTCAATTAAGTCGTCTGTATTATCTTCTTCAATAAACGTTTCGATTGCTATCTCATCGACGACTTCTTGTTTCTCAACTTCCACACCATATTCTTCACAGATTAATTCGATAGAATCATCGTCAAGATCTTGGTTTTTAGTTGCCATTACACCAAGGAACATTAACTTTTTAATGATTTCGCTAGTATCTTTCCCTAATTTCTCAGCTAGGTCACCAACAGTTAAATTTCCAATGTAAGTAACTTTAGAAGTTGTTTCTTGTTTACTTGCTTGTTTCTCATTTTGGTTTGTTGCATTTGTGTTATTGTTTTTATTATTCATATTTTTATTTCCCTTACCTTTAGATTTGGCTGACTGATTGTTCGCACTTTGTTTTTCTTTAGGTTGGGATTTAGCATTTTTAGATTGATTGTTTTTATTACTTTGATTTGAGGATTTCTCTTCTTTTGCAGTACTTTTTCCTGCAAACAATTTATCTAATTCAACCTTTGTTTCATCAGAAATTGTAGACATATGGTTAGAGACTTCTACTTTTAACTCTTTTAATTTATTAATAATCACTTTACTAGATAAGTTCTTTTCCTTTGCATATTCATAAACGCGCATTTTGCTCATACGTTCACCCCCGAATAGATTTATCGAGTAACGATGTTATTTTCTTAGCGAATCCATCATCTAAGATTGAAATAGCTACCCTTCCGGATTTTCCCATTGCCTGTGAAATTGTATCTCTGTCATCTACAATTCTATATGGTACGTTATAGTACGAACATTTATCTATAATCTTTTTTCTAGTGTTTGGTCCGGTATCACTAGCTAAAAGCACCAATTTAGCTTGTTGTTTTTGAATTTCACGAACAATAAGTTCCTCGCCGAGTGTACATTTTCTGGCACGGAATGCTAATCCCAACATGTTCAAATAATCTTTACTCAATTTTTTTACCTTCTATGACTAATTTTAGTTGTTCATAGATCACTGGATCAACTGTTGTGCTGAGATGTCGCCCTAAGATATTGTTACTCTCAGCTTTCTCAACAACTGTGATGTCTTTGGATACATATGCTCCCCGACCATTTTTTTTACCAGACGGGTCTACAAACACTTCACCCTCTTTATTGCGAACAACCCGAATTAGGTCCTGCTTAGGTTTCATTTCTTGTGTAACTACACACTTTCTAAGAGGTGTTTTTTTGTTTGTTTTTGCCATATGAATACCTCCTTATTCAAATAGATCTTCATCGATCTCAGAATAGGTTTCTTCCTCTTCATAGGAATCTGTAGACAATAGACCTTCTTCTCTTGCTTCCGATTCACTTTTTATATCTATTTTCCAACCAGTAAGCTTAGCAGCTAAACGTGCATTTTGCCCACGTTTTCCAATTGCTAAAGATAATTGATAATCAGGAACGATAACAGTAGTTGCCTTTTCTTCCTCATTAACTTTCACTTCCACCACTTTAGAAGGACTTAAAGCATTGGAGACATACACTACTGGGTCTTCTGAATATTCGACGATATCGATTTTTTCCCCTTTTAATTCATTTACAATCGCCTGGACACGTTGCCCTCTCTGCCCAACACATGAACCAACCGGATCAACTTCAGGATTTGAAGCATAAACTGAGATTTTAGAACGGTCGCCTGCTTCCCTTGCTACAGAACGAATCTCAACCGTACCATCATATATTTCAGGAACTTCCATTTCGAATAACCTTTTAAGTAATCCTGGATGTGTACGTGACACAAAAACATTAGGTCCCTTATTCGTATTTTCTACTTTAGTAACAAAAACCTTTAAACGATCGTGCACATTATATTCTTCTGTTGGCATTTGTTCACTGTCCGGTAGTTTTGCTTCTATTTTTCCAAGGTTAACATATATAAAGCGAGGATCTTTCCTTTGAATAATTCCTGTCATTATGTCCTCTTCTCTATCTATGTACTCACTAAAAATAACGCCTCGTTCCGCTTCACGAACTCGTTGTGTTACGACTTGTTTTGCAGCTTGAGCTGCAATTCTACCAAAATCCTTTGGCGTAACTTCTATTTCCATAACATCGCCAATTTCATAGTTCGGGTTCAACTGCTTTGCTTCCTCAAGCGAAATCTGTTGTTGTTGATCATCCACTTCTTCAACAATATCCTTTCGAGCATAAACATGCATCGAGCCAGATTGTTCATTTAAATCAACTCTAACATTCGTAGCAGATTTAAAATTTTTCTTATAAGCTGAAATAAGAGCAGCCTCAAGGGCCTCCATTAAAATGTTTTTATCGATACCTTTTTCTCTTTCCAAATAATCAATGGCATCAAAAAGCTCACTACTCACTTTTTTTCCCCCTTAATATTAAAATGTTACTGCTAACCGAGCTTTTGCAATTTTTTCAAAAGGAATTTCAATTTCTTTCTTTTTCGTTTTAACTTTAATTTCTATTACAGCTATATCATTTTCAAAAGACTTTAAAATACCTTCAAACTCTTTTGCATCATGAAGTGGCTCATATAACTTAATGTAAACATTATTTTCTAAGTTGCTAAGAAAGTCCTTTTTCTTTTTTAAAGGACGTTCTGCACCTGGTGATGACACCTCTAAAAAATAAGGGAATGTAATCGGGTCGTCTGCGTCTAATTTTTCACTTAGTTTCTCTGATACTTGCCCACACTCCTCAATGTCGACACCACCATCTTTGTCAACAAAAATGCGTAGAAACCAGTTTGGCCCTTCTTTTTCAAATTCAACATCAACAAGTTCTAGGCTCATTTCTTCAAGTATTGGTAGTACTAATTGCTCTGTCTGTTCCGTTACTTTATTACTCACTAAAATTCCCTCCTTTTAAGCACTACTAATGGTCCTCGGATAAATACCTTTTGTAATTAGTATATTCAACTATACACTTTTCATTTAAAAGCAATACTTGGAAAGTATAACTACAAAACCCTTGCCAAAAATTGGCAAGGGAACATATCGAATTCCATCCTAATTCAGGGACTCTTTTTGCTGCGACAGGTCAGATCAAAAAGACATAAGTATGAAAGAAAGAGTGGGTTTCCCCACTCTCTCTTTCTTACGTATCATTGCTTACCACTATAAAATATAACACATCTTTGTTAATTATGCAAGAATATACCAACTAGTAATAGATTATCGTTTTTTCTAAAATAAAGATAACTGGTTTTTATCTGCCATTCCTTCTAAACAACCATGGTTATCAAGATATTCTAAAACCGTTTTGGAAATACGACTTCGCTCCCGAAGATCTTCTTTGGAAAGAAATTCTCCTTCTTCTCTCGCTTTTACAATATTTAAAGCAGCATTCGTACCTAAGCCGTCAACTGCATTAAATGGTGGAATTAATGTATTTCCATCCACTATAAAATTTGTTGCACTAGAACGGTATAAGTCAACCTTTTGAAATGAGAATCCTCTTTCGTTCATTTCTAAAGCGAGCTCTAAAACAGTAGATAAATTCTTCTCTTTTGGAGGTGCATCGTTTCCTTTAGCAAAAATTTCCTCAATTCTTTTTCGGATCGCAGCAGAACCTTTAACCATAACATCAAGGTCAAAGTCACCTGCGCGAACAGAAAAATAAGCAGCGTAAAAGAAAATAGGATAGTGAACTTTAAAGTAAGCAATACGGATTGCCATCAACACATATGCAGCGGCGTGTGCTTTTGGGAACATATACTTAATTTTCTTACAAGAATCAATATACCAATCTGGTACATTATGTTTTCTCATTTCTTCTATCCATTCATCCTGTAATCCTTTACCCTTACGAACAAACTCCATAATTTTAAAGGCTAATGATGCATCTAAGCCTTTGTGCATGAGGTAAACCATGATATCGTCACGACACCCAATAACATCTGGCAAACCACAAATCCCGTTATTAATCAATTCTTGTGCATTGCCTAACCAAACATCTGTACCATGAGATAATCCTGATATAATGACAAGTTCTGCAAATGTTTTTGGTTTCGTATCTTCAAGCATTTGCCTAACAAAACGTGTTCCAAATTCAGGTACACCTAACGTCCCTGTTTTACACATAATTTGATCAGCAGTTACTCCTAACACTTCAGGACTAGAAAAGATCTTCATTGTTTCTTCGTCATCTGTTGGTATTGTTTTTGGGTCAATCCCACTAAGATCTTGAAGCATTCGGATAACCGTCGGATCATCGTGTCCAAGTATATCTAACTTTAACAAGTTATCATGGATAGAATGGAAATCAAAGTGCGTTGTTTTCCATTCAGAAGTTCGATCATCTGCTGGGAACTGTATCGGTGTAAAATCATATATTTCCATATCATCTGGCACAACGATAATACCACCAGGATGCTGTCCAGTAGTTCGTTTAACACCTGTACATCCTGATACTAATCGATCCACCTCTACATTTTTCACCTGCATCTGGTGATCACTTGCATACCCCTTCACGTATCCGTATGCAGTTTTTTCCGCTACTGTACCGATTGTTCCTGCACGATATACATTGTCTTCCCCAAATAACACTTTCGTATAGTTGTGCGCTCGTGGTTGATACTCTCCGGAAAAGTTAAGGTCAATATCGGGAACCTTATCTCCTTTAAAGCCCAAAAACGTTTCAAATGGAATATCTTGTCCATCTTTCTTTAGGTTAGCTCCACAATTCGGACAAGCTTTATCTGGTAAGTCAAAACCACTACCGAAAGATCCATCATTAAAGAATTCATTATACTGACATGTTCTACAAACGTAATGAGGTGGAAGTGGATTAACCTCCGTAATTTCTGTCAACGTAGCGATTAATGATGATCCAACAGAACCACGAGATCCAACTAGATAACCATCGTCTAAAGATTTTTTAACTAATTTATGTGAAATTAAATAAATAACAGCAAATCCATGCCCAATAATACTTTTTAACTCTTTCTCTATACGTTTTTCTACAATCTCAGGCAATTGCTCCCCATACAAATTCCGCGCAAAACTATAACTCAACTCTCTAATTTCTTCCTCAGCACCATCAATATTAGGCGTGTATAGGTCTTCTTTCACAGGTTTTATAGATTCAATTTGATCAGCTATATATTGTGTATTCGTTACTACAACTTCTTTTGCTTTATCTGGTGGAAGGAAATGAAAACATCCAATCATTTCATCTGTTGTTCTAAAGTGTACATCAGGTAATGTTTGTCTACTTAATGGGTTACCATTTTGAGATGAGATCAAGATCTGACGGTACATTTTATCATGTGGCTCTAAGTAATGAACATTTCCTGTCGCTACACATTTTTTTCCAAGTCGATCTGCCATTTCTACTAAGTTCTTTAAAATATCATAAATTTGTGCCTCGTTCTGCACTAATTCCCTATCCATTAAATGAAAATAATTTGATGGTGGTTGTATTTCTATATAATCGTAAAAATCAGCGACTTGCTCTGCTTCATCTTTTGATTTTTGCATCATCGTTTCAAAAACTTCCCCTTTGTCACAGCCTGAACCGACTAAAATACCTTCTCTTAAAGACTGTAACTTTGATCGTGGAATTCTTGGAACGCGATAGAAATAATCAATGTGAGATAGGGATACAAGCTTAAAAATATTTTTTAAACCTACCTCATTTTGAGCCAATAACGTCACATGGAATGGTCTAGAACGTTGGTAAGCATTTCCTTCCCCCATGTGAATATTAAATTGATTGTGGTTATTTATTTCCTTTTCTGAAGCTAATTTAATTAGCTTCCACATTAAATAACCCGTTGCTTCGGCATCATAAATAGCACGGTGGTGTTGTGTTAACTCAATATCAAGCTTTTTACACAGCGTATTTAAGCGGTGATTTTTAAGTTCAGGGAATAAGAAACGCGCTAACTCTAATGTATCTACTACTGGGTTAGTAGCTTTAGGGAAGTCGATTTTCTTCAATCCTTCATTCAAAAACCCCATATCAAAGCTCGCATTATGAGCAACTAAAATGTCGTTACCCATCCACTTATGGAAATCTCTCAATACTTCATCTACTTCAGGTGCATCCTTAACCATATCATCTGTGATACCAGTTAGATCTATGGTTGTTTGAGATAACGGATGATGAGGATTAGCAAAGGCCTCAAATCGATCAATAATATCTCCATTTTTAATTTTGACAGCAGCAAGTTCAATAATAGTGTCATAAACCGCGGATAGTCCTGTTGTTTCTACGTCAAAGACTACATATGTGGCATCTTCTAAGATAACATCGGACTCATTATATGCAATGGGTACACCGTCATCGACAATATTCGCCTCTAATCCATATATAACCTTTATTCCATGCTTACTACCAGCAGCATAGGCTTCCGGATATGATTGAGCAACAGCATGATCCGTAATCGCAATAGCAGGATGGCCCCATTTAGCTGCTTGCTCTACTAACTTAGATGCTGAAACAACTGAATCCATTTGACTCATCATAGTATGGGCATGAAGCTCTGCTCGCTTTTCATCATCAGATGCTCTATCTTGCCTAGTTTTAGGTGTCACCTCATTGATGTCATTTACCATCATGGTTAGTTCATTGGTAAAAGTATCTGTTTGGATACTTCCCCGTGCTTTTATCCACATACCCTTTTTAATTTGTTTAAACTTCTCTGCGTCTTGATCGCCTTTAGAAAACATTTTTAATTGGAATGAATTGGTATAGTCTGTTGCTTTTACAATTAATAAGTGCCTTCCAGATCTAAGTTCACGGACATCGACGTCAAATATATAGCCTTGCACAATCATTCGACGTTCTTCTTCTGTAATAGTTTCCATTGGAACAGGTTCTTCCGTAATGTTATAGCCTAACATAACTGGACCTTCTGGAGTCTGATCATTACTTTGCTTTGATCTTTCTTCCTTATCTTTCACAGCTTTTTGGACAAGCCGTTGGTCTTCTAATGCCTTTTGTTCCCGGAATTTTTCTAGGTCATTTAGTTCTGTTTTCACATCGATTGTTAAATTATATGTTGCAGCCCCGATACGATAGCAATAATTTTTAAAAGCGGGTTCTAATCTCTTTTTTAAAGCATTTGCTTCTGCATCATTTCTTGCAGTTAACATAATCTTATTACCGTCAATACGAGGTTTTTGCTCATGAACCAAATCTTTATAAGCGGGTGATAGATCTTTCATAGTCGAAATAAAGTCCCGCCAATAATCACATACTTCCTCTTCTTCTAACTTTTTATCTGTTGTATAGATGGTCCAATCTATTGTTGCGATATGGGAAAAGCTATCTCTTAGCTTTAACGTGAATTCATGATACACTTTAGGTGGCAAAATCTTAGCAAGATTAATGTGAAAGTGCCATAGTTTTTCCTTTGTATAAACTTCCAATTTAGATAAGGAACTATCTATAAAATACTGTTCCGTTATATCTTCTTGTAAATTAATTTGTTGCAGCAATAATGTCATTTTCTCGTTGCTGGATATCCCCATTTATTGTTCCTCCCTACCCAGAAACATGTCTTCTTAAAAACACTCTATTATATTCTACTATTAATTAAAACCCTTGTCATTAGAGAATTAGACAAGGGTTTTTATAACTAAATTTCCAATAATTCTTTTATTTTATTTAAAATATCAGATTGATGTAAGTCGGTCTGGTCTCCAGTATTTCGTACTTTAAATTCCACATAACCTTCATTAGCTCTTTTACCGACTGTTATCCTGAACGGAATTCCTACAAGATCACTATCTGCAAATTTAACACCAGCTCGTTCCTTACGGTCATCGTAAAGCACTTCCATACCTGCTTCTTGTAACATCTGATATAGTTCATCTGCAAGCTGTTTTTGCTCTTCATTTTTTGCATTAATAGACAGTAAATGAACTTGAAATGGCGCTACATTTGTAGGCCAAGTTATTCCTTTTTCATCATGGAATTGTTCTACAATAGCGGCTAGTGTTCGAGAAACACCAATACCATAACAACCCATAATCATCGTGTTTGCCTTCCCTTGATCATCTAAGAATGTTGCGCCCATTTTCTCCGCATAAAATTTCCCTAGTTTAAACACATGGCCTACTTCAATTCCCCTAGCGAATTTAATTGTACCATTGCCATCTGGAGATGGATCCCCTTCTTTGATGAACCTTAAATCTGCATATTCCTTAACGTTGAAATCTCTACCTGGGTTAACATTTTTATAATGGAAACCATCTTCATTAGCACCACAGGATACATTAACGACATATTGCACAGCAGTGTCTGCAACAACATCAATCTTTTCATTCACACCAATAGGACCTAGCGAACCGAAACTAGCTCCTAAAACTTCCTTCGTTTCTGTTTCAGTAGCGAGCTCTACTACACTTGCATTGTATAGATTCTTAAGTTTAATATCATTTACTTCGTGATCACCACGAGTGATAACGAGAACCAATGATTCATCCACTTTAAACATTAGTGCTTTTAATCCTTGTTCTAAGCTATGACCTAAAAAATCAGCTACTTCTTGCATTGTTCTTTGATTTGGTGTTTCCACCTTTTCCATGTCTTTCAAAGGTATATCTAATTGCTTATATTCTTGTGTTACTGGAGCCATTTCGATATTAGCTGCATAATTAGATGTATCTGAATAGGCAATTGTATCCTCACCAACATCAGACAATACCATAAATTCGTGTGTATCCTTCCCGCCCATTGCACCAGAATCAGCAATAACTGCTCTGAAATTTAAACCACAACGACTAAAAATATTAGAGTATGCTTGATACATTTTAGAATATGTCTCATCAAGGCTATCAAACGAATCATGGAAAGAGTAAGCGTCCTTCATTACAAATTCTCTACCGCGTAATAAACCAAATCGAGGTCGTTTTTCATCTCTAAATTTAGTTTGAATTTGATATAAAGTTAATGGTAAGCGTTTGTAACTCTTTACTTCATCTCTTACTAAACTAGTAATAACTTCTTCATGAGTTGCACCCAGTGCAAATTCTCGATCATGTCGGTCATGGAGACGCATTAACTCTGGACCAAAGTTATTCCATCTGCCAGTCTCTTTCCAAAGTTCAGCTGGCTGTAGTGCTGGCATAAACATTTCATTTGCACCAGCTTTGTCCATTTCATCTCTAACTATTTCTTCTACTTTACGCAACACCCTTTTACCTAAAGGCAAAAAGCTATAAACACCCGATGCCGTTTGACGGATGAAACCAGCACGAAGTAATAGTTGGTGACTTTTTATATCTGCATCTGCTGGTACTTCTTTTAGTGTTGGTAATAATGTCTGACTTTGCTTCATCCTTAATTCCCACCTCTGAATTATTTACCGAACTATTCTATAAGAACAAACGTTGTATATCATTCCATGTAACTACAATCATCAAAAGCATTAACAATGCAAAGCCAATAAAGTGAACAATTCCTTCTTTTTGTGGGTCTATTGGTTTACCTCTAACTGCTTCAATTCCTACAAATAATAATCTTCCTCCGTCAAGCGCTGGTAACGGGAGTAAATTCATAATACCTAAGTTAACACTTAATGCAGCAGTCCAAGATAAGAAATTCATAAATCCTGTTTGAACCACTTGGTCTGTAACGTCATAGATACCTACAGGACCAGATAATGCTTCAATCGAGAATTGTCCTGTTACTAGTTTCACTACGTTAACAAGAATAAGTTTCCCCCAAAAGTAAGTTTCTTCTAAACTATAGGGAATTGCTTTTATCACTGATTTTTCTACTTGTGTGGTAACACCAATTTGGCCAAATTCTTGGTCTTGTGACTTTATACTTTTAGGGACAACCGTTAATTCAACTTGCTCATTATTCCGGTTTACTACCATAGATAGCTCTTCTTCTGGACTATCCCCAACAATTGCTTTAAATTCATCAAATGAACTGATTGAAGTATCTTCAATTTTTATAACTTGATCGCCTGATTGAAACCCAGCTTCTTCCGCAGGACTATCAGGTACCACTTCACCAATAATAGCTTCATCAGTCGGAACTCCTTGAACAAATCCTATAATGGCAAAGATAACAATAGTTAAAAGAAAGTTCATCATTGGTCCAGCAAATAGTTGCATCGCACGCTGAGGTATTGTTTTAGAAGCAAATTGTCTATTATAAGGTGCAATCTGTGTCTCATTTTCATCCATGACAAATACAGCTTTTGGATCTACTTGAAAAACCAATCTATCTTCAGCATCAACTTCATAACCCTCAATCATTAAGCGATGATCTAAATCTGCCTTTTCAACCTCGATTACATGCGCATTAGGATGTTTCGATTTGTTGTTGACAATTATCTTGTTGACATGACCAGACTCACTAAATTCCAGTCCAATGTGTTGTCCCGCTTTCAGTTCAATAATTTCAGGATCTTCTCCGGCTACACGAACATAACCACCAAGCGGAAGTAGACGAATCGTATATAACGTTTCATTTCTTTTAAGAGAAAAAACTTTAGGACCCATTCCTATAGCAAATTCTCTAACTAGCATTCCTGCTCTTTTTGCGAATATAAAATGACCAAACTCATGTACAAACACGAGAAGTCCAAACATTAAAATGAATGCAATGATGGTGTTCAAATGTAGCACTCTCCTTTTTTGTCTTTGTTCCTCTATAAAAGATAGGATTGAACTTGATGACGTGTCTCCTTATCAATTGCTATAATGGTTTCTAAATCAGGGTGTTCAATCAACCGATGACTGCTCATAGCACGTTCTATGTACTCTTCAATCATTAAAAATGATATTTTACCTTTTAAAAACATGTCCACAGCAATTTCATTAGCTGCGTTCATCACTGTTGGGACAGACCCCCCTAATCTTCCTGCTTCAAAAGCAATCGCTAGACTCGGAAAACGATTCAGGTCCATTTCTGAGAAGTGAAGTTTGCTAACCTCTAATAAGTTTAACTGCTTTGTTGTAGGTAATTCAAGCCTCGAGGGATATGTGAGCGCATATTGGATTGGAACACGCATATCTGGTGTTCCTAGTTGAGCGATGACACTGCTATCTTTAAATTCTACCATAGAATGAATAACACTTTCCTTATGTTGAATTACTTCAATCTGGTCATAAGGGATATCAAATAACCAATGGGCTTCAATGACTTCTAAACCCTTATTCATCATAGTGGCAGAATCTACCGTTATTTTTGCTCCCATACTCCAATTAGGATGGTTTAATGCATCTTCCACAGAAACATTCTTTAGGTCTTCTCGGGATTTATCCCGAAAACTTCCACCTGAAGCTGTCAAAATCAACTTGTTAATTTCATTTCTGTTTTCGCCATTCAAACATTGAAAAATAGCGGAATGTTCACTATCAACAGGTAATAAACTAACATCATATTTCTTCGCTTCGTCCATCACTAAGTGGCCTGCTGTAACTAACGTTTCTTTATTTGCAATAGCAATTTGTTTCCTTTCACGAATGGCGTGTAAAGTAGCTTGTAAACCTACACTCCCCATAACAGCATTGACTAGAACATCAGTAAACTTGTCAACACTTATTTCAATCATACCTTCATTACCCACTAATATAGTTTGGTGAGGAATATGTATGGATAACTTTCGCTTAGTTTCCATATCTTGAACAACAATTTTTTTCGGATAAAATTCTTGGATTATTGGTAATGCTTTCTCCACATTCTTGCCGAAAGCAATAGCATATAAACTAAATTGCTCGGGGTGCTGTCTAATCACATCTAATGTTTGGATTCCTATTGATCCAGTAGCACCCAAAAGGGTAATATTCTTCATTTTTTTACGCTCCTATACGTATCTATCCTATGTTTAAAAAAGGATAAAATGCAGTAATGGAAAAACAAATAACCAACTATCAAATCGGTCTAATATTCCTCCATGACCAGGTAATATTTTTCCGGAATCTTTGACATCATAATATCGTTTAAATGCTGATTCCACAAGATCTCCTACTTGTCCAAAAGCCGATGCTAATATGGTGACCAATATTAACACAATTACAGATGAATGAACAGGGAAAAACAGGTGAAATACAACTCCTGCGACACAAGCCAGGATAATACCGCCTATGGCCCCTTCAATTGTTTTATTAGGACTTATTTCAGGCCATAATTTATTTTTACCGAAAGCTCGTCCAAAAAAGTAGGCACCGGTATCCGTCGCAAGAATGACTACAATACCATAGAAAATATATACTAACCCATTATCTGGATCCGCGTTTCTTGTTTGGATAAAGTAGTAAAATCCTAAACCTACATAGATTGCTGAAAGAACAAAGAAACCTGCATCTTCAAAGGTAAACTTATTTTTAACTAAGACTGTATAAGCTAATAATAAGAGAACTCCTAATAGAGTTATTTCTATTTTTGAAGCAAATAAAATATGATCATTTGGGTAAAGCAAGGCCCAAAGAAATAACATTGTGATCAATGTTGGTACAGGGTATGTTGTTGTTTTCCGCATTTTCAATAGTTCTAGTAGCCCTATCGTTGCAATAACGTACATAACTAAATGAAAAGGCAATTTGCCTATATAAACAAACGGAAAAAATAAAAGGATAGCGATGACTGCTGTTATAATTCTTTGCTTCATATTAATTCACACCTTAAATCCCGCCAAAACGACGTTTTCTATTCTGATAGTCCAAAAGCGCTTGTTCAAACAACGCTTCGCTAAAATCAGGCCATAGTGCATCTGTAAACCAAAACTCTGTATAAGCAGATTGCCATAACAAAAAGTTACTTAATCTAATCTCTCCACTAGTTCTAATCAATAAATCAGGATCTTTAAGATGACTAGTATAAAGATTATCAGATATAACGTTTTCGTCAATTTCTTCCACACTGTATTTTCCATTTTGAATATCTGTCACGGTTTTCTTTATAGATTGTACTAATTCATATCTACTTCCATAGTTTAAAGCAATATTTAGTATTAATCCATTATTCTTAACTGTTTTATCCTTTGCCTCTTGGATCGCCTTTTTTGTGTGATCAGGTAATAAATCAAACTCACCAATAGTTTGGATTTGAACATTTTCCTCTATTAACTCAGGTAAATATGTACTTAAGAAATCCATAGGTAATTTCATTAGATAATCTACTTCAGGCTTTGGTCTCTTCCAATTTTCTGTTGAAAAGGCATATAGCGTAAGAACTTTCAAACCATGTTTATTCGCGGTTTTAACAACTTTTTTTACGTTGTCCATTCCTTCTTTATGACCTGCGAACCTAGGTAACCCACGTTTTTTAGCCCAACGTCCATTCCCATCCATTATTATTGCCACATGTTCTGGTATGTTATCCGGTTTTAGCGTTCGTATTTCTTCGCTACTTTTCTTTTTTAAAAAAGGAAGTTTATTAATCAGCATACGGAATCCTCCATCAAGAAATACATATATGTAATGTGCTCCATCTGTTATATAAATAACACTACTTCACAGCATATGCATCATTTGTCTTGCCTATAACGTGCAAAAACCCCCTTTGTAAAGAGGGTCTTCCTTAATCATTAATTTTACATGTTATAAGCTCAAACTTCCATAATTTCTTTTTCTTTTTCTTTTGTTACATTATCTATCTCTGTAATGTACTTATCTGTTTCCTTCTGAACATCATCTTGAAAGCCACGAAGTTCATCCTCAGTAAGGTCTCCGTTTTTTTCATCCTTTTTTAACTGATCGTTAGAGTCACGACGGATATTTCTTATTTGAACTTTTGCCTCTTCCGCATATTTCCCAACTACTTTTACTAATTCTTTTCTTCTTTCCTCAGTTAATGCAGGAATACTAATGCGAATGACATTACCATCACTAGATGGTGATAGCCCTAAATCAGCTTTCTGAATAGCTTTCTCAACATCAGATATGGATGATTTATCAAATGGAGTAATCATTAATAATCTCGCCTCGGGTACTGAAATAGTTGACAACTGGTTTAATGGCGTAGATGCTCCGTAATAATCTACATAAACGTTATCAAGTAATGACGGATTTGCTCTACCTGCACGGACTGTAGCTAATTGTTTAGAAAAGGCTTTTACTGCTTGTGACATTTTAGAACTAGTTTCATTAATTAATTGTTGTGACATTATTTTTTCCCCCTTATGATTGTCCCTATTTGTTCGCCTTGAACAGCTCGCTTAATATTGCCTTCTTCCATTATGGAAAAAACAAGTAATGGAATGTCATTATCCATACAAAGTGATGATGCAGTAGAGTCCATAACACCTAATCCTTCATTCAGCACTTCTAAATACGATAGTTCTTCATATTTGGTTGCATGTTCATCAAGCTTTGGATCTGCTGTATAAACACCATCCACATTATTTTTAGCCATTAGGATAACATCTGCTTCTACTTCCGCTGCCCTTAATGCAGCAGTTGTATCAGTTGAGAAGTATGGGTTACCTGTACCCGCAGCAAAAATAACTACTCTTTTCTTCTCAAGGTGTCTTATTGCTTTTCTTCTAATGTATGGTTCTGCAACTTGTCTCATTTCAATAGACGTTTGTACCCTAGTAGGAATTCCAAAGTTTTCAAGACTATCTTGAAGTGCAAGTGAGTTCATAACAGTTGCTAACATACCCATATAGTCGGCGTTAGCTCGGTCCATTCCCATTTCACTCCCCACTTTGCCGCGCCAAATATTACCGCCACCAACAACAACAGCAACCTCAACACCAAGTTCTACTACTTCTTTAACTTGAGATGCGATTGACTGGATAACCTTTGGTTCGATTCCATACCCAAGCTCTCCACTAAGCGCTTCTCCACTCAATTTTAACACAATTCTTCGGTAGCTAGCAGTAGTCATAATAACCTCCATTATGTAATTTTCTTCACTTTATAAGGATTAGATTTTCCTATTAATATGTACTCTATCAGTTTAATTAGAGTATATCTGCTTCGATTTTCACATTGCTGCACCAATTTATAGAAAAGGGAACACAGTGTGTCCCCCTTTAATTAGTATCTAATCCAAGTTTTCCTTGTTAAACAAAGGTCTTATTTATTTTTAACTTGGCTCATTACTTCTTCAGCAAAGTTATCAACACGTTTTTCAATACCTTCGCCTACTTCGTAACGTACAAACCCTTTAAGGGTAGCACCTTTTTCTGCTACAACCTGTTTTACTTTTTTATCTGGATCTTTAACGAATCCTTGCTCAAGTAAACAGATCTCTTGGAAGAATTTGCTTAGGCGGCCTTCCACCATTTTTTCAACGATATTTTCTGGTTTTCCTTCGTTTAATGCTTGTGTTTTTAATACTTCACGCTCTTTTTCTACTTCTTCTTCAGAAACAGCATCACGTGATACATAACGAGGATTTACTGCTGCTACGTGCATTGCAATATCTTTAGCTGTTTCTTCATCTGTGGATCCTTCTAATACAGTTACAACACCAATGTTTCCACCCATATGAATGTATGCACCAAATGCATCATTATCAGTCTTTTCAAAGATTGTAAAACGACGAAGAGAGATTTTCTCCCCAATTTTAGCAATATTAGAATTGATGTATTGCTCTAACACTTCGCCATCACCATGAAGTTTTTGTTGAAGAGCAGTTTCTACTGAATCGGGCTTCTGGTTAAGTAGGTGCTTACCTAATTCAGCTAATAAGTTTTTAAACTGATCATTTTTTGTAACAAAATCTGTTTCACAATTTACTTCTAGAAGTACAGCAGTGTTACCTTCTACTTCTACATATGTAGAACCTTCAGCAGCAATACGGTCTGCCTTTTTAGCAGCCTTTGAAATACCTTTTTCACGAAGGTAATCGATTGCTTCATCAATATTACCATTTGTTTCAGTTAGTGCTTTTTTACAGTCCATCATACCCGCACCAGTTTTTTCACGAAGTTCTTTTACCATTTGAGCAGTTACAGCCATTGTTAATTTCCTCCTTGGTTTCCGTATAGTAGTATTCCCTTAAAAAAAGGTGATAAAAGGTTCCCCTTCTATCACCCCTAAACCTTTTGTTACTCAGATACAGCTTCAGTTTCTGCTTCTTCAGCAACTTCTTCTGTAATTTCACCTTGCTTAACTTCTAAAATAGCGTCAGCCATTTTAGCAGTAAGAAGTTTTACAGCACGAATAGCATCATCGTTTGCTGGGATTACATAATCGATTTCATCAGGATCACAGTTTGTATCCACAATACCCACGATTGGAATGTTTAATTTGTGTGCTTCAGCAACCGCAATACGCTCTTTTCTAGGATCGATAATGAATAAAACATCAGGAAGTTTATTCATATCTTTAATTCCACCTAAAAATTTCACAAGACGTTCTTTTTCTTTAAGAAGTCCAACAACTTCTTTCTTTGGAAGTACATCAAAAGTTCCGTCTTCTTCCATACGCTCGATGTCTTTTAATCGGTTAATACGTTTACGAATCGTACCGAAGTTAGTTAATGTACCACCTAACCAACGTTGGTTAACGAAGTACATACCAGAACGGATCGCTTCTTCTTTAACAGATTCTTGTGCTTGCTTTTTAGTACCAACAAAAAGTACAGTTCCTCCATCTTGAGCAACTTCCTTAATGTAGTTATAAGCTTCATCAACCTTTTTAACTGTTTTTTGAAGATCGATGATATAGATGCCGTTACGTTCTGTGAAAATGTATTTCTTCATTTTCGGGTTCCAACGGCGAGTCTGGTGACCAAAATGTACACCAGCTTCCAAAAGTTGTTTCATTGAAATAACTGCCATAATTTCTTCCTCCTAAAGGTTTTTTATCCTCCGCTTGCTTCATCTTTACGTAAGGACTAGAAAACCAGCACCTCTTACATAATCCACAAACGTGTGTGATTAACACCAAAAGTAAATATACCACATGCTAAACTTGCAATCAAGCAAATTATGAGTTTTTACGATGAAATTTTAACAATAACTCCACTTCCGTCCTACCCAAGCCGAGTTTTTTCGCGATTGCTTCCGGTGATTCACCTTGATCAAATAGTGCAAATACTTTACCAGATTGCGACTGTTCAACTGTATCTTGTTCCATATTCTCAAGTGGCGGAACATATTCGACATTTTTTTTAACCTTGTCTTTTTGTTGGGGAATAGGATATTGTTCAGCGTTATTTTGTTTTTTGTCCATTACTGGTCTAGCTGATTCAATACTGGTATCCTTTTGTTGACTATGGTTTGGATAAAGTGGAGTCCCTTGTTGTATTGAGTCGATAAATTTATCGTTTTCCTCACGTATTTCTAGCAGGTAGACGGCTAACAAATCTTCCATTTCTTTAATATTTTGTTTTTGCTTTCTGTCTATTTCTTCAAAATTCTGTACTTTTTCTTTCATTGTACGAATAAGAGTAAAAGCTAAAATATGTAATAAAAAACTAACTAACAATAAAATTATAACCATAAAATCCCTTCTTAACCGTTAAAGTCAACTTTATTTCCTAAATAAGGATGATTAATATGTATGTGTGGTGACTGTGATCCTTCATTATTCTGCTGATTATCCACAAAAGAGCTGTTACTCAGTTCTTGTTTTTGTTGATTATTTATATTATTTTTTTTATTCGTGTCATTTACTTGCTTCCTTTTTTGCTCTTCCATTGCAGATTGATTTTCTGCCATCATTTGCTGTACCAATTTGCTTTGTTGTTGCATTTGATCTTGTATTTTACCAGCATCATGTGTCCTCGGCAAGGCCACCTGCAATTCTACAGGTTTCCAACTCATTATTATCACTCCTTAGGGTCTATTCTACCTTAAATGATCGGTTAATGGTCACCAAATTACTCCTATCAGCTTCCATAGATTCAACATTTTAGGGAATTCAACCCTAAAGCGAGTGTATTTCTATTTCACTATCTTTCAAATAGACTTGTGTAAAATGATAATTAGTAGTAATGGATTTTGTATATTTATCAAACGTGATATGAACATTAGGATGTAGAACACCTTTTGCAACTAATTTCATTCCTTCTAAGTTACCTATGGTTACCTGGAGTTCCCCTAATTCTTCTTCTATTTCTTCAAGTTGTTTTATTGTTTTTTCCAACATATTCCGCTGTTTAAGTAATAAAATCCGTTCTTTGGTGCTGAGACTTGATGATTTTTCTTTTACCATTAAGCTATTTCCTAATTGCCTTAATTTGCTTATATTTTCTGTTTGCTCTTTTTTTCGGGCATATAATTCCTTTTCACGGGCTTTCACTTTATTATTGATGCCGAATGAAAGGTCTGTATTCGTATTCATATTATTGCCAATATCTTTTGCTTCAATCATTTTACCAGCTGAACTCATACCCCCAATAATATTGCCTGACTGACAGAAAATATTCTCTTGTGCAACACAGTGACTGTGTAATATCGAATTTTTAACAATAATATCTCTACCAGCTTCAATTATTGCTTGATTTACATAAGCAGCCTTTACATCTAAACTGGCTATAAGTGTTGCCTTTTTCATGCCTGAGATCCCCTCGGAAATATATATACTCCCCCCCGCTTCTAGATAAGCTGATTCCACTAATCCGTGAACGGTTATATCTCCTTGAGCTTTGACGGAGTATCCTGTTGGAACATTTCCCCTGATTGTGATTGATCCTACAAAATCTAAATTTCCTGTTTTAAGCGATAAGTCCCCATTCACCTCAAAGTTAGGTTGAACATGGATACTCTTTTCTCCAATTGACAACTGTCCATCAGCACGAGCATAGAACGTGTTGTCAGACTGTGAAAAATCAACATTTTTACCTGCCTTTATCTTTACAGGTTTCCCTACTTTCTGTTTGACAGGTTTTCCATATATATTTGTACCTGCCATTCCTTCTGTAGGGGGGATGATCTTAGCAATTTTATCATTTATCATAACGGAGGGAATTTTAATAACATCTCGGAACGTCCTTTTCTCCTCTAATTCCATATAGATAGATTGTTCATGATAAAAGTGGATACTTCCGTCGGCTCCATTTTCGGGATCTTTGCCAACTGCTACAGTATATGATTTGTTTTCATCTGTTCCATTTAGTAATAGATCATTTAGAACATTCTCTTGAATCCCGAAAACGATTCCCTTGTCAACTAAGAGTTTTTTTAAATCTTCTATATTTAACATTTCTGGACCATATGCTTCTTTGAAACAGAAATCTGCTTCCATTGCTCCTTTAGTTATTTCTACTGAGATCGTATTTTGTAACGCTTCCATTAACTTCATCTCCTATTGTGTACTGAAGTTCTATTGAAAAGAAGGTAACCAAATAAGATAAAAATCTCTATAGGTTACCTTTACTTTATTAATTAATGAACTTGTGTTAAGGATGATTTTAATTTAAAGATAGCTTGTTTATGAATTTGTGAAATTCTAGAAGTAGTTAATTCTAAAACTTTACCAATTTCGGTAAACGTTAATTCTTCATGATAAAATAAACTAAGAATAATTTGTTCATTTTCATTCAAGTTACGAATGGCCTGTTCTAATTCTAAATGGTCTTCTTTTGTTTTCAAAAATTGTTCTGGTAAGGGTGTTTTATCATCTGGAATCGAATAACCTATTCCATCTTTGAATTCATCACCATTATCATTTGAATTCTCTTCTATCGACAGAAGATTAGCAAATAAATTATCTTTAATTACTTCTTCTACTTCTGAAGAGCTCCATTGTAATTCTTTGGCTATTTCTTCAGAAGTGGGCGATCGATGAAGTTGTTGTTCCAATCTATGTGATTCACGCTCTACTTTTTTTGCTTTGTCTCTTGATGACCTGGGTAGCCAATCCTCTTTACGTAATCCGTCTATAATGGCACCCCTGATTCGGAAAGAAGCATAAGTTTCAAACTTTAAGTCTCTTGAGTAGTCAAATTTCAAAAGTGCATCATACAATCCAAACAACCCTAAACTTTTTATATCATCTTTGCTTACGTTCTTCGGTAAGTGAATGCCGATTCGTTGTACATGGTAGTTTACTAGATAAGTATAGTTCTCAATTAATTTATTCGCGTTATCATTATCTCTTTGATTTATCCAGTTTTCCCACAAATCATTTTTTATAGATGCCTGATTGATCATTGGTAACCACCTCACATTAGCCCTTTTTCTGAATTAATAACCATACTTTTATTGCTAAATTTCAGTTTCACCTAAATGAACCGTCTTTACTTTTAATAGACCCGTTTCTGGTGAAAACTCAATGGTCCTTCCACTGCTACCTCCTACATCCTTAGCCATAATCGGTATCCGATAGTGATCAAGCATATGGAGTACAGCCTCCACATTCCGTTGTCCAACTCGGAGCATATCATTGGATGATGTAAAAGAGAACATTTGCGCTCCTCCTGCCAATTTTGCTTTTAAAGCAAACTTTCTAGCCCCCAGTCCTACAATATCATTAACTAGTATTTCAATAGCTGTATCTGCGTATTTCAATAGATTCAAGTTTTCTCTTTTAGATGATGTGGAATCAGGTAACATAACATGAGCCATTCCAGCCAATTTAAGCGGTAAATCATATACTACAACACCAACACAAGACCCTAACCCTGAAGTTCTTAGTACCTCAGGAGATTTAGTAAACTTTAAGTCGGCTATTCCTACTTTTACGACTTGATTGATCACATTCATTGCTCCCTAACACCTAGTGCTTCAAAAATTTTCACAAATGATTCCGGATCTGGCAAAAGGAAAAAGTGACCATTTATTGCTTTATTAGCATTGTCTAGTTCTTGGATATTCGTATCAATAATAATGGCATAATCACTTTCTTGAGATAGTTCTATCAATCCCTGAATCAGTACTGCACCAGCCATATCCATGTGTAGGGACGGAACAGATGGTTGCATGTTAATTGAAGTGAAATCGGATAAAGCCGATAAATAAGAGCCTGCCAATATATTCCCGACCTCTTGTAGTGCTGATAGACCAAGCTCTTCAATTGGTGGTTCTGTTAAAGAAAAAGTCGAATTTCCAGTAACCTGTTTAACAAAAGTTTCGGCTTCTGAAGGGGATAGCACAAAAAACATACTTCCTGGCGCTTCCCCTTGGATTCTCAAAAAGACAGAGACGATTAACTCGTCTGGTCCTCCTACCATATCCATCATGTCATCGAACCCTACAACTCGAACAGAAGGCACTTTCATGTCTACCTTTTGATTTAATAGCTTAGACAGGGCCGTTGCGGCATTTCCAGAACCGATATTACCGATTTCCTTTAAAATATCTAACTGATAATTGGATAAATGGTCCATAATAGATAACTTATCCTTCTAAATTATTAAGTTCTTTATAGTCTTGAGTAGATAACACCTTATCCAAATTCAAAAGCATTAAAAGGCGTGAATCTACTTTAGCAACACCTTCGATATAATCTGCATCGACCGTACCGATCACTTCAGGTGGAGGCTCAATTGCATCCTTAGCAATATCAATGACATCATATGCTGCATCTACAATTAACCCAACTTCCATTTCACTTATATAAACAATAATAATTCGAGTGCTATCCGTATATTCAGAAGCTTCGATACCAAATCGTTTTCTTAAATCGATGATAGGTGTGACAACACCACGTAAGTTAATAACTCCCGTTACAAAGTCAGGTGTCTGTGGTACTCTCGTGATGTGCAATTCACGTTCAATGGAACCTACTTGTTGAACAGGTATCGCATATTCCTCATCTTTTAATTGAAAGATAATCGCTTTTACAGTTTCATTACTCATTTCTGCCATTTTTAAACACTCCCTTAATTTACTTTATTAAAGAATTCGTATCGACAATTAATGCTACTTGTCCATCTCCTAAAATAGTGGCCCCAGATATTGCAAACACATCTTTCAAATAGTCCCCTAACGATTTAAGCACGACTTCTTGTTGGCCAATAAATGTATCTACTATTAAGCCTGCCATTTTGTCACCTTTTCTTATGATAACAATAGAGTAAAATTCTTCTTCCACTTGTTCACCTGGCACATCAAATACCTCTTTTAGTGAAATAAGCGGCACAACTTTCCCTCTAAAATCTATTACTTTTTTATTATGTGCATTTAAAATATCCGACTTACTCACAATTGCCGTTTCAATTATAGAAGATAGTGGAATTGCATATTTCTCCTTTTCAACTTCTATTAATAAAACGGAAATGATAGAAAGTGTAAGCGGGAGCTGAATAGAGAAGACTGAGCCTTTTCCAAATTCAGATTCAATTGTTATATTTCCACCAAGTGATTCAATCGTGTTTTTCACAACATCTAGCCCTACACCACGTCCTGATATGTCTGATATAGTTTCAGCTGTCGAGAAACCACTTGCCATAATTAATTGGAACACTTGTTTGTCTGATAAAGTATTCGCTTGTTCTTGCGTTATAACGCCATTAGAAATTGCCTTTTTCACTATTTTCTCTCTGCTTATACCCGCTCCGTCATCCGAGATTTCAATAAACACATGATTCCCACTATGAAAAGCATTCAATAATAACTTACCTTCAGCAGGCTTTCCTTTTGCTTCTCGTTCATTTGGGGTTTCAACGCCATGGTCCAACGCATTTCGAATTAAGTGAACAAGTGGATCACCGATTTCATCAATTACTGTTCTATCTAATTCTGTTTCTGCACCAACGATTTCAAGGTTCACTTGCTTTCCTAAATCTTTTGTAAGTTGACGTACCATACGAGGGAAACGGTTAAACACCTGTTCAATTGGTACCATTCTCATATTTAGAATAATATTCTGTAGGTCTCCAGAGATTCTTGTCATTCTTTCAACTGTTTCTTGTAGTTCTCCATGTTTTAGATTGGCAGAAATTTGTTCTAATCGGCCTCTATCAATTACTAATTCCTCAAATAAATTCATTAGGGCATCTAATCTATCAATGTTAACACGGATCGTCTTGTTATTAATGACACCATTGTTAGGTTTCTTTGCCGTTTTCTCAGCTGTCGCAGTCACTTCTGTAGCTTTATCTTGACCTTCATCAACCTTCTCAGAAACGTCATCCGATACACCTAGTTCAAATAGATTAATAGAGACATCCTCAATTTCTGATACCTTTAAAATACGTTTCTTTACATCATCGGCAGATTCTTTAGTTACCAATAAGACAGTAAAATCAAGCTCAAAATTCTCTTCTTCTAATTCTTGTACGGATGGATTTGCTTTAATAACTTCTCCTACCTGTTCCAATACTTCAAAGACCATATAGACACGTGCAGCTTTTAACAGGCAATTTTCATTAAGTCTGATATGAATTTCTTGATTCTGGAACCCTTTTTCTTCAGATTGTTGAAGAATTGCCCATTCAAATTGATCTAATTTTTCAAAGGATGAATCATTGTTTTTAACTGGTTTGCTAGAAGTCTTACTAGATTTATCTACCTCTTGATGTTCTCCAGTTTCAATTGCATTTAATTGGGCAACCAATGACTCTACATCTCGAGTACCATCTCCACCACTTGCAATATCAACTACCATTGCTTCAAGTTGGTCAACCGCATCTAATACTACGTCTAGAATATCTGAAGTAATGACTAACTTGTGATTACGAACTGCATCTAAAACGTTCTCCATTTTATGAGTTAGATTTGCTAAATCCTGATAACCCATGGTTGCGGACATCCCTTTAAGTGTGTGAGCAGAACGGAATATTTCACTTACTGTATCCATGTTTGTCGGTTCTTTTTCTAATATAAGTAACTGATCGTTCAACGACTGAATATGCTCTTTGCTTTCTTCAATAAATACTTCTAAATACTCATTCATTTCCATCATTCATCACCTCTAAGCCTTTATTTTATTAATAAGAACATCACTTATTTCATGCAAATCTACTACCAAATCGACTAAATTTGTTTTTTCTGCCGCTTGAGGCATCCCATAGACAATGGCAGTGTTTTTTGACTCGGACACGATAAACGAATTTTCTTTTTTTGCCTTTAAATTGTGCAACGATTTGGCTCCATCAGATCCCATACCTGTCATAATCACCGCATATGCTCGATACTGCTCTAAATCAGCTACCGAATCAAACAGAACATCCACTGAAGGCTGATGACCATTCACAGGTGCCTCCTTCGTGATTTGGGCGATTAGGCTTTCTCCTCTTTGCTTAACTCGAAATTGATACCCTCCAGGAGCTATGTATGCAGTCCCTTTGGTTAGAATTTCGCCATCATCTGCTTCTTTTACCTCAATTTGTGATAGTGTATTTAACCGTTGAGCTAAGGAACGCGTAAAGCCGGCTGGCATGTGCTGAACAATGACAATTGGTGTAGGGAAATTTCCCGGTAAAGTCGTTAATACTTGTTGTAACGCCCTTGGTCCTCCTGTTGAGGTACCAATTGCAACTACTGTTTGATTTGGTTTAAAAGTAGTTATCCGTCTAAAAGGTGTATTATTCAGTTCTGTTTGCTTTATTATTTGTTGTATTTTTAACTTTGCAGCACTTTTAACTTTATCAATAATTTGGCTTTGAATTTTCTTGATATCCAAAGAGATAGAACCCGACGGCTTCGCGATAAAATCAATAGCACCTAAGGTCATTGATTCTATTGTTTTTTCTGCTCCCTCTTTTGTTAAACTAGAAAGCATAATAACAGGGATTGGAGATTTAGCCATAATCTCTTTTAACGTAGTTATACCATCCATAATCGGCATTTCCACATCAAGTGTCACTACATCTGGCTTTATTTGTTCTACTTTAGTTAACCCTTCCTTACCATTTCTAGCGGTTGCGACTACTTCTATATTTGGATCTGAATTTAGTATATCGGATATCATTTTCCGCATAAATGCCGAGTCATCAACAACTAATACGCGAATTAAACTCATGATAGTCTACCTTTCTTTAAGAACTGTTTTAACTTGTGTGTAAAAGGTACTGTCTCTTTTACATCCTGTTCGCTATAATCACGGACATACTGATCAACGATGCGGTTCATTGCTAACGATATCGATGATTTTGGTGCGTACAAAACAAAAGGTGTTTGACGAATAACTGCTTTTCCTACAGTACTATCGTCCGGCAAAATTCCTATCGTTGCTACTTCCTTTTTGATAAATTGTTGGACCACCTGAAATAAACGTTGTGAAGTTCGTAATCCTATCTTTTGACTAGGTGCCTTATTTACAATCAAACTCATAGGTAAGTTAAAACGTTTATGCGTCAAGTGTTTAATCATGGAATAAGCGTCTGTTAGAGAGGTAGGTTCTGGTGTTGTAACAACGATACACTCATCGACTGCTAATATATAATGAACGCTTTCCTCCGTGACGCCTGCCCCCATATCAAAAATAATGTAGTCGTAAAGACTCATTAATTCGTCAAGTTGCGACAAAAAATAATCGAACTTATCTTCATTTAAGCTAAAAATCTGATTTAACCCTGAACCTGCAGCAACATATGATAAGGAATTTGGTCCTAGTTCTATAATATCATGAATCGACAAATTTTGATCAAACAAATTTATAATTGTTTTCTTAGGAGTTAGACCCATTAAGATATCAATATTACCCATGCCAATATCTAAATCAAAAATTAGCACTTTTTTATTTTTCATTGCCATAGTCATAGAGAAGTTCAATGCAAAATTTGATTTACCAACGCCGCCTTTTCCACTAACAATTGCTAATGTTTTGGCTCTTTTTATACTACGTGACATTTCCATTTTTCTTCGTAGGTTTGCTGCTTGGTCACTCATGTTCTATTCCCCCACGATTAATGTACTTATATAATCAACAGTTGTCTCAACAATATCATCCGGAACATCTTGACCATGGGTAACGTACGCAACCCCTTTATTATGCAAAAGACAAAGATTTAATATTGCTCCAAACGTTGTAGTCTCATCTTTTTTAGTGAAAATTAACTGTTTAATTGGAATATTTTTAAATTGAGTAAATATCTCTTCCAGATCAGTTGCCCTTGTTGTAAGCGAAAGGACTAAATAAGTGTCAATGTCATGCGTTAAGTCCACTACCTTGCCTAAATCCGCAATGTATTTAGGATCTCTAAAATTTCGTCCAGCAGTATCCACTAATACCAGATCGTAATCCTTAAACTTTTCTCTAGCCTGACGATAATCTTCAATCGAGTATGCAATCTCTAACGGAATATCTAAAATTTTAGAATACGTCTTTAATTGTTCAATTGCGGCTATTCGGTATGTGTCAGTCGTGATCAACGCAACTTTCTTTTTATCCTTTAACATACTGTTTGCAGCAATTTTAGCAATTGTTGTTGTTTTTCCAACACCAGTTGGGCCTACTAGATGGACGAATTTTTTTGAATAGTCGATCTGATGAAATGATTGCTTACCTAGTCTATTTTTAATTTCCTTCCGGAGTAATCCTTTAATATCTTCATAGCTAATCTCTTGCTTATTGCTAGAAGGATACTCCATAACCGTTTCGATCAAATCATAAGCTAGTTTGCCGTCCACTTCTTTATCAATCAATAAATCATAAACTGCCTGATAAGAGGATGGAAAATGGTGTTGTTGTTTAGAAGTATTTTTTTCCATCCACCTCCTAAGCTCTCTCACTTCTTCAATTACCTTATCATTATTAATTGAATCATTGGTCTTTTGACTAGTCCGCTCAAATTTAATATCTGCTAATGATGGTTGTGGTGGTGTTTTCTTCGGTTTTTCTGGCTGTGGATCAACTGCTGCTAAAACCTCTATTTTTCTTTTCTTAAATAACCCGAAGACCCCACCTTGGTAAACCTCTTTAGAATTCAGAATTACCGCATCACTACCCAATTCTTTACGAACTTGCTTCATAACCTCAGGCATGGTTGGTGCTGTATACTTTTTTACCTTCATGCTACGTTCACCACCCCGATACTTTGTACTTCTAGATTTGGTTCTAATTCGTTATAGGATAATACAACCACCTGCGGGAAGAAACGATCAAGCAATTGCTTCACGTACATACGAATAGTTGGTGAACACAATATTATTGGTGTTTCCTCTTGCAGGGTAAGTTGCTCCATTTTTTCTGTTACAGAATTAATAATTAGTTGTTGGGATTCAGGATCCAAGGATAAATAACTTCCATGCTCCGTTTGCTGAATATGTTCTGCAATCATTCTTTCTACTTCATTACCAACAGTAATTACTCGTAAAGAGTTATTCTGCCCTACATATGTTTTTGTTATTTGAACAGCTAACGATTGTCTGGCATATTCTGTTAATAAGTCGGTATCATTCGTCATTTTTCCAAAGTCAGCCAATGTTTCGAAAATAACCGGTAAATTCCGAATAGATATTCCCTCTCTTAACAATTTAGCTAATACCTTTTGTACATCCCCAATTGAAAGTGGGTCTGGTGTAACTTCTTCAACAAGGATTGGATATGTTTCTTTTAAATGGTCTATCAATTGTTTCGTTTCTTGTCTTCCCAATAGTAAGTGGGCATGACTTTTGATTATTTCTGTAATATGGGTTGAAACGACAGAAGGTGGGTCAACAACTGTATAACCTGAAAGTTCAGCCTCATCTTTTACCTCTTCACTTATCCATTTAGCTGGTAAGCCAAAGGCAGGTTCAACCGTATCGATCCCTTCCATGTTATCTTCTTCCATACCAGGACTCATGGCTAGGTAATGATCTAACAGTAACTCCCCGCTTGCCACTTCATTGCCCTTAATTTTCAACCGATACTCATTAGGATTAAGTTGTATATTATCTCGAATTCTAACAACAGGTATAACAATACCAAGCTCGATTGCTAGCTGTCTTCGAATCATCACAATACGGTCTAATAAATCTCCACCCTGATTGGTATCCGCTAATGGAATTAAAGCATAGCCAAATTCAAACTCTATAGGATCCATACTTAACAATCCAACAACATTTTCAGGTGCTTTCATATGATCAGATTCTGCCTGTTCCTCCACTTCTTCTAAGTTTTCTTCAACAGAAGTCTCTGGCCTTGATAGGAAATACCCTCCTGCTGCTAATACTAACGCAATCGAAGTAGTTAAAAAGAAGTTTATTGGCGTTAATCCAAGTAGGAAAATGGTACCAGCCGCAATATAAAGCATCATTGGAAATCTAAATAACTGCTCCGTTACATCTGTTCCAAGATTTCCTTTTGAAGCTACACGAGTAACCATGATACCTGTTGCAGTTGAAATTAGAAGTGCTGGAATCTGAGAAACTAGTCCATCTCCGACAGTTAACTGCATATAAGTAGTTATAGCTTCTCCAAAACTCATATCCATTTGCATCATACCGATAATTAAACCAAAAATAATATTAATTAGTACGATAATGATACCTGCAATAGCGTCCCCTTTTACAAACTTACTAGCACCATCCATCGCACCATAAAAGTCAGCTTCATGCTCTACCTTCTGACGTCTCTCTCTTGCTTGATGTTCATTGATCATGCCAGCATTTAAATCTGCATCAATACTCATTTGTTTTCCTGGCATCGCATCTAGTGTAAATCGGGCTGCAACTTCCGATACACGTTCACTACCTTTTGTTATAACCATAAATTGAATGATAATTAGAATGATAAAGACAACAAAACCTACTAAGGGATTATCTCCGATAACGAACGTACCGAACGTTTCAACAACCCCTCCAGCTTCTGCTTTAGACAAGATAGACCTAGTAGTAGACACATTTAGTCCTAGTCTAAAAAGAGTTAGCAATAATAATAGTGAAGGAAATACAGAAAACTGAAGCGGTTCAGAGGTATTCATTGATACAAGAATTACAATAAGTGCTAAGGATATATTCATTAATATGAAAATACTTAATAACCAACCAGGTAATGGCACTACTAACATAATGATTATTAAAATAACACCTAACAACACTGATAAATCTTTTGCTTTCATCTACTTTCCCCACTCCTTAGAGAAATTTAATTTATCTCTTTTCTAATTTCTCTTTACTAATAATCATGCTTTCTGCTTCAAGCGATAAACATAGGCAAGAATTTCTGCAACAGCTTGATAGAACTCTTCATTAATTACATTGCCTATTTCTACTTGGTCATACAATGCTCTTGCTAAAGGTCGATTTTCTACTAACATAATTTGATTAGCCTTAGCAATTTCCCTAATTTTAAAGGCTACAAAATCGACACCTTTAGCAACAACATATGGCGCATCCCCTTTTTCTTCATCGTACTTTATAGCAATCGAATAATGAGTTGGGTTTGTTATAATAACATCCGCCTCTGGAACTTCACTCATCATTCGGCGCATCGCCATCTGTCGTTGCTTTTCTTTAATTTTGGATTTTATTAGAGGATTACCTTCAATATTTTTATATTCATCTTTTATATCGTTTTTAGACATTCGGATATTTTTTTCAAAGTCATATTTTTGATAGGTATAGTCCATCACAGATAAAATCAATAAAGCAATCGAAGCAGCGATACCCATTTGAATCGTTATATTTCCAAAAAATGCTAAAGCGCCATTGACATCTTTTCCAGCTAACATCATCATGTCATCTTTGTTCATCCAAAGAATTGAAAAAGTCACGACACCTACAATCGATATTTTTAATAATGACTTGAGTAATTCCACTAGTGCACGAGCAGAAAAGATTCTCTTAGCACCTTGAATTGGATCAAGCTTATTTAATTTCATTTGTAATGGCTCAGTTGTAAATAAGAACCCTATTTGCATGTAGTTAGCAGCTACACCCGCAAGCATTGCAATTCCCATAACAGGAGCAAGCGTCATGGCCATCTCTAAAGTTAATTCTACGAACAGTGTATGGACACTGTACTCAGTTATGTCCCAATGAATATATTCTGTGAAGGACTTTTCGTACATGGAAGTCATAGTATCTTTCCATTGTCCTCCCATTACAATTAATGCGATAAATACAAAAAACAATAAAATAGCCGTATTAACATCCTGACTTTTTGCAACTTGTCCTTTTTTACGAGAATCTTGTCTCTTTTTCGGAGTCGCTTTTTCTGTTTTTTCTCCAGCAAAATATTGTAAATCCAAATGAAGTTTCATCTAAGCACCTCCGAAAAATCGCATTAATCCTTGCATGGTTTCCAACATTAATTCAAAAAGATCCTTCACAAGCATGACATATATACCGATAAATATAATAAGGACGAACAAAGCAACTAAAATTTTTAGAGGCAGTCCAACAACAAACACATTTAATTGTGGAACAGTCCTTGCCACTATACCAAGTGCTACATCTACTAGAAACATACACCCTACGATCGGTATTGACATTTGAAAGGCAATTAGAAACATCTGACTAAATGTTTGAAGGATAAATGCAATTGTATTCCCATCACCGAGGTCTATTAAGGAATCAATCGGTATGGTATCGAAACTATACATAATCCCGTTTATGATAAGATGGTGCCCATTAACAGTGAATAAAAACAATAAAGCAATCGTATAAAAGTATTGTCCCATTAACGGACTTTGTGCACCTGTTTGCGGATCAACAACGTTCGCAATTGCAAACCCCATTTGAAAATCAATAAATCCTCCAGCTATTTGTATCGCAGACAGGACGATATAAGCGATTAAACCTAAAGCTAGTCCTACAATTATCTCTTTCAACAGTAATAAAATGAACATGCCGTCGATAGGTAATTCAGGAATAGGACCTGTAAAGAATACGATCCAAGCAAGAAAAAAACCTATTCCAATCTTAAAGTGAGTCGGCACATTTCGGTAAGAAAATATCGGTATTGTTACAAAAAAAGCCGTAACCCTAAACAGTATCAGTAAAAATGCTGGTAAACTATTTATATTTATAACTTCAATCATTGGTTACCCTACAAACTGATTCAAATTTTGAAATATATTTGCTGCAAATTCAACCATTCTTCCTAGCATCCACGGTCCGAAGAAAACCAAGCCAACTAGTACTGCTACTATTTTAGGAATAAAAGCAAGCGTTTGTTCTTGTATTTGGGTAGTTGCCTGAAAAATACTTACTAATAGTCCAACGACTAGAGCTAGTATTAATAAAGGTCCAGTAACCATTAACACCGTATAGATGCCTTTTTCAGCTAGAGAAATAACAAATTCACCACTCACAGTTCTTTCCCCTCTCCTCTACCTTCATTTATATCTAGAATCCTTCTAATAAGGAGTGTGTGATCAAATACCATCCATCAACTAAGATAAACAACAATATTTTAAATGGTAGAGAGATCATAACAGGTGGGAGCATCATCATCCCCATAGACATTAGAACACTGGCAACAGCCATATCAATGACCAAAAATGGAATGAATATCATGAATCCCATTTGAAACGCTGTTTTTAGTTCACTAATAGCAAAAGCTGGAACTAAAGTGGTAAGCGGAATATCTTGAACTGTTTCAGGCCTGTCCATCTCTGCATAATTGATAAACAATGCAAGATCCTTTTGCCTTGTATGTTTAGCCATAAACTCTTTTATAGGTCCACTAGCACTTGTATATGCTTCATCTAACGTTATTTCTTCATTTAATAAAGGTGATAACGCCTCTTCGTTAATCTCTTGAAATGTAGGTGCCATAATAAAAAATGTCATAAACAAAGCAATACCGATTAAAACTTGGTTTGGTGGCATTTGTTGTGTAGCAAGAGATGTTCGCACAAAAGATAGCACGATTAGGATTCTTGTAAAACTAGTCATTAAAACCATAATACTTGGTGCTAAAGAAAACACAGTTAAAAGTAATAACAATCTTACTGATGTGGATACATTAGTAGGGTCTGTGCCAGAAAAAATATCTACAAACTCATTCATGACGATCCCCTTCTTTTTTAGTAAAATCTTTCCTTACCTTTTGTCTACCTTTAACCAATGATTCAAGTTCCTTTTGAAACATATTAGTAAATGTTTGTGTTTGGCTATTCTCAAACTTATCATTGGTTTCAACTTTCTTAGTTTTAGGCAGAAATGTTTTAACCAAATTAGTGGGGTTGTAGTCTGTAGGATTATTCGCCATCAATTCTGATTTCGTTTTTTCATCCGTTACCTCTAACAGCATTTCTACTGTATCCCCAACCCCAATAACATATATTCTTTCACCAATTCTAACTGTTTGTAATGACTTGTTTGTCCCTAAAGGAATTCCACCAAGATTCTCTAATGAACGTGTTTTTTGCACCGTCTTGTTTTTACCATTAACTATCTTTAGAACAAAATAGATCAAAATAATAATGATTGCTAACGCAAAAACTAATTTAACAGTACTTATGAACATGTTAGGCGGTTCATAAGTACCTTCTTCTTCTTGAGTTTCATTTTCTACATTTTCTTCATTCTGTTTATCAGTTTCTATTTTCTTCTCTTCATTGCCAAACATCTCATCCACCATGGGAGACGCCTTTACTTGGGTAGCTTCATCTTGAAACAACCAACTAGCAATTATTAAGCACACCAAGAAAATACACTTTTTTATTGGGATCACCTCATTAATCTAATGCTTTAGAGATTGCCTCTAATACTCGATCAGCCTGAAAAGGTTTTACAATGAAATCTTTAGCACCAGCTTGAATGGCATCAATTACCATAGCTTGCTGCCCCATTGCAGAACACATAATAATCTTAGCTTCTCCACTCATCTTTTTGATTTCTTTTAAGGCTGTAATACCGTCCATTTCAGGCATTGTAATATCCATCGTAACTAAATCTGGAGAAAGCTCTTTATACTTTTCAACAGCTTGAGCACCATCTTGTGCCTCTCCTACAACATCGTACCCATTTTTACTTAAGATATCCTTAATCATCATTCTCATAAATGCTGCATCATCAACGATTAATATTTTTTTACCCATGTTAGTTCTCCCTCTCCCGAAACCATTTTTATTTTAATTTTTTTAGTCGATCTGATTGACTTACTATATCTGTAACTCTTACGCCAAAGTTTTCGTCAATAACAACTACTTCACCTTTTGCAATTAGTTTGTCATTTACGTGAATATCAACTGGCTCTCCGGCTAATTTATCAAGTTCAACAATAGAACCAGAAGACAATTCCAGAATATCTTTAATTGTTCTCTGTGTTCTTCCCAATTCCACTGTAACCTTTAGCGGTATATCTAACAGCATATCTAAATTTCTTTTTTCTGTCTCTGGTAAATTTATGCTACTAAAATCTGAGAAAGATGCTGCTTGTACATTAGCATTGGGTTGTGAAAAACCACCAATTTGTTTAGGCTCTTGTACTTGTTGATAAACCGGTTGTTGTGTTTGGTTAGCATAGTTCCCACTATTTACTTGTGCTTCAGAAGCTTGATTATAGGAACTTGCTTGTACCGATTCTTCTAACACACTACTTGCAGATGCCATTTGATTCACTGTTTCAGTCACTTCTGCTTGGGCCTCTTGCGGTGGATTCAACAGTTGATCTACTAACTCTTTCGCAAAAGAAACTGGTAATAATTGCATAATACTAGAGTCAATTAATGTTCCGATTTTTAGATCGAAAGAAACTTTAACAAACACATCATCATTAGGAATATAGTTCTTTCCTTCTTCTTCCTTTACATCAAGTAATGTTATAGCAGGTGGTGATATATCCACTCTTTTCGTAAACAGGGTCGACATACTAGTAGCTGCTGTTCCCATCATTTGATTCATTGCTTCTTGAACTGCGCTTAAGTGTATTTCACTTAACTCAACTGAGTCGACTTTTCCTTCGCCACCTAACATGAGATCCGCAATGATCGCAGCATCTGTAGATTCTAATACGAAAAGGTTAGCCCCAATAAAACCTTCTGTAAATTTCACTTCGACTCCAACATAAGGGTCAGGAAATTCCTGCTCTATGTCTTTTTTATGAATCAGAGAAACAGTGGGTGTTGTAATATCCACCTTTTGATTTAATAATGTAGACAAAGTAGTAGCAGAACTACCAAAAGAAATATTTCCAATTTCGCCTATTGCATCCTCTTCTAATGAGGACAAATAATCACCATTAGATGGTGCGTTATCAGCAGGCTCATTATTATCTTCATCCTCGATATCACTACCATTTAAAAGCGCATCTATTTCATCTTGAGACAACATGCCATCATTCATCATATTGGTCCCCCTTCTTAATTTCCTCAATAACTTGAACCGCTAGTTTATGTTTCTTTTTACCTGGCTGAACGTGGAACATTGGTTCTTTGTCGACAAGAAGATGTAATGGATCTTCGATGGATTTATCCAACAAAATGACATCATCTCGGTTTAAATTCAACAAGTCGTCTAGTGTAATAGTGGTTTCTCCCAAGTTAACTGTCAGATCAATAACTGCTTTTTCTAGGTTTTTCGATAAATCTTCAAATTCTTCAGGATTGCTTTCCTTAGCGTTTTCTGTTTGCATCCAATAGTGTACAGATAGTTTTGGAATGATTGGTTCTAATACAACATGAGGAATGCAGATATTAATCATTCCACTACTTTCTCCAATTGTAGTATTTAATGAAACAACAACTACTGTCTCATTAGGCGAAACCAATTGTAAAAACTGTGGATTTACTTCAAAGTCTTCTAACATTGGATCAATCTCCACTACAGAACGCCAGGCTTCCTGAAGATTGTCAAGAGCCTTTTCGAATAGCTGCGACATCAATGTCGTTTCAATTTCTGTTAGGTTCTCAACTTTATTAATACTACTACCTTTTCCACCTAACATACGATCGAGCATGGCATAGGCAATGTTTGGATTAAATTCAAAAATAATTCTACCTTCTAACGGCGTAACACTATACACATTTAAAATAGTCATAGTCGGTATCGATCGAATAAACTCCTCATATGGAATTTGATCTACTGACGCCACTGAAATATGCACATAGGTTCTTAGTTGTGCAGAAAAATATGTTGTTAAGAGTCTCGCAAAGTTTTCGTGGATACGTGAAATGCTTCTGATTTGATCCTTTGAAAAACGGAGTGCTCTTTTAAAATCATAGACCCTGACTTTCTTATCTTTCTCTTCTTGTTTTAATTGATTGGCATCCATTTCCCCAGAGGAAAGTGCAGATAACAAGGCATCAATTTCATTTTGCGATAGTACTTCCTCAGCCAAAGAGGCTCACCTCCGTTTTAGGAGTCATTATCACTGGATAATTTTATTAATGATATAAACATCAATAATTTTCCCTTCAGTCATTAACTCGTTCATTTTAGTCTTTAAGTTTGACTCTAATTCTGTTAGTCCAGATTTAAAGTCAGCTTCCGTCAAAGATACAGATTGTTTTATAAATTCATTTTTAATTTGGAATGAGCGTTGTTCTATTTCTTTCTTAGCTTTCTCACTATCAGTCATAAATTGAAATTGAATCTGTACAAAACTACCATCTTGTAGGTCTGTATTCATTTCTTCAGTAGTAAAAGAATATTCCACCATTTTATCCAAACTAAGTGGCTCATCTTTCTTATCTCCGAAGACATTTAATACTAACACGAAAGCTACTACTCCGGTAATGGTAATTGCGACCAAAATAGCTATCAATATTTTTAATAGTTTAGGATTCATGATGATCACCTGTCTCTTTATAAAATCCTTGCAATCCGATTGTTCGGTAGTAGTTTGTCACAAGTTTTATTACTTCCTGTTCAGATTGTTTTACTACCAATTTTTTATTATTAGTTAAAGTAATGGTTGTGTCAGGGAACGATTGAATCTGTTCAATATATAAAGCATTTAATGTAAAGGCATCTCCGTTTAATCTATTTAATTCAATCATTAATTTGGTGGGGAGCTAGATCATAGTATGACTAACTCCCTGCCTCCTTTACCTATCGTTTTAGATTTACTAATTCTTGTAGAATTTCATCAGAAGTAGTAATAATTCTTGTATTTGCTTGGAAACCACGTTGCGCAGTGATCATTTCTGTAAATTCTTCGGCAAGGTCAACGTTAGACATTTCTAGAGCACCAGAGACGATGGATGCTGATCCTTCTTGTTCTGGAGTTACTAGATCTCCAATCGCATTAAATTCTCCATCATTGTCTGTAAATACACCTGCGTTATTAGTCATTTGGAACATATTTCCTCCAACTTTCTGTAAACCACCTGGGTTAGAGAACTTAGCTAGTAATATTTGCCCTGAATTCTGTGTTTTGCCACTCGCATCAACATAAGTAACAAGACCATTACCTTGAATACTAAAGCTCTCTGCATCTTCAGGGATTTTAATTCGACCCAATACATCATTAGGTTTTCCATCAAAAGCCATAAGCGGATTTCCATTAGCATCATTAATAGGATTACCAGCATCATCCACAACAGGAACATCTGCTATATCTGCATTACCTAATAAGTACTGACCATTAGCATTAACTACATATCCTTCATTATCAAGGTAAAAGTTTCCAGCTCGTGAAAAGGACATTGGCGTATTATTCATATTGATTCCAGAAGCCTCATCATTAGCAGTAATAAATTCTAGGTTATCACCAAGTACAAACATTCCGTCACCCTCTAAAGCTAAGTCTAACGTTCTATTAGTTGTTTGTCTGTTCCCTTGGGTATGGATATTATCGATAGAGCCAAGCTGAGAACCAAGTCCTACCTGTGCTGGATTTATACCACCACGAGTCTGAGTCGGTCCTTCAGCACCTGAAAGAGTTTGACTCATCATATCTTGAAAAGTAATACGACCTTTTTTGTATCCTGAAGTATTTACATTGGCAATGTTATTACCTACAACATCTAATTTTGTTTGGAAGTTTTTCATTCCCGAGATCCCTGCGTACATTGAACGTAACATTTAATCCATTCCTTCCGTTTTTATGTAGCTACATCAGTCAGTCAGTAGCTCATGAAGGCTTCCCTTATCTTGGGTCCAGCCTAGTCTAATAAAATCGTCCCATTAATATTTGTGAAAATTCGACTTGCTGCTTCAGTTCGGTCCATTGCTGTAACGACCGTGTTATTCGTTGCACTAACTACCAATGCAGCATCGTTGGTTAGCACTAAAGAGTCGGTAATACCTTTTTGTTTTGCTTCCCATACTTTTTCTGAGATTTGTTGCCACTGCTTATCGTCAATCATGATCTTTCGCTCGGTTAAGCGCTCCTTTGCATGTTTACTAATACTAAGATCTTGTACCTTAGATAGAACATCTTGGAAGGATGTTTGACTGATATTCTTTGTCTGGTTGTTTTTATTCGGCAACAAAGCTTGGCGATGTATTTGCTGAATGCGATGATCCATTACATCAGCTCCTTACTTTATTCCGCTGAAGGATTATTTACTTTTAATACTTCATCCGTATATATTTTGGAACCGTCTTTTAATTCCAATACAGCTTTACCTTGAGATTGACTAACCGCTGTTACTGCGCTTTTTGTTGTTTCCTTTGGTTCCATTATTTCACCAGTCTCTTCATCCAACTTATAAAAGGAAACTTCCTTTCCAATCAAATGACTATACTGAATCACAGGTGAAATTGATTGATTTTGCACTAAAGAACTAATGGAATTGGACATGTTCATCATTTGTTCTAGTGAAGAGAAACTTGCCATTTGGGAGATAAACTCTTTATCTTCCATTGGATTTAATGGATCTTGGTTTTGTAATTGTGCCATTAAAATTTTCAAAAACTCTTCCTTACCCATTGTTGAACTAGTTGATCCTCTAGTTTGATTTGTTAAATAAAGAGAAGGATCTATTCGGGTCATGTTGATTCACCTACACTTTCTCATTCATCAAAAGCTGATGAAAGCTAGTTTCAGTTTCTTGTTCATTAGAAGACTGTGTATCCTGTTGTTCATTTGATTGCTCACTGTTTTGCTCCTTCGTTTGTTGGTTCGTTTGTTGTTGTTTTAAACCTTGCTGATCCCCAGCAAATGAAGGTAAATCTTGTTTTTCAATCATAACCTGGTGTGGTGAAAACATATGTCTTAACTGCTGTAGATTGCCTTCTAAGAGCTCTTTCGTACTCTGGGAGTTGACAGTCATCTTGACAATCATTTCACCATTGACTTGAGTAAGTTTCACCATTATATCGCCGAGATTTTCTGGTCTAAGTTTTAATAACAGTTGATTTCCGTTTAGTCCGGTCATAAATTTACTAGATTTTATAACCTGTTGAAACTGATCTAACAATTGTTTTTGAACCTTTTCACTATCATTAGATGTTTGATCAAGATGAATAACAAATTGTTGAACTTTAGACATAGGTAGATTGTTCATTTGAATCTGCCCATCATTAGATATAGCTGGAGATCCGTCAGTTGCTGAGACATTATTAGATGTTGTAGTCAATGCACTACTCAACCATCTGGCTACATCTTTACTAGTTACGGTAGCAGTTTCCTGATATTTCTGCTGCATACCTGTTCTATTTTGATAAACTTGCAATAACTTACTCCAAACCGCTTCATCCTGTGTACCATCAGCATTACTAGTTGGTATCATCTGCTCTAATCCCGTTTTTAAACCGTTTGACTTTGCAACTTTAGTCCATTGCTCCAATAGACTTAGGATTTTAACTTGATCTTGCTGAGAAATATTCTCTGTATCAAGCTGTTGCAGTAGTTGCTTCACTTCAGTCCACAAATTAGAAATAGTATCGGATAATTTAGTGGTATTAGAATGTTCTATAGTACTTTCAGCCAGGTCAATCGTTTTATATGGTGTATAATTAAGCTGTAAACTAGCCAATACATTTAATGGCTCCATGTTGGAAGTGATTAAATTATCTTCTAGGTCTTCTCCAGACTGCAGTGCTAGATTTATGTCACTTTGAAGCGTACTAAGTTGTTCCACTAGTACTTCTTCATCAACAACTTGTCCTTCAACAGATAATTCTTCAGCAAGTTCCTTTAGTAGAGCTTCTCTTTCACCTTCGTCATCTACCTTTAATAATTTTCGCAGTGTACTATTTATATTGTTTTCATCATTTATCTGTTGCTCAGTTATTAGTTTGGTAGACTCAGATTGTTTATTTTCTATGCCTTGATTTAATTGTTTCTCGACGTTTTTCATTTCTGCCTGAAAAACACCTTTTGCTGCTTGAACTGGTTTAGTTGTTTTTGTTTGATTACTAGTAGAAGGTAATGATATCGCAACACTTTCCACTATTTCACCTCCCTTCAAGTTCTTTTACTAGGACTAATCTTGCATTTGAACTAATTGATTAGTTAGTTGAGCTGCAACGGTAGGGTCCATTGACCCAAACACCTCGCCTCTTTCTTTGGTAGGCAACTGCTTAAGAATAGATACAGCCAAATTTTCTTCCATATTAGTAATAATAGAAGCAGCAGCTTCCGGCTCCATTTCCTTAAAAGAAGAGGATACCTCTTCTAATACAACAGAGTTGTCTTCTTTTTCAGCAGTATTTATCTCTGATTCCTTTTGCTCTAACTGCGCCGTTAGGTTTTCAACTTCTTGTTTTAACGAATCAATTGCTGCGTCTCTTTCACTAACTTGTCCAGTTAACCCATCGATTTCTGCAGTTTTTGCATCAATTTTCTCCTGTAGCTTCTGAACTTCTTTGTTATGAGCACCCTCCACATCAGTCGTTACAACAGATGAAAGAAAAGGGACTTTATTTGCAAATGCTTCTGCTTTCCCAATGACGTCGATACCAGAGAAACTCATAATGCCTATAGCAATAACTAACGCAAAAATAAGAGGGACTATAAGAACAACAAACCATTGAATTGGAGTGGCTTTCTTTGTAACTTTTTCTTCAGCTTGTCTTTTAGCCATACAATCACCTATCTTTGTGGAATAAAAACTGTCTAACCGACGTCTCATCCATTACTTTATTGTCTTCAATTAGTTCCAGTTGGACTTGTTTTTGTTTTTTCTGTTCAATCAATTTTTCAAATTTCTTAACTTCTATATGTGCATCTGTCAATGCTAACTGCTTGATATCCATTTCATTTCTAGCTTTATTAACTGTAACTTCAAGTTGTAAAATTTTCTTGTTTAGCTGCTCCAAATAAGAATAGTGAGTTGCTATTGTAGTTACTGTACCTACATTCTCGATATAAGTTTGATACTGTCGCTCTATCTCTTCTTTTTTCCGTAGTAGGTTATACAACTTAGTTGCAATGGCTTCAAAACTCTCGACCGACTGACTATATGCCATTTGTGCGTCATTTTTTTGAACTTGCCGATAGTCTAGAATTTTTTGAAAGGTTTTTACATTAGCCACTAATTACCACTCCTACCAACCAATTGTTGCAATTCAATTAAGGACTGCTCTCTCGTAATCATTTCTTCTGTCTCTTGCTTCAAGAAGTTCACTATTTTAGGTTGAGTTTGAATCGAATGGTCTATGTCTCTGTTCGTTCCTCGTTTATAGGCACCAATTTGTATCAGTTCCACGTTATTTTCATATGTTGCTAACATCGAACGAACTTCCTGTGCCCATTTTTGTTCTTGTTTCGTAGTCACTTGTGGCATCACCCTACTAACTGACTTTAAAACGTTTAAAGCAGGAAACTGTCCTTGCTCCGCTAATTTTCGGTCTAAGACAAAATGCCCATCAAGAATTCCCCTTGCCGTATCCGCAATTGGTTCATTCATATCATCCCCGTCAACTAAAACAGTATAAAATGCGGTGATCGATCCTATATCATTTGTACCTGTTCGCTCTAATAACTTAGGAAGAATAGCAAAAACAGATGGAGTGTAACCTTTCGTAGTAGGAGGCTCACCTGTTGCTAAGCCAACTTCTCTTTGTGCCATTGCAACACGGGTAACAGAATCCATCATAAGATTTACGTGAAGACCCTGATCTCTAAAATATTCACAAATCGCTGTTGCAGTGTAAGCACCTTTTATCCTCATTAGAGCAGGCTGATCAGATGTTGCAACTACTACAATCGATTTTTTCAGTCCTTCTTCACCTAAATCCTTTTCTACAAACTCTCTTACTTCTCTCCCACGTTCTCCTATTAATGCAATAACATTAATATCGGCATCACTATTTCGTGCGATCATTCCTAGCAAGGTACTTTTACCAACGCCACTACCAGCAAAAAGGCCAACACGCTGTCCTTTCCCAACCGTTAATAAGGCATCTATCGATCGTACACCGATCTGGACTGGTTCTAAAATTCTAGGTCTTGACAAAGGATTTGGAGGAGCTTGCTCTGTTTGATAATCTCCCATTCCCTTAGGTAGTGGTGACCCATCTAATGGATTACCAAGCGAATCAATCACCTTCCCGATCAATCCGCGTCCCACTTTGATCGTTAACGGCTTATTAGTTGCTTCCACTAGGCAACCTGAGCCAATTTCTTTAATCGGTGAATACGGCATAAGGAGAACATTTTCCTTGTTAAAACCGACTACTTCAGCCAAAATTTTACGAGTGGACTTCGATGTGTGAATATAACAAACATCACCAACGCTTACTTCAGGTCCTTTCGACTCAATCATAAGTCCAACAACTCGATGAATCTTACCATATCGCCTATAAGTGTCCATCTGTTTGACCTCATCAAGATAACCTTGAATGTTCACGCCTTACCTCCTCAGACAGATTGAAAAGTTTATTTCTTAGTTCCTGTAATTGACCTTCAATACTTGCATCAATCTTGCCATATGGTGTTTCAATTACGCACCCGCCCTTTTCAACATCCGTATCTGGATAGATCGATAGTTCTGATCTTGATCCTACAATATTACTCAATTCCTGTTTTGACTCTAGTATCAACGTATAGTCTTCTGGATGCGCAAAAACCAAAATTGACGGTTGCTCTTTCACTTCTCTTAAGACGCCCTTAACTATTTGCAAAATCGGGTTATCTTGTTCTACACGCATATGGACAACCTTAGATGCAACTTCAACACTAAGTTTCAATATATCTTCTTCACTCTGTTCAATAATAGATTGATAATCTTGTTTTGCGAGATCGACTATTGACTTTGCATAATCAATTAACTCAATATACTGAGAGTGACTATCCTCTTTTCCTGTTTGGAAACCTGCTTGGTATCCCTCTTGCTGTGCTTGTTGTATATAAGCTTGTTTCTCACTTTCCCACTGTTGCTTTTCTAGCTCAATTGTCTCTTTTGTAGCTGTTAGTAAGTCTTCTATTTCTTTTTGTGTTTCCGTTAACTGTGCACGAGTAGCCTCAAGTTTTTCTTCCGTCATTCTAAGCTCGTCTTCTACAATATCTACCGTCGAATCTTGAGGCCGGTTCACAATGATTGGTTTTATTCCTATTATTTTTTTCTGGGCTTGATCATCATATCTATAAATACTAGACAATAATATCATCCCCTCCACCACGGGCTATAACTATTTCTCCAACCTCTTCTAAACGTCTAATAACGGACACAATTCTCGATTGAGATTCTTCCACATCTCTCAATCGAACAGGACCCATGAATTCCATCTCTTCTTTAAACGTTTCTGCCATTCTAGTAGACATGTTCTTAAAGACAACATCTCTAACCTCTTCACTAGCAACTTTAAGTGAAAGTCGTAAATCATCATTTTCAACTTCTCTAATAACTCTTTGTATTGCACGATTATCCAAAGTAACAATATCCTCAAACACAAACATACGTTTCTTAATTTCCTCAGCAAGTTCGGGATCTTGTATTTCTAATGCATCTAAAATCGTTCTTTCCGTACTTCTATCAACACCGTTTAACACTTCCACAACAGCCTGAATACCACCTGTTTGTGTATAATCTTGTGTAACAGTAGCAGACAATTTTCTTTCCAGTACTTGTTCTACTTCATAGATTATTTCTGGTGAAGTAGAATCCATCACAGCAATACGCTTTGCGATATCAGCTTGAACATCTTGTGGAAGCTCAGATAGGATTTGTCCTGCTTGATCAGCTTCAAGATAAGATAAAACAAGCGCAATAGTTTGAGGATGCTCATTTTGTATAAAATTCAATACTTGTGATGGATCAGCTTTCCTGGCAAAATCAAACGGTTTTACTTGCAAAGAAGAGGTTAGTCGATTGATAATATCAGATGCCTCTTTTTCTCCTAGCGCCTTCTCAAGAACAGTTTTTGCATAGGTTATACCGCCCTGCGAAATGTAGTCTTGCGCAAGTGCGATTTGATGAAATTGATCTAATACATCTTCTTTTTCTCCTGTGTCCACTTTTTTTACAGAAGAAATCTCCAACGTAAGCTTCTCTATCTCTTCTTCCGACAGGTGCTTATAAATCTGAGCAGAAACATCTGGACCTAAAGAGATCAAGAGAATTGCTGCTTTTTGCCTCCCTGTTAATGCTTGTTTATGTCTTACCATAACAGTTGACACCCCTTAATCTTCCGAAATCCAACTTCTTAATAGCTTAGCAAATTCCTCAGGCTTGTCCTTCGCCATTTTTTCTAATTGTTTCTTTCTTCTACTTGCTTCATTGTCTTCTAATGGTTCAATATCTGGAATTGGTTCTTCAATAGAAGCAGATATTGCCTCTTCTGTTTCCACTACATCTTCTTCCGTCTTCTTCTTTCTACGTAGCATAAAGATCAATCCGGCAATAATAACTAGTAGTAATGCGCCTCCAGCTATATACGCCCAAGTCGGTATTCCCGCACTAGGTGTTGGTGTTGAGAAATCTGGTTGTCCATTAAACTCTTGGAAAACAATCGATACTTTTTCCTCTGGATTCACTTCACCATAGGACTTGTCAACAGAGGTAGAGATAATCGAGTTCAAAATCGAAGAAATACCTTCTTGTACAGCAGCTTCTTCTTGTTGGCTCAAATATTGTACTTCGTCTGTTCCATCAGCATTGTCTTTTGTATTATCAACAGCTACCTGAATACCTAAATCACGCACCTTGTATGGACTTTCTGTAATATCTTTCTGAATTCTATTAAACTCATTGTTGATAGATTCTTTTACCATCTCGTAATCGCCATCATTACCCTCTTCTGTAGCAGGATAATTTGTAACATCACCTTCACCAGTTCCAGCTTCCCCAGTTACTGGTGGGTTACCTGTATATGATTCTTTAATAGTTTCGATGCTTACAGGAAGTCCTTCGGTTCCATCTTCACTAACGGACTCTACTAGTTGCTCTACTCTGTTTTCCTGGGTAAAATCAATGTCTGCTGTTACAGATGCGATAACCTTATCTTTTCCTACCATCATCCCCAACATTTGTTGAACACGACGTTGGATATCTCTTTCGATATCTTGCTTAATTTTTTGTTGATTGGTATATGTGTCACCAGTTGCAAAGCTATTTGAATTATTTAAGTCAAAATACTCAAAGTTTTGATTCATAATGACGATATTATCTGTAGGAAGATTTGGAACTGTTTTGGAAACTAAATGGTATAAGGAACTAATTTGACCTTGTTCAAACTGATAACCTGGTTTTGTATTAAGCACAATGGATGCAGATGCTTGCTGCGGTTCATCACTAACAAACACCGACTCTTCTGGTTTATTTATCATTACGTTAGCATCTTCAATACCTTCAATACTTTTCATAAGGTTAGCTAATTCTGTTTGCATAGCATCAAGTTTAATAACGTCAAACTCATTATCAGTCATCCCCCATGATGCATTACCACTAAAAAAGGAATAGTCAATGCTCCCACTATTAGGTAGTCCTTGAGCTGCAAGGTCAACTAGTAAAGTATCTACCATTTCTTCTGGCACCTCTATCGTTGTACCACCATTAGTAAGTTCATATTGAACTCCTCTTGCGTCCAACTCGGCTTTTATTTGTCCTACCTCTTGTAAGGAAAGATCTTTATACATCGGGACCATCTTGCTCGTGTTAGCAAGTAGAGTTCCTCCAACAACTACTAGGAGGAACAATAGAATAAGGCCCAAATATAAAGTTCTTTGTGATTTTGTTTTGGTATTCCAAAAATTTATAAATTTTTCTCTATAAATATCTATTTTTTGTTTCATCTTCTGCCCCCAACAAAAACACATCTTTTATTTTTGGAAGCCTATAATCCTATTTATACTTGCATTCTCATAATTTCGTTATAGGCATTAATTGCTTTACTTTGAACTTCAACAGCTGTTTGCAGTGCAATACTAGCTTTTTGGGCTGTTATCATAACATCATGCAGATCATCAATTTGACCAGTTACAAGCGCCTCAGTTTTCTTATCAGACGCCACTTGTGTTTTATTTAGATTTTCAATTGCGTTTTTTAAACTTGTCTTAAATTGATTTTGTGCTTCTCCACTCGTTATTTTCGATTTATTAATTGAATCAATTCCAATTTTCGGTGTTTGCAAGTTTCCAATCTTAGTTATCTCCATTATGAAATCTCCTTTTTAGCAATCATTTCCCAATTTCCAAGGCCTTCAGAAGCATGCTTTTCGTAGCATTTAGAGAGGTTACATTTGCTTCGTATGACCTCGTCGCACTCATTAAATCAACCATCTCTTTTAAAGGGTCCACATTAGGAAGCTCCACATAACCATCTGCTCCCGCGTCGGGATGGCTAGGATTATAAACTAGCTTAAAAGGCTCTTCATCTTCGGATATTTTACTTACCCTGACACCATCACCAACATTGGAACTGCCAGAAGTAGCTTTTTGCAAATAGGAAGAAAATCCTTGTTCTTTTGATTCTAAAACAACCATTTTCCTTCTATATGGTTCATATTCCCCATTTTCATTAATGGAGGCCCTAGTTGTCTCAGCATTTGCTATATTTGATGAAATAGTGTCCATTCTTAGCCGTTGCGCAGTAAGTGCACTGGCACTTGTATTAATAGAATGAAAGATTCCCACTATTATCTACCTCCTTTAAGGACTGTCTGTAGACTGTTAAATTTACCATTTAACCGATCCACAATTGCTTGATAATAAATTTGGTTTTCTGCCAACTCGGTCATTTCCTTATCAATATCAACATTGTTCCCGTTGTGGTTATATGTCGAACCTTTATCTGTCACCACTCTAAAAGAACCCTCTAATGAGGAAGATTGAAAAGGAATGTGTTTGACGTTAGTTCGCTTTGCTACAAAAGTACTGTTCATTTCCTTAGACAATGCATCCTTAAACACAACACTCTTAGCTTTATAATTATCTGTATCAACATTAGCAATGTTGTTAGAAATCGTTTTGTTTTTAACTGATGAATAATCTAGAGCTCTTTCTAATGAATTAACCGTATTTCCAAAAAAAGACATACCTTCATTCCTCCGTCTCCTTTTTTCGACAATCTACAACCCAATATCGAATATTGTAATTTAATCTACCCGAAGTGTCTACGAAATTTAGACATAATCTGACTATAGTTGCTATTTAATTCAGAATTACTATGACTAAAGAACTAAATAAATCGTACTATATTAATAAAATATACTTTTTTGTCGAAAAAAGTCATAAACTTACTTCACTAATTATTACATAGAAATACGGATTTTTAAATATTTTCTTTTAAAAAATCGACGTTATTTTTTGGAAATTACCCAAAACAGCCCCAAAACAGCCCCAAAACGTGGAGCAAATAACTTGACATTGCGTTCCGATTATCAGTGTGTGCTTAAAAAATACTAGCCATGTTAAAACATTTATCTAAACATAAAAAAGAAGCATCTAACTTAATAGATGCTTCTCATTTACTTATTTAGTTAGACTTAAGCTTTTGTAGTTCTACTAAAAATTTATTGTTTAATACTTTAATGTAAGTACCTTTCATCCCTAAGGAACGGGACTCAATTACACCAGCACTTTCCAACTTCCTTAATGCGTTAACAATCACTGACCGCGTGATACCGACTCTATCTGCTATCTTACTTGCCACAAGTAGTCCTTCATTACCTTCTAACTCATCAAAAATATGTTCTATTGCTTCAAGTTCACTATAGGATAAAGAGCTAATAGCCATTTGAACAACAGCCTTACTTCTAGCCTCCATCTCGATTTCTTCCGTTTTCTCATGAAGAATTTCCATTCCGACAACTGTTGCACCATATTCCGCTAATAATAAATCATCGTTATTAAAGCTTGCAGTCAATCGACTCAATATCAACGTACCTAAGCGTTCTCCTCCGCCTATAATAGGAACAATTGTCGTTAGACCATTTTTGAACAATTCTCTGTTTTCAACCGGAAATGCAGTGTACTCACTATCAATATCAATGTTTGATGTAGTTTCCTGGATGTTAAATAAACTATCCGTGTATTCTTCTGGAAACTGTCTTTGTTCAAGCATTGATTTCATTCGTTCGTTTTCAATCTGTTGATTAATAGCAAACCCCAACAGTTTTCCTCTACGACTAACAACAAAAATATTGGCTGTAATGATATCCCTTAATGTCGCAGCCATGTCATTAAAATTCACCGTTTTTCCTGTTACCTTTTGTAGCATCGAGTTAATTTTTCTTGCGCGATCTAATAATTCCATATTGCTCCTCCAGTCTTTCTGTTCACAAAATATATTGGCTTAAATCTTTGTTCTTTGCAATAGTGCTTAGTTTTTCATTCACATAACTTTCTGTAATTTCAATATGTCCCATTTGTATGTCTGATGCTTCAAATGATAGATCCTCTAATAACCTTTCAAGGATAGTATGCAATCTCCTTGCACCTATATTATCTGTATCCTGATTCACCTCAAAAGCTACTTCTGCAATTTTGGTAACAGCATCGTCGGTAAACGTTACTTTTATACCTTCCGTTCCCAATAACGCCTCATATTGTTTCAAAAGTGCATTAGATGGTTCAACAAGAATTTTCTTAAAATCGTCTACAGATAACTTATCAAATTCTACTCTAATCGGAAATCTCCCTTGTAACTCGGGGATTAAATCAGAAGGCTTTGCCATATGGAACGCACCTGCTGCTACAAACAGAATATGATCTGTCTTTACCGGGCCATGCTTAGTGACGATTGTTGATCCTTCTACAATCGGTAAAATATCGCGTTGGACCCCTTCTCTGGAGACATTTGCTGATTGTTCACTTTTACCAGCTACTTTATCGATCTCATCAATAAATATGATTCCTGATTGCTCCACTTTATCCACAGCTTCTTGCGTAACCTCATCCATATCAATTAACTTATGAGCTTCCTGTTGAGTTAAGAGCTTTCTTGCTTCAGAAACAGGCAATTTACGTTTCTTTTTCTTTTTAGGCATAAGTTGACCAAAAGCATCTTGCATGTTCATCCCCATTTGCTCCATACCAGATCCCTGCAGCATGTCAAACATAGACGGATTTTGTTCATCCACTTCTATTGTTACAATCGTATCTTCTAATTCACCAAGAGCTAATTGGTGTTCTATCCGCTTTCTTTTCGTCTCAATTTCTTGATTATCTTCTGTTTGTTCCTGACCTTCATCATCAGTTTGTTGAGAAGAAAAAAGCATTTCAAAAGGGTTTTTCATGGCATTTTGCTTTTTGGCCTGCGGCACAATAATTTTGACTAAACGTTTATTAGCATTTTCTTTTGCTTTATCCATAACACCTTTCATCTTTTCTTCTTTAACCATCCGAACGGCCATTTCAACTAGATCTCGCACCATTGATTCTACATCCCGACCTACATAACCAACCTCGGTAAACTTTGTAGCTTCTACCTTCACAAAAGGTGCGCCTACTAACTTAGCTAAACGTCTAGCCACCTCAGTTTTACCGACACCCGTAGGACCGATCATTAAAATGTTCTTAGGTACAATCTCTTCACGCATTTTTTCTTCAAGTTGCATACGTCTATATCTGTTTCTAAGTGCTATAGCGACAGATTTCTTGGCGCTCACTTGACCAATAATGTATTTGTCTAACTGCTCAACTATTTGTTTCGGAGTCATATTCATAGACATCTATCCAACCAGCCTCCCAGTATTAATCGATTACCTCTAGTGTAATTTGATCATTTGTGAAAACACAAATTTCTCCCGCAATCTTCAGCGCAGCCTGCGCTATATCCTTAGCAGTTAAATCTTGCGCATAATTCTTAAGTGCTCTACCCGCACTTAATGCATAATTACCACCAGACCCAATTGCCAATATACCGTCGTCTGGTTCTATAACCTCTCCAGTTCCAGAAACAAGTAACATTTCATCTTTATTCATAACTATTAACATCGCTTCAAGCTTGCGAAGTACTCTATCACTTCTCCATTCTTTGGCTAACTCAACTGCTGCACGAGAAAGATTGCCATCAAAAGATTCAAGTTTGCCCTCAAATTTTTCAAAAAGTGTAAAAGCATCTGCAACTGATCCTGCAAAACCTGCAAGCACCTGCCCTTTAAACAGTCTTCTTACTTTTTTTGCTGTATGTTTCATAACAACTGAATTCCCTAACGTTACCTGCCCATCACCACTCATGGCGCATTGTCCATTGTGTTGAACAGCAAAAATGGTGGTTGCGTGAAATTCTTGATTCACATTGTTCACCTCGTTCAATTTATTCCCGTTTTTGTGCCCGGGGATGGCTATTCATATATATTTTACGCAAGTGATCCTTGGTTACATGAGTATAAATTTGAGTGGAAGACAAATGTTCATGCCCTAACAGCTCTTGAACTACTCTAAGATCCGCCCCCTCATTTAGCATATGCGTAGCAAAGGTATGTCTTAATTTATGTGGATGAAGCTTCACGGTTATCGCTGCATCCTTTACCATTTTGTCCAGAATTAACCGTACCCCTCTAGCCGATAACGGATTTCCTCTCGCATTTAGAAAAATAGCTTCATGATTAAATTTAGCTTTATTCAACAATATATTACGACCATCTTGTATGTAAAGTTTCAATGCATTTTCTGAAAAGGATCCAAATGGAACGTACCTTTCTTTTCTCCCCTTTCCAGTAACGAGAGCAGTATTCATACTAAAATCAATATCATTCATTTTTAAACCAACACATTCACTAATCCGTATCCCTGTTGCGTATAACAACTCAAGTATCGCTTGATTTCTCTGTCCAATCGGCTCCGACTGATCACTAACTTGAAACAGTTTCTCTAATTCCTGTGTATAAAGAAAATCAGGAACTGGCTGCTCTGCTTTAGGTAAAGAAATATTTAGAAAAGGGTTACTATGTAAATAACCTTCTCTTTCCATAAACTTATAAAAGGTTCTGAGACTTGACAGTTTTCTTGATACACTTCTTCTAGATAGCTTTTTTTCATATAAGGATGTTAGAAACAGTCTTACAACTTGGTAATCTATATCATCTATCTCCGTTATTCCCTCACCAAGAAGAAATTGAACGAAAGATTCTAGATCCTTCATATAGTAGGTGATTGTGTAGGAAGATGCATTTTTCTCAATTTGTAAATATTCTAAAAACAATTGGTTTAGACGATCCACATTTTTCATTTGTTCATCTCCAAAGCGTATCAATAGTAACACAAAAGACTTTCCTCATGCAATTAATTAACGAAATTGTAACAAAATTCTGAATCATGCTCTGCACAAGTACAATTTACTGAGTTAAAGGTATCTTACTGAGTTAAAGGTATCTTTCTCACTTAAAAATATCTGTCAAGTAATATTACTTACCGAATGGAAATTATAGCTTTAATATCCACAATTGTCAATATTTTTATATAACCACTTCATTAAGTCGTGATCTAATCGTTAAAACATTTAAATTAACTTAATTTTTAAAATAGTTTTCCCTAATTACACTCGAAACAAACATAATAAGTAAGACCTTGAAATAGACTTGGTTACTATATTGTTTTTATGTCGTAATGTCCATAGACTCACCAGTAAAGTATGAAGACCTACATTCCTTATAGAAGATGAATGCTAAACCAACACTGCTTAAAAAACGCTCGCTTTCCGCAGCTTAGTGTGGATCATTTACTCAATAAAGCATTTAAAAATAGTATGACATCACTTAAAATGCAGAAAGCCTATCATAACAAGGTATGCAAAAGCGCCTAGAAATAAGAAAATGCACAAAAAAACCGTTAGAAAGACTAACGGTTTAGGTTTGAGGTTCCTCTTTGTATTCGCATTCCGTACACTGAATCTGTGTACCCTTTTTAGACTTCTTCTCCACAAGTAAAGCGTTACATTTCGGACAAGGTCTTGAAATAGGTTTATCCCATGAAATGAAATCACACTCTGGATAATTATCGCATCCATAGAAAGTTCGACGTTTTTTAGTTTTTCTTTCTACAACGTTTCCTTCTTTACACTTTGGACAAGTTACCCCTATCTCTTTTAAAATAGGTTTTGTATTTCGACACTCTGGAAAATTGGAACATGCCAAGAATTTACCATAACGACCCATTTTATATACCATTTCATTACCACAGTTTTCACAATCTATTCCTGCTGGTTCATCTTTTATTTCTACTTTTTCCATTTCCTTTTCAGCAATTTCTAATCTCTTATCAAAGCCTTGATAAAATCCATCAATGATATTTACCCATTCTGTATCGCCTTCTTCAACAGCATCTAAGTCCCCTTCCATCTTGACTGTAAAATCAACATCGATAATTTCAGGGAAAAACTCTTCTATTAAATCTATTACAATTTGACCTAGTTCTGTTGGTACAAAACGTTTATTATCAAGTGTTACGTAGCCTCGTCGTTGAATAGTGTCCAATGTTGGGGCATATGTGGAAGGTCTACCAATCCCTTGTTCTTCCATTGTCTTAACTAAACGCGCTTCTGTATATCTTGGAGGTGGTTGTGTAAAGTGTTGATTAGGTTCAATCTCTTTTGTTTCGATAACCATACCCTCTTCAAGATCAGGTAATAATTTATCTTCTTCTTTTTTGTTATCATCTGTACCTTCTATATAGATTTTCATAAAACCTTTAAATTTAATTTTTGAGCCAGATGCTCTAAACTCTACCCCCTCATTAAGAAGGTGAACCGTCATCGTATCCATAATTGCTGGAGCCATTTGGCTAGCAATAAATCGGTCCCAGATCAACTTATATAATCTAAATTGGTCTCTTGATAGAATACTTTTCAATGATTTAGGATCTCGATTAGGATACGTTGGTCTTATCGCTTCATGGGCATCTTGAGCGCCTTCGACTTTTTTACCTTGTTGGTATGAGCCTAAAAATTCTGTACCAAATTGATCAGTGATATATTCAGCGGCCTGTTTTTTGGCTGTGTCAGAAACTCTTGTGGAATCTGTACGCATATAGGTGATTAAACCTGTAATACCACCCTCGGCTTTCCCTAAGTCTATTCCTTCATATAATTGTTGTGCTACCATCATCGTTTTTCTCGCACGGAAATTAAGTTTCCTTGCTGCCTCTTGTTGTAGAGAAGAAGTGGTAAAAGGGGCTGAAGGATTACGTTTTCTTTCACGTTTTTTCACTTTATCAACAGTAAAATTAGACCCTTTCATTTGATCTAGTATTTTATCTACATCTTCTCGGTTATGGAGATCTGTCTTTTTTCCATCTAAACCATAAAAACTACCGTCAAAATTTTCTTTCCCTTTTAGAAATGACGCCTCTATCGACCAATACTCTTCTGGTATAAACTTTTCAATTTCGCGCTCTCGATCCATAATCATTTTAACTGCAACAGATTGCACGCGTCCGGCACTTAATCCTTTTTTTACTTTCTTCCATAATAAAGGACTAATATTATAACCTACTAATCTGTCTAAAATTCTTCTAGCTTGCTGTGCATCTACTAAATCCATATTAATGGTCCTTGGATGTTTAAACGATTCTTTGATCGCATCCTTGGTTATCTCGTTAAATACAACTCTGCACTCAGATTTGTCATCTATATCTAAGCTATGTGCTAAATGCCAAGCAATTGCTTCCCCTTCGCGATCCGGGTCAGCTGCGAGGAAAACTTTTTTAACTTTTTTAGCAGCAGTTTTTAATTCTTTTAACACGGGGCCTTTTCCGCGGATAGTAATATACTTCGGTTCATAATTTTCTTCTACATTTACACCCATCTGACTTTTAGGTAAATCACGTATATGTCCCATGGATGCCTTTACTTTATATTTTTTCCCTAAATATCTCTCAATCGTTTTTGCTTTTGCAGGAGATTCCACAATTACCAGATAATCTGCCATGTCTCTTTTCCTCCCAAGAGGTTTTTCTATTTTCATTTATTTTATCTACTTATGTTATATATTATTACTATACACAGGCTTCCGTACTGTGTTCTTTTTAAATAAGTTATTCCTTGAATATAAATCTTCCCTATTATTAAATACTTCTTATTGATTTGTCAAACAGCAAATTCAATTTCTGGATGTAATTACCGTTATTTTTCCGTCAATTCTGACAAAAACCGACTCCATTTTAACTTTTGATTCTCCCAATCCTCTACTAAATCATAGGCACTTTGTACTAATTTAGCGCCATCTTGTATCAGTTTATGACAGCCTTTTGTCTGTTTTTGAAGTGGTGATCCTGGTATTGCATACACTTCACGTCCCTGATCTAAAGCTTGATCAACCGTTATGAGGGATCCACTTTTTTCTTGTGCTTCTACCACGAGTGTTCCGTAACTTAATCCGCTTATAATTCGGTTCCTTTCGGGAAAATGATATCTCTTTGGAGGGGTGCTTGGAGGATATTCCGATACAATTAATTGTGTTGTAGCTAGTTGAAAAAATAAGTTTTCATGGTGTCTTGGATAGATATAGGAAAAGCCACTTCCTAAAACGGCAATCGTTCTTCCATTATTCTCGATAGCAAGTTGATGGGCTATCCCATCAATTCCACTTGCCATACCACTGACAATTGTCCATCCCATTTTTATAAGAGGTACGATAATAGGGGCCATTTTCTGTCTTGCTTCGAAAGTTGGATTTCTCGTTCCGACTATACTTAATGCTGGCATCTGAAGAAAAAGTTTGGAGTTTCCATATAAATACAAAACATACGGTGGGTCATTAATAGTCCTAAGCGCTAGAGGATAGTCTGAATCAAAAACGGTAGTAATATGGTAGAGCTCTCGATCATTTTTAATAGACTCAATTATAGTAGAATCATGTAGGTCAGAAAATAGTTGGTTGGCTCTCTGAGAAGGCAGAGAAAAATAATTCACAAAATCATGAGGCTTGAATCGGTAAAGGTTTTCTAGTTCAGTATCTAAAGCAATGATCTTTCTTAGGAGAGGTCTTGTCATCACAGATGACCTATGAAGATGAACGAGTCTCCATTTTTTCTTAGTCAAACGCAACATTCCTTTCTCGTCAATGTAAAAAATAAGTAGACTGACTTTTTACCTCGCCAGTCTACTATATATTTTAATGTGTTTTACACTTATCGTACAAGCCTTTTTCTTTTAAAACACCAATTAATGTTTCGCCCATAACAGAAGGTGTGTCTGCCACTGCAATTCCGCAGCTGTTCATAACTTTGATCTTTTCCTCTGCAGTACCTTTTCCACCAGAAATGATCGCACCAGCATGCCCCATTCTTTTTCCAGGTGGAGCCGTGCGTCCTCCAATAAAGCCTACAACCGGTTTAGTCATATTGGCTTTCACCCATTCAGCCGCTTCTTCCTCAGCTGTTCCACCAATCTCACCGATCATCATTACAGCTTCAGTTTCTGGATCTTCATTAAATGCTTTTAAGCAATCAATAAAGTCAGTACCATTTACTGGGTCTCCACCGATTCCAACTGCGGTTGACTGTCCAAAACCTTGTTCAGATAGCTGATGAACTGCTTCATACGTCAAAGTACCACTACGAGATACAACACCGATATGTCCCTTCTTATGAATGTATCCAGGCATAATACCAATTTTACATTCTTCCGGTGTTATGACACCAGGGCAGTTAGGTCCTACTAATCTTGTTTTCTTGCCTTCCATGTATCTTTTCACTTTAAGCATATCCATAACAGGAATGTGTTCCGTTATACAAATAACTAAATCTAACTCTGCATCCACTGCCTCAATAATCGCATCTGCAGCAAATGGCGCAGGAACGTAAATAACAGATGCATTAGCACCAGTTTCATTTACTGCGTCAATGACAGTATTAAATACAGGCACTCCTTCAACTTCTGTTCCGCCCTTTTTAGGCGTTACTCCGCCAACAATCTTAGTGCCGTACTCTAACATTTGCTTTGTATGGAAGAGAGCAGTTGATCCCGTAATACCTTGAACGATTACTTTTGTATCCTTATTTATAAAAACACTCATTTACGTCCGTCCTCCCTTTTTTTACAGTCCTCATTTGTCTATAATTTAAAGACAAACTATTGAACTAGTGATACGATTTTTTCAGCACCATCAGCCATAGATTCAGCTGTAGTTATGTTTAAACCAGATTCAGCTAGAATTTGCTTCCCTAAGTCAACGTTTGTTCCCTCCAAACGAACAACTAAAGGAATTTCTAATCCAATCTGTTTCGTTGCTTCAACAATCCCTTCCGCTATTACATCGCATTTCATAATACCACCAAAAATATTAACAAAAATACCCTTTACGTTATCATCTGATAAGATTATTTTAAATGCTTCTGTTACTTTTTCAGCAGTTGCACCGCCACCTACATCGAGGAAATTTGCAGGATCACCACTATAATGTTTGATAATATCCATTGTAGCCATAGCAAGTCCCGCACCGTTAACCATACAACCAATATTTCCTTCTAATGCGATATAGCTTAAGTCATGTTTAGAAGCTTCGATTTCTTTCGTATCCTCTTCATCCAAATCACGGTATGCCGCAATATCTTTATGACGGAACAAAGCATTGTCATCAAAGTTTAATTTGGCATCTAAAGCTAATACATCTCCACTTCCTGTTGTTACTAATGGATTAATTTCAGCGATCGAACAATCTTTATCTACAAAAACTTGGTATAATCCCATCATAAATTTCACTGCTTTTGACAAATATTCTTGTGGAATATTGATATTAAAAGCAAGTCGTCGTGCCTGATATGGTAATAATCCAGTAACTGGATCTATCACTTCTTTAAAAATCTTTTCTGGTGTTTCTGAGGCTACTTCCTCTATTTCTGTACCGCCTTCTTCAGAAGCCATCATCGTAACTCGGGAAGTTGCGCGATCTAATACTAGACCCACGTAATATTCCTTTTGAATATCGCAACCCTCTTCAATTAGTAAACGCTTAACTTCTTTACCTTGTGGACCTGTTTGATGTGTAACCAATGTTTTACCAAGAATTTCGTTTGCATATGTACGCACTTCATCAAGGTTTTTAGCTACCTTTACACCACCAGCTTTACCCCTACCACCAGCATGAATTTGCGCCTTTACTACAGATACACTACTGCCCAATTCTGTAGCTGCTTCCACAGCTTCATCTACTGAATAAGCAACTTTGCCATTTGGTACAGCAACACCGTATTTTCGCAAAATCTCTTTGCCTTGATACTCGTGAATGTTCATGTTCCATCCTCCCATCAAATAATCACTGCAAATTCATTGTATAAAAAACACGGCTAAATTGTCCACAAATTACCATTGATATTTCAAAATGATTAGAAAATTTATGAATTTTTATTGCTTCCCTATCAATTTGTCAGCTTGATAGATGTAGGCGAACACCTCCGCTACTGCATGGTAAAGTTCTTCTGGGATCGATTCATTAATATTTAATTCAGATAACAACGCTACTAATGATGGATCTTCTTGTATGGGAACATTATTTTCCTTGGCTTTTTGTAATATATTTTCTGCGACATATCCTTTTCCCATAGCAGATATCCTTGGTGCACCATCTATTTTGGAATCGTATTTTAAAGCAGCCGCCTGTTTTATATTTTTCAATTCTTTCTTCATATCCTGTAATCAACCCCCTCAGAACGTTGTTTGTTATTGCTTTGTACTCGATTTTGTCTAGATAATTGACCATCTTTAAATTGAACCTGAGATAATTGGTAATTAATTTTTGCAAGACCTTCCTTTAATAATGGCTTTAACTTAGGAAGTAACATCGCTAATTCTTGATGTTGATTTACAACTGTTACATTGACAACTCTTTTTTGTATGGACATGTCTATAACAGTCTCTCCTAAATTTGTCAGGTCCAAGAAAAAATAGATACGGCAAAAATCTGGATTTATCATATCAGTCTTTTCATCTTTATAACTTTCTATTTCTACACGCATATCGTCGTTCAAATTTAATTTTGAACCTGGTAATTGTAGATTAGCTTGTAACATGTTCCCTTCTTCTTGGAACGAATTAATTTGGATTCCTGTTAAAGTATGAAGCAATCGATTAATTCTTTCATTAGATCCTTGCTCTTCGACAGCAGACTGAATTAATAGGCTTTTCAAGGATTGGTCTAATTCATCCATACTATTCAATTGATCGTTAGCTAGCGTTGCCTCATGATTTATTCCACTATACTGAATGAATTGTTTTAAGAGTACTTGAAACTGTTGTTTAGGCGCTAATAAGTGATCCATTTTATCGATGGTTCGTCCTAATATATCGAGTACAATCTTCTCTTGCTCAGGAGGTAATTGTTCGATGCCTACTTTATGGATGAGCGATAGAACTTGCTTGGACACTTGTAGGTTTGTCTGTTCACTATAAAGCCATTTGTTAAATATGAAGGCTTCTTGTTTAGACAGTACAGACGAAATTTTATCTAAAATTCCCAAACTAATTAAATTTTGCTTTAAGTTAGTAAGCAAATGCTTCGTATCCTCATTACTATTTATTCGGTCAACTAGTTGACGAAACATTGCTTTCTTATTTTGAGAGACAGGGAGCTGGCGGAAGCTAATTTCTGCTAGTTTTTCTACCAAATCAGACTGCTGGAGCTTTAATGGGAGCTCTCTAGGGATGTTATTTGCAAATACTCTCTCTTCTGAATTCCAATTGCTCCACGCTTTTGTCCACTCTTCTTGTGTTAAATCAGGCGAAATAATCCCTGATTTGGAAAACAATGCAAAGGTATTGGTATTCATTTCCTGATTACTGATCGCATTGGAAATATAATTTCCAATAGACAGTTCTTTACTAGTTGTTAAGGTTGCAATCCGTTCCTGTAAAAGTAAATCTAATTTACTAGGTTGTGGTTTCGTGTCAATATACTTATTTAAGTTCATTAGTTGTTCCGTTAACTCATTCATTTGTCCTGCTTCTACACTTTGGAAGGTTAGTGCTGTTAGGGGAAGATTACGTTTTAGCAGAGTAGCAATTACTTCTTTCGTACTATTATTACTACCAAATCTGTCTAATAAATCAGCTACCTGTTTTACTTGATCACCATCAAAAGGTTCGCCTTGCTTAATTAGTTCGGTTACAATGGATAATAATTCTTTATTAATAGGAATCCCAAGTTTCTTTAACATTTGCTCAATTTGGTTAGAGTCAGATAATGGTTGTTCTACCACCACTTTTAGTTTTAAAAACTCACCGATAGATTGGACCTGAAACAAATAATTATTATGAAGGTTTAAGGATGTTTGTAATTGTGCAACAAACTGCTTCCCCCCAAGTAAAATCGCTGCACGTTGATTAGGAAAGATTTCTAGAACTTTACCTGACAATATATGTCCTGGTCGAATTTGGTTTAGGTTATTCCCACTCTTTACAACTTGTGAGGTCTTTAGTGGATTGTATCCTATTTTGGAAGATCCATTCATTAGGTTATGTCACCCCTTATCTTACAAGTTTGAATAATTACTTACTGGTGCAAATGTTCTTCGGTGATAAGGGGTAATGCCGTACTTCTCAATTGCTAACAAATGGTCTTTCGTACCATAGCCCATATTTGAAGCAAATTGGTACATTGGATACTCCTTATCTAATTCTTCCATAAGTCGATCACGTGTTACCTTTGCAAGGATACTAGCAGCTGCAATCGAAACACTTTTTTGATCCCCTTTTATAATAGACTCACTTGTACATGGCAATTCATCTAATTTTACAGCATCTACCAATATGTGATCTGGAATAGGATCTAACTGCTGGATCGCAGACTTCATTGCCTTTTTAGTAGCCTGAAGTATATTTATCGAATCGATTTCATTATTATGTATTATCCCTATTCCATATGAAAAAGCGTTCGTTTTAATATAGTCAAAAAAATAATCTCTTTTTCTCTTGTTTAGTTGTTTTGAATCGTTCAGTCCTGCAAGATAAAAATCTTCTGTCAGAATAACTGCAGCTGCAACAACAGGGCCTGCTAAAGGGCCACGTCCAGCCTCATCTATGCCAGCAATATAATTGTCCCCCATCAGGTAACGCGCTTGTTCAAAAGTCATCATCTCCACAAACTTTTCCTTTTCAAGCTTTTCAAGTTCTTGTTGACGCTCATACTTTTCCACTAGTTTTTTCACGCCAATTCTTTTATCTTGCTTTAACTGCAATAATTCGTCAGCGGATAACTTGGAATCACTAATCATTTCACTCACTTGTGCAATAGTTAATTGTTTTGTCATTGTATCCCTCCGTCACCTATTTTATCGACAAAAATGTAAAAAATTAAAGACATTCTCTTCTAGAATGTCTTTAGTCATTTTTATGATGGTTGTTCCAACGTAATCCTTCCGAGTCTTCCAGAACGGAGATCTCTTATAATTACATCTGCAGTCTTCTCATAATTAACTTTCCCACCGCTTTCTAAACAGCCGCGGTCTCTGCCTATTTTTTCGAAAATTTCAACCATATCTGTTATCTCTTCGGTAATATGATACCGATTTTTCATAACATCAGGGTAGTGCGCTTTTAAGTATTCGATCGCAAATACAGCAATATCATCTAAAGATAAGATCTGATCTTTTATTGTACCAACAGCAGCTAAGCGATAGCCAACTTGTTGATCTTCGAATTTGGGCCATAAAATACCTGGTGTGTCTAGCAATTCAAAATCCTTCTTTACTTTAATCCATTGCTGACTTGTTGTGACTCCGGGTCTATCACCAGTTTTCGCTATTTTTTTGTTAGCAAGTCGATTTATTAATGTGGATTTACCGACATTAGGAATTCCGATAATCATTGCTCTAGCAGGCCTTGGACGAATTCCCTTTTTTATTAATCTTTCTAATTTTGCTTTCCCCATCTCTTTTGCTAAGGCAATAACTTGTTGGATATCTTGTTTTTGTTGAACATCTACCGCAAGCGATGGGATATCTTGTTTTTTGTACGCAGAAATCCATTTGTCTGTCAAAATAGGATCTGCTAAATCCCTTTTCATTAAAACAACCATTTTGGGTTTGTCATTTAAAACTTGATGCAACATTGGATTCTGAGATGATTCTGGAGCTCGAGCATCTACTAATTCTATGACAAAGTCCACAAGTTTTAATTTTTCTTGAACTTCTCGCTTGGCTTTTGCCATATGTCCTGGAAACCATTGAATGGTCATTTTATCACCTTATTCCTTCATCACGATCACGAATATAAAAATATCGTTATCAATTTACTATTCCTATCTGATTTAGCGGCCAATATCTCAGCCCCGTTTTACCAACTATTTGATCATAGGAAATTAATCCTAAGCTTTGACTTCGGCTATCAGTAGAATTGCCGCGGTTATCACCAAGAACCAAGACATGATCTTCAGGGATCCTTTGATTATCCCCTGGGATATCTTCCATTGTAAAGTCAAAAGTGTATCTTTGATTCTCTACCAGTTGTTGTTTTTTTTCATTTAAAAATGGTTCATCAATCGGTTTATCATTAATATATAAAGTATCGTTTTTAACCGCTACTGTTTCCCCTGGTAATCCTATTACCCGCTTAATGTAATCTTTGTTAGCTGTTGCATGAAAAACGACAATATCAAACCGCTCTGGTTCCCCTATAGTATAACTAAATTTGTTAACAATCATGTGATCCTCGTCTAATAAAGTTGGCATCATCGATGGACCGTCTACAACAATAGGAGCGAAAAAGAACATGCGCACAATAAAAGCGAGTAGACCAGCAATAATGAGTGCTTTTATCCAATCTAACCATTCATTCTTTTGTCTGGCCATTATCAACTATCCTTCCACTTTTGCTGTAAAATTTATGCGTTAATATTTTTTACTCTATCAGAAATATTATGTAGTGTTTTTAATCTATAAATAGTAGAAAAAGGAGCCTGACTAAGCAAGCTCCTTTCACATTTCTGTTTAGCGAATTTCTTTAATACGAGCAGCCTTACCACGAAGGTTACGTAGATAATAAAGCTTAGCACGACGAACTTTACCACGACGGCTTACTTCAATTTTATCAACACGTGGAGAATGTACTGGGAAAGTACGTTCAACGCCTACACCGTAAGAAATCTTACGTACAGTGAATGTTTCACTGATTCCGCCGTTTTGACGTTTAATTACAACGCCTTCGAAAACCTGGATACGTTCGCGGTTACCTTCGACAACCTTAACGTGAACTTTTACAGTATCTCCAGGACGGAAATCAGGATGATCAGCACGAAGCTGTTCTTTTGTAATTTCTTCAATTATGTTTTGCATCCTGTTACACTCCTTCCAAACCAATATTCTTATCCTCGGACTTATAATCCTTCTACCAGACAGCGGAACATCGTTTATACGACTCAAGCAATCTACTTAAGCACAACAAATAATATATCATATTTCCATTTCTAATTCAACTAGAAACAGACAAATTATCATCTAATTAATGTGATTTCAACAGAACTCACTTCTTTAAGTCATTCCATTCATCAATCCATTGTTTTTCTTCTTCAGAGAGAGGGTATTCTTGTAACATATCTTTTCGACGTTCAAAGGTTCTTTTCAATGATTGTTGTTTACGCCATTCATCAATTTTTGCATGGTTACCAGATAGAAGAACTTCAGGTACCTTCATACCACGAAAGTCAGCTGGCCTTGTATAATGGGGATGTTCTAGTAAACCACTTGAGAATGAGTCTTCAGGTGCAGAAGATTCGTTCCCTAACACTCCTGGCAGTAATCGCACAACACTATCAATTACGACCATTGCACCTAATTCCCCACCAGTTAGTACATAATCCCCAATTGAAATTTCATCCGTAACTAAGTGCTCTCGGATCCTTTCATCATACCCTTCATAATGACCACATATAAAAACAAGATGGTCTTCTCGAGATAGCTCTTCAGCTTTCTTCTGTGAATGGGTTTCACCCTGTGGACACATTAAGATAATCCGAGGCCTTTTGTCACTACGCTTTTTAACATCTTCTATAGCATCAAAGATCGGCTGTGGCTTTAAAACCATCCCAGCCCCTCCACCATAAGGATAATCATCTACTTTATTATGTTTGTTTTCTGTATAATCTCGAAAGTTTACATAATTATATTCAAATGTACCTGATTCTTGTGCTTTTTTTAATATAGAAGAGTTAAAAACACCCTCAAACATTTCAGGAAACAAAGATAATATATCTATCCGCATTAATCTAATAGTCCTTCCATCGGTTCAATAATTATAGACTTATTTGTAACATCCACTTCTTTTACGACATCGTCAATGTAAGGGATAAGAACATCCTTATCTCCATTTTGCTTAATAACCCATACATCATTTGCACCAGGTGAAAGTATTTCTTTAACAGTCCCAATTTTGTCACCAGAAACGGTAGCTACTTCACAGCCAATAATTTCATGGTAGTAATAGGAACCATCATCCAATGGCTCTAACTGATCTTCCTTGACCTTAAGCATTCCTTCTTTAAGCTTTTCCGCATCATTTATGGAATCATATTGTTTAAAATGCAATAAATCGAAATTCTTGTGAAGACGGTGTCCATCAACTACTAATTTTATCGGAGTACCATTTTCTTTTCCAACAAAATATAGCTCTTGTCCAACCTGAAATCGTTCTTCAAAATCTGTAATTCGTACAACTTTCACTTCACCTTTTATTCCGTGCGTGTTAACAATTTTTCCAACATTAAATAACCTGTCTGCCATATAAACTCTCCTGCTATTTTATTTGAATAACAATACCATCTCTTATAATAATCGCTTTTTCATTAAATAATTCATTCCAATTAGATCCTTCTTTTACCTCAACAAGAGTTTCAACTTCGCCTTCCACTATTTCACTACCAATCGGTAAAATTTCAAGTTGTTCTATTTGAAATTCTATCCACTTCATTTTGTCTGTTCGTTTGGTAATCTCTGGTTGGAATCGTTTCATAATATCTTGCTTGGAGACTCCTTTTTTATTTTGAAGTTTTTTTTGTTCAAATATAAGTTGTTGACACTCTTGTTCAAGTTGCTGTTTATGTTTGTAAAAATTATCTCTTAGTTGCTTTTTACTATTCTCTGTTAGTATTTGCTTAACAGGTATTTTTTGAATAATTTCCACTAACTCTCAGCCTTTCTGTTGAAGGATTTGGTGACACTACCCGCACATACTTCATAGGGAGTGAGCCAGTCAACCAGATTCTTTCATGAATTGTCCGAGTAGTCTTTTATTTATTTATAAAATAATCAAGTCTTATTTTTAAACTATCAAGATTTAACGAACATATAGACTATTACTAAAATTATACCATGTACTACCACTATCTAGAAAAATATTATAAGTAGTGAAAAGTACCCCATAGTTAGAATAATCCATTGTTCTTAAAGACTTGTATGTATGAGAAAAGGGAAGGTTTCCCCTCCCCTTTACAACATCACATAATATCAAGAAAAATACGTTTCTTAGAATCCGTACCCGCTGCATAAACAACAGTTCGAATCGCTTTAGCAATTCTACCATTCTTGCCAATTACTTTCCCAACATCGTTAGGGTTTACCGTCAAATGATAGACGATTTTATGTTCCTCTTCATTTACCGTTATCTCTATGTCATCAGGGTAATCGACTAAAGGCGTTACTATTGTTTCGATTAAGGCTTTCATGACATCACACTACTTTACTTTTGGTTTTTAAGTTCGTGGAATTTCTTCATGATGCCTTCATTTGAAAATAAGTTACGTACAGTATCGCTTGGTTTTGCTCCTTTAGCCATCCAGTCAAGTGCCTTTTCTTCATCTAATTTCACTTCAACCGGGTTAGCAACCGGATTGTATGTGCCAATTTGCTCGATTAAACGTCCATCACGCGGAGAACGTGAATCTGCAACTACTACACGATAAAAAGGATTTCTTTTTGATCCCATTCTTTTTAGGCGAATTTTTACTGCCATGTTTCGCACCTCCATATAAATGTTTTACACAAGTTTAGATTGTATCAGAAGTTTTTTTGTCTGTAAAGTGTTTTTCCATTACATGAATGGAAAATTAAATCCTTTACCCTTTTTCCCTTTTTTACCCTTCTGCATATTCGTCATCTGTTTCATCATTTTTTTCATCTCTTCAAACTGCTTTAACAGACGATTAACCTCAGAAACAGTTCTTCCAGATCCTTTAGCAATTCTTTTTTTGCGACCAGCATTCATTACACTAGGATCCTGTCTTTCATGTTTCGTCATCGATTGAATGATTGCCTCTACGTGGGATATCTGCTTCTCGTCAAATTGGACGTTCTTTAAGCCCTTCATCTTATTTGCGCCTGGAAGCATCCCAATAAGGTCTTCTAGCGGCCCCATATTACGAACCTGAGACATTTGTTCAAGGAAATCATCAAATGTAAAAGAAGCGGAGCGCATTTTTTCTTCTAGCTCTTTCGCTTTCTTTTCATCCACATTTTCCTGTGCCTTTTCAATAAGTGATAACACATCACCCATACCTAGGATTCTCGAAGCCATTCGTTCAGGGTGAAACGCTTCTATTTCATCCAGCTTTTCACCCATACCTGCAAACTTAATAGGCTTTTGCGTGACCGCTTTAATAGACAGTGCAGCACCACCACGCGTATCACCATCAAGTTTAGTAAGGACAACACCACTTATATCTAATTGCTCATTAAAACTTTCAGCAACATTTACTGCATCTTGACCCGTCATCGCATCAACGACAAGGAAAATTTCATTAGGATTAACATCAGACCTAATTTGCTTTAATTCATCCATAAGATCCGTATCAACATGAAGTCGACCAGCTGTATCAATAATAACGTAATCTAAATGCTCTTCTTTTGCTTTCTCAATAGCCTGATTGGCAATATCGACCGGATTTGCTTCCGTACCCAAAGAAAACACAGGCATATCTAACTGCTTACCCAATGTTTGTAACTGATTAATAGCCGCAGGCCGGTATACATCGGCTGCTACTAGTAATGGTTTACGGTTGTATTTTTTCCTCAAAAGATTTGCAAGTTTACCAGTCGTTGTTGTTTTACCAGCACCTTGTAGTCCTACCATCATAATAACTGTTGGCGGTCGATCAGCAACTGCAATCTTACTTTGTTCCCCACCCATTAGGGCCGTCAGTTCTTCTTTCACCACTTTAATAACCTGCTGCCCTGGTGTTAAGCTTTCCATTACTTCCTGACCGACAGCACGCTCTTTCACTTTTTTTATAAAATCTTTAACTACCTTGAAATTAACGTCTGCTTCTAATAATGCCAGACGAACCTCTCTTGTCATTTCTTTTACATCTTGTTCGGTTACTTTACCTTTGCCTTTGATTTTCTGGATTGTATTCTGTAGGCGGTCGGCTAAACCTTCAAATGCCATACAACTCGCCTCCTAATCTAGTTCTTTTAGAGATTCAATTAACTTAAATAATTCTTCATCATTCTGATTAGTAAATTGTACTTTTATTAATTCTAATAGTTCCTTACGCTTCTCAAACTTCTCATAAAGCTTAAGCTTGGATTCATAATCCTCTAACATAGCTTCCGTTCGTTTAATATTGTCGTAGACCGCTTGTCTTGACACTTCAAACGACTCCGAAATTTCCCCTAAAGATAAGTCCTCTAGATAATACATTTCCATATAATTTTGCTGTTTAGGGGTTAATAGTTCCTGGTAAAAATCGAACAGAAAATTAATTCGAGTTGTTTTTTCTAACAACGCAAGCACCCCTCGTTAAGTAAAATACCTTTACACCAAAAAATATTAACGAACTCAAAGCTATATGTCAAGGATTTACTCTTTATTTTCTTCTATCAAGTCAGCAAACAGGCCATAAACAAACGCACTAGCGTCAAAGGCTTGTAAGTCTGTAACCTTCTCGCCAAGACCAACAAACTTAACTGGTATTTGTAATTCATTTCTTATTGCAAGTACAATACCACCTTTAGCGGTACCATCCAGTTTGGTTAATACAATTCCAGATACATCTGTAGACTCGGAGAATGTTTTAGCTTGACTCATTGCATTTTGACCTGTAGTTGCATCTAAGACAAGTAATACTTCATGAGGTGCTCCAGGGACTTCTCGCTCAATAACCCGTTTTACTTTTGATAATTCGTTCATCAGGTTGACTTTATTTTGAAGACGTCCAGCTGTATCACAAAGTAAAACATCTGCATTTCGTGACTTTGCAGCTTGTACACCATCATAGATAACAGCAGCCGGATCACTTCCCGCACTATGCTTTACTACCTCAACACCAACCCTTTCTCCCCATACCTCTAATTGCTCAATAGCACCAGCACGGAAAGTATCACCTGCAGCAAGTACTACATTTTTGCCTTCAGATTTTAGCTTATGAGCCAATTTCCCAATCGTTGTTGTTTTACCAACGCCATTAACACCAACAAATAATACAATTGATAACTCTCCATCGTTTAATTGTAGTTCCTCAACAGAACTGTCTTCATCACCATAATAGATATCCACTAATTTTTCTGAGATTACTTCTTTAACCTTCGCTGAATCTTTAATGTTTTGTCGCTTAACTTCCATTTTTAATTCATCGATAAGGTCCATAACTGTTGAGACACCAACATCGGCTGAGATTAGGATTTCCTCCAAATCTTCAAAAAAATCTTCATCTACTTTACGGTATTTTGCTACAAGGTCGTTAATTTTACTTGAGAAGGAGCCTCTTGTTTTCGAGAGTCCTTCTTTATACTTATCAGAAACTTCTTCTGTTTCAGTATTACCGGTAAATTTTTCCTTCAACTTTTTAAAAAAGCTCATCTAATCTTCCTCTCTGTCTATGACTTAACTAATTCAGGTGTATCTTCTAGCTTAACTGATACCAGACGTGATACCCCAGATTCTTGCATGGTGACACCATACAGAACATCAGCCTCTTCCATCGTTCCTTTTCTGTGTGTAATAACTATAAATTGGGTATTTTCACTGTATTCTTTCAAATACTTAGCAAAGCGACTAACGTTGGCCTCATCTAAAGCAGCCTCTACTTCATCCAAAATACAGAAAGGTACAGGTCTTATCCGTAAAATAGCGAATAACAAAGCGATGGCTGTTAATGCCCTCTCTCCACCTGACAGTAAGCCTAAATGTTGCAGTTTCTTTCCTGGAGGCTGGGCAATAATATCTACACCTGTTTCCAAAATATTAGTTGGGTCAGTAAGTTTTAGTTCTGCACGGCCTCCCCCAAATAATTGTTGGAATACAATGGTAAACTCTTCTTTGATTTGATGAAAAGTTGATTCGAATCTTCTTTTCATTTCTTCATCCATTTCAGATATAACACCATAGAGGGTATCTTTTGCCTGTACTAAATCTGTTTGTTGTTCTGTTAAGAATTGATATCTCTCTTCTATTCGATCATATTCATCAATTGCCCCAATATTTACTGTACCGAGTTCATCGATCGACCGTTTAATTAACTTCACATCACGCTTAGCCTCTTCGATATTTGAAGCTTTTTCGTAATCCTGCTGCGCTTTCTCGAACGTGATCAAATACTCCATTTGCAAATGATTCAACCGATTCTCTAAATCAACATCTAATCGATTGGCTTTTACTTCTTTATCTTGGAGGGCTTGAATTAATGACTGATATTGACGATTTCTCTCTTTAAGCTCCCTTTCCGCATCATTAATTAACTGGGTACGATTAGCTCTATCTTGTCTTCTTGATTGAATAAGGGTTGTTGTTTTGTTCTTTTGTACTTCTTTTTCTTTTAGTTTCTCCTCAATCTCTTCTTCAGTCTCTCCACTTTTATGGAAGTCTAAAAGCTGCTTTAATTGCTGTGCGTTCTCTTCTGAAGCTTGTCTTGCCTCTACTAACTGCATGTTAATTTGTTGTGTTTTTTCCTTTTGATTCCGAACTTGAGCTTCTTGCTCAGCTAATGTTACTTGTAAACGATGATAGTCATCTTGAAGTTCCTCTTGATTCTGTTTCCATTCTGACTGTTGCAAACTCAAATTGTCTATTGTGGACTGTATTTCAGACAATCTTGTTGTTAATTGACTAAGTTCGACACTGAGTTCCTTGTCACGATCCTGTAAACTTGCAACATCCGCTTCATATTGTGATTTATCTTGATCATATAGCTTTAAATTATCATTCAAATGATTAATACGAATTTCTTTCTCAGATAACTTAGATTGAAGTTGTTGTGTTTTTTGTTGTTGCGTACTTATCGTAACTCGTAAACTCTCTATGTTTGTTTCCTGTTGATCAATTAATTGTTTATGCTGTTTAACCGTTTTTTCGAATTCAAGTGCTCGTTCCTCATATTGAGCAAGCTTCTCTGTGATTTCCTGTAAATCTTTATCCCGTGTAAATAAAGATTGGTTTGTTTTCTTTTGAGCTCCACCAGTCATAGAACCACCAGGATTAACTACATCACCATCTAGTGTTACTATTCGAAAACGCCGCGCGAGGCGATTAGCAATTTCGTTTGCATCTTTTAGTGTTTTTGCAAAAACAACATTACCCAACAAAGACTTAATTATATTTTCGTAGGCATTGTTATAGGTTACTAAATCTGCTCCAACTCCAACAAATCCAGGATGATTGGCAACAGATGACAGTAAATCATTAGGGATAAACTTCGCTTTAATTGCAGTCATAGGTAAAAATGTAGCTCTTCCCTTTTTCATTTGTTTCAACCAATTAATAGCATGTCTTGCAGCAGGTTCATCTTTGACTACAATATGCTGTGCTTGGCCACCTAGAGCCGTTTCGACTGCTGTGATATAGTCAGTTGGAACATTTACAAGTTCAATTACTGCACCATGAATATCTTTAATTTGGTTTTCTTCTCGGGCTTTAAGTATTTCCTTAACCCCTTGGAAAAAGCCTTGAAAGTCCTCTTTCATTTCTTCTAACATTTCTTTTTTAGACTTTAGCTTTTCGATATATTGATAACCCTGATATAACTTTGTTTGAAGTTCCTGATATTTATGTTTATTTTGATCTATTGACTTCTTAAGATCCATTAATTCAGTCTCTGACTTCCTAGTTTCCCCTTGACGCTCATTAAGTCCAACTTTTAATTCTGATATTTCTTGTTCAATTGTATTTCTCTCGTCAATTAAACCTTGAAATTTACCATCTTGAGAGCTCTTTTTGGTTCCTATTTGGTTTACTTGCTTTTCTATTGATTGTCTTTCATTACGCTTTGCTGCTTGTTCATTAAGCAGTTCGATGTACTCACTTTTCATTTCCTCAATTTGTTCTTCAATATTTTCCTTGCTAGTGCTCAGCTGATCAGATAGTTGCTGAACTCGCTTTTTTGTGGAATTTCTAAGATCAACGTACTTCGTCAAATTTTCGATTTCAACCTGATATTCATTATCAAACTTATTAACCTTTGCGTCTAATGTATTACTTTCCATTTCTAGCTTCTCTTTATTGGACTCAAAGTGTGAAAATCGCTCGTTAATAAGTTTTTTATTACCTTCTAGATTTTCTAGTTCTTTTGTTAAAACAAGTAAAGTTTCTTGTAGATCCTCAATTGACTCGTCTATTGCCTGAATCTCGGAACGTTCGTTTTCCAAACTTGCTTCCTTTTGTTGCATTTTTGTTTTTAGCTGCATCTCTTGCTGTTTTTCAACATCTATTTCTTGTAATAGATTATTCCATTGTCCATGTAATTGCTCAATTTCAGCAATTAATAAAGAGATTTCTTTTTCTTTTAATTGATCCTTTTTCACCAAAAATTCTTTAGCAACGGTTGCTTGTTCTTTTAGAGGCTCTAATTGATTCTCAATCTCGTAGATAATATCCTCTACACGGTTCAAGTTTTCTTGTGTTTCGGCCAATTTATATTCAGCTTTTTTCTTACGGTTTTTATATTTCAATACACCTGCAGCTTCCTCAAAAATCGTCCTTCGTTCTTCGGATTTTGAGCTAAGTATTTCTTCAACTTTACCTTGACTAATAATGGAGAAGGCCTCTCTTCCTAAGCCTGAATCCATAAATAATTCTATAATATCTTTTAGTCTGCATGTCTGTTTATTGATTAAGAACTCACTTTCACCTGATCTATATACACGTCTAGTGACACTTACTTCATCGTAATCGATTGGTAATCTATGGTCGGCATTGTCAAGTGTTAAAGTTACTTCTGCGACATTCAAAGCCTTCCTTGAGTCACTTCCTTGAAAGATAATATCCTCCATTTTGGATCCTCTTAAGGATTTAGCTGATTGTTCACCCAACACCCAACGAATCGCATCTGTAATGTTACTCTTCCCACTACCATTTGGTCCAACAACTGCAGTCACACCGGGTACGAACTCCACTGAAATCCGTTCCGCAAACGACTTAAAACCAACTGTATCTATCCTCTTTAGGAACATACTCATTTCTCCTATATATATAGTAAAATACAAAAACCCTTAGTTTCTTGTCCATTAATTACTTACTAACTGGCTTATGTACGCTATAATTAAATTAATTCATTAATAATTTCAACAATATAATTTTGCTTTTCAACTTATTTATTTTATCATAAAGGAAAGGGACATAGAAGGTTTCCTTTACTATAAATTACTGGGAGTGTTAATACATATGAATTTAAACGAACCCTCTAAAGAAAATCTTGCTTTTATAATTAACGAAATGGCAAGCTTGCTTCAAGTAGTTAACAGATCTATTTTAGATCCAGAAGATTATAATATAGAAAAATATGAAGAACTAAAGTCCTTATATGATTTGTTAAAACAAAAAGGACAATTGAGTGTCGCTGAAATTCAAGCATTTGTACAAGAACTAGCTGCCTATCGAATTAAAAAGAATTAACTGGAAGTACTATTTCAGTGAAATTCCAGTTAAGGGATAGGATAAAGGAACCGGGCTGATTAGATTAGTTGTTAACGCATGGAAGACAAAAAAACACCATAGATGTGGTGTTTTTTTCGATCAATCCATTATTTCTTCTCAATATCATCTAAGGCTTTCTTCGCAGCACGTTGCTCAGCTTCCTTTTTAGTTCGTCCGCTGCCAATCCCAACAATTGTTCCATTGATCAATACATGTGCAACAAATTCACGGTTATGCGCCGGCCCTTTTTCTTCTGCAATATGGTAATCCACCATATTATTTTTGTCGCGTTGCACTACTTCTTGCAATTGACTCTTATAATCCATCGCATGGGAAAAAGCACCTACATTAATTTTTGGATAAACATGCTGTTCTAGAAAAGTAATAACCTCTTTATACCCTCTGTCTAAATACAGAGCACCAATAAAGGATTCGAATACATCTGCTAAAAGAGCAGGTCTATTTCTTCCACCAGTCATCTCCTCACCTTTGCCCAAAAGGATATATTCGCTAAATTTTAAATCGTTAGCAAAGTTTACTAAGGAAGGTTCACATACGATTGCTGCTCGAAGCTTCGTTAACTCTCCTTCTGCCATTTTAGGATATTCACGATACAAGTACTGAGAAATGCCTAATTCCAAAACTGCATCCCCTAAAAATTCTAGCCGTTCGTTGTCCTCAAATTCTTTTTTTCGATGCTCATTCACATAAGATGAATGGGTGAATGCTTGCATTAATAACTGCTGATCATTGAAATGGATATTTAATTTTTCTTGTAACAATTGAAAATTCATTGTTTTTCCACCTACTTAATATACAAACTCTAATATATGGAGAAAGTCTCGCAGCTAAGCGAGACTTTCCTCTAATTATACTATTCATTTTGCTTGGTTCATAGTATAAGTCAACTAGGATTTATAAGCAAACATCTAAAAACCCTAGTTATCAAGTAAATTACATGTTTATGAATAATCTATAATTAAAAAATTATTTACTACCTTCTATGTAATTTACCGCATCACCAACAGTTGCAATTTTTTCAGCATCTTCGTCAGCAATTTCCATATCAAACTCATCCTCAAGCTCCATAACAAGCTCTACTACATCTAGTGAGTCTGCTTCTAAATCATCTTTAAAAGAAGCTTCCATCGTTACTTTAGATTCTTCTACATCAAGACGATCAACAACAATCTTCTTTACGCGATCAAAAGTTTCAGCCATGCAATTCACCCCCTTTCAAAGTTTGAGTAATACACCACTCTACTATCTTACCTTAATTAACTTAAGCAATTATCCAGACATTATGCCTGTCAAATATACTAACTTACGAATAGCTATAAGTTACATTACCATTCCACCATCGACATGAATGGTCTGTCCGGTAACATAATTAGCATCTTCAGAAGCAAGGAATCTTACTACTTTAGCTACATCCTCAGCTTTTCCTAGTTTAGCGAGTGGAATCAGGTTTAGCATACCTGCTTTCTGTTCATCTGTTAACTCATCCGTCATATCTGTCTCAATAAACCCAGGAGCAATAGCATTTACTAATATATTTCTAGTCGCAAGTTCCTTTGCTGTCGTTTTGGTTAATCCAATCACACCTGCTTTTGCAGCCACATAGTTAGCTTGACCAGGATTACCACTAACACCCACAACAGAAGCAATATTAATGATTCGACCATTTTTTTGTTTCATCATTTGTCTAGTAACAGCTTTCGTACATAAAAAGACACCTTTTAAATTCGTTTGAATTACTTCATCAAACTCTTCCACTTTCATCCTCATCAATAAGTTATCTCTCGTAATTCCAGCATTATTTACTAAAATATCAAGACTTCCAAACTCTTCGATAACAGATTTCGTCATTTCTTTTACTTCTGACTCCTGTGAGACATTGGCTTTTATTTTAATAGCCTCTGCTCCAAGTCCTTTAATTTCTTCTACTACCTCTTGCGCTTTAGCTTCACTTCCTGAATAGTTAACAGCAACTTTAGCTCCTTGTTTAGCTAACTCTAGCGCAATAGCCTTCCCTATTCCTCGTGAAGCACCTGTAACAAGCGCCACTTTTCCTGCCAACATTAGGATTCCTCCTTATACCACTCTAAAAACGTTTGTAATGACTCTGGGTCCTGGATATTAAAAGTTTTCATTCTACGATTTACTTTCTTTATCAGACCAGCTAATACTTTCCCATTTCCAACTTCCACAATCGCATCTAATTCATGCTCTAGTAGTTGATTAATTGTTTCCTCGAATCGAACCGGAGAATATAACTGTTTAACTAATAAATCTCTAATCTCTTCTTTGGCAATCGCCTGTTCTGCTGTTACGTTTGCATATACAGGTATTGTAGCATCGTCAATAGATATTTCTTGTAACGCTTGTGCAAAATTATCAGCAGCTGGCTTCATCAGTCTAGAATGAAAGGGCCCACTGACGTTCAATGGAATAACACGCTTTGCACCAGCCTCTTTTAATTGTTCAACAGATTGTTCAATCCCACTTTTTGTTCCAGAAATAACTACTTGTCCAGGACAATTCAAATTTGCCACATCAACAACTTGCTCAGCGCTCTCTTCAATTTTAGTTAGTACTTCAGAAATTGTATCACTTGCTAGCCCCAAAACAGCAGCCATTGCCCCTTGCCCTTTCGGGTATGCTTGTTCCATTAATTGTCCTCTTGTTCGAACAAGTGGTAAAGCTTGATCAATTGTCAAGGCTCCCGCTGCTACCAATGCACTATACTCTCCTAAACTATGGCCAGCTGTCATAACAGGATTAATTCCATTGTCTTTTAACAGCTTAGAAAGCGCAGAACTAGAAAGTAGCAATGCTGGTTGGGCATTTTCGGTATTGGTCAGTTCTTCTTCTGGCCCTTCAAACATTAACGTTGACAAAGAATAACCTAGTTGTTGGTCAGCATCATCATACATTTTTTGGACTTCTGGAAATTGATCATATAGTTCTTTCCCCATTCCCACTGACTGAGAACCTTGTCCAGGGAAGACAAAAGCAACTCTCTTCATTTTATTCCTCCTCTGTCTCTAACTCAATTGCTGTCATTGTTTCTTGGATCGTACTAGTCACTTGGTTTTCAACCATATGACATGCTTGTTTTATCGCACTGTATATTGCACGTGAATTAGATGATCCGTGTGCTTTTATAACTGGTGCAGCCAATCCAAATAAACCTGCACCACCATATTCAGAATAGTCTAGTTGATTTTTCAACCCTCTAAGCTCCGTTTTCACAAGGCTTGCAGCAAGCTTTGTTTTAAGATTGGACATAAAAGCGTCTTTCATCATAGAAAACATCGTTAGAGCAGTGCCCTCAATTGTTTTTAACGCAATATTCCCACTAAAACCATCAGTGACAACAACATCCGCGACTCCATCCAATAAATCTCGTGCTTCTACGTTGCCTATAAAGTTGATAGGTGCCTGTTGTAACAGGTTAAAGGCTTTTTTCGTTAAATCATTACCTTTTCCGTCCTCTGTTCCAACGTTCAATAATCCTACTTTTGGAGACGCAACACCACGTACTTTTTCGGTATAAATTGATCCCATAATTCCGTATTGTAATAAGTGTTGTGGTTTTGCATCCACATTTGCTCCTACATCTAATAGTAAGAAACCTTTTCCGTCCTGTGTTGGTAGCGTGGGACTTAATGCGGGACGGTCTATCCCTTTAATTCTCCCTATAATAAAGAGACCAGCACTCATCAAGGCACCTGTGTTTCCAGCTGAAATACAGGCGTCTGCTCGCTGTTCTTTTACTTCGTTTGCCATTAGTACAAGGGATGCATCTTTTTTTCTTCTAACCGCTTTTACTGGCTCATCATTTCCTGTAATAACTTCTGTAGTATGTAAAACCTTAATATTACTTTGATCAGATAAGTATGGCACTATTTTATCTTTATCTCCAATTAAGGTAATTTCTATATTAGGTATATTTTTCGCTGCTTCCACTGCACCAAGCACTATTTCTTTCGGAGCATGATCCCCACCCATAGCATCAATAGCTATTCTCATCAGAAAATCTCCTTTATTTATCATTTGAACGATACATTGTAAATGTACCAGAAAAAACCATTTCATTTTCAACAAAACTATCAACGTGGACAGTTGTTGTACCCTTTATTTCAGCATTATCTACCTTTGCCTTGGCAATTACTCGCTCACCTTGATTGACCTGTCTAGTAAATTTAATTTCTGCTCTTTTAGTTAAAGCAAGCTCTTCATCAATTACTGCGACAGCCAATGAGTTAGCCTGCGCAAATAAATGGTGTCCTCGCGCAATATTATTTCTAGAAAAAACATGTTCTCTTTTAATGTCCAATATCGAAATAGCACGATTATCTAATTCTAAATCAATTATTTCCCCTATTACCTCATCAATTGGCAATGCTTTTACAGTCTCATTCCATTGTGAAGTTGCAACGTACTTTATTCTTTCCCTCAATTCGGGAATAGACATTTCCATACGATCTAAACGAATGGTTTGAATACTTACTTCAAACCTTTTAGCAAGCTCTTCATCCGTTATAAAAGGCATTTTTTCAATTGTTTCTTTTAAAAGTTGTTGCCTATCCTTTTTATTTCTTCTCATTTTTTACACCTTCTACTAAGAACTATCACATTCATTACAACTTATTAAGACTAGGTACTAATAGTAATATATAATACCAATAATAATTATGCAAGTAATTCTAATCTAATGTGTCCGGATTATCAATAACTTCTTCTTTTAAAACTTTATATAAGAATTGATAAGACGGATCTGCCTCTAATGAGTTTGAATAAATAATAGTTTGCGCATCATTTCTAGCTGTTTCCAGTGCACGGTAGTCATGAACCATATCCCCGACTTTAAATTCAGGTAGCCCGCTTTGCTTTTTACCAAAAAAGTCACCTGGACCTCTTAGTTGAAGGTCTTGTTCTGATAGTTCAAAGCCATTTGTAGTTTCAGTCATAATCCGCATTCGCTCTTTTCCTACCTCACCCTTAGGATCTGCTACTAGAATACAATAGCTCTGGGCCTCACCTCTACCTACTCGTCCCCTTAGCTGGTGTAGTTGTGATAAGCCGAAACGTTCCGCATCATATATAACCATAACGGTGGCATTAGGTACATTTACTCCTACTTCCACAACAGTTGTAGACACTAGCACTTGAATTTCATTATCAGAGAATTTCTTCATTACCTCATCTTTTTCAGTTGTATGAAGCCTTCCATGCATAAGTCCAACATGCATTTTATTTTGAAAATGGAATTGAAGTTGGTTGAATAAATCTACTGCATTTTGAATATCTAACTTATCAGATTCTTCGATCAATGGACAAATAACATAAGCTTGATAGCCTGCTTTTACTTCTTTTTCAATAAAGCTAAGTACACGATCGAACATATTATCTTTAACCCAATATGTTTCAATCGCTTTTCTACCCACTGGCATTTCGTCAATCTGTGAAACATCCATATCTCCAAAAGATGTTATTGCTAGTGTTCTTGGAATAGGTGTTGCTGTCATAAAAAGGACATCTGGGTAAATCCCTTTATCTCTTAATGTTTTTCTTTGCTCTACCCCGAAACGGTGTTGTTCGTCGACAATAACTAGTCCAAGGGCACGAAAAACAACTTCATCTTGGATTAATGCATGAGTACCTACAACAATATCAGCTTGTCCAGATTCAATAGTAGCTAATACTTCTTTTCTTTTCTTGCCCTTTATTGACCCAGTCAACAAAACTACATCAAGAGACTCTCCAAACAACTCCGTTAAAGATTGATAATGTTGTTCAGCAAGTATTTCTGTAGGAACCATTAATGCACCTTGTTTGTGAGCAGTTGTAGAGGCTAATAAACTTATGGCAGCAACAGCAGTTTTCCCCGAACCAACATCTCCTTGGAGTAACCGGTTCATACGATACGGGGATTTCATATCCTTTAAAATTTCCGCTAAACTTCTTTGTTGGGCATTAGTCAATTCAAAAGACAGACCCTTTATAAAACTTTCCAAGCGCCCACTATCATAATCTTGACTGTTTCCCATTGTAGATTCCCTGTTCCTTTTTCTTAACAGTTGCATTTTTAACTGAAACAGTAAAAATTCTTCGTAGGTAAACCTTCTTTTTGCATGTTTTAATTGTTTAAAGCTACTCGGGTAATGCATTTGTTTAAGAGCTTCTTTCCGACTAGGTAATTTGTAATTTTGTAAATAGGACTTCGGTAATATTTCCTCTACTTTAGAGCCGAATTCGTTTACTGCATTTAACATCACTTTTTTTAATTGTTTACTAGTTACGTTTCCTTTGGTTGGATAAACTGGTTGAATTGGATCCTCCGACTTGGCACGACCTTTTTTATAATTACTTACTGTAATTTGCAAGCGATGTTGGTCCCACTTTCCAGTTACAGTGATAACGTCCCCACCATGCATTTGTTTTTTAGCAAACGCCCGATTAAACATCACAGCTTTAACCACCATATGTTCTACCTGTAAATTAATGACTAGCCGTGATTTTTTTCGTCCAAAAAAAGTTAAAGAGGGATCTCCAATTACTTCTCCTTCTATGGTGACTTTCTCATCATGTACAAGTTCGCTAAGTGGTTTGATCTCGTAATTGTCATAACGATTTGGGAAATAAAACAGTAAATCGTTGATGGTCTTTATTCCCAAGCCTGTCAAGTCTTCATAGAGCTTATCTCCAACACCCTTCACATTTTTAACCGACTCATTTAACACGTTACTCACTCTTTCTCTACTGGAATTCCATAGATCTTATTAGCTAGCGCCTTACCTGTAGGTGTTGCTGCAAGTCCTCCTTCAGCAGTTTCTCTTAACGCAGAAGGCATTGTTTTCCCTATTCGGTACATGGCACCAATGACCTCATCACATGGTATTCTGCTCGTAACTCCTGCTAAAGCCATATCCGCAGATACAATTGCATTAGAAACCCCCGCAGCATTTCGCTTTACACATGGAACTTCTACTAACCCTGCTACTGGGTCACAAACAAGACCAAGCATATTTTTCAATGTTATAGCGAAAGCTTCCGCACTCTGTTTTGGCGTTCCACCAGCCATCTCAACAACAGCTGCAGATGCCATAGCCGCAGCAGAACCAACTTCCGCTTGACACCCACCTTGAGCTCCAGAAATAAACGCGTTATTTGCAACAACAAAACCAAATGCTCCTGATGTGAACAAGAATCTAACCATCTCTTCTCTCGTAGGGTTCAACTTATTTTTCACTGCAAATAAAGCACCTGGAACACACCCAGCACTTCCTGCTGTTGGTGTAGCACATATGGTACCCATTGCAGCATTTACTTCGTTGGTTGCTACAGCTTTGCTAACTGCGTCGAGTAACAATGTGCCAGAAAGCGATTCTTTTTCTGCTATATATTTTTGAATTAATACGGCATCACCACCAGTTAAACCAGAATGGGACTTTACCCCCTTTAAACCTCGGTCGATAGCTTCCTCCATAACTAGTAGATTCTTTTCCATTTGTTCCATAATTTGTTCTCTAGTTTTGTCATACACTTCCATTTCTTGTCTTATCATCACTTCTGATATAGGTAACTCTAATTCTTCTGTTAAAGAAATTAATTCAGCCACATTTCTAAACATGCTGACTCCCCCTCTAGTTGTATGTTAATCGACAATCTTTGCTATTTGTAAGATATTTTCGGCACGCTCTAATTCCCGTTCAATATAACTATCGATATTCTCATCAAGTTCAATTATCATTATGGCTTCTTTACCAATGTCTTTTCTAGATACTTCCATTCTACCAATATTAATTTCATGCTTAGCCAAAATCTGTGCAACAGACGCAATTGCACCGAAGCGGTCATTGTGCATAACTAAAATAGCAGGATGGTTTCCAGACAGGTGTAATTCGAATCCGTTTAGTTCCGTGATTTCGACCTTCCCACCACCTATTGATATACCTACTAGTTCAAGTTGGTCATTCCCATCTCCCAATTTAATTCTAACTGTATTAGGATGTTCAACAGCGGCTTCGTCTTGGTGAAAATTTATTTTTATTCCCTTGCTTTCTGCAATTTCCAACGAGTCGGGTATTCGCTGGTCATCCGTATTAAAATCTAAAATCCCCCCAACAAGAGCTACGTCGGTTCCATGTCCCCTATATGTCTTGGCGAAAGAACCATACAAAAAAATTTCAATCCAGTTTGGTTCTTTTCCAAATAAAGTTCTAGCAGCCTTCCCAATTTTAGCTGCACCTGCTGTATGAGAACTAGAGGGCCCAATCATAATTGGGCCCATTATATCAAAAACTGATTTATACTTCATCGTTAATCACCCTTAGTTATCGTTTTAGCTTCTCTTGTATTAATTATATCCCTAAAGCGGAGAAAGTGAAACTTACAGATTGTACTTCTCTTCCTATAAAAAGGCGGGTCAAAACAAAAGCTCTATCCATTTGGATAGAGCTTTTCACCTTTTATTCTACAGAAAAGATAAAGGAGTAGATTGGTTGGTTCCCTTTATGTTTTTCTATTTCAAGATCCTCATAATTTTCTTCTAGATACTCCACTAGTGCGTTGACATCTTCATCACTAGCATCTTCTCCTTGAAGGATTGTGATAATTTCATCATCTTCATCAATTAATTCAGCAAGTAAAAGCTTGATTGTTTCAAACCTATCTTTGTCAGTAGCTTTAATTTGACCTTCTGCTAAACCCATAAAGTTACCATTCTCTATAGTCATACCATCAATTTGCGTATCTCTAACGGCATAAGTAACTTGACCAGTTTTTACTTCTTTACTTGCTCCCAACATATTCTGCTTATTTTCTTCCAAATCAACTTCTGGATGGAAAGCCAAAAGTGCACTCATCCCTTGTGGTATAGTTTTAGTTGGAACAACAACCGTGTTAGCTTCAGCTAATTCAGCGGCTTGGTCAGCTGCCATAATAATATTTTTATTATTAGGTAAGATAATTATATTTTTAGCATTAGCCTCTTTTATAGCATTCGTAATATCCTGTGTACTTGGGTTCATGGTTTGTCCGCCCTGAATGACGACTGTAGCTCCTAAACTCTCTAAAAGCTCTTTTAGCCCCTCTCCCATTGCAACAGAAACAATACCATACTCTGATAAAGCTTTCGGCTTCTTATTCACTTTCTTGTCACCAACAATTGACGTATGCTGTTGTCTCATATTCTCAACCTTGAGACTAACAAAACTCCCAAATCGTTGTCCTAAATTTAAAACATCCCCTGGATATTCAGCATGAATATGTACCTTTACAATCTCATCATCAGATACAACAAGTAAGGAATCTCCATACTCACTTAATTCATTTCTGAACGTGTCCTCATCAAATGGATTATCCACTATCTTATCTTCTTCAAATTTAACCATAAATTCTGTACAGTAACCAAATTCAATATCTTCTGTATTCATAAAATCCTGTGCTAGTTTATGGTGTTCTGCATTAACCATGTCACTAATATCAACGGATTGATCACTTGACGGAAGTTCTTCTCCCTTTAATGACGCAAGAAATCCTTCATAGATAGTTACTAAGCCTTGCCCACCACTATCCACTACTCCTACTTCCTTCAATACAGGTAACAATTCAGGTGTATTTTTTAATGAAAGCTTAGCAGCCTTTAAAACATCTTCTAAAAATGTTTCTAGATCCTCATTTGTTTCAGCCAGTTCTACAGCTTTGTTAGCTGTATCCTTTGCTACAGTAAGGATTGTACCCTCAACAGGTTTTATTACTGCTTTATATGCTGTTTTCACTCCAACATCTAACCCGTTCGCAAAGTCCTTTGTAGTAAGTGTATCCTTGCCTTCTACCCCTCTGGCAAAACCACGGAATAACTGAGAAAGGATTACACCCGAGTTACCTCTAGCTCCCATTAACAGTCCTTTAGCTAAGGCCTGTGCGACATTCGTCACCCTTGAGGGATCCGTATTTTTCACTTCACTTGCTCCTGAAGTCATGGATAGGTTCATATTTGTTCCTGTATCACCATCGGGAACAGGGAAAACATTTAACGCATCAATCATCTTGGCGTTATTCGTTAAATGGTTTGCTCCTAAGAGAACCATTTGTGCGAAAGTAGTTCCATCTAACGTACGTAACGTCACTTCCAACTTCCTCCTTCTACTGGTCTTCTAGACCCTGCTATCACTTGTTGTCAAGGAAAGCCTTTTTTCTTTATGTTTTTACAAATGCTTTTATAGTTATTCAGGTAGTACTCTAACACCTTGAATATAAATATTTACGGAACGAATGGACAAGCCCAACGTTTTATCTAATGTATATTTCACTTGGGATTGAACATTATTTGCTACTTCAGAAATTTTCGTACCATAGCTAACAATGATGTACATATCGATATGGATATTCTCGCCTTCTTGACGAACAACAACACCTTTAGAAAAATTTTCTTTACGAAGAATTTCAGCAATTCCATCTCTTAATTGGTTTTTAGATGCCATACCGACAATTCCGTAACATTCAATTGCAGCACCACCCGCAACAGTAGATATTACTTCATTTGTAATGGTTACATGACCATCTTTTGTTTTCAGTTCAATGGACATACAAATCCTCCTTGGCTTCTATCTTTAATTTAAAGTCATTTTACTATAACATTGTCAATTTTGAAAACAGTTTCATTCTAATTATAACGTAAAATGATTTGATTAGAATAATACATTGTCTATATTATCATTATTTCCTAGTCTGCACGTAATTCAAACCCCTTTATACAATGTACGAAAACTTATAATCTGTCAAGTAAGATTTCTTTATATCACTTTTCTGCCATAAAAAACTGAATTTTATTATAACAGCTAAAGATATATTGCAATATAACTCTTCCTATGATAAATTATATTAGTATGTAAAGAGATACATGCTAGGTAGGAGGGAATTTATTATGGGACGCAAATGTGTTGTAACTGGACGTAAAACTACTTCTGGTAACAATCGTTCTCACGCGATGAATGCTAATAAACGTACATTTAAATCAAACGTACAAAAAGTACGTATTATGGTTGATGGTAAACCTAAGCGCGTTTATGTATCAGCTCGTGCATTGAAATCAGGTAAAGTAGAACGAGTATAATAGTACAAAAAAAGCACCCGACATTAGGGTGCTTTTTTTGTGTTTGTTAATCCTTTTTAAAAGATCCCATTATTGCACGAACAAAGCCACCAATGAACCTTGGGAGTTTAAAGGTATAAAATTTCATGAGAACCCCTCCTCTTTTCAAATAACAAAAGATCCTACAACACTATCCTATGATAATAACCTCAAATAAGTACATCTCGGCTCTTTATTACTAATAGTATGCCTTCCTTGAATGAAAAAGTACCTGTTTCTGCATTTAATTGATTTGATATACACCTTGTTGAGCCCCAATAAATATTCTTATTACTTAATTTATAGTAGAAACCTTCGAGAGATATGCCAATAACTTCTTTAGAAAATGGGATAAAAGATATGTATGGGTATTTTTTATCCTTTTCAACACGATGCTCACCCGAAAAAAACAACTCAATAGAGTTGTTTCTATCTACTATGGTTGCCTTTATCGATTTTTTTCTGAGGGTATATAATAATTGGACACTAGCCATTTGATGGTCTAATCTTCCGCCAGTAACACCAAATAGGAAAAGCTGTTTTGGAAAAAGTTCTATTGCTTGTAATAGAGCAAGTTCTAGGTCAGTCTCATCTTTTTCTACGGGAAATGACAAAAATAAATCCGAGTTATTTTTTACTTCTTCTTTTTCTGCTGTTGATAAAGAGTCAAAATCTCCAATTGCAATATCCAAGTGTATTCCCGATCTAATAATGGTAAGAGCGCCTCGATCAGCTCCGATCCATCTGTCAATTTCTTGTTTATAATTATCGAGTGAAGGAATTTGATCTTCTGGACCTGCTGCTACTACTGCTACTTTTTTCATGACACAATATCCCCTTCAAAATTAATTTGTTTATTGTTCACAAGTCTATCTTTATTTGTAAAACAAGATTCATAATAGTAAAAAGGTTGCCGTTAGTATAGGCAACCTTTTTTACTATTACATAACTCAATCAATCACTATCTTAGCATCTATATTACTAGAGTTTGTCTATTAGTTTTTATTTAGAACTATTTTCCGCGAAAAGAACCCTTTTAATCCTTGGCAATCCTATTTAGCATTACGAATTTCTTCTATCGCTTTTTGTCGATCCTCTTTATCATAGATAGCACTTCCGGCAACTAAAACATCTACTCCTGCGTTTATGCATAATGGAGCTGTAGTAGTGTTAACACCACCATCAACCTCGATCTCAAAGTTTAGTTGCTCCTCTTTACGCCAGCCATCTGCAACTTTTACTTTTCTTAATACATCGTGTATAAAGGATTGTCCCCCAAACCCTGGATTAACCGTCATAAATAAAACTAAATCTACCTCATGTAAGATAGGCTTTATCATTTCGACTGGAGTCGCCGGATTTAATACAACACCAGCTTTAACCCCCAACGCTTTAATAGCATGAATCGTACGATGCAAATGTCTGCATGCCTCAACATGCACAGTAATATAATCTGCACCCGCGTCAGCAAAATCCTTTATATATTTATCAGGATCTTCAATCATTAAATGAACATCTAATGGTAGTGTTGTGGTCGGTCTTATAGCTTTTACTACTAAGGGTCCTATCGTAATGTTCGGCACGAAATGCCCATCCATGACATCTACATGAATATAATCAGCTCCACCCTTTTCCACGTCCATTATTTCCTCTTTAAGACGTGAAAAGTCTGCAGATAGAATAGAAGGTGCTATTTTTGTCATATTAATACCTCGGCTTTCTACTTTGTATCTCCTCAAAAAATTGTAGGTAGTGTTCATATCGAAAAGATGGAATTGTTTTATCTTCAACTGCAGCCTTTACTGCACAGTGCGGTTCTTTATTATGCATACAACCTCTAAACTTACAATTTTGTCTTAACGCTTGCATCTCTGGAAAACAATCTGGCAATTCCTCTAACTCGATCTCCGAAAATTCGAGTGAACTAAATCCTGGCGTGTCGGCTACAAGCCCACCATTTATTTCAATTAGCTCCACATGTCTAGTTGTATGCTTCCCCCTCCCTAAGCTTGCTGAGATCTCATTTGTTTCCAAGCTCAGAACAGGATTAATGGCATTTAACATAGAAGATTTTCCAACTCCAGACTGACCCGCAATTACAGATATTTTATCTTTGAAATATTTTTTTGCCTCTGATAATCCTCCTGATTGTTTCGTCGAAAGCATTTGCACAGGATAACCAATTTGTTCATAATCCGTTTTATACTTTTCTATTGCCAGTTCCTGTTGCTCAGGTATAATATCAATTTTTGAAATAAATATCACTGGATCAATCTGCTTGGATTCAATTAATACTAAGAATCTGTCTAACAACAAAGAACTAAAATCTGGTTGTGTCGCAGATACAACAATAATAGCCTGATCAATATTTGCTATCGGGGGCCTTACCAGTTCATTTTTTCTTGGTTTTACATCAAGAATATATCCCTCTCCAGGGTTACTTTCCTCAAATACAACCTCATCTCCGACGAGAGGGTTTACTTTATTTTTCCTAAAAACTCCTCTTCCTCGACATTGGAAAAGGTTTTTATCTGATTGTACATAGTAAAATCCACTTAAAGCTTTTACAATTTTACCTTCAGGCATTCATTCACTCACCCTCCAGATCTTTATAAGATACTGATTTATTTATTATTACTGTATCATCACGCATTACCTTATAGTGTGCTGTTTCTCCAGGAGCTATAGTTAACCGAATTGTAAATTCTTTATCCTTAGCTATCGACTCCACTGGCTGAAACAGCTCTTCTATATCATGATCCTTATCACCAACATAAATTCTAATTTCTTGAGGTTTATGTGTGTCTGTCGCATTGTCATCAGAACCTTCTTCATTCTGTTCCTCCGCTTTATTTCCTGTGTATGGTACATTAAAGGATATCAACTGTGATAAGGGTGGCTTTTCTTTTGGTCCAAGTGAAACTACAATTTGAACATATGACTTTTCTTCGATTTCTGAATTCGCTTTTGGACTTTGACTAATGACTAACCCTTTTTCTACATCCTCCGAATTCGCTTCTGTTTTATCTACTAAAAGATTATTCTCCCTTAAATAGCTCCTCGCATCTTCCTCAGTCATACCAACCAAGTCTTTTATGTTAACTTTTGCCGGTCCAACACTTATTTCAAAAATAACTGTTGTTTGCTTAGGCACAACTTTATCTCCAGGCTGTGGTTGATATTGAGTAATAATTTCCCCAACAGGCTTGTCAGAATGTGTTTCCCTAAATTGAATGTCTTCATATCCTGTCTGCTCTAATAAACGTTCAATTTGGTTATAGTCTCTACCAACATAATCTTCAAATGTAACCTTTTCCTGCCCTTGACTAGTAAAAACAGTAACCGTTCTACCTTCTTTGATTGTATCGTTTGCTTCCGGATTTGTTTTCACAACATACCCTTCAGGAATATCATCTGAATAGATTGGTTCCTCTTCTACTTCTAATTCTAACGCTGTTAATTGTTCCACAGCCTCCTCATACTCCACACCCTCAAGTTCAGGGATAATTACATCCTTTGGCTGAAGCATATTTGGAATAATGAACAAAGCTGCAAATAACGCCATTATTACCATGATAGAAATAATTGAAACCCACATAAATATTTTTCTACCTTTTTTCTTCTTTTTCTTATTTTTTTTCTTGTCTTTTAACTCTTCAGAATTACTGTTATTTTCCTGTATCTTTTGCATATTATTAGTATTATGGATAATTGTATCCTGTGTTGATTTGTTTGCTTTAAACGTCTCATCCGTAATAATTGGAATTGCCTTCGTTTCTTCCCCACTATCTTCAGGAGGTAAAAATAACTCTTCATCGATATTAGCTGGATGTAACGACACTTCTAATGCATCTTCCATTTCATAGACAGCATCATACCGATGAAAGGGGTCTTTTGTTGTTGCTTTTAACACAATATTTTCAAGTGATTGTGGAATTGCTGGGTTCCATCTTCTAATTGACGGGGTATTACTCTGCAAATGTTTTAATGCAATAGACACGGCGGACTGACCTGAAAAGGGTAAACGACCTGTCAGTAATTCAAACAGTACAATCCCTAAAGAATAGATATCCGATTTTTTATTAGCCATTCCGCCACGTGCCTGCTCAGGAGATAAATAGTGAACAGAACCTAACACTGAATTTGTCTGTGTTAAGGAAGTAGCACTTAATGCCACCGCAATCCCAAAATCAGTTACTTTTACACTTCCATAGGGATCAATCAATATATTTTGTGGTTTAATATCACGGTGTACGATATCATTTTCGTGTGCATGAGTAATAGCAGATGTAATCTGCTTCATAATATCTATGGCTTCTTGTACTTCTACAGGACCATACGTTTGTATGTATTTTTTTAATGTCATGCCATCTACATATTCCATTACCATGAAATAAATATTGTCTTCTTCTCCAACATCGTAAATATTAACAATATTCGGATGAGCCAGACTTGTTGCCGCTTGCGCTTCTCGATGAAAACGCGCTATAAACTCATCATCATTGGCATATTCTAATCGTAAAACCTTAATGGCAACGTCTCGATCAAGAATAATATCTCTGGCAAGGTAAACATTGGCCATGCCACCTCCACCTATCATCTTCTTAATCTTATATCTTTCGTTCAACAACCGGCCTTCTAGCACTCAGTTTCACCTTCCTTCGGTGAGTCATAAAACTTAACCAAGGCTACAGAAATATTGTCTTCACCACCACGCTCATTCGCTAAATCAATCAACCGTTGAGCGATATCTTTTAGTTCCATATCTTCTTTTATGTACTCCTCTAACTCATTATCCAATACTTTATTTGTAAGTCCATCGGAACATATTAATATACTATTTCGTACATCCCACCCGATTGTTTGAATATCTGGTTTCGCTCCTACTTCTGTACCCAATGCTCTTAAAAGAACATTTTTCCTAGGATGATACTCTGCATCCTCTTTTGAGATTTGACCTGTTTTAACTAATTCATTAACAAGTGAATGATCTTCCGTTACCTGCTTATACCCTTGATCATTGTACAAATAACATCTACTATCCCCAATGTGAGCAATAGAGATAAAATCAGAAGTACAAATAACAGCCACAACAGTTGTTCCCATTCCACTGCATTCTTCATTTTCTTGCGCATAAGCATATACTTTATTGTTTGTTTCCAGAATGGAATCGGACAGCCATTGTTCTGCATCTCCAGGTGTGGAAAAGGGCTTATCTTCGTCCCATCTTTCACCTAACGACGAAATAACCATCTGGCTGGCTACATCTCCAGCTTTGTGTCCCCCCATACCATCTGCAACTATTGCTAATAATTGGTTATTCGAGTTTACAAAAATGGCGCCAGAATCCTCATTATGCTCCCTAACTTTTCCTGTATCTGTCAAAAAATAACCGTTCATTTTTACACCCCGTCTCCTCAATACTACAAGTGTCTTCAACTAGAATAGTTAAATAATACTAAACTATAAGTACATGGTTTCTATATAGGAAATAAGAGATTGAATCAAGCTTTTCTTTTTAGTCTTGTTAAAAAGAAACCATCTGTATTAAATTCATGTGGAAACAATTGAATTCCCCACTTTGTTTTACCTGATGACTGTTGAAGTTCTGATGGTAACTCATCGAAAAAATCCATATCCACTTCAAATTCTTCATGTATAGATAGAAAGCTTTGGACAACTTTTTCATTTTCTGTCTCGTCTACCGTACATGTACTATACAATAGTTTACCATCTTTTTTTAATAGAGTAGAAACACTTTCCATAAGTTCTAGCTGAATTGTTGATAACTTATGAATATCTGACTCAGTTTTTTGATACTTTATGTCAGGTTTCCCTCTTAGAACACCAAGACCTGAGCATGGAGCGTCTAATAAGATTCGATCAAATGTTTCCTTTGCATGCACGTCAACCAATTTACGTGAATCTGCCTGTTCGGCATTTATAATCGTAAGATCTAAATCTAACGCTTTTCTCTCTACCAGTTTTGCTTTTTTCTGATGCAAATCATACGCGTAAATTTGACCCTCATCTTTCATTTTTTCAGCAATATGGGTTGTTTTCCCACCCGGGGCACTACATGCATCGAGAACTGTTAATCCTTTTTCAAGTTGTAGCATCTCCGCCACAAGCATTGAACTTTGGTCTTGAACCGTAACGAAGTTTTTCTGAAACAAAGAACTTCGCAAAACATTACCACTTTGTACAATAATCCCTTGTTCTGAAAAAGTCGAAGGTACTACTTTGTACCCTTCTTGCTCTAATTGTTCCATTGCATCCTTGCGCGAAATTTTCATCGGTTGGATTCTGATATTCATCGGCTTATGTGTTAAGTTTATTTGACACATTGACTCAGTCTGTTCAAAGCCATACATATCAATCCATCGTTTCACCAACCATTCTGGATGACTAGTAGCAATACTTAACCTTTCAACTGGATCAGATATCGTTTCTATTTCAGGTAGACCATTTCTTTGAACATTTCGTAAAACACCATTTACAAGAGATGCTATTCCTTTGTGGCCTCGTTGTTTAGAAATCTCTACTGATTCGTGGATAATGGCATGATCAGGTACTTTATCTAAAAATTTCATTTGATAAAGTGACATATAGAATAACCACTTAACCCAAGGTTCTATCTTCTTATTACCCTGAAGAAAATGCTGTAAATAAAAGGCTAACGTTAGCTTTCTTTGAATGGTACCATAAACAATCTCCGTTAAGAGACCTTCATCTCGATCATTTAACCCTTTTTTCTTTATCGCCTGATTAATTAATAAGTGACTAAATCCACCACTCTCTCCTACTCTAACTAAAATATCTAATGCTGTGTTACGTAGTAAGTATTTAGCCATAAATTATTCTCCTAACTTTTCTCCAACTTGAAGCTCACTACCGGTACCTCTTAAGTAGTCTCCTGCCGTCATTTTTTTCTTCCCAGATGGTTGGAGGCTAGTAATACGTATCCCTTTTCCATCACCGCAACATACGATAAACCCTTCCTCTTCTATTCTTGTAACTTCTCCTGGTTTTGTTGAAAAGGTTTCCTCTACTTTTTCCCCCCACCAAACTTTTACAGTCTTGCCATGTAATGTCGTGTACGCAACTGGCCAGGGATGAAGTCCTCTTATGTGATTGTAGATCTCAATGTTTGATTTATTCCAATCAATTACTTCTTGTTCCCTTTTTATATTAGAGGCAAATGTTGCTTCATTATCCTCCTGTTCAATCCGCTCTATATCATTCTTGAACAGCTTTGGTAATGTATCATGTAATAGACTGGAGCCAACTCTAGCTAGTTTATCATGTAAAGAACCCACATGATCCTTTTCTTCTATTATTACCTCTTTCTGGGAAATAATATCACCAGCGTCTAATTTTTCTGCCATATACATAATTGTGATACCAGTTTTCGGTTTACCTTGAAGAATAGCGTAGTGTATTGGCGCACCACCTCTTAATTCTGGTAATAATGAAGCGTGAACGTTAATACAACCATATTTTGGTGCTTCTAACAACGCTTTCGGTAGAATTTGACCGAATGCAGCTGTTACAATCAAATCCGGCTCATATTTCAATACCTGTTCATACTCATCCTTAATCTTCTCGGGCTGGAAAACTTCGATATTATGTTTCTCTGCTTCTACCTTTACTGGAGAGGGTGTCAATACCTTTTTTCTACCCTTAGGTCGGTCAGGTTGTGTAACAACAAGAACAACCTCATATTTATCTTCTATTATCTGTTGTAAAACCGGTACAGCAAAATCCGGTGTTCCCATAAAAACTATTTTTTTCATCAAATTCCCCTTTCTACATTAACTGATATGGTTCTAAATCAACTTGTATTAGCAACTCTTTCTTTTGAATTTCCTTTTCATAAAAAGATAAAATTTTTCGAATAACGTCCCTTTGATTTGGCTCGTTTTTGTATTTTATCATGCATTGGAATCGATATCTATCTTTAATCCTAGTAAGTGGTGAGGGAGTAGGACCTAAGATTCTAGCCTGTTCAGATAGGTGTTTATTCAGCAATTGGGCTATTACTTTTGTCACTTCCATAACCTTCGCCTGATTAGGATGGGATACTGTTATTAACGTTAGGAAGTAATACGGTGGATATTGAAATGTCTTTCGCATATCCATCTCTTTTTTAAAAAATTGTTCATAATCATATTGACTTGCAAGTTGCACACTATAATGTTCTGGCGTATAAGTTTGGATAATCACTTCTCCAGGTAAAGTATGTCGTCCTGCGCGCCCACTGACTTGTGTCAAAAGCTGAAATGTTTTTTCTGCAGCACGAAAGTCAGGTAGATTGAGTAAGGAATCAGCAGTTAATACTCCGACTAACGTAACGTTAGCAAAATCTAGACCCTTGGCTATCATTTGTGTTCCAAGTAGAATATCAGCTTCCTGATTCCCAAACTGATTAAGCAGTTTCTCATGAGAACCTTTCCGCCTAGTTGTATCCACATCCATCCTTACTACTCTTGCTTCAGGTATCAATTCCGCCAAGGCTTCTTCTACTTTCTGCGTTCCCGTACCAAAATATCTAATTGTATCACTCTCACACTCTGGACAAAGACTAGGTAATTGCTCTTCATAAGCACAATAATGACACTTCAACTGGTTATTTTTTTTGTGGTAGGTTAGTGCAATATCACAGTGAGGACAGTTCATCACATGTCCACAGTCTCGACACATTACAAAAGTTGAATACCCTCTTCTATTTAAAAACAACACGATTTGCTCACGTCTACTCAGCCTTGCTTCTATTTCCTCTTTTAAGACCGTTGAAAACATTGTCCGGTTGCCAGCATGAAGCTCATCTCTCATATCGACAATATTTACCTTAGGCATTGCGGAATTATTCATCCGATTGGCTAGTGTTAATAGCGTATAAACACCTTTTTTAGCTCTTGCATATGATTCTAACGTAGGTGTCGCACTCCCCAACACTACTGGGCAGTTGTGTTTTACGCCTCGATAAATTGCTACGTCCTTAGCATGGTATCTTGGATGTTCATCCTGTTTATAACTTGACTCATGCTCCTCATCAATTATAATAATCCCGAGATTCTCAAAAGGAGCAAAAATCGCTGAACGTGCACCAACCACTACTTTCACTTGTTTCCGTTGGATTTTACGCCACTCATCAAATTTTTCACCAGCAGATAAGGCACTATGTAATACAGCAACTTCTGAACCGAACCTACCTTTAAATCTTCGTACCATTTGAGGAGTTAGTGCAATTTCTGGAACCAATACAACGGCTTCCTTACCTTGATTAAGCACTTCTTGAATGGATTGTAAGTAAACCTCAGTTTTTCCACTACCAGTAACACCGTGCAACAAAAATACTTCATGAGCTGATTCCACAATAGTTTTTAGTATCGGTTCAATAGCTTGCCTTTGTTGCGCTGTTAAATCCAAGGGTGTTGTCCGAGGATATCTTTCCTCTTTATAGGGGTTTCGGTACACTTCTTGTTTGTATTCCTTTAAAAAACCTTCATCTAATAAAGGCTTAAGGCTTGCTCTTGTTGTTTTTAATTTTCCTAATAACTTGCTTTGACTTATGGCTTCTGGATGTTCAATAAAGTAATTAAGTAACAATTTTTGTTTCTTAGCTTGTTTAGGTAGATTGATTAAGTCTTCTTCCAATCTAAAAGGTTCACGATTAGGTGCAATCATCGTCTCCGTCTTAAAAGTCTCACGTGAAGCAACATGATAATTAATTTCCACCAAATCATTGTGTATCGCCTTTTGTAATAGATTATAAGGACCATTCCGCTCTACAAACTCGTCATAATCCATATAGTCCCTACTAGCAAAAATATTCTCTAGTTGTTCAGGAAGGCTCTCTTCCGTGACTCTCCTTATTTCCTTATGGTATTTAGCCTTTAATACCTGAGGCAACATGGCCTGAAACGACGAAATATAAAAACTTAATGTTTTATCAGACAACCATTTGCCTAATTCAAGTAATTCTTCTGTTAAAACAGGAGTAACATCTAATAAGTCACTTATTTTTTTGAGTCGCCCAAATTCAGAGTGATCAGTTAATTCCAAAACAAACCCCATAATTTTTCTTGGACCAAAAGGAACAATTACCCTCATTCCCTTATGTATTGAGCCTACAAACTTATCTGGTATTTCATAATCAAATACTCGATTCGTTTGACTTGCAGGTACATCAACTACCACTTTAGCAATATTCACACGTCATCAACCCTTAACTCTGCATCAATTAATTCAAGTATTTGCCTCGCTATATCTTTTTTAGTAGCACGCCTCAGATGCTTTTCATTCCCTGTTCTATTTAAGTATATAACTTCATTTGTGTCTGATTGAAATCCAGCACCCTTAGTTTGAATATCGTTGACAACAATTGCATCTAGGTTCTTTTTTTCTATTTTTTTCTTTGCATTATTTAACACATCATTCGTTTCAGCAGCAAATCCAACTAGAAATTGTTTTGCTTTTCGTGCACCTAACTCATACAATACATCCTTTGTTCTTTCTAACTCTATTTGGAGATTTCCATCCTTTTTTTTCATTTTTTCATCATAAGTTAGTACTGGTCGATAATCAGCTACAGCTGCAGCCTTAATAACTACATCTTGTAAAGGGAAAAAAGATAACATTTGCTCATACATTTCAGATGCTGTAGTGACATGAATGACTTTAATGCCAACTGGAGTATTTAATGCAGTTGGACCAGATACCAACGTTACCTCAGCACCAAGATCTGCAGCTGCTTCTGCTAGCGCATAACCCATTTTACCTGATGAATGATTGGTGAAAAAGCGAACAGGATCTATCTTCTCCTTAGTCGGTCCAGCTGAAATTAAAACTTTTTTCCCCTTCCATTTCATATTGAAGTTATCATCACTTTTAATTACCTCAACTATAGTTTCAGGCTCCTCTAAACGACCCTTCCCAACATATCCACACGCTAAATAGCCATCACCTGGTTCAATAAAGCGATAGCCCCAACTTGATAGTGTAGTCATATTTTTTACTACAGCTGGATGTTTGTACATATGAACGTTCATTGCTGGTGCGACATATACTTTTGCTTCTGTTGCTAAGATTGTAGTTGTGAGCATGTCATCCGCAATACCGTTAGCTATTTTCCCAATCACATTAGCTGTCGCAGGTGCAATTAGGATCATATCAGCCCAATCAGCAAGATCAATATGTGCAATTTTTTCAGGATCCTTCTCATCAAAGGTATCTAGATAAACATTATTTCTAGATAACGCCTGAAAAGTCAAAGGCGAGACAAAATTAACGGCACTTTTAGTCATGATGACTTTTACTATAGCACCTTGTTGCGTCAATTTACTTGTCAACGCACAAGCTTTATATGCTGCAATACCGCCCGAAACTCCTAATACTATCCGTTTACCCTCTAACATTTTTTAGCCCCCAATTCGACATATGTATCTAGCAATTTACAAGTTAACATTTACTATAGAAGAAACCCCCGTCTGCATATTACAGACGAGGGGACCTTTTTGAAAGTGTGACTTAACCACATTAACTTTTCAGCAAAAACACTGGGTTTTAAATGTTTTGTTTATTCTTCCTCTGCAGCAATATAAGTTAACTTATCAGCTTGAATCTCTTCTAAGGCGATACCAACAAATTTCGCAGATTTAGGTTTATCTAATTGGTGGTGCTTAGTTTGTTGAATCTGACGAGCACGTCTAGCAGACAAAGTAACTAGCGTGTATTTAGAGTTTATTTTCATTTGTAATTTATCAATAGATGGTTCTAACATCATCCAAGATCCGCCTCCAATATCTTTTTGTACTGTTTTGCAACTCTTTGACGTTTACAATGTTCGCTTTGAACGATAGCTTGCACTTTCTTTACGGCAGTTTCAATTTTATCATTAACCACGACATAATCATAGGCATCCATCATTTCGATTTCTTCCCTAGCAGCTAATAACCTGTTTTTCACTAGTTCTTCTGTTTCAGTCCCACGGTTCACAATCCGGTTCTTAAGTTCGTCTAAGCTCGGTGGGAATAGGAAAATAAATACACCTTCAGGGAAATTTTTCTTTACTTGCAAAGCGCCCTGTACTTCTATTTCAAGAAATACATCCTTACCTGACTCTAACGTTTCCTCGACATAATCACGAGGTGTTCCGTAGTAATTCCCCACATATTGGGCGAATTCAAGTAATTGATTGTTCTCAATCATTGACTCAAATTCGTCTTTCGATCTATAAAAGTAATCGATACCTTCTTGTTCTCCTTGCCTCATTTGACGAGTGGTCATAGATATTGAATATTTAAGTTCAGTATCTTTTTCAAATAGAGCTTTTCGAACAGTACCTTTTCCAACCCCCGATGGACCTGATAATATAAACAAAATACCCTTTTCTTTGATCAACATATATCCTCCTAAAGCCTATTCATCTGAAATCTCATCATGACTAATCACACGTTGTCCAACCGTTTCTGGTTGAACAGCTGATAGCACAACATGATCACTATCTGTAATAATGACCGCCCTCGTACGGCGACCATATGTAGCATCTACTAATTTATTATTGTCTCTGGCAACGGTAATAATTCGTTTTATAGGTGCAGATTCAGGTGAAACAATCGAAATTATTCTATTTGCAGAAACGACATTACCGAATCCTATGTTTATTAACCGTAAACTCAAAATGGTTCCCCCTCTTTATGACAAACTAAAATTCTAATGTTCAGCAATACTAATATAGAAACTATTTTTAAGTACTAATTGTAACTATATTATATGAAATTGTACAAAGGAACAAAATATTCATTCTACATTTTGAATCTGTTCTTTTATCTTCTCAATTTCACTCTTTAAAACAACTACTAATTCACTTATCTTTACGTCGTTTGACTTTGAACCAATAGTGTTTGTTTCCCGGTGCATTTCCTGTAGGATAAAATCTAGCTTCCTTCCTATTGCACCTTTTTGACTTATTGTTTTTAAGAATTGATTAACATGGCTACGAAGACGTGTTACTTCCTCTGTAATGTCACCTTTTTCAGCTAAGATAGCTATGTCTTGGTAAACGTTCGTCTGGAAGCCATCAAGTTGATTTATGTATTCCTCTATTCGAGCCTTGATCCTATCCCGATATTCTATTATAACAATATCTCGCCGTTCACCCAACTTATTTACTGTGTTTTCTACTAATTTCACTCTATCAACCAAATCGTCGATCAGTTTCTTTCCTTCTTTTTGGCGCATTTCTTGTACTTTTTGACAAGCTTCGGTTAACGCCTCCATTATGCCTTCTTTCAGTTCATCTGGTTGCTGTTCGAGTTCCTTAACCGAAAATACATCTTCAAATTTAGCTAACATCTCAAGTGTTATTTCTCCTCCTAGCTGGAAGCGGTCCTTTACCTCTTGAAGTTTACTGATATACTGGTTGGCTAAATCCCAGTTGAGATCAACTGTATGTTCGATAAAGCCTGATCCCTCGATCGTAATGTATATGTCGACCCTTCCCCGGTGAAAAAAGGTCTGTACAATTCTTTTCAGTTTGTCCTCTAATACTAATAAGGATCTAGGTATTTTAGTCGAAATGTCCAAAAAACGATGATTGACACTTCTAACTTCCACTACGATATTTGTTCCTTTTACAGTTATGGCAGTATTGCCAAAACCAGTCATACTACTTACCATTTCATCACATCCAGTTACATTAGTTCATTTTAACACAATGAATACATGTATAATCATCATATCAAAAAAAATATAGTCTGAACACTTTGAACCAAAACAAAAATGGAAAGATGATATTTTTTTGCTAAAAAATAAGAATGATCATCCAATATAATAAATTGTGAATGAATATATGAATGCAGACTTATACCCAATAGTGCTATAATTGCTTGACGAGGTGATTTTAAAATGGCATTCGATGGAATAGTCACACGAGCAGTAGTATACGAGTTAAGCCAAGAATTAGTTTCTGGACGGCTCATGAAAGTTTATCAACCAACAGAGACAGAATTACTTTTTACTATAAGGAGTTTTGGCAAGAATAAAAATCTACTTTTATCTGCCCACCCTAGCTATGCAAGGTTTCATCTAACTAATGATACCTTCGAAAACCCAAAGGAACCTCCAATGTTATGTATGTTATTACGTAAACACTTGGTAGGAAACTTTCTAGAAAGCATTGAACAGCATGAAAATGAGCGAATTGTCTATTTTCATTTTAAAGGAAAGAATGAAATTGGAGATGAAACAACGAAAAGTCTTATCATTGAGGTGATGGGAAAACATAGTAATATTTTATTAATTGATCGTGAAAAAGGACATATTTTGGACAGCATTAAACACATTTCCCCTTCCCAAAATCGTTACCGAACAATAATGCCTGGCCAATCCTATATCCTTCCACCCGATCAGGGGAAATATAATCCATTAACAATAGACTCAGACTCTTTTGTTAAGAAATTAGATTTCAATGCAGGTAAGCTAGATAAACAAATCGTACAGTTACTAATGGGAGTGTCTCCACTCCTTGCAAAAGAACTAGTACATCGGGCAAATCTTGGATCTACTGATACATATAAACAAGTGTTCTCAGAATTTCAAGAGCGCGTAATCGCAAACAAATACTTACCAGAAATCATAACTGGGGAAAAACAAGATTTTTATGTTTTACCTCTATCATCTATAAGAAATGAAAGAGAAAGTTTCTCAAGTATAAATGATATGATTGATCATTTTTATTCAGGTAAAGCAGAAAAAGATCGAGTTAAGCAACGCGCAGGGGATTTATTACGTTTCTTAAAAAATGAGTTAGAAAAAAATAAGCGTAAAATAAATAAACACGAGGAAACATTAACTAAAGCAGAACAGGCTGAACAATACCAACGTTGGGGTGAACTACTAACAGCTAATATGCACACCCTAAAACAAGGAGATGCACTAGCAACTGTTGTAGATTACTATGATCCTGAGCAACAAGAAATAACAATAGAGCTAAACCCTAATAAAAGTCCAAGTGAAAATGCTCAAAGCTATTTTAAAACCTATCAAAAGCTCAAAAAATCTAAACAAATGGTTGAACAGGAAATAGTGAAAACGAAGGAAGAGATTAACTATTTAGATGAACTTATCCAACAGATAAATGGTGCTAGAGAAAAGGATATCGAGGAAATACGGGAAGAATTACAAGAACAAGGTTATCTGAAAGTGAAGAAAACTAAAAATAAAAAGCGGAATAAACCAACGAAGCCTGAACCTGAACAGTTTTACGCAAGCGACGGTACACTAATATTAGTTGGTAAAAATAACAAACAAAATGAATACGTGACAATGAAACTTGCTGCAAGAGACGATCTATGGCTACATACAAAGGATATACCTGGTTCTCACGTTGTTATACGCGACAAGAACCCCAGTGAAACAACATTGCTTGAAGCTGGTCAGTTAGCAGCCTATTATAGTAAATCAAAACAATCATCTTCTGTGCCAGTAGATTATACTTTAATCCGCCATGTAAAAAAACCGAATGGTGCAAAGCCAGGTTTTGTAACATACGATAACCAAAAAACAATATTTGTAACTCCTGATGAAAAGTATATAGATAAATTAAAAAAGAATAATGAAAACTAATTTCCTTAAAACAATAAGCCCTCTTTAGCATTGAACTATAGAGGGCTTATTGTTTTAAGAAAAACTCGAAATTAGTAGAAACAACCAATATTGTGCGCTTGCCCGGGAAATAGTTTATAAATATTAGTTACGGATAATCTGGTCAAAGTTAGAAGGGTAATATTAACAAATTCCATACATAATCAACAGTTAAAAATGTGTTAGTCCTAATAATAAACTCAGAACGTAGCGTACCCTTTTCATATGTGTTTACAACTTGTTGTAGGTACGTACCTTGCATTACATAGATTACCTATCAAAAGAAACATTGAAATTAATTCAATGTTTCTTTTTAATCACTACTCAGTTTATATTGCTAGTATTACGTAAAATGTATAAAGTCTCCAGTAAGTGGAGACGTTGATTTCCGCTCCGGGCAGTTGCTTTCCGTGGGCAACGCCTCAGCCAGGGAACTACTTGAATTAGCTTCTTTGCGCCCTTGCACCGAGGAAGCATGCTGCGAAGCGTTACTAGTAGACACAGGTGCATCAAGTGGGGTCTTCACCTGTTGCTGTTCCCACAGGAGTCAACTGCCCTCCGCTCCAATCAACAACAAAGGTGGAAAAATTATTGGAGTAACAGTCCTTAGAAGAAGCGCTTTAGTTGGACGGTTAGTCGTTAATGTTCTAAAGAGGTAGAAATCTATCATAAGTGTAGGCAGAATACGGAGACTCCTCCAAAATACAACCCGATTTTCTTCGTGCGATGTCAATTCTGTCGAAGCCTTCCTTGTCCTGTGGGAACAGCACGTGTCCGAAGATCCCGGAAGAGCGTTCTTTGCGTCACGGGAAGGCTTGAGGCCGTGCCCACGGAAAGCGGAGTATTCTGCCGGAACGAGTTCAAGCACACATCAAAAGGTTCTGATAAGTTACTAGTGATTTCATCTCAACTACGTAATAAGTTATCGAAAGGTTTATGTGGTTTAAGCTAGGGAACTTCTCCATTCTAGTAAACTAGTTTCTTCTTCAGAGGTGATTTCGCCAACTTTCACTAACTCCTGTAGTAATATATCAAAATTTGTAATAGTTTGTAACGAAAATTTTTGCTGATTAAAGTTTTCCTCTGCCTTAGTCAAACCATAAGTGAATATAGCGATAATTCCTAGTACACTTGCCCCAGCTTCTTGTAAAGCTAGCGCAGAATTAATGGAAGATCCACCAGTTGAAATTAAATCTTCAATAACGACAACCTTTTGACCTTTTGTTACCCTACCTTCTATTTGGTTACCTTTACCGTGTCCCTTCGGTTTAGACCGTACATATACCATAGGTAGATTTAACTTTTCAGCAATCCACGCTGCGTGAGGAATACCTGCAGTAGCACAACCCGCAATAACATCAGGCTTTTCCTCCATATTTTGAATTAGTTCTACAAAGGCATCTGCTATGTTGTTTCGAATATCTGGATACGATAGTGTTAAGCGATTATCGCAATAAATTGGAGAATTAATTCCAGAAGTCCAAACAAATGAACGATCTGGTTTGATTTGTATTGCTTCGATTTCATATAAGGCCTTGGCTACTTCTTGACTTTTAGTCATGTTTTAATTCCTCCAATGCATCGTAATAAGCCTGTTTTGGATTGGTAGATTGTGTAATACTTCTTCCAATCACTAGGATGTCTGAACCATTTTCTTTGGCAAATTTCGGAGTAGCAATTCGCTTCTGGTCGTTGTGCGCAGTATTAGTTAGCCTTATTCCTGGAGTTACTGTTAGAAATTCTGGACTACACGCTTCTTTAATTAAAGCAGCTTCATGCGCGGAACAAACTACCCCATCCCCTCCACTGCTATGAATCAATTTTGCTAAACGTACAGCAGTTTCTTCAAGCGTAGCGTTAACATTCAACTCACCTTGCAGCATTTGTTCATCCATAGAAGTCAGTACAGTTACACCGATAAGTTTAGGAACGTTTTTACCACTTGCTCCTTCGATGAGTCCTTGTTTTGCTGCTTCAATCATATCACTTCCACCTAAAGCATGAACATTTATAATATCAACACCAAGTTGTGCTATATTACGCATGGCTTTTTGAACAGTAGTAGGAATATCGTGAAGTTTAAGATCTAAAAAAATAGAATGATTATCCTTTTTTAACTGTTCAATTACTGATGGACCTTCTTTATAAAAAAGTTCCATTCCAACTTTAACAGGAACTCCTTTTAATTCATTTTCTTGAAGAAATCGCTTTGATTGGCTCCAGTCAGGAAAATCAAGTGCGAGATAAATCCTTGTGTCCATATTCATGCCCCTTTCCCACAGCCTGTTCTACAGAACTAAAACCATATTTCGCTAATACCTCTGGCAATGCTTCTATAATCTCTGGACATACGAATGGATTATGAAAATTTGCGGTACCTACAGCAACAGCATTTGCCCCTGCAAGTAAAAATTCTAGTACATCTTCTGCTGTCATAATGCCACCCATACCAATGATAGGAATCGAAGTCTGTTGCCTTACTTCATAAATCATTCTAATCGCAACTGGTTTGATAGCAGGTCCCGAAAGTCCACCCGTTTTATTTGCTAGTAAAGGTCGCCTAGAATTTAAATTTATCTGCATGCCTGTTAAGGTGTTAATCATTGATAATCCATCAGCACCAGCCGATTCAACAGCTCTTGCCATCGTAGTAATATTCGAAACATTTGGGGAAAGCTTCACATAGACCGGCACTTTGCTTGCTTGTTTTACACTCGCTGTTACTTCTGCTGCTAAAGTGGGATCCGTACCGAATTGAATGCCCCCTTCTTTTACATTGGGACAAGAAATATTCAATTCAATTGCATCTATATTTGCTGTACGGGTAAATGCCTTTGTTACAGCAACATATTCCTCTACTGTACTTCCCGCCACATTAGCAATAATCGGTAGATCATAGTTAGCTAAGAAAGATACCTCATTGTCAATGATTGCTTCCACACCTGGATTTTGTAAGCCAATTGCATTAAGCATACCTGATGAGGTTTCTGCCACTCTCGGTGTCTGATTACCATACCTACTTTCTAGCGTAGCCGCTTTAATAATGATTGCTCCTAGCTTATTCAAATCAAATAATTCACTATATTCTCGACCAAATCCAAAGCATCCTGAAGCTGGCATAATCGGGTTCTTTAACGTCAGACCTGGTATTCTTGTTAGTAATGTCATACTAAAACCACCTCATTTGCTTGGAAAACAGGGCCGTCTTTACATATTTTCTTAAAGCCGTTCGTACCATCGTTCGTTGGAACAACACAAGCGTAACAAGCTCCAACTCCACATCCCATTCGCTGTTCAATTGAAATATACCCGTTTCTATTTTTTAATTGTGTAGAAACCGCTTTTAACATGCCCGTGGGGCCACAAGAAAAGAAATAATCATAATCAATAGGTGTATCGTTTAGTAAATCCGTCACAAAACCCTTGAAGCCATATGATCCATCATCGGTAACAACATGACAATTACCGAGCTCCTTGAACTTCGATTCATAAAAAACATAATCTTTAGACTGAAATCCTATAACAGCAGTAACAGCTACTCCCTGCTTATTTAATTGTTTAGCAAGATAATACAGGGGAGGAACGCCTATTCCGCCCCCTATAATTAAAGCTCTGTCCAATTCAAGTTGATTAATAGGATACCCTGAGCCACAAGGAAGTAGGATATCAAGCTTATCCCCTACTTCAGTTCGACTTAGTTGATCCGTTCCTACACCAACTATTTTAAAAATAATAGTAACGATTTGGCTATCAACATCAACATCTGCTATAGATATAGGTCTTCTTAATAGATTACTAGATCCATTTCCTACATTGATATGAATAAATTGACCTGGACTAATCTGATTTACATATCCTTCAGCATGAAATGTCAATTCTATTGTTTCTTTAGCAATTATTTTTTTTGAAATTATCGTGACAGATGTTTTGTTCATCACAGGACAACAGCCTTTCTCTCAACCACTGGCTTTGCTGTAAACGTAGTGGAATCAATTACATTCAAAATTGCTCCTGCAGTATCTAAGCTCGTTAAACATGCAATTCCATGTTCAACTGCTTCTCGTCTAATTCTAAACCCATCTGAACGTGGTTGTTTGCCAGATGTTAATGTATTAATCACAAATTGTACTTCTCCATTTTCTATAATGGATAACACATTGGTCCCCTCTGAGCCAATTTTCCCAACTTGTTTAACAGGTAGTCCCTGTTCCTTCATATAGCCAGCAGTACCTTCCGTTGCGTATAACTGGAATCCTAATTGATAGAACCTCTTTGCAATTTCTGCAGTTTCTTGTTTGTCTTTATCCGCCACCGTTAATAATACAGAACCCTCCATCGGGATGGATAATCCTGATGCAGTTAAACCCTTATAAAGAGCCTTTTCAAGGGTCTTGTCCCGACCAATTGCTTCACCGGTAGACTTCATCTCAGGCCCAAGCATTGTATCCACACTTCTAAGCTTTTCAAATGAGAACACTGGTACTTTTACGGAAACATGAGGTGGTTCAGGTAATAGTCCATTTTCGTACCCCATGTCAGCAAGAGAATCCCCCAGGATACACCTTGTAGCAAGGTTAGCCATCGTAACCCCAGTTATTTTGCTTAAGAAAGGAATTGTTCTACTCGCTCTTGGATTAACTTCTAATACATAAACTTCATTCTTATGCACAACAAATTGAATATTGATCAGCCCTTTTACTTGAAGCCTAGAAGCTATTTTAATTGTTATATCTACACATTTTTGCTTTACTTCACTGCTAATTCGTTGCGTAGGATAAACAGCTATAGAGTCACCAGAGTGAACTCCAGCTCTTTCTATATGTTCCATCATTCCTGGAATGATCGTTGTATTCCCATCACTGATTGCATCTACTTCAACTTCAATACCCGTTAAATACTTATCAATCAAAACGGGATGCTTATGCTTGATATGATTCGTTTTTGCTAGATAACTAGAAAGTTCATCATCGTTATAAACTATTTCCATTTGACTGCCACCAATTACATACGAAGGTCTTACTAGGACCGGATAGCCAATTTCTTTCGCAGTTTCGAGAGCTTGATTTAGCTGACGAACACTCTTCCCTTTTGGTTGTGCAATATTTAATTCGTTTAATAACTGTTCGAACTTATCTCTATCCTCTGCTGTATCAATCGTTTCAAGTGATGACCCTAATATTCTAACACCTCTACGTTGTAAGCCTTCCGCCAAGTTAATTGCTGTTTGACCGCCAAATTGGACAATTACACCAATCGGATTTTCTAATTCAATAACATGCATGACGTCTTCTAATGTTAGTGGTTCAAAGTAAAGTTTGTCTGAAACGCTAAAGTCAGTAGAAACTGTTTCAGGGTTACTATTCATAATAATTGCTTCATAACCAGCCTCTTTTAGTGCAAGTACAGAGTGCACAGTAGCATAATCAAACTCGATACCTTGCCCAATTCGGATTGGTCCTGAACCGATAACAATAACCTTTTCTCGATTCGTTACGACTGATTCATTTTCTTCCTCATATGTGCTATAGAAATATGGTGTTTCTGATTCAAATTCTGCAGCACATGTGTCCACCATTTTATATACTGGTGTTATTTGATGTTGCTTTCGTAATTCAAAAACCTCATCCACATGTTGACCCCATAATCTTGCAATTTGGGTATCTGAAAATCCTGCTTCTTTTGCAATTCGTAATAATTCTAATGAACCAGAATTGCCAATAAGCTTAACCTCTAAATCAATAATGCCCTTCATCTTAATTAGAAAGTATCGATCTATTTTAGTTAGTTCAAAGATTTCCTCGACAGTTACACCTCGACGAAGTGCTTCTGCTAGTACATAAATACGCTCATCATCTGGTTTGGCAAGTCTTTCTTTTAAGTTTACTGTGTCAACTTTTGTTAGACTTTCTAACCAAAAGTCTTCTGAGCTTATGTCAAGTGATCTAATACCTTTTAGTAAAGATTCTTCAAACGTTCGACCAATGGCCATAACCTCGCCTGTTGCTTTCATTTGCGTTCCTAGTGTCCGATTTCCTGTTGTAAACTTATCAAATGGAAAACGTGGGAACTTTGTCACAACGTAATCAAGTGCTGGCTCATACATAGCGTACGTTATGCCTGTAATTGGATTAATGATCTCATCCAATGTCAAACCAATTGCAATTTTTGCTGCAATCTTAGCAATTGGATAGCCCGTAGCTTTTGATGCAAGTGCAGAGGATCTACTTACCCTTGGATTCACTTCAATAATATAATATTGGAAACTGTCAGGGTCTAGTGCAAGCTGAACATTACATCCACCCTCAATTTGTAATGCACGAATAATCTTTAATGATGCATTTCGAAGCATTTGATACTCGCGATCACTTAGGGTTTGAGACGGAGCAGTTACGATCGAATCTCCAGTATGAATGCCGACAGGGTCAATATTCTCCATATTACAAACAACGATAGCTTGGTCATTTTTGTCACGCATTACTTCATATTCAATTTCCTTAAATCCGGCTATGTTTCTTTCAATCAAACATTGACTAACTGGAGACAATGCCAGCCCATTTCTAGAAATTTCTTTTAATTCCTGTTCGTTGTAACACATTCCGCCACCAGTACCACCTAGTGTATAAGCTGGACGGACAATTAACGGATATCCAATCTCATCAGCAAAATCTAATGCTTGTTGAACCGTATTGACTATTGTTGATTCTGGTACAGGTTCATTTAGTTCATTCATAAGTGTACGGAATTTCTCTCTATCCTCAGCTTGTTGAATGGCATCTAAAGATGTTCCTAGTAATTCGGTATTGTATTCCTCCAATATTCCGGTGGCTTCTAGCTGAACAGCAAGGTTAAGACCTGTTTGCCCACCCAACGTAGGTAAGATGGCATCTGGCTGTTCTTTGCGTATAATTTTTGACAAGAACTCGACCGTCAAAGGCTCCATATAAACTGTATCGGCAATTGTATGATCTGTCATAATGGTGGCTGGATTTGAGTTAGCTAAAATTACTGTGTACCCTTCTTCTTTTAAAGACTGACAAGCCTGCGTACCAGAATAATCAAATTCTGCTGCTTGCCCGATTACTATTGGTCCAGAACCAATCACTAAAATTTTGTTTATATCTGTACGCTTAGGCATGATTCTTCCTCCTTGATCGTTACATGATGTTGGTCAATTTTTGCTAGAAACTTATCAAACAAGTGGTTTGTATCCTCTGGCCCTGGTGAGCTTTCTGGGTGATACTGTACAGAAAAAGCAGGATATTTACTGTGTTCTATGCCTTCAACAGTCTTATCATTTAATGCAATTTGAGTTAGAAGCAATTCTGTTTTCTCAAGAGAGGCTTCATTAACAGCATAACCATGGTTTTGTGATGTAAGATAAGTCTTATTTTCGGTTAAATCTTTAACAGGGTGATTAGATCCACGGTGGCCAAATTTCAACTTCTCTGTATCGGCACCACAGGCTAGTGCAAGAAGTTGGTGACCTAAGCAAATTCCAAATACAGGTATCTCACTCATAATATTATGAATCATTTCAATTGCGACCGGTACGCTCTTCGGATCCCCAGGTCCATTCGTCAGCATTACTCCGTCTGGTCTCAAACGTAAAATACTTTCAGCTGAATAGTGATAAGGAACAACAGTTACATGACAGTTTCTTTTTGTTAATTCTCTTAAAATACCGTGCTTCATGCCAAAATCAACTAATACAATACGATGCCCACGACCTGGAACAACATACGGTTTGACAGTTGATACTCTTTCAACTTGATTGTTCATTTGGGGAGTATTGTTTATTAGTTCAAGTGCACTAGTTACTGATGAACCCACTTCTGTAAACACACCTCGCATCGTACCGTGTTTACGGATGATTTTTGTTAATTTACGCGTATCAATGCCTGCAATTCCTGGTATGCCATTTGCCTTTAAATAACTATCTAAACTTTCTTCATTCCTAAAGTTTGAAGGAGAATCACAAACCTCTTTCACAACTAATCCATGGATGGACGGTGTTATCGTCTCAAAGTCATCACGGTTAATCCCATAATTTCCGATTAGTGGATAAGTCATTGTTACGATCTGACCGCAATAAGATGGATCAGACAATATCTCTTGATAGCCAGTCATCCCAGTATTAAAGACTACCTCTCCCACACTTGCTTGTTCACTTCCAAATGCTTTCCCAGTAAATATGGTGCCATCCTCAAGCACGAGTTGTCGCTTTTCCATAAGAAGCCTCCTCAAAGACGATTTTCCCTTCAACAATGGTCATAACAGGTATTCCATTAACTTTCCAACCATGAAAAGGTGTGTTTTTTCCTTTTGAAATAAAATCATGTTTATTAATTTCTACTTTTCTATTTAAATCAAGCACGGTTATATCTGCAGGTGCTCCAAGCTTTAGTTCTCCGTATGGTAATTTAAATACCTTAGCAGGTTTTACTGTCATCCATTCTAATAATTGGACTAGTGTAACCTTTCCTGTTTCAACGAGATGAGTGTTTAATAGACTGAATGCTGTTTCAAAACCTACAATACCAAATGGAGCAAGTAATAGTCCTTGATTTTTTTCTTCTTCCGTATGTGGCGCATGGTCAGTTGCAATGAAATCAATTGTTCCATCTAATAGTCCCTCTATCAATGCTTGTTGGTCTTCTACCCCTCTAAGTGGTGGATTCATTTTAAAATTTGCATCATCGGAAACAACACTTTCTTCATTTAATAATAGGTGATGGGGAGTAACTTCAGCAGTTACGTTAATCCCTGCACGCTTTGCATCCCTAATCACTCGTACAGATTCTTTCGTACTGACATGACATACATGATAATGACAGCCCGTTGCCTCTGCCAATAGGACGTCTCTGGCGATTTGTACTGATTCACAAATCGATGGAATACCCGGTATATCTAATTGTTTACTAGAAATCCCTTTGTGAATAACCCCTTTATGTATTAGTGAGTTATCTTCACAGTGAGCCACTACAGCCATGTCTAGCCTTGCAGCTTCTTGCATAGCCTTGAGCATCATGTCAGCAGTTTGGACTCCCACACCATCATCAGTAAATGCAAATGCGCCCGCATTTTTCAATTCTTCCATGTTGGTTAACTTTTGTCCTAACAACCTTTCCGTGATCGAGGCATAAGGCAATACCCTTACCTGTGCAGTTTCTTTAATACGTTGAACGATACCATTAAGTGTTTCCGCTGAATCAGGCACTGGTCTAGTATTAGGCATAGAACAGATGGTAGTATAGCCTCCACGAGCAGCTGATTTAGAACCAGTTTCTATTGTTTCCTTTTTTTCTCCACCCGGTTCCCGTAAATGTACGTGTACATCAATAAAACCTGGTGTTACTATATTACCTTGACAATCTACTACATTATCACCATCTAGGATTGTAACCTTTTCGGCAATTTCTTCTATTACCCCATTACTTATGACAATTTCACAGGCGACCTTACTATTATCTACTGCTAACTGCATCGCGTTGATTAAAATTGTTCGCATGATTTAATCCTTCCTTTCCTAGTAGCTTGGACATGACAGCCATTCGAGCTGCAACACCGTTAGACATCTGCTTAAATATTCTAGAACGACCGCACTCAACTAAATCATTGTCTATCTCTACTCCTCGATTAACGGGAGCTGGGTGCATAATTATCGCATGCTTTAACATTTTGCGTTCTCTTTCTTTTGTTAGACCATAGTCTTGTAGGTATTGTGTATCCATGATGACAGACCTACTATCGTGTCTTTCGTGTTGGATACGAAGAAGCATAACAACATCACACTGTTCCATTGCTTCATCCATTGATATATATGGAAAAGGAAGACTTGGATCTTGCCATTCTTTCATGGAAGAGAGGTAGACCTCAGCACCTAGGGTCGTTAACGCATATGCATTTGAACGAGCGACGCGACTATGTTTTATATCTCCAACGATAGCTACTTTTATTCCTTTAAATCTTTTATATTCTTGATAAATGGTTAGTAAGTCTAGTAAACATTGCGTTGGATGTTCTCCTTTACCGTCTCCAGCGTTAATAACGGGAATGGAAATCTGATCGGATAACTCTTTCACAATATTATCTTGTGGATGCCTTACGACTAATAGAGAAGCGCCAAGAGATTCTAATGTCCTTGCCGTATCATAAATACTTTCTCCTTTTTGGACGCTCGAGAAGTCACTTGCAAAATCTAAAACCTCGATTCCTAGTTTTCTCTGCGCAACAATGAAACTCATTTTTGTTCTTGTACTTGGTTCAAAGAAAAGGTTTGCTGCGAACAATTGCTCCCTAAATGGTTCAATACCATGCTCCTTAATTTCATCTGCGGTTTTTATTAACTGTAACAATTCATGTTCAGATAAATTTTTCATGGAAACAAAATCCTTCATTTTTACTCCTCCTCTAACCTATATAAATGATAGTTTCTTAGTTTCTAGCCTCTTGATAAAAAAAACCTCTTTGCGTGGTCGCAAAGAGGTAGACGTGTTCTTGGGTACACGTATCCTAATAGCAACCTTGCAAGCCTCTCGGGACTCGATTAAAGGTTTCATATTTTATTGTTCGTATATACTAACTTGATCCTGTTCGTCTGTTTCACCTAGTTCAACCATAATAACTTCATCATGTGAAGTAGGAATATTTTTTCCGATAAAATCTGCTCTAATCGGTAATTCACGATGACCCCTATCTACTAATACAGCTAATTGAATTTGAGACGGTCTCCCATGATCAACGATTGCGTCCATCGCAGCTCTAACTGTCCTCCCAGTGAAAAGAACATCATCAACAAGAACAATTTTTTTCCCGGATATCCCTTCTATTCTAGTATCTTGAATTTTGGGCTCCTTACTCTCTGCTTGATGGCTTAAATCATCTCGGTATAGTGTAATGTCTATTTCTCCAATTGGTATCTCAACACCTTCAATTTCAGCAATTTTATCCCTGAGCCGATTTGCGAGTGGAATACCTCTAGTTTTGATCCCTACGAGCATTAGATCATCTACACCTTTATTTCTTTCTAGGATCTCATGAGCAATTCTAGTTAAAGCTCTTTTAATTGCTGGTGTATCTAATACAGTTGCTTTTTTGTTCATTGCTCTTATCTCCTTTTTCCCTTAAAAAAATCCCATTTTCCGTGAAGAAAATGGGATTGGACAGACGATTCCTACAATAAATTCGGTCCGTTTCCTTTCCAGCCTCACGGGACTGTCTTTAAAGGGTCATATTGAATTCTTATTTGCTATTATTCCAAATATCTCTACTTCTGTCAACTCATCAAAGCTAAATTTTTTAATAAATCTTGGAATACTTCCGGTGGTTCCACTTCAAATTCAAGCCATTCCTTTGTTCGAGGATGTTCAAATCCTAACACGGATGCATGCAAGGCTTGTCCATCAATATCAAGCGTTTTTCGTGGCCCATACTTTGGATCCCCTACTAGCGGAAAGCCAATATATTGCATGTGAACTCTAATTTGGTGTGTTCTGCCTGTTTCTAACACACATTTTACATGTGTAAATTTTTCACCAAACTTCTCCATCACTTCAAAGTGAGTAACTGCATGTTTCCCACCATCTACTACCGCCATCTTTTGGCGATCTCTAGGGTCTCTTCCTAACGGTGCATCCACAGTTCCATATTCGTGTGTGATTTCTCCATGAACAATTGCTTGATACGAACGCTTCACTGTTTTTTCTTTTAGTTGTTCAACTAAGGAAACGTGTGCCTGATCATTTTTCGCTACCATTAGTAAGCCACTTGTATCCATATCGATACGGTGAACGATTCCTGGTCTAGCAACTCCATTTATCCCTGATAGATCATTGCAATGATAAAGTAAAGCATTTACTAAAGTTCCTGTACCATGACCTGGCGATGGATGTACAACCATACCTCGTGGCTTGTTTACCACTAACACATCTTTATCCTCATAAACGATTTCAATTGGGATATTTTCAGGAATGATATCTAATTCCTGTACCTCAGGGATCTCCCAAATAATTTCAGAACCGACTTGACACTTATAATTACTTTTAATCGTTTCGCCGTCAACTTTAACTAAGTCTGCTTTAATCCAAGATTGAACCTGGGATCGAGAAGCCTCTTTATTTAATTCAGCAAGAACTTTGTCAATTCGCATGCCTTGTTCCTCTGGTTGAATTGTATGATTAAGCAATGTCATGCTTTTATACTTCCTTTCTTTTTCTCATCCAAAAACGTTGCAATTAACACTAAAATAACTCCAGCTACGAGGGCTGAATCTGCCACATTAAAAATCGGATAATCGTAGTTTCCAATATAAATATCTAAGAAATCAACTACTTCTTTGCGGAATAATCTATCGATAAAGTTTCCAATGGCTCCTCCTAAAATAAAAGCAAGTGACCATCCCATAAGCTTACTTTCTTTTGCAAATTTCTGCATGTAATACACTACTGCTATAATGACAATCGTCGTAATAATATAGAAGAAAATCATCTTTCCTGCCAAAATACCCCAAGCAGCCCCAGTATTTCGGTGTGACGTTATGTAGAAAAAATTTTCAATGACAGGAATGCTTTCCCTTAACTCCATGTTTTTAACTACTATCCACTTTGTAAACTGGTCTATAATGATGACGATCAAAGCGATCCAATAGTATCTCACGTTATACGTTCCCCCGTTCTATAATGTTTCTTATCCTTTAGCATTTTATCATAAAATTAGGGAGAATAGGAATTTAGATTACTACAGGTATAAACTCTGCCTACAAAATAAGTTGTAAAACATTTCATCCTCTAGCCCGATTCCTTTTTAATTGAATTAATTTAACATTTGGTTAGTCAACGATCATTTTCCATGATAAACTTTAGTAATTGTTTGCTATTCGCTAAGTAGGAACCCGTTACATAACCTTCCTCCTATGGATCATTACTAACTAGCTTAACCCATTTTCATACGACTAACACAACATAAGGAGGGGTATTATTGACAAAATTCAAAGATTATCATATTAACATTAAAATAAGAATTGTACAAATCTTTCTAGCAGACATGGTTTCAGGAGCCATCTTCCCATTTATGGCTATTTATTTCTCACAATATTTTGGAGCAAAGTTAACAGGCATCTTACTACTATTAAACATTGTTATAGGGATGGTTGCAGGAATGTATGGTGGTTACTATGCTGATCTAATGGGTAGAAAAAAACTAATGGTTATTGCCGGAATTATAAGGATGTTTGCTTTTATTATCATGGCACTTGTAAATTCTCCATTATTGATTTCTCCCAGTATAACTTTTCTAATGGCACTGATTGTTGGAGCATCTTTTGGTTTAGATGGTCCTGCCGCCGACGCCATGCTCATAGATATAACAAAACCGAAGGAACGAAAAGGTGTCTATTCTCTTATTTATTGGAGCTTTAATCTTGCCTTTGCAATCGGTGGTGTAATAGGTGCTTTATCTTTCAAACATCATCTTTTTGAGCTACTAATTGTCTTAGCCATAACGAGTATCTTGTCCAACATTTTAGTTATTTTCTTCATTAAAGAAACGTTTGAAAAAAAAGAACAAGATCTTCAAATGCAACAGAAGAATGTTTTCTTTAATATGGTAGATAGTTATAAAGAGGTTGCAGGCGATAAAGTATTTCTATATTTTGTGCTAGCTGGTCTTCTAATCCAATCGATTGAAAATCAGATGGAGAATTATATTGGCATAAGGTTAAATGAAGATATTCCCGTTCAATCTATTTTATCTTTTCACATTTCTGGGGTCGAAATGTTAGGTTTTTTAAAAACAGAAAATACAATTCTTGTCGTTTTACTCACTGTTTTCATTACAAGGTGGGTATCTAAATTAAAAGAAGACCGGACATATTTACTATCGATATTAATATTTACAGTTGGTTATGTGGCCATCAGTTATTTGAACAATATTTGGCTGTTATTTTTCTTTATGGTAATTGCAACAGTCGGTGAACTGATGAGGGTACCAATCCAACAGGACTTCCTTGCAAGTATCCCTACCGATGATAAGAGAAGCTCCTATATGGCGGTAAATAGTTTAGTTTTTCACGGCTCGATGATGATAAGTTCCGTATTTGTTTCGTTGGGGGCGATCTTTAACAAAGAAACCATGTCTCTGTTAATACTAGTTACCGGACTTTCTGGGATGTTGATTATAAAAAAAATATTACCAGATTTAGAAAAAAGAAGGTCCCAACAAGAAACAACATAAAAAGAATCAACTGCTCTAAAAGAGACAGTTGATTCTTTTTATTCTTTATTCAACATCTACATAATGTTCTTTAACAATATCTGCACAACGATCACAAAGTTCTGGATAATCCTGATTAGACCCTACTGTCTCTGACGCAACCCAACAGCGTTCACATCTCTCAGCATCGTGTTTTTCTACATGAACATATACTTGTTCATATTCCTTAGCACCCTCAGCAGCGTCCACAATATCAGCTTCAGAAACAATTAATAATTGATGTAAATCTTCTATTCCAGCTAAAAGTTCTTTAACATTGTTATCTTTCGCAACAACTTTCAAACTAGCTTCCAAAGATTTACCAATCACTTTATTAGCACGAGCTTCTTCTAGTGCCTTTAGAATATCGTCACGAACATTCATGAACAAATTCCATTTGTCTGTAAGTTCTTTTTCGCCGTCAATTTCTCTTACTTCTGGCATATCTGTCAATTGAACATTCTTAGCCTCTACTCCTGGAATATAACCCCAAATTTCATCAGCAGTATGGGAAAGAATTGGTGACAATAATTTAACTAAATTAGTAACAATTTCATAATAAACCGTTTGGATACTACGACGTCTGCTACTGTCTTTCCCCTCAATATAAAGAATGTCTTTTGCAAAATCTAAATAGAAAGAGCTTAAGTCAATCGAACAGAAATTATGAATAGTATGATAGATCGTAGAGAATTCATAATTGTCATATGCATACCTTACTTTAGCAATAAGACCTTGCAATTGAACTAACATGTAACGATCTACCTCTTGTAAATCTTGATCTGCTACCTTGTTTTGTTTAGGATCAAAGTCGTGTAAATTACCTAACATAAAGCGGAAAGTATTACGAATTTTACGATACCCTTCTGAGGTTTGTTTTATAATATCATCCGAAATTCTAACATCTGCCTGGTAATCCACCGACGCAACCCATAAACGAAGGATATCAGCACCGTATTGCTTCATAATTTTTGAAGGTACAACGACGTTTCCAACTGATTTACTCATTTTTCGGCCTTGGCCATCTAAAGCAAATCCATGACTGATCACATTTTCGTATGGTGCTTTTCCAGTCACAGCTACTGCTGTTGAAATAGAAGAGTTAAACCAACCACGATATTGGTCAGAACCTTCTAAATAAACATCTGCAGGACGTCTTAACTCTGGACGTTCCTCTAGCACACCTTGGTGTGAAGAACCTGAATCAAACCACACATCCATAATATCTGTTTCTTTCGTAAAGGTTCCATTTGGACTGTGTTCTGATTGGAAACCTTCAGGTAATAAATCCTTTGTGTCCCATTCAAACCAAATATTAGACCCATGTTCGCGGAACAAATTGGATACGTGTGTTATTGTTTCATCTGTAATAATTGGTGTTCTGTCTTCTCCATAAAATACCGGAATTGGTACACCCCATGTACGTTGACGAGAAATACACCAATCTTCACGGTCACGAACCATGTTGTATAACCTTGTTTCACCCCATTTTGGATACCAATTAATTCTGTTTACTTCTTTCATGATATCTTCACGGAAGTCCTTAATCGATGCGAACCATTGATTGGTTGCGCGGAAGATAGTTGGTTTCTTCGTTCTCCAGTCGTGTGGATAGGAATGCGTGATAAATTCTAGTTTTAACAATGCACCAACTTCTTCAAGCTTTTGCGTAATTTCTTTATTAGCAGCATCATAAAATAAACCTTCATAGCCCGGCGCTTCTTCAGTGAATACACCTTTTTCATCTACAGGGCACAAAACATCTAGTCCATAACGTTTACCGACGAAGAAGTCATCTTCCCCGTGACCAGGTGCTGTGTGTACAAGACCAGTACCACTCTCAGTTGTTACATGTTCCCCGTTAATAATTAAGGAATCACGATCATAAATTGGATGTTTGGCAACTAAGCGATCTGCTTCCTTACCCTTAAATGTTTTAAGTACCTCAGTAGATTCCCATTCTAATACTTCTGTTACTTTACCTAACATATCGTTAGCAACAATATACTTGTTATCTTGTACTTTAACGACTGCATATTCTAAATCTGGATGTAAAGAGATTGCAAGGTTAGCTGGAATTGTCCATGGAGTTGTCGTCCAAATGATGAACTTCTCGTCTCCATCAAGTAAATCGCGCCCTTCTTTCACATCAAACGCCACGTAAATCGATGCAGAACGTTTATCTTGGTACTCAATCTCAGCTTCTGCTAAAGCAGATTCTGATGAAGGAGACCAGTAAACAGGCTTTAGTCCTTTATAGATATAACCTTTTTTAGCCATTTCTCCAAAAACCTGGATTTGTGCTGCTTCGTAATCTTTCGTTAAAGTAATATAAGGATTTTCCCAATCCCCTCTTACTCCCAACTGCTTAAACTGAGTTCGTTGGTTGTCTACTTGTTTCAATGCATATTCTGCACATTTCCGTCTAAATTCCGCAACAGACATTTTTTTACGGTCAACCTTTTTCTTTGCAAGTGCTGATTCAATCGGTAATCCGTGTGTATCCCAACCTGGTACATATGGAGCGTGAAAGCCTGCCATTGATTTATATCGAACGATAAAGTCCTTCAATACTTTATTCAATGCATGCCCCATATGAATATCACCATTTGCATACGGAGGGCCATCATGTAAAATAAATAAAGGTCTACCTTCTGTTCTTTGTTGTACTTGACCGTAAATGTCTTCTTCATCCCATTTTTCTTGAAGCTTTGGTTCCTTGTTTGGTAGATTTCCTCGCATTGGGAATTCTGTTTCTGGCATCAGTAACGTTTTCTTGTAATCCATTCAACTTCCTCCTTATGATCCTATGTTCATGACTATTTACATACAGGCTGTGTTAATTTTTTAAGTAAACAAAAAGAGCCCTTCTATCCCAAAAGGGACGAGAAGGACTCGCGGTACCACCCTTATAGATTTAACATAATGTAAAATCCACTTGAGATTCGTAACGTGAATAAAACGTCCATGTCTACTGAGAAAAAATCGGTTCAAAATGGATACTTAAGGGTGATTTTCCAATCATAGTTTGCACTAGGCTTACACCGTCCCCAGTTCGCTTGGCCATCTACTCTGATTGTACTGTCCCTCGCCATGTATTTAATCAAATCATTAAATTTTTGGTTAAATTTAACCCGAAATCGAGTTTTACTTATGTTAATGAATTATATGTAAAATTCCGATAAACGTCAAGGTTTAATAATTTTTTTGTACTTCTTTTTCCAAATCGATGTCTGAACCTAACTCTGTATCGAACAAACCATCCCAATCGTCATTTTCAACTAAGTCTAACTGAGCTTCAACCAACATTTTTAAACGCGTACGGAAAACCTTTGCTTGTTTTTTTAATTCTTCGACTTCAATAGAGATTCTTCGAGACTTTTGCAATGCTTCATTAATGATTCTATCTGCATTTTTCTCCGCCTCTTTAATAATTAGCTTAGACTCCTTGGTAGCATTCCCCTTAACTTCTTCTGCTGTTTCCTGTGCAATTAAGATAGATTTATTTAAGGTAGATTCAATATTAGAAAAATGTCCAAGTCTTTCATTTAGTTGTTCTACTTGTTCTTTTAATTCTTTTCTCTCACGTATCACTAATTCATAATCTTTAATGACTTGATCTAAAAATTCATTTACCTCATCTTCATCATAGCCTCTGAATCCTCGTGTAAATTCTTTGTTGTGAATATCTAATGGTGTTAATGGCACTTTGGCCACCTCCTTAAAGATGTGAAATTATTCGGTTACTTCTAGTATATAACCATTTCGACATAAAACAATCAATTCCTCCAAAAAACGTACAAATTATTTTAATTTTTCATAAGTAACCTTCCATTTATCCTTTTTGGATAATCCATGAATCTCTGATAATTTGCTTCTTCCTTTGCCACGCATCGATAATAAGTCACCCGGTTCAATTTTAAAGGAAGGGTTATCTACCAATTGAAAATTCACTTTTACTAACCCTTTTTGGATAGCACTAACTGCATTTTGCCTGGAAATGTTATAAATCTCTTTTAAAACAGCATCTAACCTTAAAGATGAAACAGTAGTATGTTCCGCAATCCAGGCTTCTTTTTTCTCTAATTGTTTATCAAAGGATTGTTCTTCGAATGTAACACTTGCTTTTTTTATATCTGTTAAATTCATTTTAATGTAGGATACAAGCTCAGATGAAACAATAATTTGAATTGTACCATCTGCTACTAGTAAATCCCCCATCTTTTTTCTTTTAATTCCTGTAGATAGAAATGCCCCAAGGACATCACGGTGTTCTAGTGAAATAAATTTAGTAGGGTAAGTGGCTTCCAGCAGTTCCGTTTCAAAGTCATTCACCGTAATCGTTTCGTAAAATGGTGCTAATATTGCACGCTTACGCTCCGTTTCTTCATTACCGCCAAAGAAATGTAATTGCATATCTGAATCTTTGCCAATAATCGTTGCAAAAATTGTCTGTTCTCTTGGATTTAAGAAATCTGTTAATTTAGGTTGAAAATAACGTTCAACCTCATCCTTCCACGAAAGAATTTGATCGATGAAAGGATGTTCTTCTTTTCTAAAATGCTGATAAATATCCATATATATCACCTTTAAGTATAAACTTTAACTATTGGTAGGACTTTCAAAGACATATACTATTCATTACTTCCAATAATATGAAAAAACTTGGCACTGGCCAAGTTTTTATTACAACTATTAGAACATATTAGGTAAAACCCTTATTCCAGTAGTCGCAAACTGAAGAACTAAAAGTCCAACAATTGGCGAAATATCAATCATACCACCAATTGGCGGAATAATTTTACGAAATGGTTCCAAATAAGGCTCACAAATACTTTCTAAAAATCGTCCAATAGATGACTCCCTAGCCCCTGGGAACCAAGACATTAATATATAGATGATTAGTGCAAAGCTATATATTTCAATAACGTTCTCTAAGATTCCAAATACTATATACATGCTGTTTTACCACCCTTTGTCTATGTCTTCCTCTAGCATCTCAGTAATATTACCAGATACATCAACATTATCTGGTGTACATAAAAACGTTTTCGTACCTAGCTTCTGAATAGTACCAGATAAAGCATATACAGTTCCACTCAGGAAATCCACGATATGTCTAGCATCATTATGGTCAACTCGTTGAAGATTAATAACTATGGAACGTCGATTAATGATATGATCTGCAATTTCTTGAGCTTCATTAAAAGAACTAGGTTCACACAAAACAACTTTTGAAGTAGTTTGTACTGATTTGAGACTTACTACATTCTGTTTTTTATCTCGCCTTGATGGTGTTGAGGGAATATCTAATTCTGGCTGTTCTTGCTCATGTTCCTCAATATACTCGTACTCATCTTCTACTGAGAAGAATGTTCTAAATTTGTTTTTCAAACTCACTTTTATCACCTCTATTTTTCAGACCCTACTAAGTTAGATCCGATTCGAATATGTGTCGCACCTTCCTCAATCGCAATTGTATAATCATTACTCATCCCCATTGATAAGTAATCACATGGAGCATGGTCATAGTTTTTGTCACGAATTTCATCACGAAGCCTACGCAATCCGCTGAAAGTATTCCGAATAATTTGTTGCTCCTCTACATGAGGAGCCATTGTCATCAAACCAACAATCTTAATGTTTTCATATCGCTTTAGGTCTTCTACAAAGTTATGTACTTGCTCAACGTTGATACCGTGCTTTGATTCTTCTCCACTCACATTTACTTGGATAAAGCATGAAATAGGATTATCTGAACGTTTATTTATCTCTTTTGCTAAGGATATCCTATCTAAAGAATGAATGTAATCAATACCATGAATAACATCCTTCACCTTTCTTGATTGAAGGGAACCTATGAAATGCCATGTTGCCTGGTTGCTAAGTTCTTGATACTTTTCCAGGAATCCTTCCATACGATTTTCACCAAGATTTGTAATTCCCGATTCGACTGCCTCTTTGGCACGTTCTATCGTAACATACTTTGTTACACCTATAATGGTAATATCTTCTTCATTTCTATTTGCACGGTTGCATGCTTGTTGTATTTTCTGACGGATTAATTGTAAATTAGCTTGTACATTCATTGGAGCTAAAGCCTCCTTTCTAGGACTTAACTGTGTAACCTATAAAGCCGAGCATTCGACCAGTTTTCCCTAAGTCGCCTCGATGGGAGAAAAATTTATCATCCGTATATGTGCAGTAGCTAGATACGGATATATTCTCAGGCAATACCCCAACTTTCTTTAAGTACATTTGATTAAGCGTCTTTAAATCTAGTAAGTAATTGCCATTTTCTTTCTGTCTTACTACTTTCGTTATAAATTCTCTTTCAATATTATCTATCACCTTTTGATCAACTTCATAAACATGTTCTCCGATACAAGGGCCGATAAGTACTTTAATATTATTTAAATTAGCTCCTGATCTCACGAGATTTGCAACCATTTCTTCAGCTATCCCCCCAACTGAACCTCGCCAGCCTGCGTGGGCAATTCCAATCCACATGGAATTTGGATCGTAAAAGAATAAAGGGACACAGTCTGCAAACAATGCTGCACATAACACTTCAGGCTTATTTGTAATTAATCCATCAACACCTTGTATCGTGTTGTCGTGACTCACTGATCCTCTACCTAAATCAGCCTCTTCAATGATTTTAATCGTTGTACTATGGATTTGTTCTCCAATCACCCATCTCTCTATTGGAAAAGAGAGCAACGAAGCTAATTGTTTTCTGTTTGATAAAACCAAAGTTGGATCATCAGGTACATGAAACCCTAAATTAAAGGAATCAAATGGAGGGTTACTCACGCCTCCATTCCGGGTGGTAAATCCCACCGTAACTTTTATTTTTGAATTTTGTTGGTCCCAGTCTCTAACAAGTAATATTGATTCGTGCTCTATTGATTCAAAGGGTTCCAATATCCACCCTCCTAGTATTTTTCACCATTTTACCACATTTCTCCGTTCATTTCTTGTAATTCCCTATCAATTTTGGTCTGAATCTGTAAATAATCGTGGATTATTCCCTTTTCGAACTAAAATGACATCTGATCCAATTGTAACAATATTGTTCCAAGGAACCGTTATTTCCTCCTCTTTCCCAAAAATACCCATTACTTTTCCTTTTGTTCCGATAATAAGAGAAAGTACTTGGCCTTTATCAACATCAATATCCAAGTCTGTGATGTTTCCTAGCTTCCTACCATCTTCAACCATTATAATATCTTTTATTTGTAATTCTGAAAGAGTTATCATAACTAACACCTACCTTTTGTACTAATATATGCACGAAATTAGTTATCTTTCTTTTTCTTAGCAATCCTTTCAAAAAAATTGATTTTATATTTTTTATAAGTAATTTTGCTTACATCATAATGTATAAAATGCATCATTACTATGATTTAGTTTCTGCTATGGCAGAAGAGCATATTAGAGATGAACCCTAACTGAGTTCCTGCCCTTGGAAAATTGAGAATTCTACTGGAAAAGAGTATGAACACATAACCCTATAAGATGGACTAACCTAATCACTATAATTTAGTCATAAATAAACACCCCCAAAGTTAGATTTTCAGTCTAACTTTGGGGGTGCAGTACCATATAGGTCCTTTCTTTATTCAAACATTTCTTTGTTCATTTCTTGGATAGCTGCTTTTTCTAATCGTGATACTTGCGCTTGGGAAATACCAATTTCTTCAGCTACCTCCATTTGCGTCTTACCTTGGAAAAATCGCTTATTAAGGATCATCTTTTCTCGTTCGTTTAACCGATGCATCCCTTCTTTTAACGATAACATATCCAACCAATTGGAATCTTTGTCATTCTCATCACTTAATTGATCCATTACAAATATTGGATCTCCTCCGTCATTATATATTGGTTCAAATAAGGAGACAGGATCCTGAATAGCATCCATTGCAAAAACAATATCTGAATGAGGAATGTCCATTTCTTTTGCTATTTCCATTGGTGTTGGATCCTTAGATGTTTTACTAATTAATTTTTCTCTTACCTGTAATGCTTTGTAAGCAATATCTCTTAATGAACGAGAAACTCTTATAGGATTGTTATCTCTTAAGTACCTTCTAATTTCACCAATAATCATAGGAACAGCGTAGGTTGAAAATTTAACATTTTGACCTAAATCGAAATTATCAATCGATTTCATCAATCCAATACAGCCAACCTGAAATAAATCATCACCATATTCACCGCGATTATTAAAACGTTGAATAACACTTAGAACAAGCCGCAAATTACCATTAACTAACTGTTCCCTAGCTGATATGTCACCTTCTTGCATCTGCCTAAACAACTTTCGCATTTCTTCATTTTTTAATACAGGTAATTTTGATGTATCTACTCCGCAAATTTCTACCTTATGTCTTGTCATGTTCTACCCTCCCGGTTGGAGTTGCTATTCATGGAACAGTATCACCATTTGGGAGAGATTTTATGCAGAGTAAATCTTTACACCTGTATCAAATCATTCGGATAAATCCGTCTATTATTAGGGTTAAACCATTTTATTAAATTCTTTTTTTAATCGACGAATTATCTTTTTTTCCAATCTCGAAATGTAGGATTGGGATATGCCTAACATGTCTGCAACATCTTTTTGTGTTTTTTCTTCATCACCAATTAAACCAAATCGTAACTCCATAATCTGTTTTTCTCGATCATTTAGTTGCTCTAAGGCTTTCATTAATAAATTCTTATCAACGTCTGCTTCAATATCTTTAATAGTCACATCGTCATCGGTACCCAAGACATCTGATAATAACAATTCATTTCCATCCCAATCAATATTCAACGGCTCATCAAATGAGATTTCAGACTTAAGTTTGTTATTTTTTCTTAGATACATTAAAATTTCATTTTCAATACATCTTGATGCATAAGTTGCCAATTTAATTTTCTTTTCAGGGTTAAATGTATTAATTGCCTTAATAAGCCCTATCGTTCCTATGCTTATTAAGTCTTCGATATTAATGCCTGTATTTTCAAATTTTCTTGCTATATATACTACTAAACGTAAATTTCTCTCTATCAACATTGCTCTGGCAGCTTTATCCCCTACTGGTAGTCTTTTTAGAAGTTCAGCTTCCTCATCCTTAGACAATGGAGGAGGCAATGCTTCACTCCCACCTATGTAATAAATCTCCTCTGTTTTGAAACCTAATTTTATTAAGATTTTGTACCACCATAATTGGATTTTCAACTTCCATTTTTTCATCTGTTCATCTCTCCTTCATCTAGTATTAATTTTCTTATGCAGAAGTTGCCACCGAATATTTAAAAATTTGTGGATGTAATAAACAATGATAACTACTATCTGAAGATAGTTCACCAAATTGTAGACCGATTAATATTTTATTAGTAGAAATTTGTTTTCCTTCGTAGTTTACTAGAATAAGATCAGGTTTTAACACAATCATGAAGGTACGGTTCCCATCCACTCCTTGATAAGGAACAATATGAATGTTTTCTTCCCATTTACTTGGTAAAGAATCGAACATTAGATTTTCTTGCGCATCTTTCATCAAGTGCCAATCCTCTTCGGAGAACCAATTACTCATAAATAGTTGATCACATATCACTACTGGTTTTCGTGATAACGGGTCTACTAGCTGATTTCCACTGTCTATATAGCCAGTAGTTACATGTGTTTCACCTAATAGTTGAATACTAACCTCATATAAGTGATCGTACCGGAAATTTTCTAGCATTTGCTTGTCCATCCTTGACTTTGTAAAAAACCATATAATTGGAAATCCTATTCCAACAAATAACCAACTTATCTGATCACCGTATCCTGTTTGGAAGGTTAATATCCCACTATTAGATGCAACCATTTGTTGTCCTAAAAAGAAATGTAAAGCTATTAATCCACCCCCAAGAGCAAATGAAACAAAATAAAAAGATAACAGTTTTTTTAAAAACTGACGTAAGTTCTTAAATCCAAACGCTGTTAATACAATAAAGAGCGAGTACACTCCTTTCCCGAAAGGTGTTGTTATTAATGTTTCTGGAAGAAATAAAGTGATAGGAACCAGTATTGAAGCAATAAAGGCTCCAAAAAAAACTCTCAGATGCCTAGAGTTATCTCTAGTTATAAATTGAGTCAAAAGCAATATCATCCAATCTAATAAAATATTTAATATCCATATTGCATCTAAATAAATAGTCACTTTTTTCTTCCTTTCAAACACTAAGGTAAGGATTTGTTGCTAGTATAGCTAATATAACTTCAGAAGTCTGTCACATTTTGTGACTCAACGACTACTAATTTTCAGAAGTTATTAGTTAATTTGTCATTTAATTTTTCAAGTAATTTACTTGATAGTTTTTTCGACACCTATTAGTGTGCATGTTAAGCAGTGAAATTCCTAATGATATTTTTTGATAAGAAGATATAAATAAAAAACACAAACTCACTGAAACCGCGAGAGGAGTTAACAACACTCGCCACGTAAAGCTTAAGCCTTATTGATAGAGTGAAATTAATGAATTAGTAACGAGAAGTGAAGTATCGTGTAATAAGAATAACTTTTCGAAACCTACAATGAAATTATTAGTTTTAAGTATTATTTGTTCGTTTATTTAATTATCCAAATAAAATTCCATTAAAAAAAGCAGATGATTAATCATCTGCTTTAACTCGAATATTATCTTCTTCTATTTCTATTTCTTAAGAAAGTTGGTATATCCAAAGTATCTTCATCTTTAGATTTTGGTTGAGTAGATGCAACTGTTTCTCTTACACCTTCTTCACGCCTTCTTTCACTTTGTTGAGGTTTACTATTACTTGCATTATTCACTACTGGTCTTTGCTTAGGCTGCGCTTTAGCAAGTTGAGCTTCGTCAAATCCTGTAGCAATTACAGTTACAACTATTTCATCTTTTAAGTCCTCATTTACTACAGAACCGAAAATAACATTAACTTCTTGGTCAGCGGCAGAAGTAACTATATCTGCAGCTTCTTGGACTTCATATAGACTTAAGTTAGTTCCACCAGTAATATTCATTAATACACCATGCGCTCCATCAATAGACGTTTCTAATAGTGGAGAAGAAATTGCTTTCTTAGCGGCTTCTGTTGCTCTATTTTCTCCAGTAGCAATACCGATTCCCATTAATGCAGAACCCTTATCTGACATAATTGTCTTAACATCAGCAAAGTCAACGTTAATTAAACCAGGTGTTGCAATCAAATCAGAAATACCTTGAACACCTTGACGTAATACGTTGTCTGCTTCGCGGAATGCTTCAAGCATTGGCGTGTTTTTATCAACGATTTCTAATAAACGATCATTAGGAATAACAATTAGTGTATCTACGCTGCTCTTTAGACCATCAATACCAGAGACTGCTTGTGTGGAACGTTTGCGGCCTTCAAATGAAAACGGGCGTGTTACGACACCAACTGTTAAAGCGCCAAGTTCTTTTGCTACTTGTGCGATTACTGGTGCAGCACCTGTTCCAGTTCCTCCACCCATACCTGCAGTAACAAAAACCATGTCAGCACCTTTTAACACTTCTTCTAACTGTTCTTTACTTTCTTCAGCAGCCTTGCGTCCAACCTCAGGATTTGCTCCTGCTCCTAATCCTCGAGTTAATTTTGTTCCAATTTGCATTTTCACTTCAGCTTTAGATAAATTCAAAGCTTGAGCATCTGTATTAACAGCAATAAATTCTACGCCTTGAACTCCGTGTTCAATCATTCGATTTACTGCGTTACTACCGCCCCCACCTACACCGATTACCTTAATCGATGCAAGTTGATCCATATTTGTATCAAACTCTAACATTTTCGTTCCTCCTAATTTGCAAGTTTACAAGATTCATTGAAGTTATAGTTAATTTCTGTTAGAGGATGTCCAAAAAGCTACAGAATATCGTTTTAACAGCTACTTAAGTACCATTTCTAGCAGCCTGTACCATTCCTCTATCAACGAAACGAATAGTCATTCATTCCCTATCTATTCTAGATGATATTAATCAAAGAAATATTTAAATAGGTTAGCAATACCAGACTCTTTCTTTTTGGTTGGAGTAGTAGATTCTTTCTGCTTGACTACGCGCTTGGTTTTTGTAGGTTGTGTAGCTTGAGCTTCTCTAATTGTAACAGCATCAGAAATTTCTTTTCCCTGTATTTTCGCATTCCGATAGGCAAATTTCAAGATGCCAACACCTGAAGTAAATTGGGGTTCTCTTACTCCAATATAATCCGGGATAGCGATTCTTACATTGCTATAGAAAAGGTCTTGTGCTAACTCTAAAGCTCCAGGCATACTCATACATCCACCTGTTAAGACATAACCACCTGCTAGCTCTTGATATCCCATCTTTCTAATCTCTCTCTCAGAAAATGCGTAAATTTCTTCTAATCTCGCTTCAATCATATCAGATATTTCCAATTGGTTAAACGTCTGTTTCTTATTACTACCAATTATTGTTGCTTCAAACGTTTCCTCTTCTCTAGCATCATCAAAAAAAGCATGTCCATGATTTAATTTAACATCTTCCGCCTCTTCTGATGTAGTACGAAGACCAATAGATAAATCTTTTGTTATGTTGTCTCCACCAAGTGGGACAACACGTGTAGATACTAAGTGATCATTTTCAAATACAGACACTGTCGTGCTTCCACCACCAACATCAATAAGGGCTACTCCTAGGTTCTTTTCATCTTTAGATAAAGCTACTGAACCTGTTGCTAATGGTTGAAGACAAATATCAAGCACCTCTAAATTTGCTCTTTCAACGCATTTCAATACATTATGTAGCATTGTTTTAGCACAAGTAATAATTGTGCCTTCCATTTCTAAGCGAACACCAATCATTCCTCTTGGGTCATTAATTTCATCTAAACCATCCACAATAAATTGTTTTGGTATTACATCTATTACCTCACGCTCAGGAGGAATTGAAATAACTTGAGCAGCGTCAATAACACGTTTTATATCTTCGTTGCCAATTTCTCTGTTTTCACTGGATACAGCTACCACTCCATGGCAAGGTTGGAGTTGAATGTGATTTCCATTTATCCCAACAATTACGCGGTCTATTTGAATATCAACCATTCTTTCTGCTTGTTCCACAGCTGTTCGGATTGAGTGAACCGTTTGGTCTATATCTACAATGGCACCTTTCTTCATTCCGTTGGACTTTGCAGTACCAACTCCTATAATATTTAAGGAATCATTGAGAACTTCACCTATAATTACTTTTATTTTTGATGTACCTATATCCAGGCTGACTAAAATTTCATTGTTGTTCAAAGAGGCACCTCCTATTTTCGGCATCTGAATAGTACAAATATTATCGAATATTCACCTGAATTACAATCTATTTTCAATAATATCTATCAGTTTCTAAAAATTACTAATTTTCATCATACCAAACTGACTTTAAAACTTATAATAAAAAACCCTCAAATAACAATATTCAACACAAAACGACGATTTCCTTTAATTTGCTCGGATTTTTTTACATTTCCACATTTTTTTGCTTTTTGTCGATTAACACTCTTCTAATTATAGCGATATTTTGAAAGAGTCTCACACCAAAAGCAAATACAGCAGCTAGGTATAAATCAACACCTAACTGGACTCCCAAAAATGCCAAGAGTGCAGCTAAGATTATATTAAAGAAAAAGCCTGTCAGAAATACTTTTTCATTAAACAGCCCTTCTAAGTGAGCTCTAATACCACCGAAGATCGTATCTAAGGCAGCTAATACTGCAATGGATAAATAATTAGAGTATTGATCTGGTACTGTAATATCCGTCATTAATCCTAATGATAAACCAACTATTAAACACAGTGCCGGTAACCACATTATCATTCACCTGCTTCTGCTTGTTCTTTTACTTTAATTCCTTCCAGGTCCACTACTCCTTCATAGCCTGGCAGAACCAACCCATTTTTAATCTCTGCACTTAAACTAAGATCTTCTATTGCAAAGTAGTCCTTTGACTCACTAACTTGCACATAATCTAATAAACGCTTTGGGTTTGGCGACAACACTTTAAGCTTAAGAGGAATTCCTGGAAGTGCATGATTATTAACATATGTTTTTCCATTTACGTATCGAATCGGCGTTAAATTGATTATTCGCTCATTTTCTATTGCAATATCCTCAGCTCCATAGGTATTTAACTCATTGATTAGGCGATTCAGTAAATCCGGGGTTATAGAAGGGTAGGACTCCACTCTTTCAGACTCATTCTCAAAGAGTGGTTCAATAGTTATTAACAGTCCCTTTCCCTTTTTTTCAGTAAGACCTGCTTTTTCCTTCAACACCTCAGTAGACTCTTTTAGTGTATTCAGTTGCTCTTGCTCAGATTTTTCAGAGTACTCTTCTAATATTCTTTCTGATTCCGTAATTTGATTATACAGAAGGAGTTGTTTCTTTTGTTCTGTTTGTAATTGCTTTCTAATTTCCCACACATCTCTAGTCTCTCGAATATCTGGTTTTTGTGTCGATTGAAATTGTATTGCGATCATAAACCCCGTCAATACACAAACAAAGGAAATAAGAGCTTTTCTTTTAAACTTCAATAATATCACCTTTCTAGCTAATCCTTGCTTTCATCTCAATCGTATCTTTTTTTTCCATCTCGACATCAATTTGATCATTCACTAATATATCAATAACTCCATTTGTTAAATTTAAACTGACATTTAAAGTATCTGAATCTCCTATTGCCGCTATGGTAAATGGAGCAGGGTGTTGCACACCATCTACAGAAATAACGGGCCCAACACATGATATGTAGCTATCGTGAAAAATTCTTTGCCCATTAATGGAAATGGCTTTTGCACCTGCACTATATAATTCATTTATCACCAATTGAATATGACGGTCATGAACCATATATTGATTTGCATTTTCCTCGGTAGGAATGTAGGAAGCATCACTTAGAGTTAGCTTTACTCCCTCTCCCTGAATAGGTAATTCACCAACAAGCATTTGAAGCTCTTTTTTATCTTCAACAAACTCTCCAATATTTGTTTGCTGCTGACCAAGCTCTTCTTCTAACTCTTGGACTTGTCGGCGATTCTTATTTAATTGTTGACGTAACTCAATGTTCTTTGCCTCTAAATCGAGCAATTGTTGTCGGTAGTAGTAATCTTTTTCCCATTCTTGATCAGAGATTTGAACTACTCTCGTTTCTGTTTGTGTGTACTGATAACTAAAAGAGATCAGAAACCCAAAGACTAGTAGGACTAAAGACAACACTACATGTCTACCCCTGAATTTCATTTTGACTCTCCTTCGGTTCTGTTACTTCTTTGTCATACGGATCAAAAACTGCTCCTCCATCACCAATCCGGATAATCCCTTCACTTTTAGGGTCTAATTGGGAAACAATAGAAGGATAAGCGCGAATCGCTTTTGCAAAATTCCGAATCGAGGCATCCACCTCAAAACCATCATTCATATATACGCGTATTTTATACGGATTCCCTTCTGTTGGATTCCATTGGATTTCAGAAACAATCGCAACAACGGTTCGTGGCAAACGCTCTAATTCTATGGTTAGTTCCTGAAGATAGGTATCTTTTTCAAAGTTGGTGATCAATGGTGCATCACCCTTTAACGACGTTAATGGCTTGGAGTCTAATCTTGTCCCATTCTCTAATAGTTGGTAGTACTTCCCATCCTGTTTCACATACCCTACAATATGGTATTCTTTTACTGCGACATTAATAGTAGTAGGAAATGTCTTAGATACAGTGACAGACTTGATCTCAGGGTGTTTTTCTATTTGCTTTTTTACTTGTTTAATATTTACGCTCCAAAAATTATCTTCACTCGTTATCTCACTTAAATCTCTAATTGCCTTATCTTCTAAGTAGTAATTTCCAGAAACCTTTACCTCATGTACATGACTTAGGGAAGATTGCAAATAGATAACAATAAAAATTAATGTGAAGAATATGGATAAATAAAAGATCAATCGCCTGTTTGCTTTTTTCTTTCTAGCCTGTTTTAGTTTCGGTATTCTATCTTCTATCGATACAACGTTTTTTTGACTCATCTCCTATTTCTTCCCTTTTACAAAATTAAATTAGGTTTATAAGGTTTTCCAAACCTATTATCTAATAGTATTACTATGAAATAACGAAACGGCATACATGGATGCCGTTAATTGGAACTAATAATAAAATTATATCATATTTTATAGTCACTCGTATTCGATTTCTGTTGAAGTTATGCTAATTTTTTAGAAAAAAATAAAATCAGTTAGTCCACCGAAGTGAATCAACTGATTTATAAATAGTCAATGTAAAAAATATTGTTTTATTAGAGATTTTACAATCTCGCATATCTGCTTATGTTCAGCAAGATACCAATGGAACATAATGTCAATGTTAAGGAAGAACCACCATAACTTAAAAATGGTAACGTAATCCCAGTAACAGGTATTAAACCAATTACGACACTGATGTTAATCATAACTTGGATACATACCATACCAACTATGCCTAGACCTAATAAACTTCCATACGTATCAGGTGCTGCTAGCGATACTCTAATGCCTCTCCAAAGTAAAAGTAAGAACAACATCAATACAAATGTTCCACCAAGAAAACCTAATTCTTCAGAAATAATTGCAAAAATAAAATCATTATGTGGTTCTGGTAAATAGAAAAACTTCTGTAGACTTTGTCCTAATCCCATTCCCATCAGCCCACCAGGACCAATAGCATACAAAGATTGGATAATTTGAAACCCATTCCCTAGTGGATCCTCCCATGGATTTAAGAATGCAGTTATTCTGTTAATTCGATACGGAGCTGAAGCAATCAGTGCTAGAAACCCTAGAATACCAAGAGTGCCTAGCCCGACAAAGTGGCTTATTTTTGCTCCTGATACAAAGATCATCACCATACAAGTTAGAACTAGGACTACACCTGTACCCAAATCTGGCTGTAGCATAATTAAACCAAAAGCAACAAATACTAATAGTAAAGAAGGCATAAATCCTTTCTTAAAAGAAGTAATATACTTTTGATTTGTAGCTAGGTAAGTAGAAAGGAAAATGATTAATCCTAGCTTCATAAACTCAGCTGGTTGGATACTAAATGCTCCAACACCTATCCAACTTCTAGCTCCACCTCTAACCATCCCTACTCCTGGAATCAGTACGGCAATAAGAAGTAGAAAACAAACAAACAAGATAACTTTTGCATACTTCCTCCAAGTTAGATAAGGAATATTTGCGATAACAAACATAGCAATAACCCCAGTTGTAGCGAATAGTAATTGCCTCTTCGCAAAATAAAAGGAGTCATTGAATTTGTAATCCGCCCAGATAGCTGATGCACTATACACCATTACTATTCCGACAAGTAATAGTGAAAAAATCGCGATAACCAATAGCATATCTGGTGCACTCTGTGAAGACTTCTGTTTTGTTCTGAACAAAAAAACACCCCATTTCCAAATACATAGGAACGTGGGGCTGTAGAAGAACTTGTCCAATTCATTCTACGTTAGTAGAAAACAATAGGAAAGTCCTTCTTATCTAATTTATTGCTATATAGATAAAACAAGCCCCTACTTTAATGTATGCACAGCATTCATAAACATGTCTCCTCTTTCCTCAAAAGTGCGATATTGATCCCAACTCGCACAAGCAGGTGACAGTAAAATAACATCATCTTTTTCGGATATGTTATATGCACTTTGCACGGCATGTTTTACATTATCGACGAAATGTATTGAATTTATTCCTGCCATTTGAGCAGTTTTTTCTAACTTAGGTGCTGTTTCACCAAACAAAACCATCGCTTTAACGTTACTCAAATAGGGAATTAATTCATCAAAATCGTTCCCTCTATCCAATCCTCCTGCAAGGAGGATTGTTGGTTGGTTAAAAGCAGCAAGAGCTTTTGAAGTAGCCAGAATGTTTGTAGCTTTTGAATCGTTATAAAATAATCGATCATCAATACTATCAACAAATTGAAGCCTATGCTTTACACCTGTAAAGGTTGTTAACACTTGAGTTATACCTTCTATAGTAGCACCTTGTAACTTTGCTGCCGACACAGCTGCCAAGATATTTTCTAAATTGTGTTTGCCTACTAAAGCAATTTTTCTTAGTTCTATTATTTTTTCAGACATAAAATATAAATTGTCGTCATCACACCACGCCCCGCTTGTTTGCTTTTTCGTACTAAAAGGCACTTTAGTGGCATGAGCAAATTGGACTAGTTCAGAAACATCATCATCATCCGCATTATAGACTAAATAGTCATCCTTCGTTTGATTCCTGAAAATGTTCGCTTTTGCATGACTATAATGTTCAAAAGTTTTATGGTAGTCTAAGTGAGCTTCGAATAGATTGAGCAGGACAGAAATATTCGGCTTAAATTTTTCTATACCGAGCAACTGAAATGATGACAACTCCATTACCATCACTTCATCTTTCTTCAAATTTTCAGCTACTTCTGTAGCTACATTGCCAATATTACCTGCAAGCTGTACTTCTTGACCACTGTGTCTAATCATTTCATAAATAAGTGTTGAAGTAGTTGTTTTTCCATTTGATCCCGTAATACCAACTATAGGACTTTGCACTAACAACCCTGCAAGTTCCACTTCCGTAATAATCGGTATCCCCAGTTTTTCTGCTTCTGCTATCACTATATTTTCATAAGGTATCCCTGGATTTTTCACTACAATCTCAATACCATCCAAAACATTAAGTGGATGGTTACCTACTATCACTTCAATATTAGCATTTTCCAGTTCTTGTACAACTGGATCATTTTGTTTTGTTTTAAAGTCATTAACCCTTACTTTCTTGCCACTTCTTGCTAGTAATTTAGCGGCAACAGTACCACTTTTAGCTAGACCTAAAACTAATACAGAATGGTAAGAAAAATCATCTAATTTATTCAAAGTATCCACACCTCAATATACACGCCAAGCGCTGCAAAAATTAATCCAACTAACCAAAATGTTGTTACAACTCGCCATTCGGACCATCCCATTAGTTCATAATGATGATGTAAAGGGCTCATTTTGAAAACTCTTTTTCCAGTCGTCTTAAATGAAATAACTTGAATAATTACCGATAACGTTTCTAATACAAAAACTCCACCGATAATAATTAAAAGAATTTCTAATTTAGTTAAAATTGCTACTGCAGCTATCGAACCTCCGAGGGCAAGAGAACCTGTATCCCCCATAAAAACCTTTGCAGGATGCGCGTTAAACACCAAGAACCCAAGCAAAGCTCCAACAACAGCTAAACAGAAGATAGTCACCTCAAATTGCGGATAACCATACCAAGCCAATATGCCAAAAGCTCCAAATGCTATTGCAGCAGTTCCAGCTAGAAGGCCATCTAAACCATCTGTTAAATTTACTGCATTCGATGAACCTACTAACATGAAAATAATCAATAATGCGTAACCCCATCCTAAATCCCACTGGATGCTCGTTCCTGGAATTTGAATATATGTTGGAAAGTCTTTTAACCGCAACACAATATAAAAAATAATAGAAATAATGACTTGGCCTATCATCTTTTGTCTAGATGTTAATCCTAAATTACGTTTTAGTACTACTTTTATAAAGTCATCCAAAAATCCCAATAGACCGTACCCTAACAAAACCAACAATAAAAGTAATACTTCAAAGCTTAGTGAGCTATTGTTGAATTTGCTAGTCATTATAAGTGTTGTTACGGCAACACTTAATAAAATCATTATGCCCCCCATTGTTGGAGTACCCATTTTCTTCATATGAGACTTCGGACCTTCTTCTCTTATACTCTGTCCAAACTTAAGTCTTCTCAAAAAAGGAATAAAAATAGGTGATATAAGGACGGTAATCAAAAATGCTATTGCCATAGTAATTGCTAATACGTATTCATTCATTTTACTTCCTCCTTTAGTTCATTTACCCGTCCGTCATTCTTATAAAAGGTGCAAAGGCTCGTTCCCCTAAATTTTATCTATATAGGAAATTATAAATTTGATCTTCTTCTAGTTGAAAGTGGTTCGCTATCTTAATCGCAAAAGCTACTTGCTTAGGCCCATAGCCTTCTGGGATTTTGTATTGTTTCACTCCACTACTCTCTCGCATAAGTAACTTATTTAGATCACATTCAATATGTATCCTATTAACAGGATCGAAACCAATCGACACAATTATGTCATTATAATTCAATCCATTAAATACAACAAGATCTCCGTCAATAATCCCTTTGCCGTTTTGTTTTATATTAGATAATAGCTCAACACTAGTTTGTGCAAATTCATTAACAGCACTATGGTAGTTGTTTTCTATTTGGCCAAAATCTGTCATTACAACTAAATCAATTCCTAACTTAGACAAACTCGACAATTCCAAAAGGTAGTCCACAGCAACATCTAGACAAAATACCTCGGTAGCCTTAGGCATAGTTAAAATGTTTGTTAACAATTCATCGTTACCTGTAATACGAGAAGTGCTATGAACACGATATGTTTCATTTAAAAGCGACACTGTCAATTCTTTAGTTTTTAAGTCATCTTTTCCAACAAAAACAATCGTGATAGGCCTTACTAGGTTAAGAAAATGTATAGCCAAGTCATGTAGCGCTTCTCTTGTATTAGGCACATAATATATAGGAAAGTCTGTAGGAATGAACCTTGGTAATGGATACTCCTTCTCCCAAATAGCTGCTATTGCACCATTATAAAATGCTTCTTCTAATGCTTCTTCTTTACCAGCTTGAGAACGTTCCACAGGTATGAATAATGCTTTATTTGTTGATTCCTTACTATTAATCGTTACTTCTTTGATTGGAAGGTTATCCTTAACTGCTCCTCTTGTATCTGGGAAAATATCAGTCAAAAAATTTGTAGTAAATAACAACCTATCCTCTCCTCATCATGTACTGGAATAGTCGGACATCAAAAAATCAATCTAATATATTTATTATTTTGTATTCTCTATCCAGATAGCTGCAACGGCCTTATCATCAAAATCAAGAACCTTATCACCAATAATTTGGTAGGTTTCATGACCTTTACCAGCAATTAAAACAATATCATCGTCTTTAGCTAACTGAATAGCATATGCGATCGCATCTTCCCTGTTTACTATTTGTTTATAATTACCTTCACTTAAATGACTTGTCATGTCCTTAAGAATAGCTTGAGGGTCTTCAGATCTAGGATTATCTGAAGTGAAAACAGCTTCATCTGCGTATTTTACGGCAATATCTGCCATTAAAGGTCGTTTCTTTTTATCTCGATCACCACCACAACCAACAACTACAAATACATTCCCTTTCGCAAAAGACTTAATTGTCGTAAGGACATTTTCTAATGAGTCTGGAGTATGGGCATAGTCCACCACCACACCGAATGATTGTCCTTTCACAACAGGCTCAAACCTGCCATTCACCCCTGTTGTAGACTCTAAAGCTTGTTTGATGACATTTAAAGGAACCCCGGCACATAAAGCTGCTCCAGTGGCAGCAAGCATATTATATACACTGAATTTTCCCATCAATTTACTGTTGATTGTTACTGTACCTTTATGTGTATGCATGTCAAAGTTAGAGCCATTGGCGTTTAAATGTAAGTTCTCAGCAGTGATATCTGCATCCGAGTTAATCCCATATGTGATAATAGGTTGAGCAGTACTCTTTGTTAATAAATGACTATGTACATCATCTGAATTAATTACAGCAAATTTTGGATTGTTCTTGTTGTAACTGTTTCCGAGTTGAGAAAACAATAAACTTTTTGCTCTTAGATAGTCATCCATGTCTTTATGATAGTCTAAATGATCTTGAGAAAGATTAGTAAATACTGCAATGTCAAAATCGCAACCATAAACCCTTCCCATGTCTAAAGCATGTGACGAAACTTCCATAAACGCTACTTTAACTTGTTCATCAACCATTTTTCTAAAACTACGCTGTAAAAATAGAGCGTCTGGTGTAGTGTTTTTAACCTCATAGCTATCCATCCCAATTTTCATTTGAATGGTTCCAATTAACCCAGTTTTCTGATTGTGAAAACGAAAAATTTCCTCTAGGAGGTAGGAAACGCTTGTTTTTCCGTTTGTTCCAGTAATACCAATTAGTGGAAGATCTTTTGTAGGTTCTTGAAAATAGAAGTTTGCCAACATGGAAATCGCCCTAGAGGAATCCCTCACTAGAATTACCGGAATAGACACATCTACCGGTTTTTCCGCAATAATGGCAACAGCACCTTTTGCTTCCGCTTGTTTGGCAAAGTCATGTCCATCCACAGTAAAACCACTAATACAAATAAACAAATCACCTTTAGATACTTGTCTGGAATCCATTTGCATTCCAGTAATCTCCACGGATCTTATATCTTTCGAAATCGTATAAACCTGTAATGACTCAATCAAATTACTTAGCTTCACTCTCACACATCCTAACATATCTCCGTTTACTTTATACTAATAAATAGAAAGGAACACTTCCCACTTCCATGAGAAAGTGTTCACTCAACCACTCTATTATAACAGATCTACTTTTTAGTGGGCATGACTATTATCATTTTCTTCTCCCACATCTTCTTCTCCAAAAAATAAGCGGATTGACTCACCCTCTTCAATTTTCACCCCTGGTTCAGGCGCTTGATCGATAACATAATCTCCTTCACCACTCGCTTCAATAGATATAGTCATCAAATACTGTTGTATTTCTTGTTTAGATAAACCACGTAAATCAGGTACTTCTACTAATGGTTTATCAGGCCATTGAACATCCTTTTCTAAACCGTCTGTCCTTTTTTCAACACCCAATGCCCGTAAGCTATCACCAATAATATTCCCGACTATAGGAGCCGCAACAACACCACCAAATTGGATTGTGTTTTTTGGATTGTCAATAGCAACGTAAACTACAATTTCCGGATCATCCGCAGGCGCAAAACCTATAAAAGATACAATATGGTTGTTTGCCATATACTTTCCGTCTTTCCCTACTTTTTGAGCAGTCCCCGTTTTACCACCAACTCGGTAGCCATCCACATAAGCTCCCTTACCACTTCCTTTTGCAACTACACTTTCAAGAGCTTTACGGATCTCTGCAGAGGTATCTTCTGAAATAACCCTATCTTTAAGGACTGGTTCCGTCTTTTCTAATACCTTTCCTGTAACAGAATCGACCCATTCATCTGCCACATATGGTTGGTATAAGTAACCACCATTAACTGCTGCAGAAACTGCCATAACTTGCTGGATCGGTGTAACAGAAACCCCTTGCCCAAAAGAAGTTGTTGCTAGTTCAACTGGACCAACTTGTTCTGGTTTAAACAGAATTCCTTTTGCTTCACCTTGTAAGTCAACTCCGGTTTTTGCACCAAAACCAAAATTATGGATATAAGAAAACAATTTATCTTCACCAAGCTCCTGACCTAGAGACACAAATCCTGGGTTACATGAATTTTGTACAACTTCTAAGTATGTTTGGTGCCCGTGCCCTCCACTCTTCCAACAATGAATGGTCGTACCATCGACGTTTATAGAGCCGTCATCATTAAACTCATCTTTTTCCAAATCAACCATACCTTCTTCTAAAGCCGCAGCAAGTGTAATGATCTTAAAGGTTGATCCTGGTTCATAGGTACTCCAGATAGGCAGATTACGATTGTAAATATCAGCATCAACACTTTGATAATTTTCTGGATTAAAGTTTGGGCGTGAAGACATCGCCAGGATTCCTCCAGTATCTGGGTCAACTGCAATTGCTAAAGCACCATCTGGATTATATTTCGACTCTGCAATATCAAGTTCTCTTTCAATAATAGTGTTGACTCTAGAATCAATAGTCAGTTTTAGGTTATTACCATCAACCGGTTCATCATACACATCTGCCATACTAGGCAGTCTTTTTCCCTTAGCATCTGAGAAAAATGAGAGACTCCCTTCTTCACCGCTTAGCTTTTCATCGTAATAAAGTTCTAGTCCCATTAACCCTTGATTATCAATCCCAGCAAAACCAAGTACATGTGATAAATCATCACCATTAGGGTAATGTCGTTTAGAATCCTCTGCAATATAGACGCCATCTAATCCTAATGTTTGAATCGCTTCCGCTTTTTCTTCAGAAATTTTTATCCCCTCAGGACGAATATCCACTATACTTGCAGATTTAGTTATAGTCTGATAAACCTCTTTGACAGGCATGTCCAGAATCTGCGCTAAGGCCTCAGAAACCTTCTGTGGATCCTTTATTTGCCTAGGAACTACTCTGACGGTGGGTGCAGATACGTTTTCCGCAAGAACTTCGCCATTCTTGTCCAAAATTTTACCTCGTTCTGGTTCAAAAATAATGTCTCGGCTCCAAGAAGCCTTAGCTTTTTCCATCAATTCATCGCCAATTACAAATTGTACGTAACCTAGACGAATTGCAATTATCCCAAATACTACAATTGCAAAAAGAAATACAGTGACTAATCGTTTTCTCATTGTTACATTGGATACACGTTTCATAGGACATCTCCTTACTTACAGATATGCTTGTATCCAATATATGTACAAGAGAAAATGATTAGAACACTGCAATAGATTACTCGTTATTTGTATTTTCTTCTTTCGACTTTTCCGACTTTGCATTAGCATTTGTTTTATTAGAAGATGGGGGTGAAAATTCAACCATCAGATAATCATTTGCTTTAATAGTGGTTCCTTTTTTAACATTCTGAGTTTTAGCGTAACCATTGCCCATCACTTCCAGATCAAGCTCTATAAGATCGCTTAGCTTCAGTACATCTCTTAATGACCACCCATTTACATCCGGCATCTTTGGTGCATCGGTTATGAGTAAAATACGCTCATTTGGCAGAACTTCTTCTCCCTCTGAAACACTAGCCTTCACTATTTTCGCTCCATCACCAACGACTGTAACACTTGCACCTAATTGCTCTAGACTCTGTTTAGCATTAGTCACTGTTTTTCCAACCATTTCTGGCACTGTTATGGAATGGATTGGTTCAGATTCTGCGCTATCAGGCTGGATCTTTAAATAGCGTAAACTATTTTCCATTACATTTTTAAATATAAACGAAACAGGGGCAGAACCAGGTTCATATTTCTCTAAATTTAAATCCGGTTGTTTAACAGAAACATACATAATTAATTCCGGCTCTTCTTTAGGAGCCATTCCGAGGAAAGAGAAGATGTAATTTTCTTCCCCTTCTAGATAAGGGCCTGGATAAAGATTCTCTGTATCTGGAATTTGGGCTGTTCCTGTTTTCCCTGCAACAGAATAATCATTTAGTTTGTATGCCTTACCTGTTCCATGTTCAGAAGTGATGACTGTTCCTAATATATCTAATACTTGTTTAGACGTATTCTCCGAGATTGGCGAGCCAACCTCTTCTGTTTTATACTCTTCTTTCACTTTACCTGTTTCCGAATCAACCACTTTGGAAATAACGAAAGGTTTTAACATTTTACCGTTATTGGTAATTGCTGTAGCTGCTTTGACAAGCTGTATTGGTGTTGTAGTAGTACCTTGTCCAAATGCTGTCGTAACTTTTTCAATTGGCCAGTTATATTGGATAACCCCAGTATTTTCACCAGGTAAATTAATGCCTGTAGGTTGGTCAAAATCAAATTTCTTTAGATAATCTAAAAATTTATCTGGACCAATTTTTTCGTAAGCAAGTATGGCGGCAGCTTTATTAGAAGAACGTTGAATACCTTCTAGAAAGGAAATTTCACCCCAACTATCCCAATCATTTATGGAACCACTGCCCATATCTTTATTAGAATATCTACCAGATTGATAGTATTCATTCGGATTCCAAACGCCTTCTTCAATAGCTGAAGCAAGCGTAAAGATCTTCATCGTTGATCCTGGCTCAAATGGAGTAGATATGGCATCATTATACCAGTTTTCTACCTCACCTAAATCATTAGGATTATAACTAGGTCTATTACTCATTGCCAATACTTCACCTGTTTTTGCCTTAACTACAATTGCTGTCATACGTTCTGGTTTATACTGTTTATCTATTTGCGACATCGAATCTTCAAGTAACGTTTGGATTTTCTGGTCAATAGTTAAATAGATTTCGTCGCCATCTTTCGCTTCTTTTATTATCTCATTGGGTTCTAGGAGCTTCACATTATATTTATCCCGTTCGTAAGAAATAGAGCCATTTGTCCCCGTTAATTGATCGTCCAACTGCTTTTCAATTCCTGTCACACCATTTGTCACAGTTAACGTTAATTTTTGTCCGTTATTTTCTTTCGTGACCTCCTGCTTCTGAGCCAGTCCAATTATGTGTGATGCGAACATTCCATTAGGATAGTACCTCTTTGATTCTTCTAGGAAAGTAATTCCTGGCAAGTCAAGCGCTGCTATTTTGTCTTTCTTTTCCTGGCTTAAGTCTTTACCTTTCATTCCAAATTCGACTTGGAATCTATCGTTTTCTATACCATTGTTCAAGGATTTTAATATCTCAGAAGTCTCCATATCTAACAAAGGAGCCAGCACTTCCGCCGTATGTTCCAGGTCGGTAACGTGCTTGGGCTCCTTTTTATCTGTAGTATAACTTTCATCCACAATGGCTTGAATACGATATGTAACCCTATCCTGGGCAAGTGGCATACCCTTCCTATCAAAGATTGTTCCACGCGCAGCATCAATCTGATACGTATTTGTACGTTTATCTTTTGCCCAATCTTTCAAAGATACTCCTGATACCTCTCCTGTTCCCTGGATATACAGAAACCGACCAGACAAAGTTAAAAACATGACCACAAATAGAAGCATTAGCACCGTTGACATGAACTGAGTAGTTTTGTTTTTCTTCAATTGGTATCTCCCGCCCTTTTGAATTTAGTTAGCAATCATGCTAGCTTGTTTCACTTGGGTGTTTTGAATTTGTAATCCATTTTCTTTTGCAATACGGAGGATACGATCTGGATTACTAAGTTCCTTCACCTTAAACTGCAAATTTTCGTTAGCTGATTGTTGTTCTTGAACTTGTTGTTGTAGTTGTTGAACATCTCGGTTTAATGCATCAGCAGATGAGCTAAATGAAACCGCAAAAAACAACGCTACTACAGCAAGTACACTAAAGACAGTATACATCAATTTTTCTCCTGGTGTAACCCATCTTTTATGAACTTTTACTTTCACTTGACGTTTTGGTTCAGCTTGTCCCGTGTGAGTCACATGTTTTTCTTGCCATGCTGATTGTTGCCAATTTTTAGCTTCACTTGCACCCATTATTTATTCCATCCTTCCTGATACATAAATTTTTCATCCCAAGGTTTAATCTTCTCTATAATTCGAAGTTTTGCTGATCTAGATCGTCGATTTTCTTCTAGTTCGTTTTCATTCGCCACGATCGGTTTACGATTAATAAGTTTAAATGGCGCTTTACTATCCTCAGGTATTATTGGGATATTTTTTGGTATTGGTGGAGTTGTACTCCACTTTTTAAATGCTTGCTTACACAATCTATCCTCTAAGGAATGAAAGGTGATAATAGATATTCTCCCACCAACTTCTATTACCTCAGCTGCTTGGTGTAATACATCATAGAATGCATTTAATTCATCATTAACAGCGATTCTTATTGCTTGAAATACCCTTTTACCCGGATGCCCACCTTTTCTTCTTGCAGGGGCCGGTATTGCTTCTTTAATTATCTCCACTAACTCGAAGGTAGTTTTAATTGGGCTAATTTCTCTAGCCGCTTCTATTTTCCGCGCTATTTGTTTTGAAAAGTTTTCTTCACCATAACGAAAGAAAATTTTCACAAGTTCTGCATATGGCCAGTCATTCACTACATCAAAAGCAGTAATTCCCTGAGACTGATCCATCCTCATATCAAGTGGAGCATCATGATGGAAACTGAAACCTCTTTCTGCTTCATCTAATTGTGGAGAAGATACGCCGAGATCGAACAATATACCATCAACACTATCAATACCTTGCTCATCCAACTTTTCTTTTAGATGACGAAAATTAGAATGAATGTATGTAATTCGATCACTATACTTCTCTAATCGTTTTTTAGCAGCATCAATTGCATGTGTATCTTGGTCAAAAGCAACCAACATACCTTCTGAACTAAGCTGCTGCGCAATCATTTCCGAATGTCCTCCACCACCGAGAGTACAATCTACATATGTACCATTTGGCTTAATAGCCAGTCCTTCAACCGCTTCATTTTTTAAAACACTATAATGTTCAAACAAAACCTTTCACCTCTATTACTTGGTATTAAATATCAAAGTCCATCATATTTTCAGCAATTTCAGCAAAAGATTCTTCAGATTCTTCAAAGTAATCTTCCCACTCACTATTTGCCCAGAATTCTATCCTGTTTGATACGCCTATTACTACACATTCCTTTTCAAGATCTGCATATTTACGAAGTGGGGCTGGAATGTTTATTCTTCCCTGTTTATCCACTTCACATTCTACCGCTCCAGAAAAGAAAAAACGTGTGAAAGCACGAGCATCTTTCTTAGTTAGAGGGAGTTTTTTTAATTTTTCTTCGAGAAGACGCCATTCATTCATGGGATAGGCAAACAAACATCGATCTAAACCTCTAGTCAACACAAACATCTCGCCAAGTCCATCTCTGAATTTAGCAGGGACAATAATGCGACCTTTAGTATCAATATTGTGTTGAAATTCACCCATGAACATCTGGACCGCCCCCACTTTCTTTTTCTATAGTACCACATTCCCCCACCTTTCACCACCTATTTTACCTAACAAATCATATATGTATTAAAAACATTGATCTATCTAGGGATAAAGCTCTTACTAAGTATAAATTGAAACAAAAAAAAGTATGATTGAGCAATGCTCAATCATACTAAAACCGTATCATTTATTCGTTTTTAATAATTTGTGGGGGAAAGTGGTGAATTATAAATAAACTAAATAATGCTCTTGTTTGTAATCATATGACACACTTAACAAATCATCAATTAGACCTGGTCCATAATTGTTTAGAAAATAAAATACATTCCACATCCTCTCCTGTAACCCACTTTCAGGAAAGAGATGTACATGGACAGAATCATATTCTTCTAGACTTTTCTTATATTGTTCTTTTAAGTGCTTGATCATTGCTTCTTGTAAAAAAGATACATCCTTGTATAAATAATACAAGTTCTTTTCAGCCAACCGGCTCAAATCAGGACCTAAGTTTTCAGCAAGATTTTTTAAAGGTTGGTGTGCAATAGCGATTGACTCCTTGACCTGATCCGCCAACAACTCAATCGGGGGAGAAGTTTGGGAAGAAAGCCAATTTCCTTTTTCCAAACCCACTCCACGGCTAGCTACCTGTTCTGGGTTTAAAGCATACTTGTGTATTTTTTTATCAATTCCTTGTTCGATTAAACTTAAAGATAAACGTGTGATAACTGGCGGCATTTTCATTTCCATAACTTGAAAAGCAGGTTTTAAAATAGACCAATATGCCACCTCGCCTGGCCCACCCAAAAACGCTAAGCTCGGAAATAGCAATTCTTGCATTAAAGGTCGTGTGACAACATTATTACTTAACAACTCCGGATTATGCCTGGCAATATTGATTAATTCCTCTGTACTAAATATACATTCGTTCTGCTTACCAACCCATTTCCCTTCCTTGGATCTTTCCAATAATACCCTTTCTCCATCTTTATGGTAGAATAGGTGAGCATCGTCTGCTTCAACATCAACAGAAACAGAATAACCCTCTTGTTTTACTTGTTGAAGAGCAGAAAATACTCCCTTACTAATTTCAGCTTGTCTCTCAATTAATTGTATGAAGTACGAACTCTCCATTCGTCTAACCAATGAATTCCCAGAGTCAATTAGAACTAATCCTGTATTTTGAAATAGTACACATAGTAACTTAGCAAAAAAATCGACGTATGTTCTTGAATCTTTTAAAGCGGTTTGAATCATTTGGTACATCGATTTTGTATGTTCTGTTTCCGCGAATGTCTTAAAAAGCTCATTGATCCAATTTTGAGTTTCATTGTAGTCTAACTCACAATCAGACATGGAATTCTTTTTATGTACACGGTGGGTTGTCCGATGCTTTTTCATTCTAGAGCCTTGCGGCATCATGATATGGTTTATCTCATCAAAATCGTGATCTTCTCCAGCAATCCAGAAAACAGGAATAACAGGTACATTTAGTTTTAATTCTTGTTCTCTGGCCAAATGGATAATGGAAATGATTTTATTAATGGTATAAAGCGGTCCTGTCAATAATCCAGCTTGTTGCCCACCTATCACCACGACGCTATCTTCTTCTTGCAATCTATTTATGTTATGTAAAGTCGACTCAGAAGCACCCCATTGCAGATTCAGTTCTAGTAACACACGTACTAACGACTTTCTATCAAAGCTACGCTTTTTTAAATCTTCCACCCTTCTATGAAACGTATTTGGATCATATGGATGATAATCAAATTTATTTAGTATGGTTTGTTTATGATTTATATAGTCAGAAATTAACCGACTCTTATTTGTTAATTTTATTGGGTCGACCCGCATGGATTACCTGCTCCTTTGTCATAGTGTAAATAATTCCATTACTATTCGATTTAGAAAATAATTAATCATAATTCGTATTTTACATAAAGCAAGGTATAAAATCACATATTCTGTTTTAAATTGCCATTATTTTTAAACTTAGCCCCACAATAACCATCAAGAATTGCCCAACAAAAAATAATAAAAAAGTAAACCGCCAAAACAATTTCCACACAATTGGGATGGCTACTTCCCCTTTACTTTTCCATTGAATAATAACGAACAAAGATAATATAAGCAGTAAAATAATAAGAATAATTCCAGTAAAATTTTGGCCGAATAATACGTTTAACATAACTCCTACCGATATTATATAAAAAATAGTAGTAGAGTTGACAGAAAAGTGGATTGCCTTCCATTTATTACGAACGGTCTTTTTTACGATTATATATACAATGCATGTAAGCAAAAAAGGAAAAGTTATACATACTCCGAGCGTATAAGCAATTAAATCAATCATCTACCAGATCACGCCTTTCTAATCGTTCTATTGACTTAATAGCATGATAGGCAAACTGAATGAAGGGAACTTCCCCGTTTGCATGATTAAGTAAATAACCAGATATAGCTTCTATTTCCGTTTCTCTATTTCTTTTCGTGTCCAAATACATGGAAGATTCATTGTTTTTTGTTAGTCTTATCACTCTTCGTACATTGGCCCACTCTTCCTCTGGATCTAGCCCTAACACAGATGAAGCTTCCATGCATGTCTGTTTAGCAATTGCTTCTATATGTGGATTTTCCGTTAACGAACCATTTTTCACACGAAAAATACTTGTTAAAGGATTAATGACTACATTTACAATTAGTTTCTTCGCAAGTATTTCATACCAATCAGGAGCTAAATTAATTGGAAAATCTTCACCAGCAAGCAATTTTGCTACATCATTATACAGAGAAGCGTTACCTTGAAAGAGGGAAAGATTCAGCTTTCCTTTGCCAGTGTGTTTAACAGTTTTATCATCTATTTTCATCGCTCCATGCTCACATGTTGCGACCAAAATAGTTTGGTTAAATTCAATAGATTTAATATCATCAATATGGCCCATCCCATTTTGCATGAATAAAAGAGGCGCCTTTGTTTTTTTCAAAGTTGACAACAAACCAGTAAGTTGGTATTGTTTCGTTGTAATTATAAAAATATCTTCATTATTCAATTCACTAGTTAGTTTTGCATTGATAAAGTATGTATCATCAGGAAGTAAAAGAATCCCATTTTGGTTTATTCTAGCCTTTTGCTCTTCCCTTCTAACATAGATGGTTACAGCACAGCCCTGCTTTACTAACAAACTGGCCGTTAATAAACCTATTGAGCCACCACCAATAATTCCTATCTTCAATTTCATCCACCTCTAACATAGCCTAAAAGTCATAGTTGTCCCAATGAGATATTACCATTAAAAAACGTATAAGTACAAGAATACTAATAAATAAAACCTTAAATGTTAGATTTCAATTCTAAGTTTATGTGGTAATAATTACCTAATTTATTATTATGTTTAGGTTATTTAAGTGAAATAACGGATTAACCTCCAGACTGCTCCTAGCTAATGACAATTAAAAAGGTAAAAACAACCCTAATTATTTACACTGGGTTGCTTTTACCTTTTAGTCTATTATTTCTTAGATTTATCAACACCACTCCATAACTTTTTCATTTCTTCAAAAGTTTTTTCGTAGCGTTGGATCTGTTCTTTCAAGTGTTTATTTTCTTCAGTTAATAATTTTACCTCTTGTTGGATAGAATCAGCCTTCTGTTCATTTGAGTAACTGACTTTCACCTTTTCTAACAAAGAAATCACAGCATCTAGCGTGCCATCTTCTTGCTCAGAATCTAAAGAAAGAAATGTATTTAATGAATCCGATTGTTGTTTTCTATCTTTCTTCGCGATATTTATAGCTTGCTGATATTGTTTACGAATCGAAGCATTCCATCTAAAACCACACGCCGCTGGTGTTCGTGATAGCTTTTTCCCTACTTCTTTGAATGCTTCTAATTGCGTTTTTCCTTCTCTAATATAGCGTAATACAGTTTCTGCTAGTAACACATCTTCATCCTGACTCCATGCATCTTGTCTTGTATTATTCATTACACCCCTCCTCTAAACATTCGTTTGCTATCAATGTATGCAAAAAGTAGGAGTGATAGAATAATTCTTTTCTATTTTTTTATATTTTATTAAAGGGAAACAAGAGTGAAACAACGTTAGAGCACAAAAAAACAAGCCTGGAGTCAGACTTGTTTTTTTATGCTACTCTATTGTAACTAGAAAAAGCATAGTAATTATTGTTCAACAACTTGTTTACCATCGTAATGTCCACAAGATTTGCAAACATGGTGTGGCTTAGTGTATTCACCACAGTTTGAACATTCTACCATACCAGGTACGTGTAACTTTTTATGAGTACGACGTTGATTTTTAACCTTTTTTGAAGTTCTTTGCTTAGGTACTGCCATGTCTTACACCTCCTTCATACAAGAAACAAAATTCATCCATTCTACTTGCAAAAGCAAGTGAAAGCTATTTTGTTCACTTTATCAACGATTTTCATTTTCATCGTTATTATCTAGTAATGATTGCAATTTTTGAAGGCGCGGATCAATCTTTTTCTCTGTCTTTTTATCAGACGAAAGCTCCCAACCTTCTCCTTCTGTCAATGCATTTGCTTGAACTTCCTTATCATCAGAAAACACACGAAAAGGAACTTCCAATAAAACATTTTCCTTGATATAAGGTGTTAAGTCAAGCATTTCTCTATCTACTGGATGTATTTCTGAGTCATCCTCTTCCTTATAGTAGGGAGAAGCAGAAAATACTTCGATAGCATCAACGTGAAAGGGATACGGAACATCGACTAAAGTTCTTGCACAAGGTAACACCATTGTTCCTTCCACAAAGAAATTAACTGTAATCTGATTTCCTTGCATGGTCGCATGACCTTTGACAAGAACGGGGTCAATCTTTCTGATATCATTGTTCATTTCTACTATTTCAGAAATATCTACATGATCTTCAAAATAAAAGGCTTCTGAACCCATCGATTTTAATTTTTGAAGAGAAAATTTCATTTCTACCACCTCAAGGCAACAAAGGTTATTTTAAAAGGAAATTGACGTTTTGTCAATATTTTTTCTTTACAGACGGTCAATAAATCTGGATAGTTACCACTGACAGGTCTATTAAAAGAATACCTTTCCTAATGATAAACAATTCTAGAGATAACTTTCAATAGTATGGATCATCTTTAGTCCAATTATAACCCAACTAAGTAAGTATGTTACTATTATATTTAACAATTAGATCTTTACGTGTACTTTTTTGTTTTTTATGCATCGTTGAGATAAAATCTGCAGTAACTGAATTCTATATTTTTTAAGTGAATGTTAGACAACCGTTCCGGAAATATACTACGCTTTCCGCGGGCTCGCGTCCGAAGACCCCGGAAGAAGCGTTCTTTGCTGATGAGGAGGCTGGGGACGTGCCCACGAAAAGCGGAGTATTCTGCCGAAGCGAGTGATCGCACCCATTATAGGTTCATAGAGAATTACTTAATGCAGAGTCTATAGAAATTATTACATAATAAAAAATTAGTGAAGAAGAGAGCATCATTATATATTAATTATTTTAGATTTGGGGTGTAAATTGTGAGGGCTTGCGGATTAATCGTAGAATATAATCCATTTCATAATGGTCATCAGTTCCACTTAGAAAAATCAAAAATCAAATCTGAGTCTGACTGTATGATTGCTGTTATGAGTGGAAATTTCCTTCAACGTGGAGAACCTGCAATTATAGATAAATTTCACCGTGCAAGAATAGCAATACAGCAAGGGGTTGACATCGTTGTAGAATTACCATTTGCATATGCCGTTCAACATAGCGATCTCTTTGCCAAAGGAGCGATCCTAACATTAGGAGCAATGGGGGTTGAGGCAATCTGTTTTGGAAGCGAGCACGGGGAAACTGACAACTTTACTAAAGCTGTTCATACATATCTGTCAGAACAAGAAACATATAAAGAAGCTTTAAAAGACGCATTATCTAATGGCCTTTCTTTTCCTCAAGCAAGCACAGAAGCCTATAAAAAAATTGGGCTTACCGAAGGACAGATAGATCTAAGCAAACCCAACAATATTCTAGGGTTCAGTTATGTAAAAAGTATAGTAGAGACAAATCAAAAAATAAAACCATACACAATCAAACGTTACAAAAATAATTATCATGACAAATCCATTCGCGATCCTATTGCTAGTGCAACTAGTATTCGTGAAGCATTATTTTCAGATAATGACCTCCCGATGCTAAATCAGACAATGCCGAATGAAACAATTCAGACACTAGCTCATTATCGAAGAGAAGCTGGTATATGGCATCAATGGGAAACATACTTCCCGTTGATTCAATATAGAGTAATGACAATGACTGCTAAGGAACTATCTAGTATTCATGGTATAGGTGAAGGGCTGGAGAATAGGTTGAAGAAAACAGCGACCAAAGCAACCAGTTTCCAATCCTGGGTCGAGGCAATTAAAACCAAACGATACACGTGGACAAGGATCCAAAGAGTGATGACACATATTTTAGTAAATTCAAAAAAAGAAACGATTCAACATATAACGGAATCCCATTCCATATCCCACATAAGATTACTAGGAATGTCCAGACGTGGACAGGAATATTTAAACAGGATAAAAAAACATATTCATGTACCAATTGTAACTAGCCTAGGAAAGGATTCTAGCTTATTGGAAATGGACGAACGAGCGGCAGACGCCTATTATAGTGTATTAGCTCCTCAACAACGGATTAAGTTACGGTCTCAGGAAATTAAAGCACCCTATATGGGACGGTAGGTATTTTTAGAAAATGAAAAAACCAAAGACTAAATTAGTCATTGGTTTTTTTAAATCAATACATAGCCCTTTTTAATATTAAGATTTTGCTTCTAATTGCTGTAAATAATTTAAGGCATCTTGAAATGTATCTACCGGAATTACTTTCATATCAGTACCTATTTCTTCTGCTGTTTCCCTAGCTATCTGATAATTAGAACCGTCTCTTCCACCTTCATTTGGTGCAAAAAAGATATCGCAGCCTTCCTCATCAGCAGCAATTACTTTTTTGTCGATCCCACCTATTCTCCCCACTTCTCCTGCATAACTAATTTCACCGGTACCGGCTATTTGGTACCCTTTTGTTATATCTTCTTTTGTTAATTGATCATATATTTCCAAAGAAAACATCAAGCCTGCACTAGGACCACCTATATTGCCACTAGCAAATTCAACTTTGGGTTCCACTTCAACTTCACGCTCTGTTACTAATTGAATCCCAACCCCAACTTTGTTTTCCATATTAGGAAAAGCTTCTAATTGAATTTCCTTTGTCAGTATTTCTCCCTCACGATCAACCGTTATGGAAATTGTTTCCCCAGCATCTTGTGACGAAACATAATCTATTAGATCATCTGTCTGTTCTATGTCTTTATCGTTAACTTTTGTAATTTTATCACCAGACTTTAGAATCCCTTCAGCAGGCATCCCTTCTATAACAGAAACTACATATACTCCCTTATAATCAATGTCAATTTGCTTGTCAGCTGCTGTATAAGCAACCACCGTGGAGGCCTGTTGAGAACTTTCCATCATTTGAAGCTGTGCTTCAAAGTATGCGTCTTTATCCATTCCTTCAGGAAATACCTCTTCGATTGGTAACACATCATAATGGGATCTGATTTTTCCTAGAAGATAACTGATAGGCGTTGCCTGGCTACCACTAACCGTCACCAAGTGCATATCCCCTTCACTTTTATAACCACTGTTTACACTTACAACAGGATTCAAAGCATCTGCTCCTCCTGGTTGGTAAATATAAAAAGGTAATCTATATAGGGATAGAAATGCTACGAATACAAATATAACCCCTGTAATAATCAGTCTACGTCGATCTATTTTCATGTCTTCTTCTCCTTCCACTTCTGGATGCTATGTATAATGTCTTCTATCTTATTTCTGGCTTCTATTTCTCCATGTTCGATAATTTCCTTTATATTCGTAAAAGCACGAGAACTATAAGAAGATACCCTCGGCTTAAGCATTATATCTGCATCGATTCCTATATGACTTACTAATTCGTCCTGCATGATATCAATACTCTGCATCATTACATCATAGATAGATTGCACTTGATTGTTAGGTGTGAAATGAGAACAATCAACTGCTATGACTATATCAGCCCCCATTTCTTTTGCAACAGACACTGGTACCCTGTCAATAACCCCACCGTCAATATACAAATGTTTACCAATTCTTTCTGGTACAAAAATTCCTGGTATAGATATACTAGCTCTGACAGCATCAGAAGCAATTCCCTTAGAAAAAACTTTTTTCTTACCTGAATACAAATTAGTTGCAACCACACCTGTTGGAATATCAAATTGTTCCAACCGTTTATTAAAAGTAAACAAGCGAATATATTCTTTAATACGGTTACCTTGTATAAATCCCATCCTGGGCACTGTAAAATCCAAAAAGAATTTTCTCCTAAAGCTAAGAGCCAGTTTATATAATTGATCCACATCTTGACCTGCTCCATATAATGACCCAATAAAAGCTCCCATACTACTTCCCGCAATTAAATCAATAGGTATTTTGTGTTCATTTAATACTTTGATAACACCTAAATGAGAAAATCCACGTGCTCCCCCTGCACCTAATGCTAATCCTATTTTTGGTTCTGTCAACTTAAATACGCTCCTTAAGGAAATCTTGTTTTTATCATAATATGGCATAAAAGTTATATCTATGAGCGTATATTGGTAGAGGATTGCTCGTACTAATGGGATTATGCCTATTCTACTATTATCAAAATAATAAGTACAGAAATGTGAGCAAAGCGCTAGGAGGACTCAGTTTGAAATCAAAATTAAAATCAATTAGTTTGGCCGGAATCGTAATCTTTATTGCTGTGGCATTAATAACCTATCCTGGTGAAGTGTTAAGTGCTAGTGAGAGAGGATTGGATATGTGGTGGGGAACTGTTTTTCCATCCTTATTGCCTTTCTTTATAACAGCTGAGCTATTAATCGGTTTTGGTGTTGTTCGTTTTATAGGGGTTTTATTTGAACCCATTATGCGGCCGCTATTTAATGTTCCTGGTGCTGGGGGCTTTGTCTGGGCAATGGGAATGGCAAGCGGTTACCCTTCTGGGGCAAAACTAACTACTCGTCTTCGTCAGGAAAAACAGATTACCAAGATAGAAGCTGAGAGGTTAGTATCCTTTACAAATGCGTCTAACCCTCTGTTTATTGTTGGGGCAATTTCTGTAGGTTTTTTTCACGATGAAACATTAGGAATCCTGTTAGCCGTTTGTCACTATGTAGGAAATGCCTTAGTTGGCATTTGCATGCGGTTTTATGGCAGAGAAAATCGCGGTAAACATTCTAAGCAAAAGCGTAAATTATCTATTTATAAAGCTTTACAAGAATTACACAGAACTCGACTAAAGGAGAATAGACCCTTTGGGAAGATACTAGGCGATGCGGTTGTCAACTCTGTTCAAACATTATTGATGATCGGTGGGTTTATCATCATGTTTTCCGTATTCACCAAACTAATATATATTATCGGAATTGCTGGTATATTTGCTAGTGGGTTCTCTATTATTTTACAGTTGATTGGGATACCATCTGAACTTTCATTACCAATGTTTTCAGGACTATTTGAGATAACCCTTGGCGGAAGCCTAATATCTCAATCCGATGTTTCATCCATCTTACCTCAGGCTGTAGTATTGTCCTTTATTCTAGCTTTTAATGGTTTTTCTGTACAAGCACAGGTTGCAAGTATTATTGCTGATACTGATATAAGATTTGCACCATATTTTTTCGCTAGAATACTGCATGGCTTATTTGCAAGTAGTTTAGCAATCCTTTTATACAAACCTTTATATCTAGATAAACAAGAGGCTTTACCACATGACGTTTCGGTATATTCACCTGTACAAAGCGACCCTTGGTTTACAATATTAGAGCAATTAAACTATTGGGGACCACTTATTACGTTAGCTGCAATTGCCTTGACCATCATCATTGTTACACTAAGAAATAATAAAAGTAAGTACCAGCTTTAATTAGAAAAAAGCTGATGGATATCCATCAGCTTTTTTCTAAACTATATCTAAATTTCGTCGCTAAGGCCTTTTCCACCGCTTCCGGCACTAAATCAGAAACATTTGCGTTATATTTTGCTACTTCTTTTACCATACTTGAACTTAAGAACGAAAACTGATTATTGGTCATCATAAAAAAAGTCTCAATATCTTCATTCAACTTTCGGTTCATTGATGTAATTTGCATCTCATACTCAAAGTCTGATACGGCTCTTAATCCCCTAAGTATAGCTTGTGCACCTTGTTCTTTAGCGTAATCCATTAACAAACCACTGCAAGCATCAACTTTTACGTTTTCCAAATCTTCCGTTGCTACTTCCAATAAATGAACCCTTTCCTCAACTGAAAATAGAGGAGCTTTTGATTGGTTATTAAATACTGCTACAATCACTTCATCAAATACTGTAGCACCTCTTCTAATGATATCTAAATGACCATAGGTAACGGGATCAAAGCTACCTGGACATATAGCAAGTCTAGTCATGCTCAACACTTCCCCTCTTATATATGGTTAAGGCAGTTGTACTTCCGTATACTTCTGATCTTACTACTGAAAATCCACTATATTCATTAGGTAGCTTTTGCTTAGCCTCGTGTTCACAAACTATTGTCCCATCTTTTTTAAGCAGTTTATATGTATCAATGTACTCTAACAAACTTTCATAAGATACCTTTAAGTATGGTGGATCGAGGAAAATTATATCAAAAGACAGTTCACGTTTTGCAGCAGCTTTAATCGCTCGGAATGCATCTGTTTTATATACTTCTGTACTATCTTGAAGCTGTAAAAGTTTTAGGTTTTCGTATATAGTTTGAATTGCTTTTGGTTGTTTATCGACGAAAATAGCCTTTTCTATCCCTCTGCTCATTGCCTCTATGCCTAATCCACCACTCCCAGCAAACAAATCGAAACAACTACCTCCATCAAAGTAAGGACCAATCATTTGAAAGAGCGCCTCCTTAACCTTGTCTGTAGTAGGCCTAGTTTGTCGATTAGATACAGATTTAAGTGGATGACCTTTAAATTTTCCCGATATAACTCGCACTGATTTTACACCTTCTTCAAACGTTTTCGTTTCGCACTTTATCCTATCATAAAACAGCTCGATCTGGAAATAATCAAAAAACCATTATTTTTAAGTATATTTTTTTATATGTAGTCAATAATAACTCCTGAAGCAGCTAACAATCCTATTAGTTGCTTCCGAACACGGAGAAGACTTACGTTTCCCCATAAGTTCTTCCTCCGGTTTCTCCTCTCCCTTTGCCTTTTTGTTTTCTATATAAATTAGAAAGCAAAAGGGGCCTGCAGATTAGTTAATCTGCAGGCTTTTTTTCTAAGAAATGATGTAAAACCTTAGAGCTCTCTATATCTTCTCCGCTCAAGCTAGTCAACTTTCCTCTTTGAATGCTGCACTTAATTTGTTTTTTCTTAGCTTTTTATTTCTAATTTACTCTGTTTATAATGTAAAATATATCGTACTAACAACTCATTTTCTAATAGTGCAATAAATGAAATATCAAGATCCAATTCAACGGCCTTCTGGTACGATTCTATTAAGAGATTGTCGGAAAGATCAGAATAGCGCACATAAACCACCCCTAATTGTTGATATTTAGTGCAAGTAAGTCTTTTTAACCACATTAAAGCGATTACATTTAATAATTCGACATAATATCTCAAGTATCCTTCTTAAATAATAAAAAAATCAGTTTTAATCTAAGAAAAATAGTTATAAGGAACTATTATAGGTGTAATATGATATCTTATATCTATGGAATCTAAACAAAAAAGGAGTTAAGTCTAATGCAAAGATTTATTGAATTAGGTGAAGGATATACAGATATCTATGAGTTGTTTGAACTCATAGAATACATGTCGGAAAGAGTAGAACACTTTGTTGTTCTTGAAGCTACTCACAAGGACGGAGTACTTTATACACTAGCGATAGTTATGAAACCAACAAAAATAGGAAACTTTCAACCAATTTATGTCTGCTTAGAAGGAATACGGAAAAGTAGTGCTAATAAACGGTTAGAATTATTTCAGGAAATGGCGGCCAAACATAATCAACAAATTAAATACATATCAGTTAAAACTTCAGATTCCTTCCATGATCGCTACTTATACTACAATTATTTGTTAGGAATTTTTCAAATTAACCGATTAACAACAAAAGTCTTTTAGGCAACTTGATCAATATAGTAAATTCTAAAAAAATAAAGCACGCTAATTTGCTAGCTGCTTTATTTTTTCTGTTATATTCCCATTTTATAGTCATATTCCTTAGCTTTATCCACTTTTGCGTTTTCATAATCAGTTCGAATAAAAGGCTTATAGGATAAGTCTACTTTAGAGACGAAAGGAAGCCTATCTAGCTTTTCCTGTTTATCTTCTATCTCTTCTTGATGAACGTAAAGAATAGCATATTTGAGTTCGCGGGAAACGTAAATTAAATGACCATATCGTTTAATTTGCTTTATATTTTTCATATGTTGAAACCAGACAATAAGTCCTTGACGCTTAGTTCGCATATTAATTCCTCACTCATCATTTCTTTTTTCTAGTTTATCAGAATATTTTCTATTGAGCAACGTCTTACGATATCAGACATTTCACCCTGTCATAAATGAAGGAGCATTGAAGTGTACTCCCCTATCCTTTATGTACATGTCAGGTTCAAGTATATCGTTTTCTAGTTATAACCCATAAAAAAATCCGCCCTTAAAGGGCGGATTTTTAAGATTAAGAAGAAGTTAGGAAGCTTTACACCCACATCCACCGCCAGATCCACAGCCACAACCACCATCTTTTAGAAGTGCGTTGTCTTTAGGAACTTTCACTTGTTCACTAACACTGAAAGCGACAATTTGGCTTACCTCATCAAGTAGATCTTGAAGATTACGCTCTGCAATTTTGAAAGAAGCAACTTTATCATTCATATCCATTTCTCGCTTAGTTGCTCTCATATCTTTCATAATCGTACTATAATCCGGGTGATATCTTCCGAATCTCTGTACTTCTTCATATTGATCTTTCATCTTGGTGAAAGTAGATATAAGTTGTTGTGCCTCTTTATCTTCTTCTAATATTCTTTTCGCATTATTGTATTCTTGCATGACATCAGACTGCAACACAATCTGACCAATATGTTCTGATTTATCTAATAGTTCAACAATTTCGATTGTTGCTAGCAAAGTGGTCACCTCCACCTTGTTATCATAACAGTAAATGAACGTAATTAAAAGAGGAACGAAATTAATCTTTCATCGTTCCTGCCATTTGGATCAACATAGAAACCATCTGTATTTGATTGGAAACTCTCTCTATTTTTTGCGGAACAGTCTGACCATAGAAATATTTAGCTTCTTTTTCAAGTTCATCTAAACGGTTCGGATTTCGTGTTAGATGACGGTACCACATAGGATTAAGACGTATAAATCTCAATAATTCTGGACGTGTTTGAAGAAATTGGTACACACTTGGTTGCATAGCCCATTCCCCCTTTTTTAATCATTGTTCATAAATGGTGGCCGCCCTGAATTAGAATTATTCGTTGTTTTGTTTTTGACATCCTTAAATTGACCAACTAAAGTTTGGATGTTGGAAAGAGCACCATTTATTTGATTAATATGCCCTTCGACTTTATTAAAGTCAACATTTTCTATATATTTCATAAATTGGTTCATAAACTCTTGTTTATCTTTACTTTTTTTGTTTTTGGTACTCGACTTTTCTTTGGTTTTGGCATTAAGATCATTGTCTTCAAAATCCGCAGATTTATATTTCTCCCACGAAGGATCATCTTCCCCAAGCAGTACATATTTTTCAAAGTAACTCTGCCAGTCCCCTTTACCCCTACGAACATTTTTTATTAGTCCAGGGTGTTGCTTCACAAATTGCTTAAACTCCTTTATTGACGGAGATAATTCCTCTTCCTCTTTTTTAGACATTGATTCTCACCTCGATCTTCTTAATGTTTTCCTTTTATATTTTATGTGAGAATCTGGGCATTGTTACACCATATAAATATTTATCTCACTTGCACTTTTCAAAAATAAAAAAGTCTGAACTTAAGTTCAGACTTTTTTGCTATTCCGTAAATTTAGATTTCGTTAAAAAGTTTTGTGTATAGTAATATTTATAAACACCTACTCCAAGGTGCGTATAATCGTCTTTTAGGAGTGCATCACGATGTCCTTCACTATTTAACCAACCCTCCACAGCGGCTGGACCATCTGTGTACTGTGCTGCTATGTTCTCACCCGCAGCAAAGTAAATTACATCACCCTCTTCTAATCGTTCTTTTAACCCTTCACCTTCTGGCGTATAATGGGAAAAGTAATTTTGTACAGCCATGTCTTTACTGTGACCAAAAGCGACAGATGCTACGGAATCATCCCAAACTAATTGACTACGATCGAACCGATTTCGAATGACATTAGTAATATCAAAAATTTGTTTTTCCATACCACTCTCCACTTTGTCCCACTCCTGATCTGTTAGTAACGGAGCTTCTGGTAGTGATCCGTGATAATAGACTTCATAAGGCCTCTGCATTAATAGTACATCTTTTGATAATATTCTAATCGATGATAGCCGCTTAGAGAAACTATCAAAATAGAACTCAACAAATTTGTTTTCATCTATTTGACTTAGCGGTCTTGTATTTAATTCTGCATCAGATAGAGTAAATCGAAAATTTGAAAAAGATACTTCTCTTCGAAAATCTAACATTTTATCTATTTCCTCATAGGATTGCCCTATTGCTATTGGTTCCGTTGAAAGATTATCGCCAGTTGCAAATATGGTTACAATAACCCCGTCTTGAATACCAAATTGTATATGTTGATTTATTCCATTTGTATAAACCCACCATGTATAGCCATAAGAGCTTAAATCCTTCCTCACAGGGTCTCCAAGCTCTTTTTTTAATTGATTAGTGTCCTTGTCCATCCATTCATACAAATCCCCTTCAAAACCGGTTATAGCATGTATTTGTTCAGGTAGTGATTTTGTTTCTACCGTTGTTTCTTTTACTTCCTTGGTCGGCTTATGACCCATTGTCTGAATCACAGCATTTTCTAAAGATTTATCTATAACAAAATATGTACCCAAGCCTATTAAAATCAATAGAATAAGACTTTTTATTACCTTCATCATTTACGTCCCCTTTATACTCTTCTATCATTATTATAGTAAGGAGCAAATCATATTATGAAGATAATTCAAAAAGTTATATATGAAATTTTCTTTGTTGAAATAAAAAAAGAAATATCCTTTTATAAAAAAGGATATTTCTAATTAGTTTTAATGTAGTTCCGGACGTTCAGAGATCTCTTCAAGCGCACGCCCTGCAGCACGATTAGATTGATTTTCCAAGGCCAAATCCCCAAGCGCTAAAATCCCAACTAATTCTCCACGATCAACAATGGGAAGGCGGCGTATTTGATGTTCTGCCATTATTGTGCTCGCTTCTTGGACAGATGCCTCTGGAGCGACAGAAACTAATTTATCACTCATCACTTCATTTACTTTACTGGAACCTGAGAGCTCTTTAGCGTAGCCACGGACAACCATATCTCTATCAGTTACCATCCCTAATAGCTCTCGATTACTTCCACAAATAGGAATTATTCCAACATTTTTCTCTTTCATTTTAATAGCAGCTTCCATTATACTATCGTCTGCAGTACAATACGTTAGTTCAGTTGACATTATTTCTTTAACAGATTTCATAATTTTATCCTCCCTCATTTCAGTTCAGTCCTATTATGTCCTGAAACTGCATATCCTTGCATGGAATTATTAAAAAGTAGCTTGATTTTAATATGAAATTTTTGTTTTATTACATAATTGAGACAAAATCTGCAGTACACTTTGAATCTTTTACCCTTTAATTAGTCGAGTACAAAAGCTGCGCAGCAGTATTCTGCCTAAGCAAGTTTAGCGCTAATCCGAAGAAGTAGTTATTACTACTGAGTATAGATATTATGACAATAGTTATATTCATAGGAAAGTTAACAGTGAGAGTCCTCGTAACCATTGCAACTTATTAAAATTCATACTATTATAAGTATAGTTACATACTTTTTGTGAGGTGGAAGAATGAAAATTGAAGGTACTGGTATTGAAGGGGTTATTGTAGATCTAAAACCGTTAGACCATTTAATGGGAAACGTAAATTTCGTCCGTGCAGGTCAATGGGATTATGAACGAGTAACATACGATTACAAAGTTGGCTCTGCTGAAAAAAACATTACGTATTACATAAGAGTACAAGGTTATGCAGTAGAAGGTGATGTGGATCGAAAAGATGCAGTTATCAAATTAATGACACCTCTTCTCGGCAAACATTACTATCCACATGGTATTGAATATGGAGAACAAGAAGGGTTTAGTCAAGCATTAATCGATCGAGCAAACAACTTATTAGTACAAGTTAAAGAACAATTAGAGAATTATAAAAAATAGTACAAAGGCGAGGCGACTGAACGAAGTCGTTTCGCTTTTTCTCTTGTTTCCAAACTAAACGGTGAATGAATACCTAAAAATTGGTCCATCATGTAAAATATACCTATATTTTAAAGGTTTCTACTATTCAAAACTATCTCTTCATGCTATATTTTTTATAAAGTCATTACTATCTTAATACATATCTCAGGGATAATTACGTTACCCTGTCTTTATCTAACAATAACATGTATAAAGAGAATGGTTTACTGTTAAAAGCTTGTTGACAAGGAAGGAGTTTCAAAACTAAATTGTTCCGATATATTTCAAAGAGACAATGGATTCTTATACTAGTAGCAATAACATTAATCATCGCAGGTTATTTTATTTTACCTGTTTCTTTACCACTATTATTAGCCTTTTTTACAGCTTTATTCTTAAACCCATCCATACGATGGTTACAATTTAGATTCAAGTTTAGTAGGAAAATTGCCGTTACAATTATATTCCTGGCTTTTTTAGTAATTATTAGTATAATTGGTACCTACTTCGTTACACGCGCTGTAACACATGTGGTTAACTTTTCACAAAATGCACCGACTTATATTGTTCAAATGAATGAACAAGTATTGGAATGGGAATCTGACTTAGCCAATGTCTCGGAGGATTTACCTAAGGAATTCATTGATAAAGTCAAAGCTGGATACAATGAGAGTATTAACTCTTTAGTTGAAGGATTAAATGATAAGTTAAATTTCAATAGGATAACTGAAGCTGTATCAAAGGTTCCGCAATATTTGGTTAGTTTCCTTGTTTATTTGATTGCCCTATTTATGTTCATGTTAGAACTACCTTTATTAAAAACTAAGACATATCAACATTTAACAGTTGAAACGGCTGAAAAAGTTCGGTTTATGAATGCTCGTTTAGCATATGTCGTGTTAGGATTTTTAAAAGCACAGTTTCTCGTGAGTATTATCATTTTTATAGTCTCACTTATCGGTTTGCTTATCATTGCACCAGAATATGCTGTGATAATGTCCTTTATCATCTGGATAATCGACTTTATCCCAATCATAGGATCTATCGTCATTCTTGGTCCATGGTCCTTGTATATGTTTATTACCGGAGATGTTAGAACTGGAACAGAGTTAGCGATATTGGCTGTCATCCTGTTAGCAATTAGGAGAACGGTTGAACCAAAAGTAATGGGCAAACATATTGGCTTATCACCATTAGCTACCTTGATTGCCATGTACTTAGGTCTTCAATTAATAGGAATACTAGGATTTATTGTGGGTCCTTTAGTGGTAATTGCATTTAACTCAGCTAAAGAAGCAGGAATTATTAAATGGAACTTTAAAATTTAATAATAGAAAAAGGTTTAGTTTTTAACTAAACCTTTTTTTACATTTATGCGCCTATATAAGCTAAACCTGAACTTTTCAAACGAGACAGATAACAATTAAAGAAGCCCTCCTCTTGCTATGCCAGTTAGTAATTCACATAGCCACTGTTTAGAAGAAGTCTAACAATGCTGGTTTATTAGGCATTATTAAATTTTCCCAAACAATAAAATCCCCTTCAACCTTTAGCTTGTTGAATTTGATTAGATGTTCAATTGGTTCACTATTAAAAAGTAATGCAGACAAGCTTAGTATATCAGTAGTTATTTTCAACTGAGAGTTTGTTGATGAAACCCTATTCACCTCAGTTACCTTATTATTGGATATCTCAATTTCCCACATCCCTTCGTTCCATGGTGCGAGCTCATCTTTGATTTCCATAACAATAGATATGGGGTCTTCACTATTGAAAAATGGATACTTTCTTATAAATGTTGAAAAATCCACAATTCTTGTCATAAAATAAGCAGATTTTTTTATATTTATTCTAGGATTATGAAAATAAAAAGAGAGTTGATCATTTGGAAGTATTTTCATTTCTATCTCTTTTATCATGGAATCATGATTTTTTAACCATTCTAGTAACCCATAACAAGCATCACCAGTTAGAAAGATAATCTCCTTTACTGTCAATCTGCTCTCACTTAATGATGCGATAAGATATCCTTGTGCATCTCCATTTTCATCGTAATATATTACGATGCTGTCTTCATCAGCTATTACCTTGTTAAGCCACCACCAATCTTCACGATCCAAAAATAGATTATATTGCGAAGAATTCTTATGATAAATAGATTTTAATAATGGTAAGTCCGTGTCCTTTGTTCCCCTTTTGCTATACCCTTTTCCCTTTGTATTTTTCAGGTCTGAGGGTGAAAAGGTATAGTGATAATTATAATGAGTCAGCTCCCAGCCGAAGCGACGATAAAAATCAATAGAGAATGGATGTAACATGGAAATAGATAACCCTTGTATTTTCATCTCATAAAGAGTATGATTCATCAAGTTGGCAACATGACCTTTTCTACGATACTCAGGCCATGTAGAAACACCTGCAATACCACCAAATGGCATTTTTATACCACCTAAACCTAGTGTCATAGGCAATAAGTGCAGTTTGGCTGCTAACTCACCATTTACATAAGAACCATAGATGATATGACTTTCTTCCATTTCCTTACATCTTTTTCTTATCTGTTCTGGTGTAACCGTATATTGAAAAGCATATTCACTTAACTCAATTACTTTTTCATATTCATTTTTATTAACTTTATTAATACCATTCATGTTTAATCTCCTTTTCAAATTGCAGAAAATTATCTTCCTGTGAAACTACAAAGAACATATTGTTAAGAAGTACTCTATGTGATGCTTTATTACCTTGTTCACAAGTTGCATTTATCTTTCCTATTTGTTTAGTTGCGCACCACTTTTCAATTAAAGCGACAGCTTCTTGTGCAATTCCTCTATTACGATACTTTTCACTCACTTCGTATCCTATCTGTATGCAGCTCTGATCGAGTTTAGTGATAAGTAGTTCACCAACTAATGCAGTATTTTGTTTTTCTTCCATTACCCATGGTCCGTAGCCTAATTGACAAGGATCGTTCTCTAACGTTTCTAGGTACACTGGTAAAAAAGCTTTAACTGCATCAGATGGCCGATACGCATGTTTATATTTACTTTTAGGAAGTTCACCTTCGTATATTAGAGATAGAACATCTTCTTTACTTAAAGGGTGAAGTAAAATATGTTTACCTATTAAAACCATCAGATACGTTCCTCCTTTTCAACGTCAAGGTAAATATTGGAATTCAGTGAGCTCTTTTTGTAAATTTTTTACTTATGTAAAAAAAGACTATCACACATGATAGTCTTTTTTAAGTGCCTAATATTGCTTTTATCATACTAGTAGTTTCTCCGCCATCAAAGAAAATATAAAGTAGTAGATAAACAGCTACTCCAGTAATTGCCGTGAAAAACCAAATCACACTAGTTATTGGGCCGATTTTACGGTGCTTATTAATCTTTCTTTTAAATGCTAAAACAAGTGTAACAACCCCAAATATAGCTCCTACAGTGGCCAAAATAATGTGAAAAATCAAGAAAATGGTATAATAAATCTTTAAGTCTTCGGGACCACCAAAACTTGTGTTCCCAACAAATACTGTTCTTGACAAGTAAATAATAAAAAATGCTAAGGCACTCAATGCACCACTTATCATTACTTTTTTATGTGCTTTATATTTTTTTCGAGCAACCAGTACCCAACCGATCGCTACTAAGACAGCACTCAACACAATGAAAAATGTACTAATCGTAGGTAAAATTGGCATAAATCTATTCTCCTCATTCAAATCATCTAATAAAATTTAAGTCTCTGTAGTATTAGTAGACGGTAATGGATCAATTTTTCCACTTTCCTTATTAAACCATGGAAAGAAAATTCTAGCTAGTATTATTCCATAGATTATCTCTTGAGATATTTTCATCATAATACCACCTAATTGTTGATCTTCAATTATTGGTAATGGAGAAAACATCTCTGGTCCACTCAATGAAATTCCATTTAAAACGGAACCTGGCACACATAATGCAAGTGCTTGCACCCATCCACCTGATGCACTGTATGTATGGTAAAGCACATCACTAGAGAATATAATTAACCCACAAGCAGGTGTAATTAGGACACCATTAGCAAATATATACCCTATTTTTAACAAAGGGGATAGCTTGTCCTTTTCTTTTAAAGGAGTAAAGATTGGCCACCATACGAAAAAAGCCGTAATTAATATAACACTTGATATAATAGCATGTGCAACAATATTTGCTTTAGCAAAATCAAATATGACCGGAATATGATACATCGAGAACAGTCCATTGAATAATAATAAAGCAACGATTGGCTTTGTTAGAACATTTAAAAGATACTTTAATATGGGTAAATTATATATAAGTCTCCATATCCAATTAGGAATACCTTTAATTATAAATATAGGAAATACCAGATAATAAAGTGCCATTTGTACCATATGAGAAGTAAACATAATATGGGATAACAGATCTATTGGTGATCCCTTTACTATATAAAGTAACGCTACCCCTGAGTAAAAAAACAAAACCTGATTTCCAGTCGGTTCAGGATCATTTGTAAACTTATGTCTAAACAAAAAGGTTACTAAATAATAAGCTATTGCTAGTCCAATTGTAAACAGTAGAAAAAACGGGCTCCATAATGCACGAAAACCAAAAATTTGTAACTCTAACCACATAGTATTCACTCCATAACTTTCTTTGACTCTAGTGTATATTATAACTCAATTATGAACGAAATTCCTAGTTTGAAGTTAATTCTCTGCATAATTATTTTACTTACTAAATATTTAATTATAAAAAGAGGCCGGAGAGAAACCCCGACCTCTTTTCATTACCACCAAACTAATACTACCATGGTTAATACAGTTAAGAATGCAACTGCTGCACCACCATACATCATTAACGATGGTAATTCATGACCTTTATGACTCATGTGCATAAAGTAGTACAGTTGAAATCCAACTTGGACTACTGCAAGAAGTAACAATATTGGAACAACGAATAGTTTATCTAACCCCGAAGTCACCATACCAAAAGCAATAATAGTAAAAATGATCATTAAAGCAAAGGTAATAACTTGTTGCTTCATCTCATCTTTCTTTTTTTGCTTATGATAATCTAAATGAGAATTTGAGGAATTGGTGTTTTCAGCCATCGCTTAGATCACCCCCATTAGATATACAACTGTAAAGATGAATACCCAAACAACATCAATAAAGTGCCAATAAAGACTTGCAACATAAAACTTTGGCGCATTGTATAAATTTAAACCACGTTTTGCATTCCTTGCCATTAAGGTAACAATCCATAATAGACCAAACAATACGTGACCTCCATGGAACCCTACTAATGTATAAAATGCTGATCCAAATGCAGAGCTACGGAATGTAAAGTCTTCATGTAGAATGTATTCTGTAAACTCATACAGTTCACAACCAAGGAAAGCTAAACCTAAAATCACGGTAATACCTAACCATAGCTGCATCTTTTTAAAATCATTATTTTTCATGTGGTAAATTGCGTAAACACTTGTTAGAGAACTTGTTAACAGAAGCATAGTCATGATAAAAACAAGTTCTAAACCAAATAATTCATCAGCAGTTGGTCCACCATTATTTGATCCTTTAAGAGCCAAATAGGTTCCAAATAAACTAGCGAATAATACTGTTTCTCCACCCAGGAAAAACCAGAATCCTAGGAATTTATTTCTTCCTTCTAAGGTGGCTTTTTCGGGCTCTTCTGGCATTATCTCAGGATTTAAAGTATGTTCATCACTCATTACAACCCAGCCTCCTTATCAAGATCTTCTTTATGAATATGATAGCCATGATCGTCTTTTACGGAACGAATAAACATACAACCAAGAAGAATACCCATACCGATAAATACTAACGATAACCAACTCTTATCACTAGTTTGGTAAATAAAACCAAAACTTGCAATAAACAACCCAAGTGACATAACGAACGGTAAAATAGATGAATTTGGCATATGAATATCACCTAGTGGTTCAGCAGGCGTCATACCTTTTCTACCTTCAGACTTTTCAATCCATAACGGATCTAATCCACGGACTAGTGGTGTTTGTCTAAAGTTATAGTGTGGCGGTGGAGACGGAATAGACCATTCAAGTGTACGACCATCCCACGGATCTCCACTTACCTTTTCACCTTTAACAGAAGTGATAATAACATTATACAAGAATACGATAGTTCCAATAGCCATTAGGAACGCACCCGCAGTACTTACCGCGTTACCTGTATCTAAGCCTTGATTTTCTAAGTAAATCCAATATCTACGTGGCATACCCATTAGACCTAGGAAATGTTGGATAAAGAAAGTTAAATGAAATCCGATAAAGAACGTCCAAAAAGTAAATTTACCGAGACCTTCATTCAAAATTTTACCAAACATTTTTGGCCACCAATAATGTAGACCAGAGAAAATTCCAAATACTACTCCACCGACAATTACGTAGTGGAAGTGTGCCACGACAAAGTAAGTGTCATGAAATTGATAGTCTGCAGCTGCTGCAGCTAACATTACACCAGTCATACCACCAATTGTAAAAGAAGGAATAAATCCTAATGCCCACAACATAGCAGAATTAATTTTTATATTTCCTCCCCAAAGGGTGAATAACCAGTTAAAAATTTTGATACCAGTTGGAACTGCAATCGCCATTGTAGCTACAGCGAATATCGAGTTAGCTGCAGGTCCTAATCCGACAGTAAACATATGGTGTGCCCAAACCATGAAGCCTAGGAAACCAATAAGAACTGTCGCGAATACCATTGCTGTATATCCAAACAGGCGTTTTTTAGAAAAAGTGGAAAAAACATCACTAAATACACCGAACGCAGGTAATATTAGTATGTACACTTCTGGGTGACCAAAGATCCAGAATAAATGTTCCCAAATAACAGAGTTACCACCCATTCCAGCATCGAAGAACCCTGACCCAAACATGCGGTCAAACATTAATAAGAACAATCCTACTGTTAAAGCAGGGAATGCGAATAAAATTAAAGCACTAGTTACAAATGCAGTCCATGTAAACAATGGCATACGCATGTAAGTCATACCTGGAGCACGCATATTAACGATAGTAACGAGGAAATTTATCCCCCCGATTAATGTTCCTGCCCCCGATATTTGTAACCCTAAAACATAAAAGTCGACCCCATGTCCAGGAGAAGTCGTTGATAGTGGAGCATATGCTGTCCAACCTGCATCAGGCGCACCTCCAAGGAACCAACTACAGTTTAATAGAACACCGCCAAATAAAAATAGCCAGAATCCTAATGAATTTAAAAATGGAAATGCGACGTCCCTAGCACCAATTTGTAATGGTACTACTGCGTTCATTAGTGCAAATATTAGTGGCATTGCTGCCAAGAATATCATCGTTGTTCCGTGCATGGTTAATAGTTCGTTATAAAAACCTGCACTCACAAAATCATTTTCAGGTCTTACTAGTTGCCATCGAATGGCCATTGCTTCAAGTCCACCAACTAAGAAGAAGAAACCACCTGCTATCAGATACATGATTCCAATCTTCTTGTGGTCTACAGTTGTTAAATAATCCCACAACGTCGATGCGAAGCCTCTTTTTTGCGCAATTGTACTACTCACGCTTATAAACCTCCCTTAACCTCTTCTTCCATCCCTTTTTTTACTCTAGTATTTATTGTGCACTATCAGGAGTAATTTCTGATGGTTTTAATTGTAAAAGGTAATCTGCAATTTTCTCTGCTTCATCTTCAAATTCTTTCATGTCTTTATGTTCACCAAAGTAAGGAGCATTCACCATCTTATTTCCAGGTTTAATTTCTTCTGGATACAAGATCCAATCGACAAGATTTTCTTTAGAATAGTCCACAACCCCAGCAATCTTTGTACGATCACCAAAGTTAGTTAAGTTTGGTGCAACTGCAACTGGAGAACTTCCAATCGCATGACAAGATAAACAATTTTGTTCAAAAAGCTTCTGACCTTCTTGTGCACTTGTAGCTTCCGGTGTAGCTTCAGGGTCTACATTTTGCATGTCACTAACCCATTGGTCAAACTCTTCTTGACTAACTGCGACTACTTTAAAGTCCATTTTAGAGTGAGATGGTCCACATAGCTCAGCACATTTACCCCAGTAAACCCCTTCTTCATAAGCTTCAATATACATCGTGTTCTCGTTTTCAGGATTTGTGTCCATTTTACCTGAGATTGAAGGAACCCAGAATGAATGAAGCACATCACTTGAAATCATGTTTAAGTAAACTTTTTTTCCAGTAGGAATATATAAATCCTGACTCGTTTGTATTTCTTGATCATCGTAACTAAAATGCCACCAATACTGATTACCAGTAACACTAATATTTAGTGCATCCTTCTGTCCTGACTTATCAGCTAAATCATATGTAGCAGCAATAGTCGGTACAGCAATTATAACTAATAACAAAATCGGAATTACTGTCCAGACAACCTCTAAAGCTTTATTCCCCTCTGTTTGTTTCGGAACAAAATCCTCTTGACCTTTTTTCTGACGGTAACGGACCAACACAAACGTATAAATAATCATAACGACTACAAATACAAAAATCATTACCACTAATGAGGTGATAATAATACCTAATGATACATCTGCCCCATAACCTTTAGGTAAAAAGGCGGTCAAGTTTTCTTTACCACACCCTGAAAGAATTAACGATAGTGAGCTTAACAAAAGCAGGGTACGGATTTTTCCCATCCAACCTTTCATGCAAATACCTCTCTTTCTAATTTGATTCCTACTTTATATTATAAATGAGAATATGCTAAGACATACTCTTATTTAATGAAAAACTGCTGGTACGGTAATGATGATCATCGAAAGGAAAAATATCGTTAGATAAAAAAGCGAATACATAAACATGCCATGCGCCCATTTTAGATCATCTTTGATAAAGAACCCCCTTATCGCCAACACTAACCAACCAACATTTAACAAACATGCTAAGACTAAAAAAACATTACCCAATGTGTACAAATAAAAAGGTAATGGCAATAAGCAGGCAACATATACTACCATCTGTCTTTTGGTTATTGGAAACCCGTGAACAACTGGTAACATCGGAATATTTGCTGCTTTATATTCTTTCGATTTCTTCATGGCTAATGCCAAAAAGTGCGGTGTTTGCCATATAAACATAATTAGAAATAAAATAAGTGCAGCCATGTGTAAGTTAGGATCTACGGCTGCCCACCCTATTAATGGCGGAACTGCCCCAGATAGGCTTCCAATAGCTGTATTAATGGTATATCTTCTCTTTGACCATACCGTATATAAAACAAAATAGAAAAACCAACCCATTGCACCGAAAATAGCCGCTTGTATCGTAGTTAACATTAAAAGGATAATTCCTAATACAGAGAAAGAAATACCTAATAACAAGATATAAGCAAGTGGTATACTTCCTGTTACCGTAGCACGCGCTTTCGTTCTTAACATTAAAGGGTCAATATCTCGGTCATAATAATTGTTTAATACGCATCCTCCGGCAATAACAAATGCTGTACCGACCATTGTTACTAAAAACACGTCCCAATATTCAGTAAAGGAGTTTCCTGTATAATAAAGCGCTAACCAAAACCCTGCAAATGCTGTCATTACATTTGAATTTATTATCCCTGTTTTTATAAGAGCTTTTAAATCAGCCCACACAGTAGAACTGACTTCATGACCAGTATTATTTAAAACTTGAGTCGATGTTGCTTCTACTTTATCCATTAATTTCTTACCCCCTTTCCATAGGGTCTAGTTTTTAAAAAAAATGGTTTATAAAGTAGGTTTACCAAATACACTACTACTAATCCATTCACAACTGATAATGTTGTCAGGAACATTGTATCACGGATTTACTTTTCAATCTATTTTACAAACCAAGATCAATAAAGTGTGAACTTTCTGTGAAGTTTACTTTTAAATGATAATAAGAGGCTTGTTTGCCTTTATTATTATAATCACTAGTATAGATCTGTTTCATAAAACATCTTAGAAAAGTTCAGAATCCCCTTATTTATTTCTAGCAAACTAAGATCGACAATGCAAGCCTTTTTACACTTTTTAGTGAAAATAGTTTCTAAACATGGTAGTATATTTTTTGTCACATTATTATATGCCGTATACTTTTATTACAATATTATTGTTAAAATAATAATTACCAAGATAGAGACTTTTAGTTTACTAGTATGTACCCATATTAATAAATTTAGTCGCTTGGAACTGGGGTGGGTTTATGATTTCATTTTTAAAAAAGTTATCGATTGTTGCAACCATAACAATGATCCTAGTGTTAATAGGGGGTGCACTTGTAACCAAAACCGAATCAGGAATGGGATGTGGTGCAAATTGGCCAGTTTGTGAAGGTGAATTAACCGCAGAATTGATTATTGAGCTTAGTCATCGGCTAGTTTCGGGGTTAGCAGGAATAATTGTTCTTTTATTATCTGTTCTTGCTTGGAAATATATAGGCCATATTAGAGAAGTCAAGTTCTTATCATTCATATCTATCTTTTTCCTCATATTTCAAGGACTGATAGGTGCAGCAGCAGTTTTATGGTCTCAGTCAGATTTTGTTCTAGCTATGCACTTTGGAATCTCGTTAATCTCATTTGCTTCCGTCTTTTTATTGACTTTATTAATTTTTGAAATTGACCAGAAGTTTGATGCACGATCTTTAATTATACATAAACAACTAAGACGGAATATGTATGGTTTAGCGATTTATATTTTAATTGTCGTGTACACTGGAGCATTAGTAAGGCATATTGATTCAAGCTTAGCCTGTACAAGCTGGCCACTCTGTGATAACACTAATCCATTATCACTTTCTTTTCACTTCGGCCAATGGGTTAACATGGGACACCGTTTCTTAGCAGGAATAGCCTTTATATGGACATTACTTTTATTTTTAAAAGTGAAAAGCGAATATAGACAAAGTAGAGTGATGTATTATGGTTGGGCAACTGCATTATTTTTAATGGTTATACAAGTAGTATTTGGCGCATTGATTATCTTTACACTAGGAAATTTATTAGTTGCTCTCTTCCACGCATTAACGATATCTATATACTTTGGATTGCTATGCTATTTCTTGTTACTTTCAAATCGCAGTGTACAAGCTGAAAAATTGCATATAACCGAACCAAAAAAGGCAAACAACTAAGTTGTTTGCCTTTTTTTATATCCCTTGCCTATTTTTTACTGTAAATTGTTTATTCATTAGGGTAGTTTCTTCCATCACTACTTCTTTATTCATTGTTTGCGATTTGACCCGTCTGGCTATATTGTTTAATATCCCAACTGATATTAACAAAACTAATAATGAAGATCCACCGTAACTCACAAATGGCAACGGTACACCTGTAATAGGTAACAAACCACTAATTGCACCTAAGTTAATAAACGTTTGAATACCAATCATTGATGAAATACCGATAGCTAATAATGCTCCAAAATTATCTTCACATAACCTAGATATATAGATTCCCCTTAATACAATAAGTGCTAACATCCCTATTACAAGAATAGCTCCAATAAAACCCAATTCTTCTGCAATAACCGCCATAATAAAGTCTGTATGGGGTTCGCTTAAATAACCTAATTTTTGTACGCCTTGCCCTAGCCCTTGCCCTGTTATTCCACCTGTACCAATTGCGATATAGGATTGAATAAGGTGATAACCATCAGCGTCTGGATCATCAAAAGGCTGATACGCCCCTGTAAAACGCGATATTCTCTCAGGAGTGACCATTTGAGTTGCACCTAAAAGGATGATTACAATCCCTATGATCATTAAAATAGAAAGGTGCTTAAATTTAATTCCTGCACTAAATATAACAGAACAAGCAATTAGGAAAATGATAGATGCTGTACCGATATCTGGCTGTAGTACGATTAAACCTAATAAAAACGCAGTCATAACTAACGGTGGCAGTACTGCTTTACTAAAATCCTCAATATAGTCTTGTTTCTTAGAATAAATAGACGCTAAATACATTATCAATCCTAATTTAACAAATTCAGAAGGTTGTAAAGATACCCCACCAAATTGTAACCAGGATCTTGATCCATTTATACTTTCAGAAAATATTAGTACTGCGATAAGTAGAACAATTAAAGCAAAAATAATGAATTTCATTATTTTTTGATAAAATCGATAGTTAAAAAAACAACAAAACAAAAAACCAATCATACCAATACCGAACCACATTAACTGCTTCATCATGTAAAAAGTAGCAGGTTTATCGTCTAAAACAGATGTTACCATACTAGCACTGTAAATCATGATAATACCGAAACAAACAAGGAGTATTGGAGTAAATACAAGGATAAAATCAAATGTTTTCCATTTTTGTTTCATACATTTTACTCCTTACAAACATAGTAAATTAATAGAATACTAGCCAATTTAATAAAAAAACCTTGCCAAGGGCAAAGCTTTTTTAAAACGTATTGTGGCAAGTCTTTACGAATTTTGTGCAGCTTCATGTAGCACATTCAACTGCTTTTCTAGATTGTCTAGAAGCTGTTTGCCATCAGCTTCACTCACTAGGTTTAATCTAACCGCAAAATCTATCTCCCTCGATAAACCAAACATTTGAGTATCTAAAACCTCTTCATATAAAGGGCATTGAGGCATAGTTAAATTATCCATCTGAACCTTAATAAGTTTCAGAATCTTATCCGCATCAGCCTTTAGAAGGGCATAGGCTTTTTCATGGTTACTAACAGCCACTTCAGGTATCAAAAAAATCCCCTCCGTTAAAACTAACTTCTTTTATTTATATTAGCGTTTATATTGAAAAAAAGCAAGAATAGATAATATTTTCTCTGAAAAATTACAGTGCAAATTAAAAAGAGCTCGTATTCTATTAAAACCTCCCCTACCCTCATTATGCTTTATTAACTTATTTAATGAATTTTATGTTTATGTTTGCTATGCTTATATTAATTATAGAGGGAAGGAGTTATATAATGATTATACAACTCGCAGGAAAAGTAAAGTATCCTATTACATTAGATCCAACAGTTTGGATATTTGATGACAGAAAAATCATATTTGATGATGCATTTGGTAATAATAAGGCACAGATAGATAAAGAAGATTCGGAACTACAGCAGGCTTCAGACCGATTTAATCGTGAATTATATGAAGTAGTAAAGCCACCAGTTAACAAAAGCATCAATCGTTTTGAAAAAGAAAAGATTTTAACAAATACATATGTGATGCCAATTGTTGATTTTATAAATACAGCTGAAATGGAAACAGAGGCAAATAAGGTTATTCTGGAGACAATTAATGGAAGTGCTACCATAACAATTGATGAATTAACAAATTGCCTATTATTATTCGCAAGTAATGGAAAGCCTATTCAAGATCAAGGGCCTGTTCACCTTTACTTTGGGGACGGTTCGAACAAAACAAATCCAATAAAAGGAATCAAGAAAATTATTATTGATTAAGAGCCAATGAGACTAACACTATGTTAAGTGTGTAGTCTCATTTTTTCTCACATTACTCTGTAATTATCCTTTACCCATGTATAAAGTCTTCTAAAAAACGAAAAATACTTATATAAGTAAAGGAGGATTTACATGAAACGATATCTTTTCTCTACGGTCTTTCTAATACCACTGTTATTAATTGGTTGTCAGGAACAACAAGAAGAAGCAGATTTAGCCGAGCAAGGTAACAATCAAAATTCACCTATACAAGTTAAAAATTCCAATCCGACTGAATTAAAAGAGCTTTCTAACCAAGAAATTGCTAAACATCTAGCAAATTTAGCAAGTGAAGTTCCCAACGTAAAAGGAGCTAATGCACTAGTGGCTGGTCCTTATGCAGTTGTTGGTATTGACGTGGATAAAGATCTAGATAGATCCAGAGTTGGAACGATAAAGTATGCAGTTACAGAAGCACTTCAACATGATCCATATGGGCGAACAGCTGTTGTAGTTGCTGATGCAGACGGAACCCAACGCATTAAAGAAATGGCTAGCAAGGTACAAGATGGACATCCAGTACAAGGTTTCGTAGATGAGATAGCTGCAATTGTAGGACGCTATATGCCAGAATTCCCAATTAATGAGGATCAACCGAAAGAGCAGGATGAAAATAAAGGGGTACTCCCTGAAGATTCCGAAAAAGAACTAGAAGATATTGAAGAAGATCAATCTAATCATCAGAAAAACAATTAAACATTTTATGAACAACAGTAACAGTATGTGTAGATACTGTTACTGTTTTATTTTATTATAATAATTAACTCCAAACTGAGATCCTTCTGCCACCATTTTGGAATTCTCCATATTATCCATTTCAGGTCTCCCGGCTTTCTCAATAGCAGATATGTTATCCTGTTTATTAGTTTGTTGGCTTGTCCATTTAGTAATTTTGTTCTTGATTGCCCTCCTACGATCAGAATCCATTGCTAAATAACTCAAAGTACCAATTCCTAATGCACTTATCGAATAAAGAATAGCTTGTTTACTCATTTTAAGTTTTGTCCTCCTTTTTCTTTCCTGTTATTACTCCATTTCCCCACACAACCTTAACTAAAACATCCTATTAGTGGAATAAAGGCTAATTTATGATAGAATAGACAGAAAGCTTATTGATTAAGAGGTGTAATTATGCGTGTGAAGTGTGTTATATGTGATTCAGTGGAAAAAATAAATAGTAATTCTCCAGAGGCAAAACGATTAAGAAATAGAAGGATTCATACGTATTTATGCCCTAGTTGTAACGATCGCATCGGGGAAAGGACAAAAGAGCGACACGCAACTGGTAACTTCAAGTTGTTTAAAGAAAAGAAAAGCAAAGATCAATTAATATAGAAATAATTTAAAAAAACTACTCCTTAAAATAGAGTAGTTTTTTCGTTTAAGCCTTCTTTTTACGTTCTTGATGCAATCTTAACCTATAAACCCCCAGGACAAAAGCAATCACAGCTAAACTTTCCGCTACCGGGAGGTTCAAACCAAATATTAGAGTGATAAAAAACATCCCTACAATTAGTACAACGTAAACTACTGCAGACTTTAAAGGTGGTAATTTCTTCGCAAAACCAAATTTATAGGCCAAAATAGTCAATATAACAATCGTTAAATATAGTAATAAAAACCCTCTAATTAACATGGATATTTCATTATCATTTGTTAAATCAACCTGTCCCCCAAGTCCCTTCATAAAGAAATCAGCTACCGGCCATAGGTTGTCTGGTACATTTAACACATCTTGATTCTGCATCATCGGCTCCCCCTTTTACAGAAAACTTCTTTACTAATAATACTAAAAGAATAAAGTTCATGCTAGTTAAATAATTACTTTACATTTTATCTACAATGCTAAATACTAATAATAGAGAGGTGAAATAAAATGAAAATTCAATATTTCAAACTTTTACTAGCATTATTAGTTATTGCGTCTTTTGCATCAGTTGGTATTTCCATTGCTTATCGAAGTGTAGGCTTTGCCATCTTCTCCTTTGTGTTAGGATTCCTATTTATGGGGTACGGCTTAACTCTAAAAAGAAAGGAAAAAGCCTCGGGCATAGAAAATATACCCAGTTCACATTAACAGCATTCATTGCTACTTAGCTTCTTATTTGTTCTAGAAAGTTGTTAAAGAACAAGTAGTCCTACTAAAACAATCATTTTTGACATTAAACAAGGACTGTCATAAAGTGACAGTCCTTGTTTAATGTTCAGCTATCTCTATATACTACGAAAATTAACTCAACCTTTTAACTCTACATAATCATTAATCACATTTTCGAAAATTTGTTTGTTGCTTGCAAACACTGTAGAATTAGAAATTAAATCAAGTTCTTCTCCATTTGCTTGCGCTACTTCCCCCCCAACTTCTCTATATAAAATAATTCCTGCTGCATAATCCCAAGGGGCTAACTTCATTGTCAAATAACCATCTATTATACCTTCTGAAAGAAAAGCGAATTCTAATGCGGCAGATCCGTAAGATCTCGTCCCACGACAATCTCGTATTAATTGTTGAATAAGCTTTTCATTGACTTTCTTATTCTCACAAGCCCATACACTATTTATAGCAAATATGGATTCTTTTAATTCTAATTTGTTATCTAAATGCGGTAACTTCTTATCATTTTTATAAACGCCTTGTCCTCGTTGTGCACTATACAATACATCTTCCATCACGTTATAAATAAGACCAATTTCTCCGACGCCTTCGTGATAAATACCGATAGAAATAGCAAAATTGCGTTTTTGGTGAACGAAATTCATTGTGCCATCTATTGGATCTATAATCCACACAGTGCCTTCTAAAGAATCGAGATCATCTCCAAATCCCTCTTCACTTAATAACAAATGTTCAGGATAGGTTTCTTTAATTTTTTTCACAAAATATTTTTCCGTGTTTCTATCCATATGTGTAACGAGGTCGTTTGGATTGGATTTTGTATCAATATATAACGGCTCATCGATCACCTCTCTTATATGTTGACCAGCCGCAAGAATCCATTCTTTTGCTTTTGTATAGATATCATGCCTAGTAATTTCCTTCATGCACTTTATCCTCCATCACCTATAGTATTTTTTTACATTTTACCAAATATTAGAATCATTTAAAAATCAAGTCCCTTTTCTATCATAATAATTTATATAAACAAATAATTATGATAAACTAACAGTAGTAAACCTTGGATGATAGGTCATACTATACTCGATATTAATTATAGAAAGGAACACAATCATGTCATTTACTGGTTTTGAAAAACAAGACTTTGATACATTTGAAATTGACGGTTTAGAAGAAAGAATGGACGCAATTAAAAGTAGAATTCAACCTAAATTTAAAGTGATTGGAGATGATCTCACAAATCACTTGGCAGCTGTACTAGGAAACGAAATGTTTTTACATATCGCTAAGCACGCTAGAAGGTCCGTTAATCCTCCTAAAGACACTTGGTTAGCTGTTGCAGAAAATAAAAGAGGCTATAAAAAGCATCCCCATTTTCAAGTAGGATTATTTGATGACCATGTATTTATTTGGTTAGCATTAATTTATGAACTTCCAAACAAAGAAAAAATCGCCGAAAAATTCTTGAACGACTATAGTTCCATAAAAAAATTACCTCAAGATTTTGTTGTTTCCCTTGATCACACAAAGAAAGAATCATTTTCCGTAAAAGATTTAAGTGAACAGAATTTAGAGCGTTTCCGTGATGTAAAAAAAGCTGAATTTCTTGTTGGTCGGCATATAAATGCAACAGATGACCTATTAACAAATGGAGAACAATTTCTCTCTTTTACTAAAGAAACAGTTGATAAACTGATTCCGTTTTATCGAACTGCATTATCTGTTGATTAAGTGTAGTTAGAATCTTTCCCTTCGATCACTAATCTTGATCGAAGGGATATTTTATGTACCGCTACATCTTAACTTTTGAGCCTATGTTTTGTTCCTTCGCTTTTTTTACCGTCTTATAGCAAGAATAACCTGATTCCTTTTCAAACGAATTACATAGTTGCTTCTCTTCACTTTTTGCCGGGACAATTTGTTTAAATCTAGTATAAGCCATCATAATATCATCTGATTTAACACCTTGCTCATAAGCTTTTTCTACTATAGAGAAGAAGTTTACTACATCAATAATCTCTTCTTTAGTCCACGTTTCATCAATCGGATAACTATAACTCATCTTGCTTCTCCTCCCATTTCATTTATTTTCCTTATCTCAAAAAAGATAAAGATAGACAAATTAAATAATATGAAAATATTACAAACTTATTCTATCCTAAGGTTATCATGAAACATACATTTTTGGCTAAAACTAGCTATTAGCGTCATGATTTGCTATAATTCAATTTGTTTTTAGATTTAGTATAAGAGGTGTACGTATTATTATGTTATCACAAAATGAAACACCATTATTTTCGGGCTTAGTGAAACACGCCCAACAAAAACCTGTTCAGTTTCATATTCCAGGCCATAAAAAAGGAGTAGGAATGGATCCTACTTTTAGAGAGTTTATCGGAGAAAATGCCTTGTCCATAGACTTAATTAATATCCAACCCTTGGACGATCTTCATCACCCTCAGGGTATGATTAAACAGGCCCAAGAACTTGCTGCAAAAGCATTTGGATCAGATTATACCTTTTTCTCTGTACAAGGTACTAGTGGAGCTATTATGACAATGGTATTAAGTGTTTGTGGACCTGGAGACAAGATTATTGTTCCTAGGAATATTCATAAATCTGTTACTACAGCAATTATTTTTTCTGGAGCCACACCAATATTTATACACCCAGAAGTAGATGAAACACTAGGGATATCTCATGGTATTACACCGGGAGCAGTTGAGAAAGCCTTACAAGCACATCCTGATGCGAAAGGTGTGTTAGTGATTAATCCTACCTACTTCGGTATTGCTGCAGATTTGAAAAAAATTGTTGATATTTCCCATAATTATCATGTACCTGTATTAGTAGATGAAGCTCACGGTGTTCACATACATTTTCATGATAATTTACCCATATCCGCAATGGATGCAGGTGCAGATTTAGCAGCTACAAGTGTTCACAAACTTGGAGGCTCTATGACCCAAAGTTCGATTTTAAACCTAAGAGAAGGCCTTGTATCACATGAAAGAGTTCAAAGTGTTCTATCGATGCTCACAACTACTTCTACATCATACATTCTGTTGGCATCTTTAGATGTTGCCCGAAAACAGTTAGTACTGAAGGGTAAAGAACTCATTGATAAAACAATTTCCTTGGCCCAGGATACAAGAGCAGCAATTAATGAAATACCAAACCTTTACTGCCCAGGTGAGGAGTTATTAGGTAGTGAAGCAACTTTTCATTATGACCCTACAAAACTTATTATTTCGGTTAAGAACCTTGGTCTTACGGGATATGATGTGGAAGGTTGGTTGCGTGAACACTACAAAATAGAAGTTGAATTATCCGATATGTACAACATTCTCTGTATTGTTACACCCGGAGATACCAAAACTGAGACAGCTTTGCTTGTTAAAGCGTTAGAGGAATTGGCAAGTGATAAGCAGTTTACAGCTATAGAAAATAAAGTTCAGGTTAACATTCCAGAAATTCCTGTGTTAGCGATAAGTCCTAGAGACGCCTTTTATGCAGAGATTGAAGTTGTCCCTTTAAAAGATGCTGCTGGAAGAATTAGTGCAGAATCGATAATGATCTATCCTCCGGGAATACCCATCTTTATTCCCGGTGAAATTATTGCGGAAGATAATCTTGCGTACATTCAAGAAAATTTGGAAGCTGGATTACCTGTTCAAGGGTTGGAAGATGAAACGCTAAAAACGATTCATGTCATTAAAGAACATAAACCTTTCCAGTAAATGACATGTAATACAAAAACGGAGGTTATCCAACAATTGGACAACCTCCGTTTTTGTTATTCAGGTAACTTTATTAAGGCTGGGTCCACCATTTCATAACCTTTTTCTCGTAATCCCTTTACAATATCGTCCAGTGCTTCAGCAGTCCATGGTCGGTCATGCATTAGTAGATTTGCACCAGGCTTAAGCAACGAATATGGAACATCAACTTCGGGTCCTTCACCTGTTATCATTGCTTCTGCTAGCTTATCTGCATCCATATATGGTTCAAAATAATCATATCCGTATGTCCAATTCATTTGCAGCATACCTTGTTCTTTTACAAACTGCTCAGAAAACTCCGTATTATCGCCATTTGGAGCTCTAAAGAATTTAGGTCGCTCCCCAATAATCTCTTCTGCCAAATTACTTAGAGAAACAATTTCTTCTTTTTGCTTTTCCTCTGAAACCTGTGACAGCCGTTGATGGTTATATGTGTGATTACCGATTGCAAAACCCATATCATGAATTTGCTGTAGTATCTTCTTTTCTTCATCCGTGTCAAGAAAGTGACCATTTACGAAGAAGATTGCTGGTGCATCTAATTCCTTTAATGTTTGAGCCATCTGTAAGGCTTGCTTATCCGGAGCATCATCAATGGTAAGTAAGACGACTTTTTCATTTGCTTCTTCAGTAATGGGAACAATATTTGAATTTTTATCAAGCTCATACTGTGGTATTACTTCCTCTGGATTAGTCGTTGATTGCGTCTCCTCTTGATCTTGTTGAACTGTGGAATCATCCGGATCGAGCTCAGTATTTTCTTGTTCCCCTTCCTTTCCCTCTACTTCATTATCAGTCCCTTCCATATTTTTTTGCTCAGTCTCTTGTTTCTCTTGCGTTTCCTGATCCCCTGAATCACTACAGCCGACTACTATAAACCCTATTAAGGATAGTAGCAGTATACATATGTACTTTTTCATATTTCCCCTCCTGTTGTAATGAAGCTATCACCATTATATAACTTTTAGTTATGGTCTAATGATAAAATTATTAATTTGGTACTATTTTACTTCTGCTAACTGCTCTAACAGTTTAAAAGTAGTTGCTATTCCCCATGATTTAATCTTAGCAAAAGAGCTGTAGTTGCCTTAAATGGCAACTACAGCTCTTTTAGAATCCTATATTATTTAACGATATGAATTGGTGTACCCATTGCTACTTCAGCAGCTTCCATTGTGATCTCACCTAATGTTGGGTGTGCGTGAATAGTTAGAGCTAAATCCTCAGCTGTCATTCCAGCTTCAATAGCTAAACCTAGTTCAGCAACCATATCACTAGCATTTGGACCAGCAATTTGAGCACCAATTAGTAAACCGTCTTCTTTACGTGTAATTAATTTAACAAACCCTTCACTTTCATTAAGAGAAAGTGCACGTCCGTTAGCAGCAAACGGGAATTTAGATGCAACAACATCATACCCCTCATCTTTTGCTTCTTGCTCATTATAACCAACAGATGCCAATTCAGGATCAGAGAATACAACAGCAGGAATCGCATTGTAATCAATCTCTGCATTTTCTCCAGCAATAGCTTCTGCAGCAATTTTACCTTCATAAGATGCTTTGTGTGCAAGTGGTGGTCCTGCAACAATATCCCCAATTGCATAGATATTATCAACATTAGTACGACATTGCTTGTCAATTTTGATAAGTCCTCTATCGTCTAACTCAACACCTACTTGCTCAAGGCCGATTTCAGATGTGTTTGGACGACGACCAACGGTAACAAGTACATAGTCAGCTTCTACAGTTTCTTCTTTACCTTTTGCTTCGTATGTTACTTTAACACCGTCTTTCGTTTCTTCAACACCCTTAGCCATTGCTTCTGTTACAATTGTAGCATTTTTCTTCTTCAGTTTACGTGCAACAAGAGAAGACATTTGCTTTTCAAAACCGCCAAGAATATCTTTAGCACCTTCAAGTATCGTTACCTCTGTTCCAAAATTAGCATATGCAGTTCCTAGTTCTGTACCTACATATCCACCACCGATTACTACAAGTTTTTTAGGAATCTCTTTAAGATTTAAAGCACCAGTAGAATCTAGAACACGGTCAGAGTATTTAAATGTTGGAATCTCAATTGGTGTAGACCCTGTAGCAATAATCACATTTTTGAATGTATAAGTTTGTGAACTCTTATCATCCATTACTTTTACAGTGTTTTTATCTACAAAGTAAACTTCACCTTTAACGATCTCAACTTTATTACCTTTTAATAGTCCTTCAACACCGCTAGTAAGTTTGTTAACTACACTAGCTTTCCACTCTTGTACTTTGCTGAAATCAACAGAAACTTTTTCTGCTTTTATCCCCATAGCTTCCATTCCGTGTGCATATTCGACACGGTGTCCAGCTTGGATTAGTGCTTTAGAAGGAATACAACCAACGTTTAAACATACACCACCTAGTGTACCTTTATCGACGATCGTTACTTTTTGGCCTGTTTGGGCAGCACGAATGGCAGCAACATAGCCACCAGGTCCTGCTCCAACTACTAGCGTATCTAACTCAATTGGAAAATCTCCTACTACCATATTTTACGCCTCCATCATAATTAATTGTGGATCGTTCAACAATCTCTTAATTTGATTTAAAGCCATTTGCGCTGTAGCACCATCAACAATACGGTGGTCAAAGCTTAATGACAATGACAATACAGGTGCAACGACAATCTCTCCGTCACGAACAACAGGCTTTTCACCAATACGTCCAATTCCTAAGATTGCTGCTTCTGGGTAGTTTAACACTGGAGTAAACCATTGGCCACCTGCTGAACCGATATTTGAAATTGTGCTTGAAGCACCTTTCATCTCGTCAGGAGCAAGCTTACCGTCTCTTGCTTTCACTGCTAATTCGTTAATTTCTTGAGAAATTGCGAATACAGACTTAGCATCAGCATTCTTCACAACAGGTACTAATAGACCTTTATCTGTATCTGCTGCAATACCAATATTAAAGTAGTGTTTTTGAACAATTTCGTCAGTTGCATCATCAATAGATGCATTAAGAATTGGATACTTCCTAAGAGCTGACACTAGTGCTTTCACTACATATGGTAGATAAGTTAATTTAATATCTTGCTCTGCAGCAATTGGCTTAAATTTCTTTCTGTGTGCAACTAGTTCTGTAACGTCTATTTCATCATGTAAAGTTACATGAGGAGCTTTTGTTTTAGAATTAACCATTGCTTTAGCGATAGCTTTTCTGATGCCACTCATTTTCTCACGAGTCTCTGGATATTGACCAGCTGGTACAGTTTGAGCAGCTTCCTGCTTAGCTGCAGGTCCGTCTTGTTGAACTGCTTCTGTTTCTTCTGCAGCTACCGGTTGACCTCCGTTTAGGAAGCTATCAACGTCATCTTTAAGCACACGTCCGTTTTTACCAGAGCCTTGAACACTAGCAATATTAACGCCATTGTCACGTGCGTATTTACGTACAGATGGCATTGCAATCACGCGACTGTTTGAACTTCCTTCTGCAGTTGGTGCAGCAGGAGTGTCATTTGCTGGTTTTTCTTCTTGTTTTGGCTCTTCTGATGCTGGAGCCTCTTCGCTTGCACCTGCATCTTCATACCCTTCTGCATCAATAGTAATGATTGTTTGACCAACCGTAGCTACTGATCCTTCATCGAAATGAACTTCTTTTACTGTTCCTTCTACAGGAGAGGGAATTTCTACTACTGCTTTATCATTTTGTACTTCGCAAAGTACATCATCTTCTTTAATTTCATCGCCAGCTTTTACAAACCACTTAACGATTTCACCTTCATGAATACCTTCACCAATATCTGGTAGCTTAAATTCGAAAGCCATTCCTATTACCTCCAATCGTAGGCTCTATTGTTAAAAATTAATTACTTGTTTCGCTTTTTCTATAATGTCGTTATAGCCTGGTAACCATACTTCTTCTGCTTGAGTAAATGCATAAACAGTATCAGGTGCCGCAACACGAAGTACTGGTGCTTCTAAATGAAGAATCGCACGTTCTTGAATTTCTGTAACGATATAAGAAGCCATACCAGCTTGTTTCTGTGCTTCTTGGATTACCACAACACGTCCAGTTTTCTTAACTGATTCGACAATTGTATCAATATCAATTGGCATAACGGTACGTAAGTCAATTACTTCCGCTGAAATGCCTTCTTTTTCTAATTCTTCTGCTGCTTTTAGAGAAGAATGAACCATCGCTCCATAAGCAATTAATGTTACATCTGTACCCTCACGTCTTACCTCAGCTTTACCAATCTCTACTGTGTACTCTTCTTCTGGTACTTCTTCACGGAATGAACGATATAGTTTCATATGCTCAAGAAAAACGACTGGGTCGTTATCGCGAAGAGAAGAGATTAATAATCCTTTTGCATCATATGGTGTAGAAGGAATAACAACTTTTAGTCCAGGTTGTTGAGCTACAAGCCCTTCTAATGAATCCGCATGAAGCTCAGGTGTATGTACACCACCACCAAAAGGTGAACGAATTGTAATTGGAGCACTTTGCGTACCACCAGAACGGTAGCGGATACGAGCAATTTGGCCACTTATTGCATCCATTGCTTCATAAACGAAACCAAAGAATTGAATTTCAGGTACTGGACGGTAACCTTCCAATGCTAGACCTAGTGCCATTGCAGCAATTCCAGACTCTGCTAATGGTGTGTCAAATACTCGGTCTTCACCAAACTCTGCTTGAAGACCTTCAGTTGCACGGAATACCCCTCCGTTTTGACCAACATCTTCGCCGAAGACTAGCACGTTTTCATCATTTTTTAACTCTGTTCGTAGAGCATCAGTAATGGCTTGAATCATTGTCATTTGTGCCATGATTTACTTCGACTCCTTTTCTTTATATTCAGCGTATTGTTCTTCTAAATGAGCAGGCATTTTTTCATACATGTTCTCCATTAAATCTGTAACTTTTTGTTTAGGAGTATTGTCTGCTTCTTTTATAGCTGCTTTAACTTGTTCTTTAGCATCTTCAATAACTTTATTCTCTTCTTCCTCTGACCATAATCCTTTTGCTTCAAGGAATTTACGGAATCTAACAAGAGGATCTTTCTTTTCCCATTCGTTATCAAGGTCATCTGTACGGTAACGAGTTGGGTCGTCACCTGCAGTTGTATGCGGACCATAACGATAAGTAAGTGTTTCAATTAGAGTAGGACCTTCTCCATTAACAGCACGCTCACGAGCTTGTTTTGTTGCTGCATAAACAGCAAGAACGTCCATACCATCAACCTGAATACCTTCAATCCCTGCAGCAACTGCTTTTTGTGCTAATGTTCTAGCAGCAGTTTGTTTTTCAACTGGAACTGAAATAGCAAAACGGTTGTTTTGAACAACGAAGATCGCTGGAGCATTGTATGCACCCGCAAAGTTTATACCTTCATAGAAGTCACCTTGTGAAGTACCACCGTCTCCAGTGTATGTGATTGCAACGCTTTTCTTACCGCGTTTTTTCAAACCGATTGCAACACCCGCAGCTTGAGTATATTGAGCCCCAATAATAATTTGTGGGCTCAAAGCGTTCATACCCTCTGGCATTTGGTTACCCTCATAGTGACCACGTGAAAATAAGAAAGCTTTGTATAAAGGAAGTCCTTGCCAAATTAATTGAGGTACATCACGATATCCTGGTAAGATCCAATCTTCTTTTTCAAGTGCGTATTGTGTACCTAATTGAGAAGCCTCTTGACCAGCAGTTGGTGCATAGAAACCTAATCTTCCTTGTCTAGTTAATGCCATGTAACGTTGGTCTAAAATACGAGTAAATACCATGCGATGCATTAACTCTTTTAATTCATCATCTGAAAGTTCTGGCATAGCAGCTTCATTTACTACTTCGCCTTCTTCATTCAGAATTTGAAACGTTTCAAACTGATTTTCGATATTTTCAAGTGTACGTTTCAAAAAGACTCACCTCTTCCTTTCTTCTCCCAAAAAATTTATCAATATATAGCGTTCCCAAAAGATGAAAAAATCTGTACCAATTTAATTATTTATACAATACCCCGTAATTAAAAATATCAATCACTTTATCAATAGCATGAAACTGTTACATAAACTATTATAATAATCACTGGTACAATTTTAATTCATTTTATAGTTTAGCCTATTCGCTAGCGATGGTCAAACACTTTGATACATATAATTATTATTTTTTATACAAAACAGTATAATAATCTTGTTTTTTAGCGAATCTACGCTTATTATTCGCAATCTGTTTCACTCCAATTTTAAACCTGTACTACTACGATTACCATCCAGTACGTTCTATGCTAACTTCTTATAAATTTCAAGTAAACATTCACAAAAAAAGAACAAAAGCTTAAAATTAGCTTTTGTCCTAAAAACACTTCCCTACTCATCATATTCTACATTTATTTCAGCCAACTTATAAAACTCACCTTTTAAATCGTTATATAGATCTGTTTTATCATTAAATATTTCGTTAGTCTTAATGACTTTGTCGTACTGTTCATTTATAACTTTAATTTGATCCTTTAACTCTTGTTCTTCTAAATCCTCTTTTTGAAATAATTCATATAATTTTTTATCTTCTTTTAAAGAATTAGAGTAAGCTTTATTTAATTCTAAGTATGCAGCGTACCTATCGTCCATTGCTTGCTTTAACTCATTCGCTTTACTTGTAACTTTTTCATTCTCTAAATCCTCAATTAAAGGTTTAATCTTGTCAAATTCAGTCTTTGCCTCTTCGATACTTGCTTTCTCTTTATCTAAAATTTCTTTTCTCTTTTCAATTGTTGTTAATGCCTTTTGCGATAGTTCTTTAACTTTCTCAAATTCTTCCATACTAAGATCAATGATTTGATCGTATAGTTGCTTTTCTTCCTTTTCTAATTCTACTAACGGTTTCTGCTGTTCCGCAAATTTCTTTTCTAAAGAAACTGCTTCTTCCATATGCTCGTACATTTGTTCAGGGGCTGACGGGCCACTACACGCTCCTAAAAGGAGAACAACGAAAATCATAACGATTGCTAATTTATTAATGTGCTGCACGGCTATCCTTCCTCCTATATTTCTAGTTGCCTTTGTTATGTATCATCATATTCTATTATAACATAAGCATGGCGATATCTTATTATATACTGTATGATAACAAACTGTCCTTCATGCTACCTTATCATACCTATATATGATAAACTATAGAACAGCAATTTCGATGATACTATAGGAGTGAGTACATGATTACAATGGAAGATATAGTTCGCGAAGGTGATCCAATTCTTAACAAAGCTGCTGAAGAGGTTCCTTTACCCCCTAGCGACGAAGACTTGAATACATTAAGAGAAATGTTAATGTACCTTCAGAACAGTCAAGATGAAGAAATTTCAAAAAAATATAACCTTAGACCAGGCGTTGGACTTGCCGCACCACAAATCGGCCTTGCGAAACGTATGATCGCCGTTCATTTTACAGATTTTGATGATAACAAATATAGTTATGGACTATTCAATCCAAAAATAATTAGTCATTCTGTGGAAAAAGCATACTTGTCCACTGGTGAAGGATGTTTATCAGTGGATCGCGAAGTACCTGGATATGTTCCTAGATATGCACGTATTACTGTTAAGGCAATTGACATAGAAGGAAACCCGCTGAAGATTAGACTAAAAGGATACGCTGCTATTGTATTTCAACATGAAATAGATCATTTAAACGGCGTCATGTTTTATGATCACATTAATAAAGAAAATCCTTTTGCAGAACCAGAAAATGCAAAGGCCATTGAATAAGAGAATAATAAAAGCCTCAATGATAAAGATTGAGGCTTTTATTTGTTTTGTACACCTAACAAGTTAAATATAGATGTATTACTTACTAAACTCGTTTACAAACTGAATAAGAACCGAAATTCAGTAAAAAATACAGATAATGAAAGTCGCCTACAGCAAAAATTATAACAAGTATTCACACGTTTCTATTTCAAAATTTGGCAAATCATACTATACTAGTAATTAAGAGGGATTGGATCGGTTAAACGTTTTTTGCTTTTCTTTGGTATAAAGGAAGGAGCTGGCAGAAATAATGTTAAAACGTTTAAAAGAAAAATTGAAAAAACGATGGAAAGATATTGTCGGACGTAAAGGTGTTCCAAGCACTTGTAAAGATTAGATTTAGTTCTACATTTCTACTTAAACTATTTGATAATAAATAATGCTATAAACTAAACCGTAAAAAAAATAGAAGAAAGTTAGGAGAGATTAAATGATTTTTAAAGTATTATATCAGGATATTCCAAATGAAGTTCCTGTTCGAGAAAGAACTAAGAGTCTATATTATGAAGCAAAAACAGAAAGACAGGTACGTACAGCACTCTCCGATCGCAAACTAAATATTGAATTTGTCCAGCCACTAGATGAAGCACACTTAGCCTATGAAAAAGAATCAGAAAAATTTGTCGTGGAGAATGCCTAAAATATGAAATTTGTTAAAAATGACCAGACTGCGGTATTTGCATTAGGTGGTCTCGGTGAAATCGGTAAAAATACTTACGCTGTCCAGTTCCAAGATGAAATCATCCTCATTGATGCCGGGATAAAATTCCCTGAAGATGAATTACTCGGAATTGATTACGTTATACCTGATTACACTTATCTAGTGCAAAACCAAGATAAAATTAGAGGTTTATTCATCACTCACGGACATGAAGACCACATCGGAGGTATTCCTTACCTTCTACGTGAGATCAACATTCCAATCTACGCTGGAAAACTTGCGATCGGACTTATTAAAAATAAATTAGATGAACATGGTCTTTTACGAAACGCAGAACTTCATACTTATCAAGAGGACGACGTTATAAAGTTTCGCAAAACATCAGTTACATTTTTTAGAACGACACATAGCATCCCTGATTCATACGGTATTGTAGTAAAAACACCACCCGGGAATATTGTTCATACTGGAGATTTCAAGTTTGATTTTACTCCTGTTGGTGAACCTGCCAACTTAGCCAAAATGGCAGAGATAGGTAAAGAAGGCGTTCTTTGTTTATTATCAGATAGTACAAATAGTGAAGTTCCTGGCTTTACCATGTCAGAACGTGTTGTTGGTGAAAGTATTAACGACATCTTTAAAAAAGTAGACGGTAGAATTATATTCGCAACTTTTGCCTCTAATATCCATAGACTTCAACAGATGGTTGAAGGTGCTGTTAGAAACAATCGTAAAGTTGCAGTGTTTGGTAGAAGTATGGAAGCTGCAATCAATATTGGTTTAGAGCTAGGCTATATTCAAGCTCCAAAAGATACCTTTATCGATGCACAGCAAATAAATCGCCTCCCTGCTAACGAGGTAACTATTCTTTGTACAGGTTCTCAAGGTGAACCAATGGCCGCGTTATCTAGAGTGGCTAATGGAACTCATCGACAAATACAAATAATTCCTGGAGACACTGTTGTATTTTCATCTTCACCAATCCCTGGAAATACAGTAAGTGTTAGTAAAACAATCAATATGTTATATAGAGCTGGAGCAGATGTAATTCACGGGCCTCTTAATGATATTCATACATCAGGACACGGTGGTCAACAAGAACAAAAATTAATGTTACGCCTAATAAGACCAAAATTCTTCCTACCTATCCACGGGGAATACAGAATGCTGAAAGAACATACAAAATTAGCACAAGCTTGTGATATTGATCCCGGTAATTGCTTTATCATGGATAATGGTGATGTATTGGCCCTAGGAAAAGATAGTGCAGCTATAGCTGGTAAAATTCCTTCAGGTTCCGTTTATGTGGATGGAAGTGGAATTGGTGATATCGGTAACATCGTTTTAAGGGATAGAAGAATCCTTTCAGAAGAAGGTCTTGTTATAGTAGTTGTTAGTATTAACATGAAAGAATTCAAGATTGCTTCTGGTCCTGATATTATTTCTAGAGGTTTTGTTTATATGAGAGAGTCTGAAGACCTGATTAATGAAGCTCAGAAAATTGTCTCCTCTCATTTAGATAAAGTTATGGAAAGAAAAACAACACAATGGTCAGAAATCAAAAATGAAATTACTGATACCATTGCACCATTCTTATATGAGAAAACAAAAAGAAAGCCAATGATTTTGCCAATCATAATGGAAGTATAAATAACTTGCTCCTTCTTAAAAACTGAACCAACTAAGATTATCTATCGTTTATTTCAATAACTCTCATTTAACCCCCCCTTTCCTTAATCGGATAGGGGGGTTTTTCAAATAAAAAAGACAAGCCCTTTAGCCTGTCTTTTCCTAATCATCATCTACAACAAGATTTTTTTCAAAACGAGAAATATCTTTATCTGCTCCAATTACAATAAGAATATCCCCTTTATTTATCACTTCTGTTGCCATAGGAGATACGTTTATTTCCTTTATATTCTCTTGTTTAATTGCTACCACGTTACAACCAAACTGTGCACGTATATCAAGTTCTACTAAGGTTCTACCACTCATCTTAGAACCAGCTTTAACCTCAACAATACTGTGGTCATCTGATAACTCAAGATGGTCCAAAATATTATTAGATATGATACTGTGGGCAATTCGTTTACCCATATCGCGCTCAGGGTGAACAACTTGGTCTGCACCAATTTTATTTAATACTTTTTCATGGTAGTCATTTTGTGCTTTAACCGTAATCTTCTTTATTCCCAATTCTTTTAACATTAATGTAGTTAATATACTCGCTTGAATATTATCACCAATCGCCACAATGACATGGTCAATATTGCGAATCCCTAATTCCTTTAATACTTTTTCATCTGTTGCATCAGCAATAACAGCATGTGACGCAATATTTTTAAATTCATTTACTTTGTCCTCTTCTGTATCTATGGCTAGAACTTCCATCCCCTCTTGGCTTAGCTCTCTACAAATACTACCGCCAAAACGTCCTAGTCCAATAACAGCGAATTCTCTTTTCATCGCTATTCCTCCATATCAGTTGATGCTCCTATAGTCTATCATATTTTCATACATGAGTATAGCTACATAATAAAGTACATTTGTTATAATAATCCCTTTCTGGAATTAATATAGGACCGACAATTTCGAGAGAAAATCTCTAGCAACTATATTCTTTAATTAACTGAGTGTAAATGCGACGCTGTGGATTGTGAAGTGAAGGGAATTCTTACGTCGCGAAGTTAGATAAACCATAAGAATTCCCTTCGTTATATTGCCTATCCAATTACTAATTGGTGATTCTATGGATATTACGTTACAGTACCGATCTTCCAAATGAGCCATAGATAACAAACACCCATCAAGAAAATGATGGGTGTTTGTTTTTTACAATGCGTCTAACATTTGGAATTGTGACTTTACTAAATCAAAATACTCACCTTTTTGTTTCATCAACTCATCATGATTACCTTGCTCTAATATCTTTCCGTGCTCTAGGACAATTATGTTGTCAGCTTCTCGAATAGTAGATAGTCGGTGAGCGATCATAATTGCTGTTCTTCCCTTTAATAATTGCTTTAGTGCCTTTTGGATTTTCATTTCTGTTTCTGTATCAATACTTGCTGTTGCTTCATCTAAAATAATTATCCTTGGATCTGCTAGTAAAGCCCTAGCAAATGATAGTAATTGTCTTTCACCAGCAGAAAGTATGTTTCCGCGTTCCTCAACTTCTGTTTCATAACCGTTGGAAAGTCGAGAAATAAAATCATCAGCACCCACTACTTTTGCAGCGTCTTTTACCTCTTCATCTGTTGCATTCGGACGACCAAATCTTATATTTTCCATAATAGTTCCAGAGAAAATAAATGTATCTTGTAAAACGACACTGATATTATTCCGTAAACTAGCTAACTTCATATCACGGATATCATGCCCATCAATTTTTACTGCTCCTTTAGTTGGATCGTAAAACCTACTGATAAGATTGGCAATAGTTGATTTTCCAGATCCAGTATGCCCTACCAGCGCTACAGTTTGACCTTGTTTCATCTCAAGAGAGATTTCATGAAGTGCTATTCGATCTTCATTATAAGAAAACTGAACGTGATCAAATTCGATGTGACCTTTCATATCCTTAAATTCTTTTGCATCCTTCTTTTCTTCAACGTTTGGCTGTTCATCCAGAAATTCGAAAATACGTTCAGATGAGGCCATTGCTACTAATAATTGATTATAAATCTGACCTAAACGAGAGATCGGTTCCCAAAACATCCCAAGGAAGAATGCAAATGTTACGAAATCCCCCGCTGTAATTGTCCCATTTATAATCAAATGAGCTCCAAATGAAATCAGGATTACCGTACCGATAGCATTTGCCATCTCAACAAACGGCCCAAAATAAGCACTTTTTTTCATAGCCAATCGTTCAGTTTCAAAGTTATCCGTATTTACTCCAGAAAAGTATTCTGTGTTTTCTTTTTCTTGTGAGAATGATTGTGTAATTCGAATCCCTTGCATACTTTCATTCAAGTGAGAATTTAATCTAGATTTTTGAATTCGCACATCTTGCCATGATCTTCTAATATTTCTTCTCAGTTTTGTAGAAATATAAAACATAATTGGCAATATAACTAAAACAGCTAATGCGAGCTGTGGACTTAAAGCAATCAAAATTGCTACAATACCCACTAACATGACTACGTCCATTAGCAAATTGATAATTCCATTTGTAAATAGCTCTTGCAACGAGTTAACATCATTTAAAATTCGAACTAAAATAGAGCCTGCAGATCTCTTATCAAAAAAATTATGGGATAGTCTTTGAACATGAGAAAATAAATTTTCTCTTAAATCATAAATGACTCTTTGTCCTAATATATTTATCCACTTAATTCGAAACATATTTCCTAAATAGTTCAATAAATAAAGAATGGATATACCGATAACTAAATAGGTCAACATATCGACATCTTTGTTTTTTATAGCCACATCAATGGCTACTTGACCAATTAATATCGGTACAAGTAATCGAACTATTGTTGATATTAGCATCGCGATCAAGGAACCCGGAAGAAGTGTTTTCGAGTATGGTTTAATATAAGTAAGTAGCCTTAACATTTGTTTCCAGTTAAAAGGTTTCTCAACAGCCTGATCAAGCGGATAAAAAAACCTTTTCAAATGTGGACTTTCTTGTTTTGACTGATTCCCTTGTAATTTACTAGCCAATTAAAGTCCCCCCTCAATTTACAGCATCTAAAATTGCTTGTTTGTCTTGGTATTGAATGTCATAGATACGTTGATACGGTCCACCATTATCCAACAATGTATCATGTGTTCCTCTTTCAACAATCTCACCGTCTTCGAGTACTAAAATTTCATCAGCATGCTTTAATGAAGAAATTCGATGAGCAATAATAAAGGTGGTTCTATTTTTCATTACTTCCTTTAAAGCCTTTTGTATTTTAAACTCTGTTTCCATATCTACTGCAGATGTAGCATCATCCAACACTAAGATACTCGGATCAATTAGAATAGCGCGCGCAATGGCAATACGTTGTTTTTGACCACCCGATAACCCCATTCCTCTTTCACCCAACATGGTGTCATAGCCCTTAGGCATCTCCAAAATAAACTCATGGGCTTGCGCACGTTTAGCTGCAGCGATGATGTCATCCATACTGGCATTCGGGTTTCCATATGCAATATTTTCTTTTATTGTTGTAGAAAATAAAAATGATTCTTGTAAAACAAAACCGATATTTTTACGTAATGTTTTAAGATCGTACTCACTTGTTGGTTTTCCATCAACTAACACTTCACCTTTTTCCGGTTCATAAAAACGTGTGATAAGTTGTGTAATACTCGTTTTCCCTGCCCCTGTTGGACCAATCAGACCGATCACTTTACCAGGAGGTGCATCAAACGAAATATCTTTTAATGCAGAATCGTCATCCTCAATATATGTTAATGTGACATCATTAAATGTAATGTGCCCTTTGATTCGCTCTGGTACAATCGCATCTTCACTTTCAACGATATCTTCGTCTGCTTCTAATATTTCTAATAGTCTTTCTCCAGATGCTTTTGCTTGTGAGAACATGTTAACGATAAAGCCTAAGTGCATAAGTGGTCCTAAAATATACGTAACCAAACTGAAAAAGGCTACCAATTCCCCTAAGCTAAGCGATCCTTCTATTACTAAATGTCCACCATAAACTAACAGCGCAACCATACAAATATTCCCGATAAACTCCATAAACGGAAAATACTTAGCCCATATATTTGAAGTATTAATGTTTACTTCACGATAATTATCATTATTAGATGTAAAACGATCAATTTCAAAATCTTCCTTAGAAAGTGATTTAACCGTGTTCATTCCACTTACATTTTCTTGAATTCTAGTATTTAACCGACCAAGCGATTTACGAATGGTACGAAATGCCGGGTGTACTTTACGATCAAATCGATAAACCACAACGGCTAAAAATGGCATGGCAGCCATCGTAACAAGCGCTAAAGGAATGGAATAATAAAACATAACACTTAAACTAATTAAAATCAGCATTGATATTTTTAATAATTCCTTAAACCCAGCTGCAAGAAAAAACTTAAACCCTTCCACATCCATGGTAAGTCGGGACATTAAATCTCCTGTTCTTGCATTATCATAATAAGTGAACGATAGTTTTTGGAGTTTCTTGTATAGTCCGTCTCTTAAGTCGTATACAGATTTCACACCAAATAAGTCCCCTAAGTATTGTTGAGAAAAGTTTGCTACCCCTTTAACAATCATAATAAGAATAAACCCGACTGATAAATATGGAATTAAAGAGTAATCCTCCGCTAACACCACATCATCAATGGTTATTTTCAAAATTACTGGGTATAAGACAGTTATACCTGTTACTAATAAGACAAAAAACAATGATGCAAAGAAATATTTGCGAAAAGGCCAATAATATTGTGCTAACTTTTTAAAGGTTTCCAAACTGTCACCCTCCTCCTGTTGTTTTTTTCGTAATTATAAATATATCGGGTTACGAAATAAATATCTACCCTTTTGCATTAATTTTTAGAAAAAACTTTTAATTTCTTTCATTCATATTAATTTATAATTTCGCCTCGGATTATATGGTAATGATTCTCGCAAAACTTTTATTTTCCCAACTGTCAGTCTCTAAACTCAAAAAAAATATGCCATTTATGACCCTCTTAATAATTTATGAAACTAATTTGAATTAAATTAATAAAATGTCGTTTTATGTCCAATAAAAAAGGGAATGATTTGATTTAATGGACTAGTTTCTATTATTATTACTCAAGAGCAAGGAAAGGAGACAAACAACTAATGGATCTATTTAAAAACGGCTTAAACTTTGATATGTCAGAAATACTAGAAATTGTTATAAGTAAGGGGTTAAAAATCGCTTTATTAGTTATTGCTTTTCTTATCGTATCGCCGATAGGAAAGAAATTGATTACAGCGACGTTATCTAAAGCAAGCAGTAAAGAGAAAATAACGGAGGGAAGAGTTAAAACACTTGAAAAACTGTTATTGAATTTATACTCCTACACTCTAATCTTTATATTCGTCGTTATGTTATTCGGAATTTTCGGGTTACCATTAGGACCTTTACTAGCTGGTGCAGGTGTTCTTGGTTTAGCCATCGGGTTTGGTGCACAGGGATTAGTAAGTGATATTGTAACTGGATTCTTTATCCTATTAGAAAGACAAATTGAAGTGGAAGAGTACGTGACAATAGGCCAGTATAACGGCATTGTCGAAGAAGTGGGACTAAGAACAACCAAAATTCGAAGCTTTGACGGAACATTAAATTTCATTCCTAATCGCGATATTGCTGGCTTAAGTAACCATTCACGAGGAACGATGAGAGCTTTAGTTGATATAGGTATTAGTTATGATGATAATATTGATAAAGCATTAGCTGTTCTCCAAAAGGTATGTGACGAGTTCAAAAACGATGAGCGCTTTGTGGAAGGACCTGATGTACTAGGTGTGCAAGGGTTTGGGGCTTCCGAAGTAGTTTTAAGAGTACTAGGCCGAACTGAAAATATGCAACAATGGGCTGCTGAACGCGATATGCGTAAGCGAATTAAAGAGTCATTTGATGCTGAAGGAATAGAAATACCATTTCCACACCAAGTTAATATTACAAAGAATAGTTAAACCGATACCTTCTGGATAAATCCAGAAGGTATTTTTATATTATTCATGAGACTAAAAAAAGAAGAAAAGCAATAGCTTTCCTTCCTCTATCTAGTCTTATTTAAGTCGGCTCTCTACAGCGTTACATACTTCGTCAGCTGACAATCCATCTGCGTTTATGACAGATCCATCAAAGCTAGCTGTTTGAATTCCCATTACATTTTTATCTTGACCAGAAATGACACAGCAATCACAGCCATTAACATCACTTTCTTGTCTTAGATCAACTGTTTCATACCCTTTTGCTTCAAGTGCGCCTTTAACATCAGATAAAGTTCCTTCTACACCGATACGTGTCATCGTAAAACCTCCTCATATCAATTGGAATCTTCTTTAGAATTTGCAGAATGAAGAGGAGTTATTCATTTGAATTAATATATTTGTCTAATTGTTTTTTCAACGACCTTTACACCAATAGATAAAGCCTCTTCCTTAGGCATTAATTTGGAATGATGTAACCCATTCGGAGAATCAACACCAAGCCAGAACATGAATCCCGGTATATCTTTTAAAAAGTAGCCGAAATCTTCACCTGTCATGGCAGCTTTAGCAGTATGATAGGTAATTTCCTTCTCCTGCTTAACTATTTCTTCAAATTGCTTTACATATTTTTCTGAATTATAAACTTGGTAGTAGTTAGAACCATAGTCAACAGTTATTGAGCAGTCAAAACTAATCTCAAAGCCACGAATCATCTTTTCAAGCTGCTGCTTCAAATCGTCCATAACCAATGGATCTAATGTACGCATTGTACCCTCTAATCTTGCTGTTTCTGCAATTACATTTTGGACAAACCCACTTTCTAATTTACCTATTGTAATAACAGCACTTTCTAAAGGATCTATTCTCCTAGAGATAATTTGTTGTATTTGAGTTATAAAAGTACTTCCAGCCACTACCATATCCTTTGTAAGATGCGGGTATGCTGCGTGGCCTCCTTTACCCAGGAAGTCAATAAACAATTCACTAGTGTTAGCAAATAGTAATCCGGGCTTTGTTGAAACAGTACCCACAGGTAATTCAGGGGCAATATGTAGGGCTAAAATAACGTCCGGTTTCCATTCTAAAAATTCCTGAGATTGCATTAAGGGAAGTGCTCCCCCCGGTCCTTCTTCAGCAGGTTGGAAGATAAACAGAACATGATCATTAATAGGTGATTTAGCAAGTTGTTCTAATACACCAAGTGCGATTGTCATGTGAAAATCATGTCCACATGCATGCATTTGTCCTACATGGTTCGATTGAAATGGATATCCTGTATCTTCCTTGATTGGAAGGCCATCAATATCGGTACGATAACCAATTATTTTTGTTGGGCTTTTACCATGTACTTTTACTAGTATGCCTGTTCGCCATTGCTTAATAGTGATATTTTGTTGCTCAAATGAAGCAATCACATTCAATAAGTACTTTTGTGTTTCATATTCCTGAAAACCTAACTCTGGTATTTGATGAAGATCTCTTCTAATTTTAACAAGTTTATTTGAAGTCAATTTGTTCCCTCCTCCTGAATCTTAGTTTAGTTTAAAAAAAGCAGGAGAAAACTCCCCTGCTTTAACGATTACTCTTCATCTAATTTTCTGAGTGCTTGCATAATTTCTGTTTTTGATTTTGTTTTATCATCAATTTCCTTGATAACCTTTGCTGGTGTTCCTGCTACTACAGTATTAGGTGGAACATCTTTTGTTACAATGGCTCCAGCAGCTACAACAGCTCCTTCACCAACTCTTACTCCTTCAAGTACGACAGCGTTCGCTCCAATAACTACACCGTCCTCAATAACAACCGGGCTTGCAGATGGTGGCTCAATAACTCCAGCTAGAACTGCCCCAGCACCAACGTGACAGTTTTTACCTACAGTTGCTCGTCCACCTAAGGTAGCATTCATATCAATCATTGTTCCTTCTCCTATAACAGAACCAATGTTAATGGATGCCCCCATCATAATTACAGAACCTTCACCTATTTCGACCTGATCACGAATAATTGCACCAGGCTCAATACGAGCATTAATCCCTTTCAAATCTAATAATGGAATAGCAGAATTACGACGATCATTCTCGATCACATAATCACTTATTTGACTTTCGTATGTATTTAGGACTTCTTTAATTTCTTTCCATTCACCAAAGATAACTCCTGTCTCTGTATCTACAAAATCTTTAACGGTTTCAGGAAACTTTATTTCATTTAACTGGCTTCCTTTAATGTAAACCTTAACTGGTGTTGATTTTTTACTGTTTGAGATAAAAGAAATAATCTCGTTTGCATCCATCATTTTCACGTATATTTCCTCCAATAACATGTTTTCTCTACTTTACCAAAAATAAATACAAGGTGACAAGCATTATCAATTAGGTTTAAGCTCCTGGATGTAGATCAAGCACAGGAGCCCACTCGGTCTTATTCAGAAATACTTGTTTTATGCTTATTGATGTGAAGATTCTTATTTAATTGTTTTAAGATTGCTCTTCTTGTCAGTATTCCATCAAAAAAACCTTCATTATCCACAACACATACGAAAGGATAATTTATGACAGCTTTTAAACAAGTAAGAAAATCATCTTTTTTATTCAAACAAGGGATATCCTGGTTCATTACTTCTTCTACTTTTTTAGTGGATAATTTTTCCATTTCGAATCGCTCTAGCCCTAAAACACTTTGCAGTATTTTAGTCTTCCCTATTGTACCTTTGAATTTATAAGAAGAATCTAATACAGGAACAGCAGAATAACCTGATTGAACTAACACTAACAAGGCGTGCTCAAGCGGATTACCAATTTGAACATGAGCCACTTTTTCTGACGAAATCATTAATTCTTCAGCAAGAATATCGGTCATTACTTTCTCTTCTACATTATTCAATTAAAACACTCCTTTTTTAGAGACGTAGAAGGAGCTTATCACGCTTTAAAAGTCCCACACATATTTTATCATAAATAACCTAGTTTAACCATCTGATAGTGTGGTCAACATTCACTTTTATAGTAATTCTATCCATCTAAAAAAATTAAAAATGAATTCTAAAGTACAGGTCATAATAAACTTATCACTAAGAAAAGGGGATAAAAACATGACAACACACACCTATACAAAAAAAGAAGAATTCGTCCATGCGATTACACATGGCATAGGTGCTCTGTTTAGTCTAGTAGCTCTTGTATTGCTTATTTTTCATTCAAGCATAAACGGGAGTAAATGGGATGTACTATCAGTAACTGTATTTGGAGTAACTATGTTTCTTATGTATCTTTCCTCAACGGTTTCCCACGGTCTACCTGAAGGAAAGTGGAAGGATCTATTTCAAATTTTCGATCATTCTTGTATATACATTTTTATTGCAGGATCCTATACACCCTTACTTTTAGGCCCTTTAAGAACAGAATCCGGCTGGACTTTCTTTTGGATTGTGTGGGGAATCGCAATTGTTGGAGTAGCTTTTAAATTTTTTTACGTAAAAAAGTTCTTAGTTCTTTCAACTGTTTTCTATATATTAATGGGCTGGCTAATTGTCCTCGTATGGGAACCTTTATCAAGAGCATTTCCGCCAGATAGTTTAAACTATTTGATGATCGGTGGTATCTTTTATACAGTGGGATCGGTATTTTATGTTTGGCGAAAGTTTATCTATCATCATGCTGTTTGGCATTTATTCGTTATAGCTGGTTCTGTTTTTCACTTTTTTAGTTTTTTCTTCTACATTGGATAACTATATAAAGCTCATAATTTTTTCCCTACCTTATTAAAAGGTAGGATTTTTTTAGTTGTTTCATGTTTATTCTCTAACAAAAAATGTTATAATACAACCCATGAACAACGCTGAAAGGTATGTGCCTATGAACCGACGAACATTTTTAAAAAAGCTAATAACAAGTTCACTAGCATTATTCGGATTAGGTGGCGGTACATATTATTATGCTCGGGAAATAGAGCCAGGTATGCTTACAATTAAAGAAGCAGATATAACATCACATAGGATCCCGATTTCTTTTGATAATTTCAAAATTGTCCAATTCTCTGACACGCATATTGGATTCCATTATACGTTGGATCAGTTTGAAGAATTGGTAAACACCATTAATAAGCATAATCCAGATTGTGTAGTCTTTACAGGTGACCTTGTAGATCGGCCAGATCAGTTTAAATGGGACAACCGGATAATCAAATCTCTAAGCAATATAAATGCACCTTACGGGAAGTATTGGATTTATGGAAACCATGATCACGGTGGATATGGAACAGATATTATTAAAGAAGTAATGGACAAAAGTGATTTTGTCATGCTGAAAAACGCTAATACCAAAATTGATAATGGTCTAGACCGCTTCGTAATAGCTGGGTTAGATGACGTTATGCTAGGTGCTCCCAACCTTGATCATGCTTTAGAAGGTAGTAACCCGGAACTATTCACTTTGTTGCTCTGCCATGAACCAGACTATGCAGAGGTTGTGCAGCAATTTCCAGTTGATGTCCAATTATCGGGGCACAGTCATGGAGGACAAGTACAAATTCCTTTTTTCGGTTATATCTATACCCCTACTTTAGCAGAAAGTTATGTGGAAGGTAAATATTCGGTTGGACTACATCCCCTTCAATTGTACGTAAGTAGAGGGATAGGAACAACGCGACTACCTTATCGATTTCTATGCAAACCGGAACTAAATATTTATCGTCTAGCTCACGATGATTAATAATAAAAAGTAAACAAGGAGATATTCCCATGAATAAACGGCTAAATCTAATGTTATTTGCACTTATACTATTTCTAGTAGCTTGTGGAAATGAATACGAAGGAGACTTTTCTTTCGAAGTACAGGAATTTAACTATACAAACCAGGAGGGAGAAACGTTTAGTAGCTCTGAATTAGAAGGGAAGTTCTGGGTTGCAGATATGGTATTTACAAACTGTGATTCAGTTTGTCCACCTATGACTGCAAATATGGCTCGCCTACAAAAGAAACTGGCAGATGAAAATCTAGACGTAGAACTAGTATCTTTTTCTGTTGACCCCGACAATGACACACCAGAAAAATTAAAACAGTATAGCAAAGACCGTGGAGCAAGTTTTGATAATTGGAATTTGTTAACTGGTTATAAGCTAGAAGATATTAAAGAGTTTGCTATTAAATCCTTTAAAGCTCCAGTCGATAAAATAGCTGATTCAGATCAAATGGTGCACACTGTATACTTTTACCTAGTATCACCAGACGGGAATGCTATTAAGAGATATGATGGTACAAAGGCTGCAGAAATGGACGAAATTGTTAAAGATATAAAAGAAATGATGTAACATAAAGAAGGAATCCTTTCCTTCTTTTTTTGTTATCTTATTGCGATTTATGCTAAGATTGTGTAAGATGTACATCATAATCTAAGAAAGGAGGTTACTGACAAGTTGAGTAGCAAACCCATTGATAATTTGGAAGAGCTGGCAAAAGCTATTTTTGTTGTTAATAAGCATGCCAAGACTGCTCCAAATCCACGTTATCTATATAACATGAAAAAGACAGCCATTAACAAATTACTTAAGGAAAAACAGGCTTCAAAAGTTGGGCTTCACTTTTCAGACCACCCCAAGTTAAGCCATCAGCATTCTACACTTCTAGTGCAGGTAAGTAATTACTTTTTTCATATCCCACCTTCAAAAGAAGATTTTAAAATGATGAAACATTTAGGAAGTTTGGATAGTAGTTATCGAAATCCTAAAACGCATATGTCACTTTCACAGGCAAAAAAAACTCTTTGCCTTTATTTAGACTGGGAATATCCTGAACCAATCAATAAGCGTGAAAATAGAAAACCTTACTCCTCTTCTTATTTCACTCCTTCGTCTTTAGGACATTTAAATGGATCACCATTTAAAAAGAGAAACTGGTAAAAAAGTCGTATATACATACGACTTTTTTACTTAGTCATTTCGAATAATCAAATAGACAATTAAACCTAGAATCGGAAAAAATAGTGTACCAATTAATACAATAATGGCATATTCTTTACTATTCCCCTTCTCTATAGAATCTCTATAGGCCCATATACTTGTAATTATATTTAAAAAGAATAGTAAAAAAACGAATAACAAAATAGAAGATATTACAATCATATTGTCACACTCCTTTTCTGCTATGTATACGTTTATCCCCCCGTTTAGTTTCGAAAATTTCGGAATGAAAAATGCACAGGGTCTTATGAAAAATTTTCTATAACTCTGCAGTAAGTAATTCTCTATGAACCTATAATGGGTGCGATCACTCGCTTCGGCAGAATACTCCGCTTTTCGTGGGCACGGCCTCAGCCTCCTCATCAGCAAAGAACGCTTCTTCCGGGGTCTTCGGACGCGTGCTGTTCCCACAGAAGTCTCCATATTCTGCCTACGCTAGATCTAATTTCCAATCCAATTGCGAGTAATACATGAATTAAATTAATAAAGCAACTTCCTTTTATTCAATAGTTGTGCTAGTGGAGGAAATATACGGAGACTCCTCGAAAATACAACCCGATTTTCTTCGTGCGATGCATCGCTTCCGTAGCATCCTTTGTCCTGCGGGAACAGCGAAGACGATGAGACCCCACAGGGAGCGAGGGGTCTACTTGAGTAACCATCTTTGCTCCCTTGCACCGAGGAAGCCTGCTTCGAAGCGTTACTAGAAGACGCAGGTGTACGCACTTTTGCGACCGAGGAGGCTCAAGCTCCGCCCGCGGAAAGCGTAGTATATTTCCGGAACGGTTGTCCAGCATATACTTAATAAAATTGTAAGAAGTTAGTTACTGCAGATTTTCTCTCTAATATGTAAATGCAAAGTTTTAAAGATAACGAAAACGAGGAGCTAGGTTTAATTTCCTGCTCCTCGTTTTCTACATTGATTTAGTTCTTTGCTGTTTTAAAAAAGAAATAATATTGTGCGTTATTTGTAATACTATTAAGACCCCACCAAAAAACATAATTCCAAGTGCCGCATTTGCAAGATTGGATAGATCAAAAGAATCTAAGTAGCTAATTCTTTGACTAATTTGGTAAAGACCTAGTACTAGTATAAAGATTAGACTGCTTATTAAGTACGATAACGCTGCTTTCCATTGTAGTGCAACTAGTAGTCTAACTACTGGTGCAAAAACATAATAACTAACAATCATCCCTATTACTCCGACTAAAAAAAATAACTGTTCGTCAGTAATACCTAGTGATGTAAATTGAGAAAGTTTAATCCACGAACTAGCTCCCACACTGAAACTAGTAATCATTTGTTCATACATTCCCTTCCATTCCTAACTATTTTAATCTAGTAAAAGTATGTCCTTTCATCATCCACAATATACTCTCGTTTTTACATCTAATGAGAATTATCACACCATTAATGTGATGCAGATCACAAAAAACGTAGCTTGTTTAGGATAAAGTTAACCTATAAGTCAAGGAGGGAAAATAATGGGTACATTTACACAATTACATGCACCAGCAGATATTGTTAAGCTATTTCCAAAAGCAAGTGATATTTTTAAAAGGTATCGGATTGATTTTTGCTGTGGTGGTGAAAAACCTTTATCACAAATCTTCGAAATAAAGACAAAGCTTAATGGGGATGAAATTTTAGGTGAATTAAACACTGCTTACACTTCTTGGAAGGAAAATGGGAATGTTGAAATGGACTGGGATTCTATTACTCAATCAGATCTAATCGATCACATTCTTGAAAAGCATCACCGCTTTTTAGATGAAGAGTTAACAGCTTTAGGACAATTTGTAACTAAAATATATCGAGTACATGGTCAACATCATCCACATTTAATTGATTTGTACAAAGTATATAATCAGTTTAAATCAGATATGGAAGTTCATTTAGTTGAGGAAGAAAAAGAACTATTCCCATTAATTCGTCAATACGAGATAACAAACGATGAAGCACTGTTATCTAAAATAATCGACCTAAACAAAGATATGGTGTCAGAGCATCTAGCAACTGGAGAGTTGCTACAACAAATAAACGATCTTACTGACGGTTTCGTTCCACCTGCAGATGCATGTAATTCTTATAGAATTACCTATGCTAGGTTAGCTGAGTTAGAATCAAATACATTTCAACATATTCATTTAGAAAATAACATTCTATTTAAAAAATATGCATCATAAAAACTAAAAAAGTACGGCAGATTAGCTCTTGAGATCTGCCGTACTTTTTTCCGATATAAAATTATTGATTTGTGTCTTCATTTGCTTTGCTTCCTGATAGCCTTGTTCATATAATCCATGAAGTTTATCCTTATTCCTTTCAATCCTACCAACAGAAAGAGGTTCAAGCGGTCGTATGATGAGTATTTCGCCTCTTTTTTCCATATCTGATAGCATATGAAGTGTTTGATTATACCTCTCATGTCTAGTTTCTAATGCCTGAATTAGCCCTGGATATCGCTTATACATTTTCTTGACAATCCAACTAAATTTCATCGGCTTTTTTTCATATCCCCCGTGCCTAGTCAGAACAACTACATGCTTTTGGTTACCTATATCTATCGATGGTTTTATCGGAATAGGGTCAGCTATTCCGCCATCCATTAAATTCCTCCCCTTATATCGCACACTCGGAGCTATAAATGGAAGTGAGCTAGAAGCACGAACTACTTTTAGTAAATCTTCCTGTTCTGTAAACGTATCAAAATAAACAGCTTCACCAGTATCTATGTCTGTAGTACTAGCAACAAATTTTTTATTTGATTGCAGGAATGAGTTAAATTGAAATGGAACTAACTGATTAGGAAGTGTATCAAATATAAAGTCCATCCCAAACAACTCCCTTGTTTTCAGTGCTCGTTTATAGGAAATATACTCTGGGTGGCTACCATATTCAACAAGCACTTTATAGTTTCTGCCTCTTTGACCCGAAACATAAGATGTACCATTACAAGCACCCGCAGAAGCTCCCACAATAAATGGAAATTCAATAGATTCATCATGAAAAAAATCTAATACTCCTGCTGTGTATGCGCCTCTCATGCCTCCTCCTTCTAATACAAGCCCTATTTGATTCAAAAAGAACGCCTTCTTTCTAATAATTTCAGAACGAATGGATTTAAGACCATCCTACTATGTAGAATTATAAAGAAGATGATAGACAATATCGATCGATTTGCTTACAATAAAAAAATCCTATCTTCATAGATAAGGATTTTTTAAATTCTGTTATGATTGTTTTTCATATGGTATGATCAATTTGCATACTTGACTTTTGACTGATTTGCTTGCCTTTTTTCCATCTGTTCTTCGATTTGTTTCATGGCTTGTTTATCATTTAATAACTCTTGTTTATTTTTAGCAACTAATTCTTCAAAAGATAATTTTCGTTGTCTCAAAAGTGATTCACTCCCTGCGATTGATTAATCGCTTTCATTATAACTCATATTTTTGTAAAATAAATCAAAATTGTGTGAAATTTTCATTAAATTTATTTGGAGGGCTTACTTTGTACTTAAACATTAACGAACAAGTGAAAAGTTTAGAAATATCTGGAATACGAAAATTTTTCAATCTTGTATCAGATCAGAAAGATGTATTATCTTTAACTATTGGTCAACCTGACTTTTACACTCCAGACCACATTAAAACTGCAGCCATAGGAGCAATTAATAATAATTTTACTACATACACACATAATGCCGGTTTACTCGAACTAAGGTCAGCAATCTCTGACTATGTATATAAAAGATACAACTTATCTTATCAACCAGAGTCTGAAATCATTGTTACGGTTGGTGCCTCACAAGCAATTGATATCACGTTAAGAACAATATTAAACATAGGTGATGAAGTTATTTTACCTGGCCCTGTATATCCTGGTTATGAACCTCTTATTAAACTAGCAGGTGCAAAACCAGTGTATGCAGACACGACAGAAAGTGAATTTAAACTTACTAGTGAATTGCTAAGACAATATATTACAGAAAAAACAAAGTGTGTAATATTGCCGTATCCATCAAATCCTACAGGTGTAACGTTAACTGCAGAGGAATTGGACGCAATAGCAACAGAACTTGAAGATAAAAATATTTTCATATTAGCAGATGAGATATATAGTGAATTGGTTTTTGATCAGCAACATATTTCAATAGGAACATTTGATAAAGTTCGTGACAAAACTATCATCATAAATGGCTTATCAAAGTCTCATTCCATGACCGGTTGGCGTATAGGGTATCTTCTTGCACCGGAATGGTTAACAAACCATATCCTTAAAGTTCATCAGTACAACGTATCCTGTGCCTCCTCTATTAGCCAACATGCTGCACTAGAAGCTCTATCACATGGAGAAGAAGACCCTATAAATATGAAAAAGGAATATAAAAAAAGAAGAGACTATGTATTTAAACGTTTAACGAATATGGGGGTTGAAGTAGTAAAGCCTGACGGTGCCTTTTATTTTTTCCTAAAAGTTGAAACTAACCTAACTTCTCTAGAGTTAGCGTTAAAGATGGTGAGAGACGTAAAATTGGCTATGGTTCCTGGTGATGCTTTCTCAGTATTTGGAGAGGGATTCCTAAGACTCTCTTATGCCTATAGCATGGAAACACTTGAACTGGGGATGGATAGATTAGAATCCTTTTTAGATGAATTAAATAATTAATACCAACAGAGAGAAATAACTTGTTATTTCTCTCTGTTGGTATTTGGGGAAAACTTATCTTCTTTTTTCTTCTTAAACTCATGATACTGATTTAATAATCTATCTAGCTCTTGACTTATAAGTATCGATTCAGTACTAGTAAAACCTTTATTAAGGGCAACATCGGTCATTTTTTTTCTTAGGTATTCAATTCTTTCTAGAAGATTATTTGGATTATACATACTCACCGAGTCCCCCCCAATCCTTTTAAGTCTGCTTTATAAATTAATCTGTAAGAATTTCTAACAAGGATTTAACTTATTTTTAAATTTCCTGTAATAGAAACATTCTATTAAACGTAACTGATTATCCCAGAGGAATAGAACTTAGTAAAGAGATTCGCAATAATAGACAAACTAATTAATACGTTGAGCATAATTACCTATAATATCGAACTTTTATCAACGAAAACCAACAATATTCGAGTTGTTCTTTTCGCCTTTTTCTGAGCCTTTTCTACAGTTCCCTTGGAGCAATTAATAAAAAAAAGACAGTATCAACTGTCTTTTTAATTGTACCCTTTGTGTTAACCTCTATCAAATATACTAAATCCCATTAAAGCTACTAGCAAACAGATTGATACTATTGAGAAAACTGTTTCAAACATAATACAACCCCCCTATTGAGAAAATTATGTAACAAACCTTAATCAAATTAAGTTTGATCATTATTATTTCACTGAAGTGATTACCCACATTCATTATAACTCACTCTGCTTGTAAAATCACTTCTCATTATTTTAACAAAACACTTCATAATTATATAAAAATTCATTTGTTATGAAAAGGATATGTTAAAATAACAATATTACTCGTTTAGAGTTTTATATGTAATTTGAAAGTTGGTGTTTCCATGCTCCATTGTCCTTATTGTGGTGGGAAAATTCACGAAAAAGAAGTCTTCTGTACACAATGTGGTGAGAAAATTCCCGGTGATATATATGATCGAATGCCTCAAAAGAACCTTCATTCTAAATGGTGGATTTTACCTATTGCTTGCTTCTTTATTCTATTAGTTGCTGTAGGCAGCTTCTATATTTATCTTGAGAAAAAAGAAAATCAAGCAGAGATATACTTTAACCAGGGTGAAGAATTAGCACTAAACGGAGACTTTTATAAGGCACAGAACAAATTTGAACAAGCGATAAAGTTAAAAGATAATTTTCCTGTAGCAAAAGACGTATTCCAATTTATGCAAGTAGCAATAGACATTGACAATAACCTTACTCAAGCTGAAAAGCATGTGGAAAATAATGACTTTACCAAAGCAATTAAGTTAATCAACCAATCGGAAGACCATTTGAAAAATTATAATGGTGAAGTGGTAAATTTAATTGTAACTAACGTTGCTACAGCCAGGGAAAAAACGCTAATTTCACAACTAGATGAACAATTAGCTAAAGAACCATCTATAAGTGAACTTAAGAATTTACTTTGGGATGCAGAATCTATTCAAAATGAGAAAGCGAAAAAAATCGCAACGGATATAAGAGAACAAATTATTGCCTTTACTTTTTCAGAAGCAAATCAGTCCTTGAAGGAAAATCAGTTTACTAACGCCCGTGATACCGTTGAAGAAGGGCTTAAATATGCTCCGAATTCCGAAAAGCTGTTAAGTATGAAGACAACAATTGAAAAAGAAAAAACAGCTTTTGAAACAGCACTAGAACAACGAATTGAACAAGCGATGAATGCTGCCGAAGAAGAGAGAAATATGAACGAAAACGATGCTGTAGAAATAGTAGATATTAAAGTTTCACAAAACGATCAAAAAAAATTAGTCGTTTCTGGAAAACTTAAAAGCGTTGCTACAGTGCCAATTAATTCAATATCTGTAGAGTACCAATTATTAAATGAAAAAGATGAAAAACTGGCTTCCAATGAAGTATATATATACCCAGATACTTTGTATCCAGATGAAGAAGGAAGATTCGAATACACCCATTTCGATATAAAACCCGATAATGTGAATGTAAAAGTAAAAATAGTAAAAGTGAAATGGTTTCTTGATTAATATAGCTATGGAGTGAGATGATGACTAAAAAGCATAAATACCTATCAATCCTAATCACCTTTATAATTGTAGTGATTGGAATTGTCTCCCTACTTTTCATCCACAACCACTGGGCGCAAAAATCGATCTCTAAAAAAAATACATTAGTACAAAAAGTAACAGAACCAGAAGGCAAGGATTTGAAGTCGATTATTTTTGAAGCTCAAAAAAATGTTGTACAGATCGAAGCCGGGGATAATACGAGCCAAAAAATTGGATCTGGCTTTTTGTATAATAACAAAGGAGATATTATCACCAATGCTCACGTTGTAAAAGGGGCAGAATTTATATCTGTGAAGCTTTCAAATGCCCAGACTTTTCCCGCTGCAATTGTAGGGATCGGAGACAAACAAGACATTGCTGTAATTAGAGTGCCGCAGTTATCCAATCAGCAACCTGTTCAAGTAAGTAAAAAGTTTCAGGCTGAAATAGGTAATGAAGTAGTTGCGGTTGGAAGTCCTCTAGGATTTCAAAATTCCGTAACATTAGGCATAATATCTGGTATTAACCGAACCTTTTCTATTGGTGATTTTAATTACGAAAATGTATATCAAATCTCAGCAAATATTACCCATGGGAATAGTGGAGGGCCCTTAATTGACCGAACATCTGGTAAAGTAATTGCTATAAATTCGGCAGGCACCGAGGATGGTGCAATTGGCTTTAGTATTCCTATTTCGAATGCCATCGACTTAGTTACTTCTTGGTCGGATGAAATAGATGAAACTAAACTAGAATATAAAACTCCAAGTTCAGATACAATTAACCCAAGTCAGTTTAAAAAGGATGCTAACTACATCGTTAATTATTTTTTTGAAAGTTTAACGATACGTGACTATATTAATGCGTACGCATTATTAGGAAGTGAGCTACAAGCAAAGCTAACTTATCAAAATTTCCGTAAAGATTATATCCATGTAGTAGAACATAAGATAAGTGAACAAACGGTTAAATACAAAGAGGACTCTGAACAGGTCGAAGTATCCTTAGCTATAGATACTAGTATTAGAAAAAACAGTACCGAAACTACCAAAGAGCGTTGGAATTATACATTTATAATTGGCTATGAAAACGACCAACTTAAAGTCCTAGAAGTAAACAAAACTGCTAGTTAAGAAGGCACTCATGAAGTGTCTTCTTTTTTGGATTCAATTCCTAACTATTGTTGCCTTGTACACAGCAATCTATAGACTCTGCAGTAATTGTATAAAAGGTGATCGACCCCGACGAATTCCTACTTCTTCTCCAATTCCATAACGTAAGAATTACTCTTACTTCACATATTTAAGCGTAGCATTGTTTACACTCTTAATAAAAATTAAAAATGAAGATATCGTTACTACAGAGTTTATCTTAGCTGCGTCATTCTGTAAGGAACAAAGCTTAGAAAAGATTCCTTTTATTTACATAATAATATTTGACAAACAATTCCTTATGAACGAGCCTAAATTTAAATTTATCTAAAAAACTGGGTAATCGTCTATACACATATATCCCTATTTCCATATAGTAATTGTGTAATACTTCAGGAGGTGAGTTTGTTTATGGCACACTTTGGTTATGGATATGGTTACCCATACGGAGGCTATGGCAACGGAGCATATGGTGCATATTGCGGAGGATACACTGGCGGTTATAACAACGGAAATTCTTTCGCATTGATTGTAGTTTTATTCATCTTACTCATCATTGTAGGAACAGCATTCTACTGCTAATTAATCCTAGTCTTAAAAAGAAACAAACCCTTTTACATCAAAGGGTTTGTTTCTTTTCAGTTTTCTGCCTCTTTAAATTTAGCTAACAATCTTTCACCTTGGTATCCCTCTTCAATTAACCGCTTTAACGTTTCTTCAATATGGTCCTTCTTACGATCAATTAATTTTCCTGCAAACAGAACGTTAATAGTTCCTTCATTTATATCATTAATTTCAATAATTGAAGACATGAATGTTGCGGGCTGATTTGTTTCCTTAGTAATCTTAGCTTGCAACATAAGTTCTTCTTTACTTTCTTTTAAATCAGAAAAAAATAGCCAATATCTTCTATCGATTAAACACTCCAAAATCCATTGGCTTGTCTCTTCTTCCCTATTTAGAATTAATCCATCAAGTAAAGGAATATTATGTGAAATCAGTTGATCTTTATCATCTTCTAATATTTCAAGCGATATAAGTCTAAAAGTTTTCATAGACGGTCTCTCCTATACAAATTATTCCTTTTTATAGTTTACCATAGTTTGTTCTTCGAAAATCACCAGATAGATATATTATAACTAAATCGTGGTATTGACTATATGAATAACCTATTGAGAGTTGCTCTTAACGTGTTTCCAACTATCATCTACAAATCCAGTTTTGAAAAATACCATATTTTTTTAAAAATTTACTAAATCCTGTATAATATTAATGATTCCAAATTTTCACTTTGGTTTTGAATTGGTAGTATCCTATTTTCTTTCCTTACTTGGAAAACACAGCTAAAACGTTTTTTGTTATTGGTAAAATTCATTTTATTCAGGTGAAATAATCGCAAAATATTTATGATGAGATAAGATAAATATTAATTTGCTGTCTAGGAGAGGTTGACGTGAAAAAAAGTAAGTTTCTAATTGCGACCTGCTTTACCATACTTGTAGCTTGTTCAAATGATACACCAACGATTACTAAGAAAGACGTTCCAAATCAACCTACAGAAGAAAAAACTGTTTTAATTGAAAGTGATGGTGATGAAGAAAAAAAAGACAAAGAACAAGCAGAAATGTTATTAGAATTTAACTTACAAAATGAACAGGTAATTCTAAATTTAAATCATATTAGCATCTTAAAATCATACTTAGAAAGTTCTCAAAACAAAAGTGCAGAGATCGCAAAAATGAAATTAGATAAAATTGATGTATCATATAACAACACGATGTATCTACTACAATTTTCCTGTGTTAACAACGAATGCTCCTATATACTTTTAGATCAGACGGAGGATGGGAGATCAAAATTAATCGCAGATTTGTCTCATTTAGAACAAGTAATTTCTTCCCCTGATGGAAACAAATTACTATTCTTATTCAGTCGCGAGGATCAAACGATAAATGCTAAAGTGAACAGAATTACTGTTATTGATTTAAAGGATTGGGATACCTTATCTTTAGTTGAGGATGTGCCTATTACTAATTATGAGTGGCCGATCCAAAGTGTTGAATGGTTGAACAACAATGATATTTCCGTTTCCATACCAGATTTAAATGTTAATGATAACTTAAAAGAATGGGTTACAACTGACAAACAAACAAAGGAAAAAGTCGTTCACTTCGAATAATCACTAAAATTGAAAATAGATTATGTTAAAGAGGAGTTCTTTTTATGAATACTACAATAGAAACCATTTTAAACCATCGTTCCATCCGGAAATTTACAAATGATAAAGTTTCAGATGATCAATTAAATCTTATTGTGGAAGCAGCAAGCAAAGCATCCACTTCTAGCTATTTAATGGCTTATTCAATTATAAGCGTCACTGATGAGGAAAAGAAAAAAGAATTAGCTCAGATTACCAATCAACCTTACGTGCAGGACAATGGACATTTATTACTATTTTGTGCAGACCTGTATAGAAACTCTGTTAATGGATCGGAAAATGAATATGAGGAAATGACTCTTAACCTAGAAAATACGGAACACCTTCTTGTTTCAACCATTGATGCTGCACTAGCAGCTCAGAATGCAACAATAGCAGCAGAGTCTCTTGGTCTCGGGATTTGTTATATAGGGAGTATTCGAAATAATATGGAAAAGGTTGATCAACTTTTCCACTTACCAAAGCATGTTATCCCATTGTTCGGTCTTGCAATAGGAACACCGGATCACAATCCAGATCAAAAGCCACGTTTACCAAAAAAGGCCTATTTCTTTGAAAATGAGTATCCAAATCATGATCAGCTCACACAAGAAATTGAACAATTTGATTCGAAGATAGCTGCCTATTACAAAGAACGATCCTTTAACCAAAGGCAGGATTCGTGGTCAGCGCAAATGACACGAAAGCTAACAATACCTACAAGAATGGATGTAACGACATACGTACAGTCAAAGCAATTTAATAAGAGATAAACATCCTATAACAATTTCATCAAAAGAAAAGGCTACCTGTTGGTAGCCTTTTCTTATTCAAATACAATTGGTTTATTTGTTTTAATATCCACTGTTTCTCCATCTGTAACAAACTGCGTATGGATATATAACATGTGTTCTCCCCTATCAAGCGGCTCATCATTTTTAGGCTCTTGAGGATGGTAAATGTCACCTGGATTGAGTGTTTTCGTAACAGGGCTACCAGTAAAGTGGGCATTACTACGATTAACTGACACTGCAATTAAGGGTGTTCGGTGTTCAATCGTAATCGGTTCTTTCCCTTGATATTCTATAGAGCGCAATATCTGATATCCTTTATTTTCAACCTTTTCTACTCTCAAATGAACAATAAAGTCCCCTTGTTCTTCCCTTATTTTCACTGTATCTTTTAATTCCGCTGTTGTTGTTTCATTTAAAAAATAGACTGTCGCCATTCCAAAAACGATTAGAATTAATGTCAAAACCGATATACGTTTTATCAACCGGACAACCCTCCTTCTCCGTTTATTTCTTCTATAATTTAAGACGTTTGTATCATCTAAAATGTTTCACTTTTTTTATAATTTCTGGAAATTTTTTTAACCCTAATTTAAGCTGTACTTCATATTATGACATATTCAACGCACTTTTTGTTATAAAATGTAAGATTTTCTCAAGAATATTTACCATGGTTTTTTCTCACTCTACTAGTAAGCTTGTTTGATTTGACCACCTAAGTAAAAAGATTTTTGGAAATTAAATATTCTTTTTTAGGATGATGAAAATGATACTTACTAAACCTAAACATATCCTAAGTATTCTTCTACTTACGATACTAATCAGTGGTTGTAATACGGACGAAAACGATAACCGTATAACGATGAAAGATTCTGACGGTGACGTTACTAAAATAAGCAACACGTCTCCTATTGATCAATCGCTTACTAATAAAGCTAAAGAATATGTTCGAATTAATAATGAGATTGAATCCTTAAGAGGGATTAATACAGAGGAAGATTTACTCTTAGCAATTAATGTTGAACAAATACAGCAGTTTAAAGAGCAAAACCATGAATCGAGGATACAAAAAAAATTAGAAAAAATATTTCCTGAAACGAATATAGAAGTGTCCTCAGATCAGAAAATATATATTGAAGTTGAAAAACTCGAACAAGAAATACAAAATAATGCATTAGACAAAGAAGAACTAAAAAAAAGGTTTGATAAAATAAAAAAACTTATTAATGACGAAGCATAAGAAAGGGAGATTAAAATGTCAAAAAAACAGAATAAATTAACTCCCGAGCAACAAAAATATCAGCAATTTGCAAAAAAGCGGGAAGTGAAACGACCGGTAATTAAAAATTGTATAAAAGCCTTTTTAGTCGGTGGAACAATATGCACAATCGGACAAGCGATTTCTACTTTTTACATGTACTACTTCAATTTTACAGAACAAACAGTAGGAAACCCTACTGTAGCCACATTAATCTTTATTACAATGCTTCTAACAGGTTTCGGTGTTTATGACCACATCGCACAGTTTGCTGGTGCAGGAACAGCGGTTCCAGTAACAGGATTTGGCAACGCGGTTATTTCCGCATCTATTGAACACAGAACCGAAGGATTTGTACTAGGTGTAGGCGGAAATATGTTTAAGCTTGCCGGTTCAGTTATTTTGTTCGGTGTTTTTTCTGCTTTTATTATCGCTTTAGTTAAAACAATCCTAATACAATGGGGTGGATTATAATGTTATCTGGAAATAGAACATGGAATTTCGAAAATAAACCAGTAATTATCTCGACAGGAGCTGTAGGTGGCCCTTTTGAAGCTGATGGAAACATACCAAATGACTTTGACTTACTCCATTCTGATCTGTGGATGAACCAGGATTCCTTCGAAAAGGCTCATAAATTATTAATGGATGAAGCCTGTCAAAAGGCTTTAGAAAAAGCAGAAATACAAAAGGAACAAGTACAATTCTTTTTAGGCGGTGACTTAATTAACCAGATAACCCCTACTAGTTTCTCTGCAAAAACACTTGGAGCACCTTACCTAGGATTGTTCGGTGCTTGTTCTACTTCTATGGAAGGTTTAGCATTGAGCGCCTTTATCGTTAATGGAAAAGGTGCTAATTACATTCTTACTGGCGCCTCCAGTCATAATGCTGCTGTAGAAAAACAATTCCGGTATCCTACAGAATATGGAGGTCAAAAACCTCCAACTTCACAGTGGACTGTTACAGGTGCAGGCGCAGCATTAGTTAGTGATAAAGGTGAGGGACCTAGAGTTACTTCCGCAACAATTGGAAAAGTAGTTGACATGGGCATATCTGATCCTTTCAATATGGGAGGAGCAATGGCGCCAGCGGCCGTGGATACGATTGAAACTCATTTGAAGGAACGAGGAGTCGATGCCTCTTATTACGATTTAATTATTACGGGTGACCTTGCACATATTGGGAGAGAAGTTTCATTAGACTTATTCAAAAAAAACGGTACAAAAATTGATGAATCAAAATATGTTGATTGTGGATTAACTGTTTACCGCGAAGAACAACCCGTGTTCGCTGGTGCTAGTGGTGCTGGATGCTCAGCAGCAGTAGCTTATGGCCACTTTTTAAATCGGATGAAAAAAGGTGAGATAAACAAAATATTAGTAGTTGCTACCGGTGCTTTACTATCACCATTAACTACCAAACAAAAACAAAGTATCCCTTGTATTGCCCATGCTGTCTCAATCGAAAATGGAGGTGTTTAAGCAATGGTTTTTCTATGGGCTTTCCTAGTTGGTGGGTTAATTTGCGTTGTTGGCCAAATAATGTTTGATGTATTTAAATTAACTCCTGGCCATACATTGAGTACTTTAGTTGTAGTCGGTGCATTGTTAGATGGTTTCGGCTTGTACGAACCATTAATTGACTTTGCGGGGGCAGGCGCTACAGTTCCGATTACAAGCTTTGGTAACTCTCTCGTTCACGGCGCCATGGAAGAGGCTGAAAAACATGGTTTAATCGGAGTTATCACTGGAATGTTTAAAGTAACAAGTTCTGGTATTTCTGCAGCGATTATATTTGGTATGATAGGGGCTATTTTATTTAAACCGAAAGGATAACAGGAAAATGTCGGAATCTACTCAAGTTAAGCACTGTATAGCAAATATTAAATATATTCAAAGCACGTTATCAAGTTTATCGAATGGTTCCCAAACTGAGGATGCTTCACAAGTATTCAATGACACAATGTTATTATTAGATGAAGTAAAAAGCGACCTATCTTTTCGTATTATAGAACAGACGAAAGGCAATAAGGAAACAGGCAAAACTGAAGAGGAGAAGTAACTATGTCTGAATGGCTGAATGTTGTTTTAAGATCAGTAAGCTTGTTAATCATCTTATTTGTTATTACAACTATATTAGGAAAAAAACAGCTCTCTCAATTAAGTGTTTTTGAATATATTACAGGAATAACGATAGGAAGTATTGTGGCCGAAATAGCCATTAGTACAGAAAGAAAGTTTTCGCACGGCATTATTGGGGTTGCTGTTTGGTTCTTTATCCCTTTATTTGTCAGCTTTTTAGCAATAAGAAATAAAAAGTTTCGTGACATTGTAGAAGGTAAAGGTACTGTTTTCGTCAAAGATGGAAAGATACTTGAAAATAATTTAAAGAAAGAAAAATTTACGACAGATGAATTATTAGAAAAGTTACGTAATAAAAACATCTTTCAGATCACAGATGTAGAATTCGCAGTTCTTGAAACTGATGGTAGCCTAAGTGTTTTACAAAAAAAAGAAAACCAACCGTTAACACCAAAAGATTTAGGTGTAACGGTTGCTTCTATCAAAGAACCCCAAACAGTAATTATGGACGGTGAAATTTTACTAGAACCTTTAGCTTCCACAGGGATGAGTGTAAATTGGTTAAAGACAGAGCTGACCTTACTAGACGTTTCTTTAGATAATGTCTTTCTAGGACAGATAGATCAATCAGGAGAACTGACGGTTGATTTATATGACGATCAACTGAAGGCACCTACTTCCAAAGAAAAACCATTATTATTAGCTAGGTTAAAGAAATGCCAAGCAGAAATGGAATTATTGGCTTTAACGTCTGAAGACAAAAAAGGTAAACAAATGTACTATAATAATAGTAACAAGCTTAAAGAGGCAGTTGAAAAAATAACGCCCTATTTAAATTAAGAGACCTATTTTTCCAAATTGATTGCCATCTCTGAGATAATCAAACGCATCTCCCGTTGCACTTAGTGGGTATATTTTATCCACTATAGGCTTAATATTATGCTTTTCAATAAACTGAAGCATACTCTGTAATTCCTCCTTACTTCCCATTGTGGAACCTAATAATTGATATTGTCCATAGAAGAACTGTCTTATATTTATAGATAGCTCATCTTCAGTTGTTGCACCAAATGTCACCATTCTGCCACCTCGCTTCAAAATAGCAAGAGCACGATTAAATGTTGCTTTACCAACGCTATCAATAACTAAGTCAATCTGCTCATTTTTCAGGATCTCTTTCCAGTCACTATTCGTATCAATCGCAAGATCAGCACCAATATCGATTGCTTTCTCTCTTTTTTGAGGGTCTCTCGATGAGACAATTACTCTCGCGCCCACAGCTTTCGCAAATTGGATTATAAAAGTAGCTACACCACTTCCAGCCCCAGGTATAAAAATTGTTTCACCTGGCTTAATGACACCTTTAGTAAAAAGGGCTCGATAACCAGTCAAAGCAGCTAGTGCCAGTACCCCTGCTTCTTCCCAATTTAAGTGCGCAGGTTTATGTTCAATGTAATCTTCTGATATGATAAATTTCTCGGCAAATGTCCCATGATCAGGCAGCCCTACAATTTCAAATCCTTCCGGAGGTGCATCGCTGTTTTCTTTCCAACCTAACCCAGGATTAATTATTACCTCGTCTCCAACCTTAAATGCCTTTACCCCCTCACCCACTTGTTCAATAACACCAGCACCGTCAGAACCAAGAATTAAAGGTTCAGAATTGTTTCCTCTTCTATTTGGAATATTCAAATCACGATGATTTAGACCAGCAACCTTTAAAGCTACAATAACCTGCCCTTCTTTCACAACTGGTTCATTTATGTCCGTGTACACAACCTCATTCCCTCTATGTACAAAAGCCTTCATTTTAATAATTCCTCCTTCTACCTTACCTTTTGATAATATGGTATCACATCCCCATTTCCATTTACGAAGCATAAGTATCCGATTCACTTCAACTTTATCTTAGCAATGCCCCTAGATGAATGTACTCTCATGTGTGTACAGCTCTCCCATGAGCTAGCAAGGTAACAATTATCCATGGACATATCAATTAGTTCTTTTTCCCCTTCTATAATCTTCAAGTTAAACCTACCAGTACATTTAAAAAGAACATTAAAAGCCAGGTTAAAAATCACCTGGCTTTTTAATAGTTATTTATTAAAACAACAGCAGTGCACATGTTGTCGATACAATTAAACCTAAAATAACAGGAACGAAATTTTTACGTACTAAGTCCATTACAGGTACGCCACAAAAACCCGCTACTGCAACTAAAGAGGACCAAGCAATAATGGTACCCCCACCAGTCCAAATTGAGCCCATTTGACCTATTGCTGCTAAAGTAGATGGGTCAATTCCACTATTAGCAAGCGCTCCTGATAACGCGCCGGTAAGTGGTAGTCCTGAGAATCCAGATCCATCAAGGCCAGTAATAATTCCGATAATTAAGATACTAAAAGCTGCTAAGAATGCATTTTGTGGTAAATACTCCTGAGTAGACTTTACTAAATCAAAAAGTAAAGCTGGCTTGGCTTCATCTCCCAATGATAAGATACTACCTGCAAAATCTGAACTTCCTAAAAAGAAAAAGCCTGCAATTGGAATAACCGGACCCATTGCTTTAAAAGCAAACACAAACCCATTTATAATATGTTCACTCACATAATCTAAAGAACGATGTTTACCAAATGCAAAGGAAGAGAACAATAATAAGATTATGGCTACACCACCAATAAATGCCGCACCATCTCCCCCTTCAAATCCGCCCATTCTCCCTGAGGTCAGTTTTGTTGAAACCATAATAATCATGACAGCTAACATTGAAACAGGCACTACTACCGCAAACACCTTGCTCCAGAGTGATAAGTTTTTACTTTCCATAATTCTGGATGATTCCTCTTCTGAACCTTGCATGGATGCCAGTTCATTTGCAACCATCGGGTCATCTTTAGACCTTATTAATTTACGATTTAAGAGGTACGCTAAACCAATGGCAACTAAACCTGTAATCAGGGATAAAACCAACACTTGATTTAGTATTGTTCCCGCCTCTACACCAGCAGCCTTTGCAGACAATCCTGGTGCTACTTGTATAATATAATCAGAAGATAAAGCCATCCCCTGACCAGCTAAAGCTACAGCCATCGCCCCCATCATAGCAGGAAGCCCTGCACGAATAGCAGCTGGAACTAATAAAGCACAAATTAATGGAATAGCCGGAGTTGGCCAAAAGAATAATGATATTATATACGTTACCCCTACTAATACAAAGAAAGCAACATGACCGTTAATCATCACCTTTTGAATCGGCTTAATCATTCGTTTATCTGCACCTAAATCTCTTAAAGAGTGCAATAAAGCTACCATGAAGGTAATGATTAAAAATATATTAAAAAGCTCTTTGGCAGCGACCAAATTAGCATTAAATACTGCTGTAAACCCATCTATAATGCTCCCTTGATAAACCCAAGCCACAAGAAATGTACCCAATAATGTCGGGAGTACAACTCCTCTCCTAAACATCATTGTTACGATAATGGCTAATGTAAAGAGACCATATAATAAATGAGACACTGTCAATTCTGCCATACCTGTATCGCCTCCTATTCTCAGTTAAAAAAATAACTGTGCTATAACCTATGCTCATAGCTAAATCTAGGTGACGATATTCATTTCATACAGAATCTTCGGATAGTTGTATGAAATTAAAAAGAGTTGTCCCAAAAAAGGACAACTCCATTTAACGCATGTTATTTATTCTTTATAAAATCTAACACTTCTTTATCTAATTTGCCTTTTTCTAACTCACGTTCTTCAAAGTTTTCTGTATGTATGAATCTGGTAAATTGATCATACAGCTTGTTATCATCAACCTTTTGATCATGTAGATAACCAAATTTAATCAAACCGTTGATAAGTTCCTCTCTAACTTCACCACTAATCTCTAGAATATTTTCGGTTTTTGTTTCTCCGAAGTACAATTGCTGTAAATGATAAAGGCGAATTAATTCTTTGATTGGTTCAGGGTGATCATCAACTCGTAGATCAATTAATACATCATTTAATCCACCGTATCCTCCTTTTTCTTTCACAACATAAATTGCAGCTGATTGTTTACCACGGCTATCTCCGCCAGCCTCTTGCGCAGCATCTAGTGCAGCCAATAATTTTTCAGCTAAAGATCCTGTAGTTTTTTTAAATCCTTCTCCTAAAGCTGTAACTGTTTCCTCATTTACTAGTATATTCCCTTGCGCAGCAAAATTTTCTCCCGTTATTCCTCCAGCCCAATCGTAACAATTATTCCCAGTAAATGTTCCTACATTACCTTTGGCATCGACTATGCCAAATTGTCTATCTTCCTTATCTGGATCTTTTTCAGTTAATAATTGGATGACTTCTTCCACTGACTTACCACTTTCTAGCAAGGCTAATCCATCCGGTCCGTAAGCCGGGTTTGCAAAAGCTTGTGTAGCAATTGCACCAACTCCTGCCTTGGCCCATGGTACCACAGAACCTACTGCAATGAATTTCGATTGAACCGCTATCCCTAGTTCCTCTGTTTCCGGATCAAAACCTACAATTGAAAAGGTTGCAACAATATCTTTCTTTTTCATGATTACCTCCATCATTATAATATTTGTTATCGTATCGCAAGTGGGATATAAAGTATCACCGTATCATAGACCCATTTTTTATAATGGAAAGGCTTTTACCTCCTCTAACAGGAGTATCTATTAAACCTTTTTTTGAAAACAACACCCGCAAATACTTGTTAGATACTTTTATTATAGATAAAAAGAGCCCCCTAAGTATAGGAAAGGCTCTTAATAATCAAATTTTAATCAAACGCGGTTGTCTAGAAAATAACAACCAAACAGCCACGGTACAAATAATAAAGGATGGTAGCATATAGGTTCCGTTATATGTAATCGAATACCACCAGACGGGAATCCCCTCAGGCGCATATTCCTTAAAAAATACAACACCAGCTAGTATATGGGCAAGATAGCGAACACTACACCCCAATAAAACACCCATGATTACATTTCGTATAAATGCTCTACTATTTTCGGCACTAATTGCTTTTCTAGCTTGTTTTGCAAATAGACCCGCAAGCCCTAACCCAGCAAATGCTACACCATATTCCAATATTGCTTGGAGCCAATGTCTAATATGCGGTTCTATAATTAATTGTAAAAGGCCATATAATAAACCTGCTAATAAACCACCCTTTGTCCCCCAACGAAATGCAACTAAGAAAATCGGAATCATCGCAAGTGAAACAGAACCACCCTGTGGCCAGATTTTAAATGATAAAAATGGGATAAGGTCTAAAACAATCGCAAACGAGGCAAAGATAGCCACCTCAACTAAAAATAACGTTCTTTTTACATCCATCTAATTATACTCCCCTTCTATTTTTGGCAATAAAAAAACAATGCCATAGGGAAGCTTCCTGATGGAGAAACCCAAATACATTGATACTATACCATCAACAGCCACCATCCCTACGCTAGAATTAACTAACAGGTTCAAAGGGTCTGACAACAAGTCACTCTCAGCCAATAAAAAGGCTCCCCCTGAAGGCTTTGTTTATTTATGCTATTTTAACAGTCGTAATTATACACAAGTATGGTAAACCTAGCAACATTATTAATTTCATAAAAAATGCCTAGTAGTATAATTACTAGACATTTTCTATAGTAAAATTATTGCTTTGTTTCCGTTAACTCAAGAAATTCTTCTACATCCTTTATACAAAGTTGGATGCCTTTTTGCCAAAAATCTAGTTGATTGAGTTCTACATTCAGATGTTTCCTAGCTAACTCTTCCACTGTCATACGACCTGTGTCCTTAAGAAGTTCATTATAGGATTCTTCAAAAGTTTCGGGTGCTTCCACTGCATTAGCATATATGCCTAAACTAAATAAATAGCCAAATGTATAAGGGAAGTTGTAAAACGGTACATCTGTTATATGAAAATGCAGTTTTGATGCCCAGAACGTTGGATCATACTTCTCTAATTCCTGACAATACGCTTCTTTTTGAGCCTCTTCCATAATTTCATTCAATCTATCTGCAGACACTAGTCCTGTTTTTCGTTCCTCATAAAACCTTGTTTCAAATAGAAATCTAGCATGAATATTCATAAAAAAGGCAACACTTCTTTGAATTTTGTCTTCAAGTAAAGAAATTTTTTCTTCCATAGAATTAGCGTTCTTTACAGCTGCATCCGCCACGATCATTTCCGCAAAGGTAGAAGCTGTTTCAGCAACATTCATGGCATATCCTTGATTCAATGTTTCTAACTCATCCATAATATGTTGGTGGTATCCATGACCTAATTCATGTGCCAAAGTGGCTACGTTTGCTGCACTGCCTGAATAGGTCATAAATATTCTCGTTTGCTTACTATCTGGAAAACTAGTACAAAATCCACCTGGGCGTTTTCCAGGTCTGTCCTCTGCTTCAATCCAATTTTCGTCGAATGCTCTTTGTGCAAATGTCGCCATTTTTTTACTAAACTTCCCAAATTGCTCTACAATCATCTTAGCCGCTTCATCATATTCTACTTTCTCTGTGGATGAAACAATAGGAGCTTCCAAGTCATACCAACTAAGTTTTTCAAGACCAAGTAATTGTGCTTTTCTCTGTAAATAAGACACAAAAATTTGTTTATTTTCAGTAATGGCTTGCCACATCACCTCTAATGTTTTAGAGTCCATCCGGTTATATGTGAGTGGCTCCTTTAATACATCTTTCCAGTTTCTGTGTTTATATGTCTGTAATCTAAAACCAGCTAAGTGATTAAGTGTTTCGCTAAAGAGATCTGATTGTTCAGACCAAGCACCTTCTAATGCTGTAAATGCAGCTTTACGCTTCTGACGATCAGCATCGTTTAAAAAATTTGCTGCTTGACCAACTGAATAATTTTCTTCTTTCCCATCTTGATTAATATGCACCGTCATTTTACTCACAATAGCATCATACATTTCTCCCCATGCATGGTACCCATCAACAGATAGGTCATTAAGAAGCATCTCTTGAGCTGGTGGGAGTTTATCCTTAGCCAATCTTCTTCTTTCATCAAGAATAAAAGAAAAAGGTTTAAGTTCAACACTATTAACTAGTTTAGACCAGGAAGATTCTTCTATTTTAACTAAAAGATTATCTAGTTTAGTTAAACTACTTTGATAGATCGCGAACAACTCATTTCTTCTTCCTACTAGTAACCTAGCCTTTTTGTCATTTACATTTTGCGCTGATAAACATCCGATAAACGCCGAAGCTTCATTCAATTGTTTGGTAGTCAAATCTAACGTGTTAATCATTTTTTCTAAGCTACTAGAATCTTCACCTAAAATAGATAAATCTATATCTGCTAAATTAGACTCCAATCTATCCATGTTATCACTTAGATCTTTCAAATATGTATCAAACTTTACTGATTCACTTCCACCTGGAAACAGGACATCTAGATCCCAAACTTGACTGTATTGACTTCCCATCATCATTTCTCCTTTATATTAACTTTATCCATTTTATATTACTAAATAATATGCAAGAAAGGTATCATTTCACTGCGAGAACTTAGAAATAGTTACCACAGATTTCTTCTCAAATGAGTAAAACGGACAACAAATATGTTGTCCGTTTTCTATAGTCTGATTAGTACTTATCTGGATCCGGGTGAATATTAGATGTCCTTAAAACATTTAGTGGTGTGTCATGTAGCCATTTTGGTGCAGGACTTAACTTTGGCTTTTTCCCAAAAGGAACAGGATTTTCTACATAATTGAAGACACCTAGGCCATCCATGCTAGTTCCATACGCCCAGCGCCCAGTGGCACTCTCGTTTCCAGCAGAATAATTAAATAATGTATATGACACTTCTTGTTTTTCTAGTTCCCGAGGGAAAGTACTTGGTACTACGACGTTTTCTTTTGCTTCTAATTCAGCGATTGCTGCTAACCATTGGTTTTGATGCATCGTGTCACGAGCAATTAACCAAGAAAGCATATCCTTAACCCCACGGTCATCAGCTTCTTCGTATAATCTTACAGCTTGTAAGCGCCCCATGGACTCAGCTGTCAAGTTAGCTCTCATATCGGCTAACAGATTACCACTAGCTCCAATGTATTTTGCAGACCATCTATTCCCTACACTATCAGCCGGTAAAGCTCCTGCTCCGGATACGATTGCATGCTGAGGATTCGTTCCACCTAAAATAGCAGCCACAGTTGGATCCGTAACAGCTTGGTCAAGATCTACCTCCGGTGTACCGTCTAGTAATCTAGCGATCATAGTTGCAAGCATTTCTATATGAGCAAGCTCTTCCGCACCTGTATCCATCAGTAAGTCTTTATATTTACTATCGCCACCTCTCGTATTCCATCCTTGGAACAAATACTGCAGTGCGACAGACATTTCACCGTATTGCCCACCTAAAATTTCCTGTAATTTTTTTGCAAAAATAGGATCGGGTCTTTCCGGTTTAGCTCTATACTGAAGCTCTTTAACATGATAAAACATTCCTAAACACTCTCCCTTTAGATGCTTTCTGTATTGGTACCTTTTATCATTAATTCCCATTTAACCTGAAGATCTTCTCTTTTAAGTAAAAGAATTAATGTATCTCATGGCCCCTATACTTATCTATTCAGGAGAAGGCAATATGTGCATGGTCTAAATTGAAGCTTATTAATAAACTAAAACATTTGATGTATTGGTTTCTTATTTAACACACTTTCCTTTAATGTTCTTTGCATGTGTCCAATCCCTTTAGAACCTAAGAGCGGGAATTGAATGGTAACATCTTTATGAAAACTAGCTTCTACTATTGGACGGTATTTCTTTCCAGTTAGTACAACGATATTTTCATATTTATTTAAATTTTTATAAATAACTTGATTTTTCAACGTATTAATCGAAATAATTTCGTCACTTTTCATATTAAACGTTACATCATAGTTTCCTGACACTGTATCTACAGGTAACAAAAAACCATGTTTTGCCGATAAAATAATCCAGTTATCAAAATAAGTTGTGGCGTATTGCTCGCACAAGCGATGAAAAGTCCCAATATAGGCTTCTTTTGCAGAAACAGCACCCAAATGAGCATACTTATCCCAAATCTTTTTCCTGCCACAGGGAATAATACATAATTCTTTCTTCATGGTTTCCTCCTTAGAACGTATTATTACTATTTTAACATGAACGAGATCATTAACCGTCAGTCATACCTCTCACCCAAACCGTTATATTTTCTAACATAATAAGTAATGTTTTTTCACTTATATACCTTTAAATTCCAATAACCACCCTTTTAAAGAAAGCGTTTCAAAAACGTTCACAATTACATTGTTTTCTTACAGTATTAGTTATGGAATCGCTTACCGATATTGCTACTTTTCTTAAATGTCAGAAAATTTTCACTAAACCTGTTGACCTTCTATTAAAATGGTTGTATTATTGTCGTCAATCAAAAGATTTCGTAACTTAATAGAAACGTATTCCTTATAAAAATTTTAATCCTTAAAAATTTATAAGTTTAATAGTAGCCAAAGATATCCCAAATAAAATGACAGTGAATGAGGCGATACAACATGCGAAGCGATATGATTAAAAAAGGTATTGATCGTGCCCCCCACCGAAGCTTATTACATGCAACCGGGGTGAAGACGAGCGACATCGGAAAACCATTTATTGGGGTATGTAACTCTTATGTAGATATTATTCCAGGTCATAGACATTTAAACAAATTTGCTGAAGTTGTAAAGGATGCCATTCGTGAAGCCGGTGGTATTCCATTTGAATTCAATACCATTGGTGTCGATGACGGTATTGCAATGGGGCACATCGGAATGCGTTACTCGCTACCGAGCCGAGAAATTATTGCCGATAGTGCAGAAACTGTGATAAATGCGCACTGGTTTGACGGAGTTTTCTTCATACCTAACTGTGATAAAATTACACCCGGTATGTTAATGGCTGCAGCAAGAACCAATGTCCCATCTGTATTTGTTTCAGGTGGACCAATGGAGGCTGGTATGTCTCCTTCAGGAAAACCACTTTCTTTAGTTTCCATGTTCGAAGGTGTCGGCGCATATCATTCGGGTAACATGACCGAGGAAGAATTAACTGAATTAGAAACGCTAGCTTGCCCTACTTGTGGGTCTTGTTCCGGAATGTTTACTGCCAACTCCATGAATTCCCTTATGGAAATGCTCGGTCTTACTGTTCCAGGAAATGGTACTATTTTAGCAACTTCTGAGGAAAGACATGAGTTAATTTATCAAGCTGCCAAACATTTAATGAACTTAATTGAGAAAGACATTAAGCCTAGAGATATTTTAACTAAAGAAACAATAGACGATGCATTTGCTCTAGATATGGCAATGGGCGGTTCAACTAATACAGTACTACATACATTAGCTATCGCACATGAAGCTGGTATAGCGTATGATCTGAAAACCGTTAATGAAATTGCAGAGAAAGTACCTTATTTATCCAAAATAAGTCCGGCATCTGATTATTCCATGCACGATGTCCATCTTGCTGGAGGCGTAAGCGCCATAATAAACGAGCTTTGCAAGATAGATGGTTTAATTCATAAAGATCGGATCACCATAACAGGTAAATCCATTTATGAAAATGTGAAAGATGCAAAAATCCTTAATAAAAATGTTATCCGTACAAAAGATAACCCATATAGTCCAGTGGGCGGATTATCTATATTACATGGTAACCTTGCCCCAGATGGAGGAGTTATTAAAGTAGGTGCAGTTGATCCATCCATTAAGCAGTTCAAAGGTGAAGCAATCGTATTCGAATCTCAAGATGAAGCACAGGCTGGCATCGATGACGGAACTGTTCGCTCTGGACATGTTGTCGTAATTCGATATGAGGGACCTAAAGGTGGACCTGGTATGCCTGAAATGCTCGCCCCTACCTCTTCCATCGCAGGCCGAGGGCTCGGTAAAGAAGTAGCCTTAATTACAGACGGCCGGTTTTCTGGAGCTACTAGAGGGATTTCAATCGGTCATATCTCGCCCGAAGCTGCAGAAGGCGGACCAATTGCATATGTAAAAAACGGTGATGAAATTGTCATCGACTTAGAAAACAGGTCAATTGAACTATTGGTTGCTGATGAAGAATTAGCTAATAGGAAAGCAACTTGGAAGAAACCTGAACCAAAAATCACAACAGGTTACTTAGGCAAATACGCAAAATTAGTTACATCAGCCAATACCGGTGGAGTCATGAAATTTTAATTAAATAAAAATTTCCTATAGGCATGACCATTAATTTGTAGTAAGTTAGTATTAAGTATTAACTTTATTAGCATCCTAGTATAGAATAAGATAAACAAAAAATATAAATTAAATCGACGACGGGAATAAAGGAATAAGATTATGTATTTACAGAGAGCCGGGGTTGCTGGAAGCCCGGAAATACACCTTATTCTGACATCGTCCCTGAGTGTTAAGTTGAAAGGTTTTTACCTATTAGGCTTAACCAGGTGTATATAAAGCACCTGTTATCAAAAGAAGCTTTTGTATTTTTACTAGCTTCATGAGACAACATTTGTAAAAATGTTTGTGAATCAGGGTGGTACCGTGAAAAGAAAAGACCTTTTCTCCCTTGTTATTCTGCTTTTTTTGTTATTTGCAGTTAATTGGGTTAGAAATAGGTCTTTTTTCTGTATATAGAGAAAGAAATTATAGTTGGAATTTTCAAAATTATTATTCTTTTTAGGAGGGATTACAATGGTAAGAGTAGAAGCGAAGCCAGAGGCAAAAGTTAAAACAGAGCCAAAAACAGGTGCAGATCTATTTGTCGAATCTTTAATCAATGAAGGTGTTGATACCTTATTTGGTTATCCAGGAGGTGCTGTTTTACCTATCTTTGACGCGCTATATAAAGCTAAAGAATCATTTAATCAAGTTCTAGCTCGTCATGAACAAGGTTCCATTCACGCAGCTGAAGGCTATGCCCGTGTTTCCGGAAAACCTGGTGTTGTCATTGCAACATCTGGACCTGGGGCTACGAACCTAGTAACCGGTATAGCAGATGCCATGATGGATTCTCTTCCACTTGTTGTATTTACAGGGCAGGTAAACCGTAGCGTTATTGGAACAGACGCCTTTCAAGAGGCAGATGTAATAGGAATTACAACTCCTATTACGAAGCATAACTACCAAGTTCAAGACATCAAGGATTTGCCAAGAATCGTGAAGGAAGCATTTCATATCGCGACAACAGGCAGGCCAGGACCTGTCGTAGTAGATATCCCTAAAGATATTTCAGCAGCACCGTGTGAAGGAACTTTTGAAACAGATTTTCACTTACCAGGTTATCAACCTACATTGAAACCTAACCCATTACAAATTAAAAAATTAGCCGAAGCAATTAGTAAGGCAGAAAAACCATTAATTTTGGCTGGAGCTGGAGTTATTATAGGAAAAGCTTCCGATGAGTTAAAAAGCTTTGCTGAAGAACACCAAATACCCGTTACCTCTACCCTACTTGGGTTAGGAGCATTCCCGGGGGATAATAACCTTTTTCTAGGGATGGCAGGAATGCATGGGACATATTCAGCTAATACCGCTTTATATGAATGTGATTTGCTTATAAATATCGGGGCACGATTTGATGATAGATTAACAGGTAATTTAAAACATTTCGCCCCTTCAGCTACAGTTGCACACATTGATATTGATCCAGCTGAGATCGGCAAAAATGTACTGACCCACATTCCAATTGTTTCTGATTCTAAAGCAGCTTTAACCAAGCTTATAAAGTCAACTAAACAATCTCCAAATCACCAAAGTTGGCTAGCAAAATTGGAATCAAATAAACAGAACTACCCACTCTGGTTTAATAAACCTGAGTCAGACATGATAGCTCAATGGCTTGTAAAAGAGATTCATGAAGCTACTAATGGAGATGCGATTGTTACTACTGACGTAGGTCAACACCAAATGTGGGCAGCTCAATATTATTCATTTAATAAACCTAACCGCTGGGTGACTTCTGGTGGACTAGGAACAATGGGGTTTGGTTTCCCAGCAGCTATTGGTGCACAACTTGCAGCACCTGAAGAAACAGTTGTTGCGATAGTTGGAGATGGCGGCTTCCAGATGACACTACAAGAGCTATCCATTCTTCAGGAACGCAAATTACCAGTAAAAGTTATTATTGCTAACAATGGTGCACTCGGTATGGTTCGTCAATGGCAAGAAAAGTTTTATGACGAACGTTACTCTGAATCAATCTTTAGTATTCAACCAGACTTTGTAAAACTTGCTGAAGCTTATGATATTAAAGGTATGAAAATCACTACACAAGAAGACTTGAAAAAATCATTGCCTGAACTGCTAAGCTATGATGGTCCTGTAGTTGTTGATTGCCGCGTTCTTCAACAAGAAAATGTCTATCCGATGATTGCACCAGGTGCAGGAATTAATGAAATGATTGGGGTGAAACCATGAAACGTATTATAACAGCAACTGTTCAAAATCGAAGCGGTGTTCTAAATCGTGTTACAGGTTTACTACAAAAAAGACAATTCAACATTGATAGCATATCTGTTGGCCGTACAGAAGTTGACGGTATTTCCAAAATGACGTTTGTTGTTGACGTTGAAGATAATCAAAAGCTAGAACAAGTCACCAAACAATTAAATAAACAAATTGATGTGTTAAAAGTCTCTGATATAACAGATAAAGCAATTGTTGCTAGGGAACTAGCTTTAATTAAAGTTCTAACTAGCCCACAATTGCGAGGTGAAATTCAAGGAATTATCGAACCTTTTAGAGCATCTGTTATAGATGTAAGTAAAGATAGTCTGTCCATTCAAGTAACAGGAAAACCCGAAAAGATTGAGGCGTTGATTGATCTACTCCGCCCATACGGAATTAAAGAGTTAGCTAGAACCGGCTTAACAGCTTTCTTAAGAGGCCAACAACCTCAAGTTACAGAGCTACCGTCTTATTCCCTATTAAAATAGTAAGAACTATAAAACTCGGTACTATATAAATTTTATATATACAACTAAACAAAAATGGAGAGGTGTAATTATTATGACAAAAGTACTTTATAACAACAATATTCAAGACGAGGTTCTAAAATCTAAAAAAATCGCTATCATCGGCTATGGTTCTCAAGGCCATGCGCATGCATTGAATCTGAAAGAAAGTGGCTTTGACGTTGTTGTTGGATTAAGACCAGGAAAGTCTTGGGATAAAGCAGTTGAAGATGGTGTGGATGTTCAAACTGTTGCAGATGCAACTAGTCAAGCTGACGTTGTAATGGTACTTCTTCCAGATGAATATCAACCAAAAATTTATGAAGAAAGCATCAAACCAAATCTAGAAGCTGGAAATGTTTTAGCATTCGCTCATGGCTTTAACATTCATTTTAGCCAAATTGTTCCTCCAACTGATGTCGATGTATTCCTTGTAGCCCCTAAAGGTCCAGGACACTTGGTACGTAGAACATTTGAAGAAGGCGCTGGTGTACCAGCTCTTTATGGTATTTACCAAGATGCTACAGGAAATGCAACAGATATTGCACTTGCATATGCAAAAGGAATTGGCGCTGGTCGTGCTGGAATTCTTGAAACTTCATTCCAAGAAGAAACCGAAACTGATCTTTTCGGTGAGCAAGCAGTACTTTGTGGTGGTGTTACTAGCCTTGTAAAAGCTGGTTTTGAAACCCTAACAGAAGCTGGATACCAACCAGAAGTTGCTTACTTTGAATGCTTGCACGAATTAAAGCTAATCGTTGATCTAATGTATGAAGGTGGACTTGAAGGCATGCGTTATTCTATCTCTGATACTGCTCAGTGGGGAGATTTCGTATCTGGACCTCGTGTCGTTAATGAAGATACAAAAGCACGCATGAAAGACGTATTAACTGATATCCAAACAGGTGCATTTGCAAAAGGATGGATCTTGGAAAACCAAGCAAATCGTCCACAATTCAATGCCATTAATGCTAGTGAAAATAACCATTTAATTGAAAAGGTAGGAAGAGAACTTCGCGAGTTAATGCCATTTGTAAAGCAACGGGTAAACTCTAAGAAGGAAGTGGTCTCGAATGGTTCAAATTAAGATTTTTGATACTACACTTAGGGATGGCGAACAGTCTCCTGGAGTAAATCTTAATCAACTTGAAAAGCTAGAAATCGCTAAACAGTTAGAACGCTTTGGGATAGATGTTATGGAGGCAGGTTTTCCTGCTTCCTCCCAAGGTGATTTTGAAGCAGTTAGAAAAATTGCCCAAACGATTAAAAATGTTTCTGTTACTGCTTTAGCACGTGCAAAGGAATCTGATATTGATGTTGCATGGGAGGCCCTTAAGGATGCTACAGATCCAAGACTGCATGTATTTATAGCAACCTCCCCTATTCATATGGAACACAAGCTGAAAAAGACACCAGAAGAAGTCATTCAAATTGCTGTTGATATGGTTACCTATGGCAAACAAAAAGGTTTTAAAAAAATTGAGTGGTCTGCAGAAGACGCATCCCGTACCGATCTAGAATTTTTAGCACAGATAGTTGAAAAGGTAATTGATGCAGGAGCAACTGTAATTAATCTACCTGATACCGTTGGTTATACTACTCCAAAAGAATACGGTGAAATGTTCCGATATATGAAAGATAATGTACCAAATATTAATAAAGTTGACCTTTCCGCCCATTGCCATGATGATTTAGGAATGGCTCTAGCAAATTCCATTGCAGCCATTGAAAATGGAGCAACCCAAATTGAGGGTACCATAAACGGGATTGGTGAACGCGCAGGTAATGCTGCTCTAGAAGAATTAGCTGTTGCCTTAACAATTCGAAATGATTTTTATCCTTATACTACTAATATTGTATTAAATGAAACGAAACGTACAAGTGATTTGGTAAGTAAGTTAACAGGAATGGCTGTCCCAGGTAATAAAGCTGTTGTTGGAAGAAATGCATTTGCACATGAATCAGGTATTCACCAAGACGGTGTATTAAAAAATGCATCTACGTATGAAATAATTAGCCCTGAGATGGTAGGCATCCAGTCTAACAATTTAGTATTAGGAAAACACTCTGGTCGCCATGCTTTTAAAGATAAAATTAAACAACTAGGATACGACTTATCTGATGATAAATTATCAGAAGCGTTTAAAGCATTTAAATTATTAACTGATCGTAAAAAAGAAGTTACAGATGATGATTTGTTTGTAATTTTAACAGATATACAGACTGACGTCTCAAACGTAAAACGATATGTATTAGAATCTTTCCAGGTTCAATATGGCTCTTATAATTTACCGACAGCAACAGTTGCCCTCACTACTCCAGAAGGTTCCCGCGCTGAAACTGCATGCACAGGGCAAGGAAGTGTTGAGGCACTTTATAATACACTCGAAAAACTAGTTAAAGAGGAAACACATTTAACCGACTATCACCTCAGTTCAATTGGTAAAGGGCGCGATGCACTTGCAGAGGCACATGTCAGCATGTCAGTGGATGGTACTCAAGTTAACGGTCGTGGATCTGCACAAGATGTACTAGAAGCATCTGCACAGGCATTTTTAAATGCTGTGAACCGAGTATTTCTTATACAAAAAACAGAAAACAAAGAAAAAGCAAGTATTTGATGCAGTAGGAGGTCCATTTATGAATAAAAAAATTGTGTTACTTCCTGGTGACGGCATCGGTGCAGAAGTAATTCATTCTGCAAAAGATGTACTAGAAGCAATTAGTCAAAAGTTCAATCATACATTTACTTTTGAAACTCATGATATTGGAGGGGTAGCCGTTGATAACCATGGTACCCCCCTCCCCGATCAAACAATCCAAGCATGTAAGCTCGCTGATGCAGTATTATTAGGAGCAGTTGGTGGACCAAAATGGGATAACAACCCTTCCCACCTCCGCCCTGAGCGAGGATTATTAGGAATTAGGAAGGCATTGGACCTATATGCTAATTTACGTCCAGTTAAAGGTTTCCCAAAACTATTACACGCCTCCCCTCTTAAGGAAGAAATTATTAATGGTAGTGACTTACTCATTGTAAGGGAATTAACAGGTGGCCTTTATTTTGGTACTCCTAGCGAAAGACGCGATAATGGAAATGCAGTTGTCGATACACTTACCTATACAAGAAAAGAGATTGAACGAATTGTTGAAAAAGCCTTCCAGAGTGCAGAACTTCGCAGTAAAAAGTTGACATCAGTAGATAAAGCCAATGTCCTTGAATCTAGTAAATTGTGGCGCGAAATAGTTGAGGAAAAAAAGGCTGATTATCCAAACGTTTCGGTAGATCATGTTCTAGTAGATGCAGCTGCAATGAAGTTGATTACAAACCCTAGTCAATTTGATGTTATTGTTACGGAGAACATGTTTGGTGATATTTTAAGTGATGAGGCTTCTGTCTTAACTGGATCTCTCGGAATGCTACCTTCTGCTAGTTTAGCAGAAAACGGTGTTGGTCTTTATGAACCCGCTCATGGATCAGCACCAGATATTGCTGGTAAAGGTATCGCTAACCCTATCGCTATGATACTTTCATCAGCACTAATGCTTCGATATTCTTTTGATCTAGACGAAGAAGCTCGAGCAATTGAAACAGCTGTTGAGTCAATTATTAATGATAACTATCACACAGCTGATCTAAAAACTAGTGGCGGCAAACTAGTGAGTACAACTGAGATGACCCAGCTCGTTGTTAATGCGATTTAAGAATTATACATTAAGAGCCTTTACTTATATATGTAAGGAGTGAGAACAATGGAAATGCCAAAAACAATTATTGAAAAAATATGGGAGCAGCACGTTGTCCATCATGAAGAAGGAAAACCAGATCTTCTTTATATCGATTTACACCTAGTTCATGAAGTTACTTCGCCACAAGCATTCGAGGGGCTTCGCTTGAACGGTCGTAAGGTTCGTCGACCTGATCGTACCTTTGCTACAATGGATCACAATGTCCCTACCATTCACCGGCACGTTATAAAAGATCAAATTTCTAAAACACAAATGGATACCTTACAAAAAAACTGTGAAGAATTTAATGTTCCACTTGCTGATATTCACCATCCAGACCAAGGTATTGTACATGTAATAGGTCCAGAATTAGGTTTGACACAACCAGGAAAAACAATTGTTTGTGGTGATAGTCATACCTCTACACATGGCGCTTTTGGTGCTTTAGCTTTCGGAATTGGCACAAGTGAAGTTGAGCACGTCTTAGCGACACAAACTATCTGGCAAGCACGTCCAAAGACTCTAAACGTTAAAGTAAATGGTAAACTAGGTACTGGTGTAACAGCTAAAGATCTAATTCTTGCCATTATAGGAAAATTTGGTGTTAAGTTTGGAACTGGATATGTACTAGAATATACAGGTGAGGCAATCCAATCCCTTTCAATGGAAGGTAGAATGACTATCTGCAACATGTCTATTGAAGCTGGTGCACGCGCAGGGCTAATTAGCCCCGACGATACTACAGTAGAATTTTTAAGAGGGAAACGTCATGCTCCTCAAGGTGAAGACTTTGAAAAGGCTGCTCAAAAATGGAAATCACTTGCAACGGATGATGGTGCAACTTATGATGCAACTGTTGAGATTGATGCTGATGAGATTGAGCCACAAGTAACATGGGGTACAAATCCTGGTATGTGTATTCCTGTTAGCGGAAATGTTCCTGACCCTACTCAAGCCAAGTCTGACTCAGAAAAAAGTGAGATCCGCCGTGCACTAGAATATATGGGATTAGAAGCCGGTCAACCGATAGCAGCTGTCAAGATTGATCACGTCTTTATTGGATCTTGTACCAATTCTAGATTGGCCGATTTAAAAAAGGCAGCAACTATTATTAGCGGACAGAAAGTTAATCCTGCCGTTACAGCAATCGTTGTGCCTGGTTCTCATAGTGTAAAGGTTGCAGCAGAAAAAGAAGGACTTGACATCATTTTTAAAGAAGCTGGTTTTGAATGGCGTGATGCAGGATGTAGCGCATGTCTAGGCATGAACGACGACATCATTCCTGATGGAGAGCGATGCGCATCCACTTCTAACCGTAATTTCGAAGGACGTCAAGGTGCTGGAGCAAGAACACACTTAGTAAGCCCTGAAATGGCTGCTGCTGCTGCTATTGAAGGTAAGTTTGTTGATATAAGAAAGTTCTCTGTTCCCACTCCAAATTAATGGTAAAAGTTAGGATTGTTCGATGTTATGTATCATTCAGGCATCGAACATTTTTCCTTTAAAACGATAAAAAGAAACTTAAGGAGGATTTTTGTAATGGAACCAATACGTAAACACGAAGGATTAGTCTATCCACTTAATCGTTCAAACATTGATACCGATCAAATTATTCCTAAGCAATTCCTAAAGCGCATCTCTCGTCAAGGCTTTGGTGAATTTTTATTTTATAACTGGCGTTTTGATAGTAAAGGCGAACCACGCAGTGATTTTTCGCTTAATTTCCCTAAATACAACGGCACGTCTATTTTAGTTGCCGGAGATAATTTTGGTTGTGGGTCTTCTCGAGAACATGCTCCTTGGGCATTACAAGATTATGGATTCAGAGTTATTATTGCATCAAGCTTTGCTGATATATTTTATAATAACTGCACAAAAAATGGGATTCTTCCGGTACAGCTTACAGAGGATCAAATCAGTGAGTTAATTGACCAAGCGGAAGCAAAGTCCTATACTATTACTGTGGATTTAGAAAATAAGCGCGTATACGATAATCATAATTTTGATGCTAGCTTTGACTTACCAAACTATCAACGCGAGATGTTACTAAATGGTTGGGATGAAATAGCGGTAACTTTAACCCACAAAAATAAGATTGACAAATTTGAAGAAGAACGTGAATTTTCATAAGGAGTGAGAAGACATTGGGGATTGCTTAACTGGAAAAAAAGTATTGGATGCTATGGAACATCTAAGTAAAATTGTCCATCGTACTCCACTAACTACATCATCATCTGTAAATTCTATGATTGGCAAAAATGTATTTTTCAAAATGGAAAATCAGCAAAAAACTGGTGCATTTAAAGTAAGAGGCGCTAGTTATAAAATAGCTCAACTTGAGCAAAACCAAGCTAAAAAAGGTGTAATTGCCGCCTCTGCAGGAAATCATGCACAAGGTGTTGCACTTGCTGCTGCCAAGCGAGGAATAAAAGCTAAAATATTCATGCCTGAAAAAACGCCTCAATCAAAAGTAGAAGCTACAGCAAATTACGGTGCAGAGACTGTTTTAGTCGGTGCATCTTTTCAAGAAGCATACGAAGCAGCTATAAGAGAACAACAACTTGTAGACAGTATCTTTCTTCATCCTTTTGATGATCCGGATGTAATGGCAGGTCAGGGAACTATTGCAATCGAAATGCTTGAACAAGCAAGCCAATTAGATACTATTATAGTCCCTATTGGTGGTGGAGGTTTGATCAGCGGAATAGCAGTTGGGGCAAAGTTTATCAATCCGAAAATTAAAATCATCGGTGTCCAAGCTAACGGTGCCTCGTCCACTTACAATCAATACCACAAAAAAGGACCCACGTCTCTTACAAGAGTGGATACCATAGCCGATGGAATTGCTGTAAAAAAACCAGGGGAAATAACATATCCCATTATTCAAAAATTTGTTGATGATGTTTTTATCGTTAGTGATGAAGACATAGCTTCAGCAATGGTGTACATGTTGGAACGAAAAAAAACACTAATTGAAGGTGCTGGTGCTGCCGCTTTTGCTGCCCTAATCACTCATTCAGGACAAATTAAAAGTGAAAATTGCGGCATTGTAATAAGTGGTGGAAATATGGATATTTCAAAAATGCCTCATATACAGGCTCTTGCAGAAAACCACAGCCTTACTAGTCCAGTTTAATAGAGACAATCCTTTTCTAGGATTGTCTCTGTTTTTTTATTTATGCTGATGACTGTGAATTGTTTCTTCAAAGGAGACTTCCGACTTCGCGTGATTATGTAAATCACAATACCAAACCTCTGTTTTCATACGATGAGAAATATCACATTTTCTTGTCTTCTTAATAAAATTATGCCATACCGTATAGTCATGTGTATCCGTATGAACTAATTTAAATTCAGAACTCATTCGTTTCCAATTGTGTTCCACACGAACTTCTTGTTCGTCTCCATCTGTACTAACTTTTTTCGCAAAGGTATCTTGTGAAGGAACCAGTAACGCTATAGCCAAAACTGCAAACAATATAACCCGTAAATGCAAAAAATCACCTCAATTACGAACTTATTTCCATCCATAATTAAGATTTCCGAAACCTAACCAAAATATTCATTACTCTTTTAAACTTTTCAACACTTCTCTTCATATTTAGTAGGATGGAAAAGAGGTCTCGTGTCGCAATTGTACGGGCAATTGCTATGCAGTCAGAAATCATGCTTGTTGATGAACCTACTTCTGGTTATGAAAGAACTAGTGAATTCCAGAATGACAATGGCTCTGCGTTACACATGAAATGGGATTTGCTCGTGAGGTAGCTGATCGAATTGTATTATTTGATGACGGTGAGATAATAGAAACGGGAACACCCGAGGAATTGTTTGATAATCCTAAGCATGAACGAACAAAACTATTCTTGTCGCAAATTTTATAACAGGAAATTAACCCAAAAAGAAGTCAACGGTATGTTCCTTGACTTCTTTTTGTATAAATATTTGAAATAAAATCAAAAATAGCTTATACTTTACCTTAAACGAACTTATGTTCGCGTATGATAAAGTGGGGGATTAAATTGGTATTATATAACCATATAGAAGAAAAAATTGAAAAATTGCGTTCGGAGCTTTACCAAATAACTCAACAAGACAGTACAAATGACAAAGAAATTCTTAGAGTCTCCCAACTATTGGATACTATATTGAATGAATATGAACAATTAAAGAAATAACCCAAAAAGGAAAATGTCTACCCTAAAATTGTACAGACATTTTCCTAACACACACTATTTTCAATTTACTTTGTTTCTGCAGTACTTAGTAAATTATTTATTGATAATTTTTCCCTTATAAATATTTTTCTCAATCAAATCAACCTTCACTTCGCGCCCAAATTTCTTTAAAACTTTAGCTTCTCCACTTGTAACGATCGAAATAACAGTACCACCATCAGAGCCCAATCTTCCTGTTCTTCCTGAACGATGTGTATATTGGGTTGCATCTAAAGGCACATCCATATGTATTACATACTCGAGATCCTTAATATCGAGGCCTCTTGCAGCAACATCTGTTGCTAACAATACTTGAGCATCCCCACCACGAAATTGCTTGATAGCCCTTTCTCTATCTTGCTTTTTCTGATCACGGTGGATTGCACTGGTTTTGATCCCTTTGTATTCTAATTTCTCAGCCATCACTGTCAAATTAGCAATATCTCTAAAAAACACTAATGCCTTCCTATCTAAGATCCTTATTATTTTTCTTAGCGTTTCGATCTTGTCCCTTGCTTCGCTAACTAGATACATGTGTTCTACTTCTGGTATATCCATATCCATTTTATTTACTCTGATTAACTCCGGTTTATTCATCCATTTTTCTACTTGAGTTTCAATTGTATCTGGTAATGTAGCCGAGAAGGCAAGTAACTGCCGCTCTTTAGGAGTACTCTTCACAATTTCCACTATCGTATTCTGATGTTCCGGAATTAGTAGTTGATCTACTTCATCTAGTACAACTGTTTTTATTTGATGTAACTTAAGTTTCTTTATTTTAACCAGCTCCGCAACCCGACCTGGACTACCGATAATTATTTGTGGTTTTTTCTTTAATTTCTCTATCTGCCTCTTTACATTGGCACCACCAATTAATGTAGCACTTAATATCCCACTATCCTTTGTCCAACTTTGCAATTCCTGATTAATCTGCATAACTAATTCATGAGACGGTGCAAGAATTAGCACTTGTGCATTTTTTAAATTAGTATCAATTTGTTTAATTAGTGGTAGTAAATAAGCCAAAGTTTTCCCACTGCCCGTTGGCGATTCTGCAATAATATCTTTACCTTCAGTTATGATAGGAAAAGTCTTTTCTTGGATCGGCGTAAATTTATTATATCCTGAAGTTTCCCAGGCCTTTTGTAAATAAGGTTCTGTTAGTTCAAGCATAGGGTGACGCTCCTTCTTTTTGAGTTCTACACAGTTAATTTCACTTCATCATAGCATATACCATCATAATATCCTATTTAATTATGACTATTATGATGGTTATCAAATCAATGCATGAATTATTTTCCTTCTGTCCTTAGTTTAAAAATTAAAATGATAATCTCTTAAAATTTGGGAAATTTGTTCTTTACTTACTTGTTTATTATCAAATTGAACTTTAACCTCGAAGTCATCCGTATCCACTAAAACTCTTTCAATCCCATTTAGATTATTTAGTATTCGTTCTAGTTGCTGTATAGACTTATTTCCAGCTACCTCTTTTATATAAAATGTATCCTGCCTCATCGTATCACTCCCTCTTTTATATAATCTGAAATTATTTATTTGAAGTATTTGAAAAAATGTACCCTCTATTCCACGATACCTTAATACCTATCGTGGATCTTCATAATAGGTAGAATCTCATTGCAAATCTATACTGTTAAAGTCTTTTCTAGTCTATTCTTTTTGTCCACTTAGCGTTTACAATCCCCACTAATTTCAGAAACGCCTTTAGTTATTTTGTTCGAATCAAGATGAACTCTCTTCCAATCCCTCCGTATTTTTTTGTCCTTCTTCAAATATTTCGATCATTTTCAAGTTCGGTAACCTATCTTTAATATTATTCTTTACACTTATTTAAGTGTTACGAAACACAAAATTCCACAGAGAAGGGTTAAAAACCTAAATTTACATAAAAAAGGAGTTAACTAATAAATAATAGATAACTCCTTTGACCTATACCTTATATGAGTCCAACCATTTTTAAACCATGAACTAAACCATCATCCTCCACAGATTTAGTTACATGTTTAGCAACAGCTTTTACTTGTTCTTCCCCATTTCCCATTGCGACACTATTCTCAATTACTGTTAACATTTCGATGTCATTAAGGCCGTCACCAAATGCATACTGCCTTTCTTTCGGAATTCCTATTTTTTCAACTACCTTTTCAATCCCTTTTGCTTTTGATCCACCTTTAGGTAAAATATCCACTGATAGAGGATGCCATCTAATAAAATCAAATTCAGGATAGTGTTGAATGTATTGTGATTCACTACCTTCAGGGCAAAACAACAACGATTGATACAATTCTCTACCTTTATAATAAAAAGGGTCATGTGTCGGTAGGTGTTCTAGCTTCAATGAGCTAATACTCTCTTCAATATAAGGATGAGTAGGAACATTTGCTTTCATATCTTCATGATCCATAAATACAACTGGATGTTCCTTTTGCATCGCTTGTTCTGCTAATTTTATTAGAGATGAAGCATTTAATGGATTTGTATAAACTACTTCTCCCTTTAATACTACATATTGGCCGTTATAACTAACATATGTATCGATATCCAATTCCTTGCGTAGGTCTGCATACATAAACGGTGCTCTTCCTGTAGCAATCGCTACCTCGTGCCCTTCTTTCTTTAATTGAAAGATAGCCTCTTTCGTTGACCCAGGAAGATTTTTGTCATGATCAAGTAACGTGCCATCGATATCAAAAAAAATAATTCCTCTTTCCTCCATACTGTCCCCTACTTTCCCTATGTTTATCTTGTAATATATCCAATATAAGTTTAGCTTATGAAAAGCGTTTCATGTCAAATGGGACATAGGGACAGGTCCCTTGTCCCAAGCAGTGGAACCTATTGACATCTAAAACGGAATATGATATTTAATTTATAGTCACATATTAGCACTCCATATCAACGAGTGCTAAAAATCTATAAAAAGGGAGAGAAAGAATATGGCCAAAAAACAGTTTAAAGCCGAATCAAAGCGGCTACTAGAAATGATGATTAACTCTATTTATTCTCAAAAAGAAATCTTTCTTAGGGAATTAATTTCAAATGCCAGTGATGCTATTGATAAAATTTATTATAAAGCTTTAACAGATGATTCCTTAAGTTTTGAGAAGGATAGTTACTACATAAAAATTACCCCGAACAAAGAGGCAAGAACGCTCACCATTACTGATACCGGAATAGGTATGACTAAAGAAGAACTTGAATCCAATCTTGGAACAATTGCCAAAAGTGGATCACTCGCCTTTAAAAATGAAAATGAAATGAGAGATGGACAAGATATTATTGGCCAATTTGGTGTAGGTTTTTATTCTGCATTTATGGTGGCTGATCAAGTTTCAGTTGTAACAAAAGCCCTAGGAAGTGAAGAAGCATATTTGTGGGAATCTAAAGGTGTAGATGGTTATACGATTAAGACCTGTGAAAAAGAAGACATAGGAACAGAAATAACCTTGAAAATAAAAGAGAATTCAGAAGATGATTCCTACGACGATTACCTAGAAGAATATCGTTTGAAAACGATTATTAAAAAGTATTCAGACTTCATAAGATACCCAATCAAAATGGATGTTAGCAGCACAGAGGGCAATAACAAAGATTCCGAAGAAGTAACGGAAGAAGTTATTAATAGCATGGTTCCTATATGGAGAAAAAACAAAAGTGAATTAACAGATGAGGACTATGAAAATTTTTATCAAGAGAAGCACTACGGTTTTGATAAACCACTTAAGCATATTCATATTAGTGTAGATGGGGCGGTCCGTTTCCAATCAATTCTCTATATTCCAGAACAAATGCCATATGACTACTACACAAAAGAGTTTGAAAAAGGGTTAGAATTATACTCTAGTGGTGTTTTAATTATGGAAAAATGCGCTGACTTGCTGCCTGATTATTTTAGTTTTGTAAAGGGATTAGTTGATTCAGAAGACTTATCATTAAACATCTCTAGGGAAATTCTTCAACATGATCGTCAGCTTCAATTAATTGCAAAGAACATCAAGAAGAAGATTAAAAGTCAATTGATTAGTTTATTGAAAGAGGATCGTGAAAAATACGAGAAATTTTACCAATCATTTGGTAGACAACTAAAGTATGGCGTCTACAGTGATTTTGGAAAAGATAAAGATATCCTAGAAGATCTATTACTGTTTTATTCTTCTAAAGAGAAAAAACTTGTTACATTAGAGGAATACGTATCTAATATGAAAGAGGATCAAAAATATATATTCTATGCTTCAGGTGAAAACAATGAAAGAATCGAGAAGCTGCCACAAACCGAGTTAGTTGCTGAAAAAGGATATGAGATTCTTTATTTTACTGATGAAGTCGATGAATTTGCAATTAAAATGTTAATGAGTTATAAAGACAAACAATTCAAGTCAGTATCAAGTGGTGATCTCGGTCTTGAAGACGATATAGATAAAGACGTTGAATCCGATTCTGAAGAATATAAAGAACTATTTAATCATATGAAGGAAATATTATCTGGAAAGGTGAAAGATGTAAAAATCTCAAAGCGACTAAAATCACATCCTGTTTGCCTTACAACTGAGGGAGAAGTATCTATTGAAATGGAAAAAATCCTACAAGCTATGCCAGATAACCAAAATATTAAAGCGGATAAAGTACTAGAAATTAATAGTACTCACGTCGTTTTCCAAGCATTGATAGAAGCTTTTGAATCTGATCAAGACAAGCTTAATTTATACACTAACCTTCTATATAATCAAGCTTTACTTATTGAAGGACTTCCAATACAGGATCCCGTGGAGTTTACGAATGACATGTGGAAACTTATGGCATAAATCAAATGTGCCACTCTATTCAATTTATAGAGTGGCACGATTATATTCGTTCAGATAATGGATCCATTATAGTAATGAAAAGTAACATGTATATCACGATGGTGAAAATTTCTATCGCCATACTTGATGTTGTTAATGGGATATATGTCCTATCTCAATAGTATTTGGCGTAAACTGCACTACGATTGTTGTGCAACACTTTTCTTAATTTTATAAGTTAAGTTTCTTTCTTCAATTTCTTCTTGCAACATTTGAATAAAGTCGGAATCTAAAGCTAAATTCAGAGCAGCATAATAAGCTTCGATTAGCTCGTTATCAGATATCTTCAAAATAAGCTTACCCCTTTTTCAATTAATACTATTTAGAAATGTATTTTCCATATAATAGAACATTACTTACTAGAATGATTGTTCAATAGTGTAATAGCTTATGATAAACACCTTTGGTAAAAGGCCTCTTTCCCATCCAATTCTTTATCTCGCATAGCTTTTTTTATTTTTAAAAAATTATCAATGATATGGTCTGTTTTCATCCCTCTACTCGTGAGAAGGTTATTAACCAATTTAAAATGATGGTGGTTATCCTCACGGCACTTTTCTTTGCCGTATTCCCCATACGTTTCTAAAAGTTCCGCGTACTCCTCATATATACCCTGTACTACTTCATCGATAATCCCTTCTATGCAAAATAACATTGCCTTAGGCTTAGTCCATAATTCGGGCACAAACTCCTGTCTTTGTTCGATCTTCTCTGTTGCATATCTAGATAATAGTAATTGGCAGACATTCGTTGCGATGTGTTCATCTGCAACAGATATCTCATTCAATTCCCACAATTCACCTACATGTCTCATAGCTCTAGTCAAAATTTGTTCAAAAAGAAATAGACTATCCTTTCCTTCGATCCATTCTAACAAAAGGGTCCACGAACTTGTTTCGTCACCATTTAGTAGATGCCTAACTTTTCTATATCCATTTTAATAGTCCTTTAATCTAATGTTCTATTAAACTTCAATATTCTTGTAAATACGTTTTTTCATTATAAAATATTTCACAAAAGGTTGTAAAGAAATTTAGCTTTATTTCGTCAAAGAAATGTATCATATGAGCTTATTCATCAGGAAGAGTCGGGTAATCGTTGTCGAGTAATAAAAGTCATATAAAAGACCCAATTAATTTTGGGCCATAATCTTAGAATTATCTATCCTGCGTATAAGCTAACTCGATTCCGTCCATTCTCCTTAGATTGATATAAAGCTTTATCCGCGTGATCGATTAGAAGTTCTGCAGTGTCCTGATCGTTTGAAGTAGCCACTCCAAAACTGGCAGTAATATTCTTTACCCCAGTAAAAGAATAAGCCTCTATGATATGTTTTAATCGCTCAGCAAATAATACAGATGATTCTTCGTCTCGATCGTAGGATACGATAATAAATTCTTCGCCACCCCAACGCCCAAATCTATCTCCTAAGTGTAATTCATCTTGTATTAAGCTTGAGAATTGTTTTAGTATTTTATCACCAATAACGTGTCCATAGTCATCATTAATTCGTTTAAAATGATCTAGGTCAATAAAAATTATAGAAATTGTCAAATTATTCTCTAGCCCCTCTTCTAACCAGCTATAGACCTGTCTTCTATTTGCAATACCTGTTAGAGGGTCTTGAAAGGCTATTTTTTTTAACACTTCTGATTCAGTGTATGAAGCAATGACGTATCTTGCAAAATAAAGAAAGATAATGTACACGAGGATTGACAAATAATATTGAATTAGGGACTCCTTACTCTGATAAGGAATATCTCCCCATGCACTAAATCCAATCGATACAGTAAACAGCCAGATAATTAGGGCATAAATAAATCCTTTATTATTTTTCAAGGTGACAAACATTAATACGAATGCTAGTGGTGTCCAATATGTCGAATTCCCTGTTGTGAACTGATAATTCTGGACCATATCATGATAAATAATTTCAAAAGATTTCAATAAATAGATTACTGTTATAATTATTAAATTAATTATTTCCATCAAACCGAATGCCCTTTTTTTCACCATGAATAACCAAGAGAATCCGAATACGATGATTAAAATAGGTATAACGATTCTGTTGAGATGATCATCCTTCTCTATGTAAAATACACCTATTAAGCAAGCAACTATTAAAATAGGAAGAATGCGTATATACAACTTACGTTTAAACTCTGAGAAACTATTTAATTCGTTCATAAAATCATCTCCTAATTAAAAAACAACCAACCTGATTGTTTTTTCTCAATCGGTATCTGGCAAGCATATTCTAATACAGAACTTAGCCCCTTTAGCTTTGCGTGTTCATCTTTCAATGAATTTGCCTTTTTCATATTTTCTTTTAATTAAAGATAATCCTATTAGGACAATTATCCTATCATTTGCCAAAAATTACAACAACAACATTTTATATTAATTAAGTATTAATCCTTCCTCCTTAATTAGGCCGTAGATTTCAGATGTCATTATCTGATTTGATTAGTTTCCTTTAATAAATAGGAACCTACGTCTCCCCCCGAAGCTAATATAATTTTCTAAGATTCTTCTATATATGTTTCTTCCCCAACTGTAAAAGAAGTTCAACAGAAAAAAAGACCTAGGTAATACACCCAGGTCTTGGTATCAATTTATTAGACTACATAAGATGTGCCCACGATAATTAGTAAGATGAACAGCACTACGATCAATGCGAATCCGTTTTGCATGTCTTCTCACCCCCGAAGTTCGTTGGTTTACGCTCTAGGTGTTTC
>NZ_JACLZI010000037.1 GCF_014280935.1 Aquibacillus kalidii
CTTTAAAAGATATATTCGGCCCGATGTTTGAAGCGATGTTAAAAGGTGAAATGAACCATCACTTGGGGTATGAATCCAATGATAAAGGAGAAAAAGAAACGTCAAATAGACGAAATGGATACGGGAAAAAGTCGGTGAAAACAACAGCTGGAGAAGTGGAAATATCCGTTCCTAGAGATCGTGATGGGTCGTTTGAACCGTATTTAATACCAAAACGTCAAAAAGATGTTTCGGAAATGGAGAATAAGGTCATTTCTATGTATGCGAGGGGAATGTCGCAGCGAGATATTTCCGCCACCGTTGAGGACATTTATGGTTTTTCTGTATCCCATGAAATGATTTCAGATATTACAGATGCAGTTCTACCTGAACTGGAAGAGTGGCAGACACGCCCATTAAGCAACTGCTACGCTTTCCTATTTGTCGACTGTATGTACACAACGATTAGGAATCAATATGAGACAAAGAAATATGCAGTCTACACCATTTTAGGTTATACGATAGATGGAAAGAAGGATATTCTAGGTCTGTGGCTGAATGAAACAGAAAGTAAGCATAAATGGATGCAGATATTTGATGAGTTAAAAGCTAGAGGGATTGAAGATATTTTCTTTATTTCTATGGATGGCGTAAGTGGCTTAGAAGAAGGAGCCCGTGCCATATTTCCTGACGTTACCGTTCAAAGATGCATCGTTCATTTAATTCGAAACGCTATTAAATATGTCCCAAGCAAAGATTATAAAGCATTTACAGCTTCTTTGAAGAAAGTCTATGGAGCTCAAAGTTTAAAAGCATGCCAAAGTGCATTTGAAGCCTTTAAACAGCAGTGGTCTGCTTATCCAGGTGCCATTGATGTGTGGATAAGGAACTTTCACCATGTCGAGCAGCTCTATGATTATGGTAGTGCCATTCGTAAGATTATGTACACCACTAACGCCGTAGAAAGCATCCATTCCAGCTTCAGAAAAGTCACAAAAAAAGGAGCATTCCCCAACGAGAACGCTCTACTGAAAGTCTTATTTTTACGTACAAAAGAACTGGAGAAAAAGTGGAACGGTGGCCACATTCAAAACTGGTCCATGGTCATGAATCAACTACTCATCCATGATAAATTGGAGAGTAGGGTTTTAAAATATATTTAAAACTTACACACTTTTCTTGACAAGCCCAACTAAAGAACCTACTAATTTATTAGTGGTTTCTTTAGTTTACAATCAATTCTTTATTCAACTCTTGCATCCCGTTAGTTCGACAACAGGTACGGACTAACTACGAACCATCAGGTTTTCCAAAAACAAATTTCTGCAAAGTTATGACGATATTACATCACCATTTAGTTCAGTAACAGATACTTTGGTGCACCACCCCAGCCAGTAGGGTATCTTTTTTCAATCAGTTCTTTTGCTGTTTTATATAATTTTTGTTCAATATCCAATTTTGTTCCTCCTAATTACTCCTTTTTCTTGCCTAACATAATTTACTGCCATATAACACAATAGAAGCTGCCGAATAAACAACTTCTTATTCCACTTTTGCATCCGTTAATTAAAGAAATCTTGTTTAAGAATACTCATTCTTAAACGGTCAACAAACTCTCCGTTTCGTAGTCTGTCTTGTCTTAAAATTCCCTCTTCTACATAGCCTGCTCGTTGGTAAGATTTGATGGCTTTTTCATTATCCACTTCAACTCTTAGCCAAATTTTATTTAGCTCTAATTCATTAAATCCCCATAAGAGCATTTCTTTCATTGCTGCAAGTCCAAAACCTTTGCCCCAATAGTTTTTATCGCCAATCGCAATACCTAATTCAGCGTGTTTATTTAATTTATCTATGTTCTTTAAATCAACCCACCCAATGTGTTTTCCCTCTTCTGTTAGGATGGCTTTTTGTTCATATCCATTTGTCTTGTGTATACACATTTCAATCCAATTTCGAGTTTCTTCTCTGCTAAAAGGTGGGTATTTCTTTGGCATATTTAAGTGTTCCGTCAATTCTTTATCTAAACACCATTGATAACGGTCTTCCACGTCTTCAAGAGTTAACTCTCTTAATTGAACTATCGGTAATTTATTTGTTTTCATCTCTCTATCTCCCAAAACTTATTTCTAATTACTTAAATTTACTTTCAAAGATTAAGCTAAATCTTATTTAACTCTTCTCCCCTTTAACACAATCAGAGTTGCCGCATAATTTCCTATCTGACAAAATCTCACCTACTTTAAGCAATCCATTTAATAAATTTGATTAACAATCGCCCAGTTCCTTCTTCAACAATTCACAATGTCGGAAATTTCTGTACAAAAATCTTACCAGAAGATAATAAGGATTTGTTTTTTCAAAAATTATTTTCTGCGTAGTATCCGTTGTACTATTCAGAAAAATAATTAGCTTGAACCCATGCCAACTTTAACAAACGCATGCTTAGTTGAACAGTAAAATTATTGGGAATCGCCTTATTTCACACCCCCAAAAACAGCAAGCTCCATCCATTTAAAATAACAATCTGCATGTTTAAATCCAATATGTCTAAGCCACTCCACTTGTATATCTACTCTTTCAAGAATATTATCTTCCTTATCTGGTCGATTGTAATGTTCCTTAGCAACTTCATCTCTATTTTTATCGTTATGCGAAGCAAGGTAGTCAATAAAAAGCTCATCGTGCAATCTTTCAATTTCGGAAGTTGCGGATGCAACATGCTCAATATTTACAAAAACACCACCTTCTGATAACAGATTATATATATCAAGGTAAAGTTCTTTTTTCTTTTCATGTGTAAGATGATGAATTGCAAAACCAGAAACAATACAATCAACTGAATTTTGTTCTGCATATTTTTTAATTGATTGACTGAAATCACCATGAATAATCTCACAACGGTCGCTATATTCACTCATATGTTTATGGGCTTCCTGAATCATCGGTTCAGAATGGTCTAATAGTAGAGCAGAAGCATCAGGATATGTTTTAAGTAAAAGTTCAGCTAAAAAACCATTACCGCAGCCCAAGTCCATAATTCTCTTAGGATTTGTTGTGAAATGATTAACAACTTGGAGCATTACTTTAGCTTGCTCAGCCCCAAAGGGAATTCCCCCTCTAACTTGTTCTAAATAATGTTGTGTAACGTCTTGTCTTTGCCAATTTGTAGTAGCCATCCTAACTCCTCCTATAAAAAATAAAAAAGCCCCTCATCTCATAAGAGACGACAGGCTTATACTGACATGGTACCACTCTTTTTGGTTTAATATTTATAAAATACCAAACCCTCTTCATAACCGATTACGGAAGTCAACCGTTAAGACCTATTATCAGCCTTACCACTCATGGGCGAGTTGGGGATTCTATTGACTGTCTTTCACCAACCGACAGCTCTCTATACAATAAATAAACCTTAATACTCCCAATCATAGCGTTTTCCTAATTGTTTAAATTTCCCTTATTTTAAATGTGTTGGTTTTATTTGTCAATCTTTTTTTCTAAAGAAAATACATACTCTGTTACACATTTGACCCGTTACGCAATATTCTAATTTACCTCTTCTACTTCAAATTTTAATCTATCTAAATCCCAGACATCTTCAGCATAATTTTTGAAAACTTTTACCGATATTTTTTGCCCTTCATCATAATCTTCTGGATTGGAAACCCGAATAGTTTGTGATTTTGCCTTCTTTTTAAAACTATATATTTTGTTAGTAGTTCCTTGCTGGCTAACTGTTGACCATGCTTCGATTTCGATTTCCATATCTCCACTTTTTTCATTAATCTCAGTTATGTCACCTTGAATAAAAGTTCCTTCTTCGATCTGAGAACAACCTATCAACGTAATAGTTATAGTTGTAATAATGAAGAATATCTTGCTTTTTGACATATGGTAATCCCCCCCCTAATTTATTAAATAATCCGACTTCTTTAATACAATAGGAGCTACCGCATCAACAATCCCTTTTACAATATTCGCCACCCGTTACTAGAATAGGAATTACTCATTTACAGCTTTTCGTAAATTAACAATGTTATTTGAATTTATTGACCATCTCTCCATTAGGTTTATTTGTTTCTTTTTTAAATCCTCAAAAGGCTCTTCTATTAATACTACTTCGCTAAATCTGTCATCAAAAACATTTGCGTCTTTAATTTTTCTGTATCCACCAAAACCTAAATCATCATTTATCATCCAAACTACTTTTTTTATGTTCGCAAATAAGATACCACCAGTACACATTGGACAGGGCTCCAATGACGTATAGATTGTAAATTTCTCTCGATTAACTTTCGCATTTAAAATTGCTTGACCAGCACTTCTGATAGCATCAATCTCTGCATGGGCTGTTGCATCTTGTTGTGGGTGAACTCTATTTCTACCCTTTGATATTAAATTAAAAATCTCATCAACGATGACTGCACCTATCGGATATGTATTCTCCTCCAATGATTGTTCAGCTTCATTTAGTGCCATCTCTAAATAATAACTATCTTTATCCATCATCGTAGCTTCCCCTCTGAGATTTAAGATTACTTCTATTTTCGACTAATTAGTAGCTATACCCTTCCTTCCTATGAAGGGTTCATACGGCAAGATTTCTTTGTTATTGGCTATATTAGGATTTATTTTATGTATAATGGCATTGTTTATATTAACATCTACTTATATACAAAAAAACGAATCCAAATAATGTGATTCGTTTCTTTTTTAGATAAATGAACGCAATAAGGTCGACCATATTGGACAGCCCTTATTGCGTTCAACCATTGCACACTGTTAATGAACATCTATTTGGTCTTTACCATGGCAATATTTTATCTCGTTTAAATTGACAAATCTAATGATAAAAATTCAGGCAGTTGTTGCTCATGCTTATCAAGCATAATCTGTTCTGGCTTGATGTTCTGCTCACGCAGTACTTCAATGTTCTGCACAAGGAACTCATCACTGCCAACAACATAAAAGAGACCATCCTTGTCTGCAGCAAGATTTTTCACTTCTTCATAATAGTCTTTACGGTTATCGACGAACTGTGCTGTAAACTTCTTGTCAGATGCAGATTCAAAAACATTAGTAAATAAGAAATCTTTTGATGAATCGATATTCAAGGAATGAATTTGATTGACATTATCAGCACTTTCGAAATAATCAAGTACAAGTGGTCTGAATGTTGCTAGGCCAACACCTGACGATAACAGGTAAACATTTTTATTTTCTCTTTTTAGCGGTACATTCGAATGAGTTTTAAAGATGGCAACTTCATCACCGACTCCAAGATTTCTTAAAATCGACTTAAATTCAGAGCACTGCTCTTTGATGCGTGTTGTGATACCGATTGAATTTTCGTGCGGTAAAGTGGAGATCGACATGTGGCGAATTAGACTACGATTTGGCTTTTCTCCGGCATTGAAACCTTCCAGTGCAAAGTGGGTGTGGGAACCTTCTTCCCATGTAAACTCTTTCGGACAGTCGAGTAAATATGTATTAACCTCTGGTGTTTCCTTAATAACCTTATTTATTTTGGTCCAATAAATTTGCATTGTACATTCTCCTTACTCCATCAAATGGATCGTTACTATCAAGTATACAACAAGTGATAATAATTCTCAATTAAAAACATACGAATATTACTTAATATTCCACAATCTCCCCCATTTGTTTAAGAGTTTTATTATTAAAGGTTTACGCTATTAATTTCTTCTAATAAAGAAATTACCTTTTCGTTTTGTTCTATTATCCAATCGTTTTGTTTCCTAAGTCTTGTAAAATCAAATAAAAATACTATTAAAATTACTCCGATAAAAAAATCATTCCGTTCACCCCATATACTATTTTCCGCTTTAAATAGACTCAACAATAATACTATAAAAAATTTCCATTCTTTGACGAAACGGAGCCTGTATCTCATGGTCTGGATAAGCACCCTTTCAGTGTATCCTTTCACCATTCCTTTATTTATAGTTTTTTAGGAATTTGAATTCATGTAAAACTCATCAACTTTTGCAAATAACTCTTTGATTATATCTTCATTGATAAGTGGATTAAGTAGTACCGTTCTTAGCCATCGGTTTCCTTTGTAACTCGGTAGAGATAGAAAAGTATTTATTTCTTTTAACAGAAATTGCTGTAATTCTAAATTCCAATCATCCCATTTCGTTTCGTCTAACTGAGAAGGTTTTCCTCTGAAACATATTAAATTAGTTTCAGGCACACTAGCTAACTCTAAAAATGACCGTTGCTTGATCTCATATAGGAAGTAGTCAACTAATTTATAAGACTCCTTGATAAGATTGTCGTACCCTCTTAAACCAATATGTTGAATGGAAAGATACAATTTCAATATATCAGCGTGCCTTGTCCCCTGAACGCTAATCTCCCCTAAGTTTGTAAAATCTGTTTCATTCATATAAGGAGCAGAAATGCGAAATTCTTTTTCTAATAACTCGAGATCTTTAAATAGAACCATCGCACACGTTTTGGCGACATACATCCATTTTTGTGGATTAAATGTAATAGAGTCCGCACGATTGATTCCTTTTAGAAGTTGACGTTTATCTTTAGAAAAGACAAGAGCACCAGCATATGCAGCATCAACGTGCAGCCAAAGATCGTATTTATTAGCTACTTCAAAAATGGATTCGATAGGGTCTATATTTCCAGTCACAGTCGTTCCAGCCGTTGCTACAACTGCAAATGGATATTTCCCGTCTTGTTTTAGATGTTTTATTTTAGCCTCTAAATCTACTACATCCATCTGAGATTTTGAATTGACCTCAACCGGAACTACATTTAAGCTCCCAATACCAATTACACTAGCCACCTTAATTATCGAGGTATGACTATCTTCTGAAACTAAAATGACAGGTTGTTTTGTAAGAGCAATAAGACCATATTTTTTAACATTTAATTTTTTGTTTCTTGCGACTGTTAATGCTTGTAGATTAGCTAAACTTCCACCGCTAGTCATTACACCTCCACTGTGGTCATCATAGCCAAATAAACTGGCTATATGCTTGAGAACTTCAACTTCCATTTGTGAAAATACTGGAGACATTTCCAGACTTAATAAATTGTTATTTAAGGATGTTGATACAAACTCACCTAAGCAGGAAATTAAAGTTGGTATTGAATCCATATGACCAATATAGCTTGAAGATAGTGGATTCATTGATCCATTTATTATGTATTGAAGTTCTTTAACGATTTCCTCATTTGTCAATCCCTCGTAAGAAAAGTTAGTCAAAGCAAACTCTTCTGGTGTTGGTATCGCAGTCCTATTTTGAGCTTGGGAGGAATTTTCAACTATTAAATTAATAACTGTATCTATTAATTTTTTTACTGATTCAATATTCTCTCCATTTGGCAAAACAAACGAGTTATCAGGTAATAATTCAATATTCATTTTTCACCTCTATTCTTATGTAAATTAAACTTCCCAGGAAACAGTATTGATTCTCTACCCTAAATTTTTATTTCTTTTTAAAAAGATATTCTTGTCCTTAAAGTTGATTCCATGAATAATACGAAGTTCATTCCGTATAAAACGTTAATATTATCATGAAGTTGTAGCTAATTGAATATTTCATTAAGTATCATCCCACCATTAAAATTCACTATTATATTTCTTATCGCCCATTCTCACTCCCAATTAACTTCACTACTCCTGATTACGTTCTTTTTTAAATAAACCTCGAAGTCTCGTTATAATAACAACTAGCATGAGTAGAGAGAAGATTAATATCGATAATTGAGAAATATAAATTTCTATTGGCATATCTTTAAAGAAAAACACCATTATGAGTACCTCCGCAACTCCAGCCAACATGGAGAATCCGAGTATAACGGTTAATAAATAAAGTTTTATCTTTTTGTATATCTGATTGCCAAACAAAAAGTGAATATAAAGATATAGAACAATGCTACCTACTAAAAAAAAGCCTATGTAATCATGAAAGGGCATTGTCATGTACTCTTCGTATGGCATATCTACTGTAATAACATTTCCAGCCCATAACAAATGGAAGATGAAACTATATAATGCAGTAAAAAATCCCAATACTAGAAAAATCACTAAATCCCCAAGATATTGAAGAAGCTTAATTCCATTACCTTTTTCCACATCTGTCCCCGCCTTTTATGTGCTTAAAGCTAATAAGTGTAATATCTCACAAATCAAAAAATAAAGACTGTCTCAGATTTATTTATGTTAGACGATAAAGCTAAAAAAACAAAAAACAGGGTTGAAAAACCGAAACCAATCCCCTGCCCAATTAGCCGGAACCACATCTCTTAAATAGTCAAAGTCCCTCACTTGTAAGGTACTAACAGGCTCACGCTCAACTAAAATGGATTTGTCACACTCCATCCATGTCCTTCAAACAACTTTCTTAACAACCATAGATGGTCACTGCCAATTATGAGTAGTATGCGTTCGTCAGGATTGTTGGTCTCAATAATATTCTTAAAAATCAATAGTTCCCTTTCCATCTATTTCTGCAAGAAATTAAAACCAACCTTTCTACCATTTTTGTCTGTTATAACAACAAATGACAAATACACTTCTTCCAGTGCTTTTGTAGACTTTTTGTCATTTAGTTTTTTATATGATTCTATCAATGGCGTGTCTAAACTAATATCAGGGGTGTTTTGTTGAATGTTTTTCATTTTATGTGCTATTTCAGGATAGGAATTTTGGATTGTTTGATTTAGTTCAATCATATCTGCGGATGAAATTTGACCAGGTGAATCAACTGCATATACTTTATCATGTCCTAAACTGTTAGCTAACCCAAATCCAACCTGGTGAATTTCATTGCTTGAATATCCTCCATCTATTTGTTGATATTCTTTATTTAGTTCTTTTTCTTTTAAAATATCCCACTCTAAAGCTACTTTTTCAGGTTTGAAATCTGCTAAATATTCCACCAACTCTTTTATATCATTTTCTTTCTTTTCTATCAGTTCTTCATATTGTTCAAAATGATAAGTGCCAACTAGTATAATTTCTCTTTCCAAATTCTTCTCCCCTAACAATGTAAGTTCTACTAGTTTTCCATCTAATACTTCTAAGCAACTCTTTTTCCACTTTAGGCTTTAGAGTAATAATTACCTTGATAGGTTTGTTAGTTGGAAGAACTCTTGTTCTGGTTTCATTAATTTTGTTCACTTACCCGATTGAAAGTAGATTTCCTTTTTGTTTTCATACTTAACCTCTACGTCCATAGTCCCAAACTCAATTATACTTGATTCATTACGTGGCATTACTTCTCCCTTCCAATCAATCGCGTCGTTAATCAATCCAACAATTTGTTGAATTTTAATTTTATCTGTTATCTGAGAACATTTTTTGTCTGTTGAACTTTTATAAATACAAATACTCTCCGGGACTTTTTCAATCCAAGTCGTTGCGTTATGTATTTATCTTTTGTCAAAACTGACCTCTGTTCGATCTTCATATTGATTATAATAAGCTGCAATACTTAATTCCCCATCAAAGCCAGTTTTTATCCAGCTAGAATGAAAGCCACTCCAATCATTTTCTGTATCACTATCTTGGAGTGCAGATCCTTCGTAATCCAGATTCCAATCTAAGCTAGGGAGCTCTCTTAAGTAATACTCATATATATCAACCCAACGGTTTCCATCGATAACATAATTGGATTGAGTGGGTTTTAAACCCTCGAACAACGGTATGTCATCCGTTTTCTCTGGAATAATAGACATCCCTTCATAAGTATCATCCGTGATCTTTAGAAATAATAACCAGCCTATAAAAATCAAAAAAATTATAATACCAAAAATTAACCAATTTGTTTTTTTCATTCCATACACCTCAAACCATTCTTTACTATCTAGGTATACTACTTTACCACAAATTCCCATTAAAAAGGAAAAGATCGCCAAAATTGACGATCTCTTGATATACTTTTTCAACCCTATCAGGTTCTTCACTTAGGAAATACAAAGTATCGATTGTTTTTTCATACCCCTTTCTTATTTCCTTAGCCACCAACAAATATTTTCCAGTAGTTTTTTACTCCTGCACATTGCCAACTGTCGGTATGCTATTGATTAAAATCCATCAAAGGATACGACTTCTATTTTCGTTGCTTACTCTTTACATCTATTAAATGAATGGTTAATAAAATGGTTTTGATCTACTGTATTGGTTCAACTAACTTTTCGATATAATTATAATCAATAGGAATGTTTGTCGACCTGTAAAAGAACCCTCTATATCTTATTGTTTTACTTGAGTTTATTATTAAACTCTTAATTTCGTTTCCTTTGCTATCAAAAATGGTTGCTCTAAAATTAAAACCCATGTAACCGATTGATAGTTTCTCTTTTTGAAAAGTAACGTTGTTCAAATTATTGATAATATGGCTAATATCATTATTATCAGTGATCTCAATTTCGTTCCCCGTGTTTCCATCAAATACGGTTATTTTTGATACATTGTTTGGGTCTATCTTAACAACTTTATGAGGGATAAAAGTTAATATGAAAATTAAAACTAATACGATTGGAATTGCTAGGATAATCCATTTTCTTTTATACAAAATAAAGATTTCCTCCTTTAACAAGTAAATATATTTCATAAAGCTAGTTTGATTTTATAATATTATAAAAGGAAAGAACAAACCTCACAGAGCGTTGGTTAGCGACGTACGGACTGGACTGACTGTGCGAGATAAAGGTAGTGCGGTGAAGGAAGTGATTTAGGAAATTTTTCGTAGGGAGGTGAAGGGATTCTCTAGCAGCGTACATGGATGAGGGTGCTTTTACCTGTATCCCTAGCAATAAAGAAAGAAGATTCCTTTTGAGTACAACCTTTCATTGAGAGGTTATTTTCGGAATCTTAACTGAGAAATCAAACTAACTGTGGTAATCCTGGTTTACCCTTTTATAGCCTGAATACAAATAAACTTCTTATTTTTATTTTCAAAAATCTTAACTCTTTTAAATCCTATTTCCCTTAACAATATCTCCATCTCTTCTTTTGTTTTATAGGAGTGCATGTGATAATTCATTTTATATGTCTCCGCAACAATTAAGAAACAGCCTTCTGATTTCAATACTCTAAAAATTTCTTTTAAACCCTTCTCTATATCGTCCCAAAAGTAATGTGTTTGAAAAGCAGTAATGATATCAAAAGCATCTCTTTGAAACGGGAGGTTGGCTACACTTGCTCTCCTAATATCAACTTTCCCTGTTTCAACATCATGATGATTGGCTCTTATAGAATCCGTTACTGCCTGTTGGGAATAATCTATACCATATATCTTCCCATCTTTTCTCAACTGGGATAATAATTGTATAGTTTTTCCTCCACCACATCCTATGTCTAAAATCATAGCATTATCTTTGACCACAATGTATTCAAATGCCCATTTATTCATATTTGAGTGTGCAACATTCATTATTTTTAACATGAATGAACCTAATCTCCCACTCGGATTTTTAGCTTGACCAATCAACTTTTTTAACAAGTTCACCTCATACCACCTATACACATCAGAATTTTAGTTTACGATAAAAATACTTGTTTTGCTTTATGACAATTCATCAATGAGAGCCAATATCTCAAACATAATCGTCTATTTCAACTCCATAGTCATTCACAAACCATTATTAAATTACCATCAGGGTCTTTAAAATTAAACCAATGGCCATTCTCGATTTCTGTAACTAACTCCACCTTCTTCTTTCGCATAAACTCATATGCTTGTTTAATAGATTCCGTATGTAATTGTAAGGCCGGAATATTATACACGTTATCTGGACTATAAATTTTACTGTCCAGAATAATATTGGTACCTGTTAATGGAAGCACGTAAATATGCCCAAAGAAGATTTCGCCATCTGCTGGCAAACCTAACAAATCACAATACCAATCACGAGCACTTTCTATGTTACTTACCGGGACAAAGACGCCGTTGATTTTAGCTGAAATAGGATTCATAATAATTCCTCCATTTGTTTTTTTGTATAATACATTCGGCACAACTAACTCAATTCCTTTCTTTTTAACAAAAAAAGGAAGAATCATCTACTAGATGCTCCTTCCTTTTTTCACTAACTCATCTGTTATTTTTTTTTTGCAGATTGTTTTCCCTTAGACTTTTGATGTTGTGTTTCAGTATCGTCATTCATTCTTAATGTAGAAGAACCCAAATTATTATTAAGTGCGGCCTCTTCATTCAACTTTTCTTCCCTAGCCATCCATATTCCCTCCAATAATATATTTAATTAAGTTAGTTTTTAGCAAAAAGCATAAATTATTCGTTATTACATAAGCTTCTTATCACAACTACTGCTGCTTTTGTCACAATATAAAGTAAAAGATAGATTGTGCGACTGAATTTCACTGCTCGCCGAGGTTTGTAAGATACAAAAGTACATCCTTTTATTAGCGGTGATTGTAGTGGCGGACAGTCGACTCCAGCGGGAAAAGCAACAGCTGAAGATCCCGGAGGAAGCGGTCTTCTTCCGAGGAAGCTGAAGCGTTGCCCGCGGAAAGCGACTGCCCGGAGCGGAGATCACTAACTCGTTATGACGTATTTTTTCATATGTTTACAATAAAAGAAACGACAAAGTTTACGAAAAACGCCTCCATAAAAAAAGTACTCTCCTAAAGGAAAGCACCTTACAATTTAAATGTTTACTTTTTAGCCGGCGTTACGAAATAACTAATATTTGAATAGTTAACATGACAGGTGGTAAAGTAGCCGGATAATTCAAGTGTGGATAATTTTGCATCACGGCACTCCTTTTCTTAACCCTATACTATATGCATAACAATATAGGATGACACCCAATGTTCTTTCCTGTAGAATTCATCATAGGAATGGGATATGATCGAGAAATACCATTTTTTAACACTACTTAATTTATTTAAATATCCTTCCATGTCAGTTGCGTGAAATTTCTTAATTTTCTTACAAACGTCCTATACCAATAATTAGGTTATAAACATTTTAAAACATAGAAAAGACCATTCTCGTGTATGTACAGCTACTAGAATGGTCTTTTTGTTATTTAGAATGCCGGAATGGCAGTTTCGTTATAATTTTCTTCTAAAAACTCACGTATCTCAGGACTAGTCATCGCTTCAGCTAACTTTTGAATTGGCTCTGAATCAGCATTATCTTTACGCGCAATCAATGTGATAGCAAATTCATTATCTATCCCTTCTGTAAGCAAAGCATCACTTTTAGGTGTCAATCCAAGTGGTGCTGCATAAGCAGGGGTCATGACAACAGCATCTGCATCATCATACATTCTTGCTAGCATTAACAAGTCTACTTCCTCAAACTTATAGTTTTTCGGATTTTCTATAATATCAGCTTGTGTATAGAAAGAACCTGTTTTTTCTTTTAACGTAATCACTTCATGTTGAGCTAGCAATGCTAAAGAACGATCAATATTAGAGCTATCATTTGCAATTGCAACTACAGATCCTTCAGGTAATTCATCCATTGAACTGAATTCTTTTGAATACACACCATAGTTCGCAAAGTAGATTGGTTTTACAGGAACTAACTCTGCATCATTATTTTTATTGAATTCCTCCATATAAGGAACATGTTGAAAGAAATTAGCATCTACTTCTTTTGCTGCAAGAGCGGTATTAGGTTGCACATTATCACTAAGTACAACCATCTCAAGGTTAATACCTTCTTCTTTTAATTTTGGTTTGACGAGCTCAAGTATTTCCGTCATTGGCGGTATTAATGAAGCAACTTTTAATGTTACTTCTTCCTCTGTTTTTGGTTCCGTTTGTGTTTCTTCATTATTCTTAGTTGTTTCATTATTTTCCTGGCTACAGGCTGTTAAAACGATTAGAAACAATGTTACTAGAAAAAGTAATGTCTTTTTCATTTGTGATTCCCCCTACTATTCTCTTTTTATCTTCTATCTTTTGTCAATTAATCTGGATACAGTTGTACCAGTGAATTGTATGAACTGTACTAATATGACCATAATAATAATCATATACACCATTAAATCTGTTTTAAATTGTTGGTAACCATATCGAATCGCAAAATCGCCGATCCCACCGCCTCCGACTACACCCATAATAGTTGAATAGGAAATAAAACTTATGATTGATGTCGTTAATCCTAGAACGAGTCCAGAACGAGCTTCCACATATAGAAATTTGATGATAATTCCTTTAACAGATGCTCCCATAGAGATAGCTGCTTCCAGGACACCTTTTGGTATATCCAATAAAGATTGTTCAACTAATCGCGAATAATGAGCAATTGCAATGATAGATAACGGTACAGTTGCTGCCGCAGTACCTATTGCAGTCCCAATTATTAATCTTGTGAATGGAATTAAAAATACGACTAAAAGTAAAAATGGAAAAGAGCGTATGATATTTACTACTAAATTTAATGATGAAAAGATAATCCGGTTTTCGAGAATATTGCCTTTTCTACTAAGAAATAACAATGTTCCTACCGGTAGTCCAATCAATACAGCTGCTAAAATAGAAACACCAACCATTATAAACGTTTCTACTATAGCTTGCCAAATCTCTGCTTGGTATTGAACTAATATCTCAGGCATCGTCATCACCAGCCTTAGTTAATTGTGTTACAAACCATTGTGGACTACTGTTTAGATGTTGAATTCCTGACGGTTCTACTGATAGCGTGTCGTAGCATTCTCCTTCAGCCATTACAGAGACTCGATTACATATACTCTTAATAACCTCCATCTCATGGCTAACTATAACTATGGTTACTCCAAGACGTTTATTAATATTTTCTAATACACCTAATATTTCAGCAGTTGTGTTGGGATCAAGAGATGAAGTTGGTTCGTCACATAATAAGACCTGCGGTTGGTTTGCCAATGCTCTTGCAATCGCAACACGCTGCTTTTGTCCCCCACTTAATTCCGCAGGGTATTTATCCTGTAAACTCTCCAACCCAACGAATTGAAGACACTCAACCACTCGGTTCCGAAGTTTCTGCTTTGGAAATTTTGCAATTTCTAATGGTACCGCAACATTATCATAAACCGATTTATTTGCTACGAGATTAAAGTGTTGAAAAATCATCCCAATTGATTGACGTGCATGTCGAAGTTGTTTGCTAGTCATCTCCGTTAAACATTGACCATTAACTTCTACTTCCCCGTTATCTGGGATTTCCAACAAATTCATTAATCTCAGTAATGTTGACTTCCCAGCTCCGCTTGCACCAATAATCCCATAAATCTCACCTTTATGTATTGTTAAAGATGTCGACTTTATAGCCGAAAACTGTGAAAAGCTTTTCGTTACATTTTTCAATTTAATCATAAAAAAACCCCCTTCCTACTATTTGAAAGGTGATTAGAACTTTTCTATTATAGCTTAATATGAGGGGGTTGTCATTTTCTCAGGTTTTATTACTTAGTAATTTTTCGAGTAAAAGCTTCTAAGAACTAAAAATTCACGAAAATAACAGAATATGATGCTACTCCATTCTCAAAAAGCTTTTTGTTGTCTACAATAATAATACTTGCTAGAATAATGAGTTATTAGATACCGTGAGACGGGAGTGCCTTTTTTGTGAGGAAGATTAAAAATATAGTCTTATTAGTGATCGTTTTGGGTGTGCTTTGGCATTTTTATGGAGAGACATTCAAAGAAGCAGGGATTCAAGGTGTAGTTTCAGACATCAAAACGGATGTTAATCAAATAAAAGATAACCCAAAGTTTATTAGTACTATTGAAAATATACATATAGGTATCGAACAACTGATCAGCAAGGTGGGTGGAAACAAAGAGGAAAGCAAACAACCAAACGAAACTACCCCAGATAAACCTTTATTGGAAAACCCAACTGAACAATCCTTCTCTGTACATAATATCGAGCTAGGTGATGATCGTTCAGCAGTAGAACAGGTAGTTGGATCCCCTAAAAGGTCTTCTTTAAATGAATACGGGGTTGAATGGGTAGCCTACCATGAAAACTATCATAATTTTCTTATGGTCTCCTATAATGAGCAAAATAAAGTAGTCGGATTATATACCAACCAGAACTTGATTAAATCGAAACAAGAAATTAGCTTTGAGAGTACACGAAATGATGTACTACAACAATTAAACGAACCGTTAGAATTTATCCGTAAGGGATTTGTTAACTATCAGGTCCAAAGTAATCAAGAGTACGACTTATTTCAAATCAATCAAACTTACGTTACCATCTTCTATGATAAGCATGAAAATAACACAGTGACAGCTATTCAACTTATTAGTAACGACTTGGAAAATCAAAAAAAGAAGTTTTTTGCTCCTCCTAGTGATTCTCTGAAAGAGGGGTTTGAATATCAATTGTTTGATCTTACGAATGCAGCCAGAGTGAACCATAATCTTTCTGTCCTATCCTGGGAAGATGAGGTGAGACAGACTGCTCGTGATCATAGTGACGATATGGCAGTAAATAATTATTTCGGCCATACAAACTTGGAAGGACAGTCTCCTTTTGATCGTATGACAGAGGATAATATTAGCTACAGAATGGCTGGAGAGAATTTAGCGACAGGCCAACCGAGTAGTATTTTTGCTCATGAAGGTTTGATGAACTCCCTTGGGCACCGGGAAAATATATTACAACCAGATTTTGAAATGCTTGCTGTCGGGGTTGCTTTTAACGAGGAATCTCAGCCATTTTATACTGAAAATTTCTTAACCAAATGATAATAGCAAATAGAATAATTATGTTGTTATCAGGCTATATTATTTTTCTATCCTAGTATAATTTGATATCTTTAACTTATTCCTACATATAAATACGAGGAGGATAATTATGTATCGTAATGTTAATGATTTTGTAAAAGATTGGACAAGAGCTAGTGAAGGTACAATTAAAGTACTTGAGTCTCTTACGGATGACAAATTAGGTCAATCTATTGTTGAGGGGCATAGTACCCTAGGTTGGCTAGGTTGGCATATAGCTACAGCACCTATTTATTTTGCTTCATTAGTTGGTGTAAATTTGGGTATTTCGACAGACCCAAGTGACATTCCTAGCAAAGCTAGTACTATTCTTGATACCTATAAAGAGGTTACAAAAAAATTCAAACAAGAAGTGGAAAATAATTTTACAGATGAGCAGCTATTAGAAGAAGTAGATCAACATGGAACGCTAGCGCCTCGTGGCGAAATTCTACGTACCTTGATTGATCATCAGACCCATCATCGCGGACAAATGACCGTCCTTCTTCGTCAAGCTGGTCTACCAGTTCCAGGAATTATGGGACCAACTCAAGAACAAAATTAATGAATATAAAACACGTCAGAAAACAGTATGTACAGCTTTCTGACGTGTTTTTTCTATTATTGAATCCTTCCCATCACTAGCGTATTATAGAATTCCCCATCGGAAAGAAGCTTATCATTTCGCAGTGTCCCTTCAATCTCAAAGCCATGCTGTTGATAGATTTTAATTGCTTTCTCGTTAGTCTCCAGTACACTTAACATGATTTTCTTTATTCCATTTGAATCTGCCCAATCAATTGATCGTTTTAAAAGGGTTGTACCTATCCCATAACCCCAATATTCTTTTAATACAGCAATTCCGAACTCCACTCGATGCGAATATCTCTTTAAGAGGCTTCCTTCACACCTTGAAAAGCCTACAATTTCCCCATTTATCTCTGCTATTAAGAATACATTTCGCTCAGCTACATTATCATCCGTAATGAGTTGCTTAAAGGCCGCTTCATCTAAATACTCCTCGCCTCTCACCCTGTCTAAATTCTCTGTCTCTCCATCAATTTGTAACCTTATCTGAGATAATTGTCTTGCGTCTCCTTCTGACGCGCTCCGAACCGTGTAGCATATTTGTTCACCATTATATTCTTTTGCATCCACTATCATTTTATCTTCTCCTACTATGGCTTTTTTCTCTAGTATAGCTTAATCAGCTATACTAAAATATACATAAGAAAACAGCCTACATTATTTTCAGATCAATAAATGTAGGCTGTGAAAGGCTATCTAATTATTCACTTGTTCTTGTACTGCTTTGTAACTAGTAACATTGTTCATTCTCAAAGTCTTCTCATAGAAATCGAGTAATTGTTCCGATGGTCCCGTCCAACTAAACTTCTCCGCTTCTTTTCTCGCATTTTCTTTTAATGATTGATGAAGCAATTGATTGTCTAGTTGATTAACGGCATTAATTAAGCTATCTATATTTTCATTCTCAAACAACAGACCCGTTTTCCCGTCTTCTACTTGTTCCATTGTAGGTCCACTTTTGGCTGCAATAACTGGTAGTCCCGCTGCCATAGCTTCTAAAATGACTAGTCCTAATGTTTCTGTGACAGATGGAAACACTAAAGCATCAGCTGAAGCAAATGCTTGACCTAGCTCATCCCCATGTAAGAAACCAGTAAAGACCGTATTTGTACCTTCAAACGTTTTTTCTAAATCGTCTCTAGCTGGTCCATCCCCAACAATAGCTAAACATACATCATTTCTTTTTTCTAGTAGTGGCTTCAACTTATGAATCTCTTTCTCAGCAGCCAGGCGTCCTACAAATAATAATAACTTTTTACCTGGTTGATGATGATTGGTCAAAGCCTGACGCATATCGTTGCTATATTTGTTTGGATGATATTTCTTGATATCAACTCCACGTTTCCAAAGATGAACATTGAAGAAATCTTTTTCTACTAATTCGTTTTTTACGGCCTGGGAAGTACATAAATTCACATCTGCTTTGTTATGAAGTGATCGAAAATACTTCCAACATAAAGGAATTAACGGCTTTAAATTATAGTAGTCAAAATACTTTGGTACGTGTGTATGATAGGATGCTACCAGTGGGAAACCCAGTTTTTCTGCATAATGAACACCAGCAATACCAAGAATAGCTGGGTTAACGACATGAACGAGATCTGGATCATATTTCTGTAAAATTTTCTTAACCTTCCGTTGCGGCAGTGAAAATTTCTTGTAGCGATAAAAAGGTAATGTAGTTGCCTTTACCCCTTCTACGATTGCTCCTTCGTATTCCTTCACACCAAGATCAGGTGCAATCACAACTACTTCATGATTTTGTTTACGCATATGCTTAATTGCTTCCGTTAATCTAGTAACGACCCCGTCTGTTGAAGGTAAGAATGTTTCAGTCACTATTGCAATTTTCAAAACTAAATGCTCCTTTACTATTTCCAAGAAATAGATGGTAAGACGTTCTCTTTTATTACTCTGTCCTTATACTTAATAACCGTTTCTAAAATGTTTTCAAGTACATTATCGGTTAATAAGTTTGGCTCTAAACCTAAATCACGAAGTTTCGTATTCACAGCATGATAATAATGCTCTTCTGTTTCAACGCGAGGATTTTCTAAATGCGCGATATTTGCTTGAATACCTAATTTATCAGCAACTACTTTCACCTTGTCTGCTAATTCTTGTACAGTAAAGTATTCTGTAAATTGGTTAAAGACACGGAATTCACCTTTATCTGCTGGGTTATTAGCAGCGATTTCTACACATCTCACGGTATCTTTTATGTTTAAGAATGCTCGTGTTTGTGATCCAGAACCGTAGACAGTTAAATCATGACCAATAGCTGCTTGTATTAAAAAGCGGTTTAATGCAGTACCATATACACCATCATAGTCTATACGATTATTTAAAATGGGGTCCATTTCTGTTTCATTTGTATGTAGGCCATAAACAACCCCTTGATTTAAATCTGTAGCCTTAATTCCCCACACCTTACAAGCGAACATGATGTTATGGCTATCGTGGACCTTTGAAAGATGGTAGAAAGAACCGGGTTGTTTAGGATACGGAAGTGTATCTTTTCTGCCGTTATGTTCGATCTCAATATATCCTTCTTCTATATCAATGTTGGGGGTTCCGTATTCGCCCATTGTTCCCAACTTAATTAAATGACAATCTGGTGCGTACTCCTTAATAGCATATAGAACGTTTAGGTTCCCTAACACATTGTTTGATTGAGTATAAACAGCGTGTTCACGATCAATCATGGAGTATGGAGCAGATCTTTGTTCAGCAAAATGTACGAAAGCTTCTGGTTCTGTTTGTATAAATACTTGACGAAGAAAATCGTAATGATTAAGGTCACCAACAAAGGTTTTTATTTCTTTACCTGTCAGCTCCTTCCACTTTTGTACACGTTCCTCTAAACTAGCAATAGGCGTTACAGAGTTAGAATGTAACTCCTCATCAATTTTTCTTCTAACCAAATTATCTACAATGGATACCTCGTGACCTTGTTTTGATAAATACAAGGCGGTAGGCCATCCGCAAAATCCATCTCCCCCAGCTACTACAATTCTCATATTTCCCCTCCTATGTAATTGCTATCAGAATTCACAGACCATTATAAAGTAAAATATCAACATTGAAAAATGAAACCTATTGATTATACTGAAAATTGAGGCTTATTTTACTTTTAATTAATATAAGGTCTATGAAATTTCACCTTACATAGATAGTCTATAACAGAGATTGAAGAAAGTTTCCTATTATTTGATTAAAAGCATGTGAATTTTTAGAAGGAACTTGGTGTAATCCATTTTTTATAATGGCGATATTATTGGTTGGACAGTAACTGTAATAGGTTTTATGCTTATTAATCCAAATTGCTTTTTCACCGTAAATACACAGAACTGGAGAGAGAAGCACTTGTAATCGATCCGAGCAATCATAATGCAATGTTTCTTGATAAAACTGATACCAATGGTTTACATTCGTTTTACTTATATGATTGTAAAGATCTTTACGGAATTCTTTACCTCTTGCATGACTTTTAGCGAGTATTCTAGCTAAATAGTCCGGAGATTTTTTTAACAAATACATCCCTGCAACATACATAAAGTATAAGCCAGGTGTATCAACCTTTGGATAACCACCTGACAAAATGAGTGCTTTTATTTTTGAAGGGTAAGAAATAGCGAATTCTTGTGCAATCATCCCCCCTGCTGAATAGCCACATAGAATTACTTCCCGAAAACCCTCAGCCTCGATAATAGCTTTAATCTCCTGTACATATTGATCAATGATAGGCCCATTTAGTATAGACGTAGAAGCACCATGACCACTAAAATCAGGAAATATCACACAATAGTCCTCTGCTAGCTCCCATTGATGCCGAAATACAGCTTTTCCAAGACCGGGGGGATGAATAAAAATAATTGGGGTTCCGCTACCCAATTTATCATAATATACTTTTCCATTTTCTAATTCAATATGTTCCATAGCTCCTCCTAAGTCCTATTCTTCTAACTTTTTAAGAGGTTTATTAGCTGGTCCTTCTACAACGGCTCCATCAATAGCAAACCTAGATCCGTGACATGGACAATCCCAAGTCCTATCTCCATTATTCCAATTTACTTCACATCCCATATGCGTACATGTCGTGTCTACGATATGTACTTCTCCATGCTTATCTCGATAAACACCAGCACGGTTCCCATTTAACCGGATTACCTTTGCCTCATCTTGTCCAACATCTTCAATTGTTGTTGACGTGTATTCTAATTTTCCTTTAATCAAATGTTTTGCTACTTTAGCATTATATTTGTTAAACTTCTTCAAATCGGGGTCAGCATGAAATCTACTAGGCTTATATAAATCAATGAATCGGTTGTCGGTCCCAGTGATAATATCTGTTAAAACTAAAGCCGCAACGGTACCGTTTGTCATTCCCCATTTTCTGTAACCAGTAGCAACTAAAATCTCTGGTTGATCGTCCGTAACTTGGCCAATATAAGGTACTTTATCAAGTGTGGTAAGATCTTGAGCGGACCAACGATATTTATACTCATCCATACCAAATGTCGTTTCAGCGAATTGTTCTAGTGCTTGATAGTGTTCTAAGGTAGGTTTTCCTTCGCCTGTTCGATGACCATCTCCTCCTATTAACCAGAGTTCTTCTCCATCCACAGTAGTGGACCTAATAGAGCGAGTAGGTTTTTCTGCACTAATATACATTCCACCTGGATAGGATTCTTTTGAGGTAACCCCGACAATATACGATCTGCTAGGATACATTCTTGCAAAATAATACCCCTCCCCACCGTGAAACGGAAAATGAGAAGCTTGCACAACACGCTTACAGACAATATGGTGACTATTACTCGTTAATATAATCGGATGATCACCACTATCAACGCTAGACGCCGTTGTATTTTCATATATTAACCCGTCGTTCTCTATAATCGAATCCACTAATGGCTTCAAATATTTTAATGGGTGGAATTGAGCTTGGTCGTCCATCTTAATTGCTTTTTTAATTGGAATGTTGAAAGGTATATCGTCCACAATTCCTCCCTTTATATCTAGTTTTTCATATGCTTCCATTTCCTTATCTATTTTGGAAACATACTTGTCCGAATTCGTATAAACAAATGCATCTTCAGATGACCAGTCACAAGCGATGTTTTTTTCCTCAATCGTATCTTTAATAAATTGTTTTGCTTCCATCGCAGCTTCATAGTATAATCTAGCTTTATCTTCTCCTAAATGTTGGATGAGTTCATCATATATTAATCCATGTTGTGCAGTGACCTTTGCAGTAGTGTGACCTGTTGTTCCATTCAATAGCTTACCAGCTTCGATCAAGGCAACTTTATACCCTTTCTTAGACAATAGATAAGCAGTAGTGATTCCAGTAATCCCACCGCCGACAATACCAACATCAACCGTTATATCTTCTTCCAGCTTAGGAAATGACGGAAATGAAACAGACTCTCTCCAATATGGTTCTGGTGTTTCAGGCATGTGGTAGTTATTTTCTTCGGTCATTGTGTTTCCTCCTCTAGGAATTGCAGTTATTTTCTTTATTGTTTTCAAAATAAACCTATATCATGTATTTCACACATAAAAAAAACTCCTATAATAGTGCTTTATAGGAGTTAATCAATCGTTTATTTATTTTTTCTCATCATATCGTAATACTTTACAGGTTGTTCAACCTTGATTTTAACAATCATCATCGGGTGTTTTGCCATTTCAATAGCTTGGCCTTTCTCATCCCATATGTCTGTTATTTTTTGCTTAAAATGATAAAAATTTGGACCAAAAAATTCAATTTCATCCCCGATAGAGAAGGAGTTTCTTTGTTGAATCGTAGCTATTTGTGTTGATTCGTCATAATCTAACACCAATCCAGCAAAATCGTACTTTGGTATTTTATCTGGTTTTCCAAATAATTGTGCTTGTTCCGTTGGCTCTTCATAATAAAAAGCAGTAGTCAACGATCGTTGAGCAGCCTTCCAAATTTCATCAACCCATTCTTGCTTTAATTGATAGTTCTGCGGATCTTCATAATAGGTGTCGATTATTTTGCGATACACGTTCACAACAGTCGCTACATAATGGATGCTTTTCATTCTTCCTTCAATTTTTAAGCTATCTACTCCTGATTCGATTAAGTCTGGCATATGCTCAACCATGCTCAAATCCTTAGAACTCATCGTGTACGTTTCTTCAGCAGCTTCCGTTACAGCAACCGCCCCATCTAATCCATCTTCAAATAAATCATATTTCCAACGGCAGGATTGGGCACATCCCCCTCGATTGGCGTCACGTGCTGTCATATGGTTAGATAGGACACACCTACCAGAGTAGGAAATACACATTGCACCATGGACAAATGTTTCTAGCTCAATATCGACTTTTTCTTTTATCTCTTTTATTTCTTCCATCGAAACTTCCCGCGCAAGTACTACTCGAGGTATTCCTTCCTCTTTCCAAAATTGTACCGTACGCCAGTTAACGATAGAGGCCTGTGTGCTAATATGAACTTCCAAATTTGGAGCTGCTTCACGACAAGCTTGTACTAATGCAGGATCTGCTACTATAACTGCAGCTATTCCTATCTCATAAAGGTTTTTGAAGTATTCCTTCGCACCTTCTAAGTTCTCATTATGTGCGATGATATTTGCTGCTACATATACCTTGGCACCATATTTATTGGCAAACTCTACTCCTTCTCTCATATCTTCGAAAGAAAAGTTTCCCGCTTTAGACCGTAAACCAAATTGTTTTCCACCAATGTAGACAGCATCTGCCCCATAATGGATAGCAAATTTTAATTTTTCTAAGTTGCCTGCAGGTGCTAGTAATTCTGGTTTCTTATTCAATTTTCTCTCCACCCCAATTTAATAAATCTGTTCTTTATAATAAAATCCTGTATCAAGTTTTCTTTCATCAGGCTGTATTTGGATAATCTGATGTTTCCACGTTTCTGTTAATTGATTAAATTTATCTTGATCACTAATCCATGTATCTATCGCAGTACGATACAAAGAGACTATTTTTTCTTGATAATCTCTAGACTTATACATACCATTGATCCTTACACAATCTATTTCAGCTAGGAAGATATCCTGTAGGAATTCCATCATACACAAGTCTTCATTACTCATTATATGTGTTCCGTTACAGTCTTCGAAAATCGGATAGTGGCTATCTGCTTCTTTAAATTGTTTTAAATGAAGTTGTTTTCCATCCACCCCAGAACTATCTCCAATATAATTATAATAGTTCGATACTAATTTACGTTTCGATTGAAAAATACAAGTCATCCCATGAACTTGGATTTCAACTGGTATTGATAACTTATTTTTTATCTCCTTTATCGCCTCTATCGATAATTCATTCGATAGAACAGCACGCGATATCCCCTTACTGTGCCAATAGTTTAGGGTTTCATAATTAGTTGACAAGGTTTCTGGATTCCAGTGTATAGATAGGTTCAAATCCATTTCGTTTAAAATAGGAAAAATCGAAGGGTCCCCACATATAATCCCATCTACCTGGAGCTTGTCTAATTCCTGCAAATAAGCTGGTAGTGTTTCTAATCTCTCATTATGAAAAATAGCATTGGTTAGTACATATAGTTTTTTATTAGAGGCATGTAGGAATTGGACAGCCTCTTTTATATCAAATAAGGAAAAATCTCCTGCTACACGCAATCCATAGTGCTGATGTCCAACCGTTAAGGCATCTGCACCTATATTTGCTAATTGTTTTAATTCTTCCATGTCCCTTGCTGTTGTTATTAATTCTGGACGATAAGATGTATCCATGTTTTCACCTCAAAAATGTACAGTCTACCTGTCATTATGATGAAATTAATGAATTAAGTCAGTGATTTATATCACAATTAGGATAATAGTAAGTATAGAAAGGTTCTACAATGAATGTACATGTTTACATTCTTGCAGTTTAGGTTAAAAGACTTACGAGACATAAATGAGGTGATGAAATGAAAAAACGTGTACATTTATTTGTTAGTGGTAGAGTGCAATCTGTAGGGTTTCGTGCAATGACACAGCAGTTAGCTAGTACATTAAATATAAAAGGATGGGTTAAAAATTTATCAAACGGTGATGTAGAAGTTGAGGCAGAGGGAACTACGGAAAATCTCGAAAAATTTATAGCAAGTATAAAACAAGGTCCCTCTCGTTTTATAAAGGTGTCAAACATTGATATGACAACTTACAACGACATAGTTGGGTATACATCCTTTAAGATAAAGTATTAGATATATATAATATTGAACACAGGCTTAGTTTTTCTTTTATATCCTTTACGATTTACATGAAAAAAGCCGCTATAGATTTATAGCGGCTTTCTAATACTGGTCCTAAGACAATTAATTTTCTTGAAAGAATTTACGGTTTAATGCGATATATTCATGCTCATTGTCAGGCACTTCATCTTCCATGTAGATTGCTTCTACAGGACAAACTGCTTCACAAGCACCACAATCGATGCAAATATCAGGATCTATATAGAACATATCTTTTCCTTCTTCTATACAATCTACAGGACAAACTTCTACGCATTCGCCTGCTTTTTCTACTTTACAAGGTGATGTAATTACAAACGCCAAGTTTAACTCCTCCTTTATTAAACTAACTATAAGTTATGATAGTAACATGTAAAAAGTACATCAATTAACATTATAGACTATAAATTCCATTTGTTAAAAGGGTTTTTTGTGAAATCTTTTATATTATATGTTGTTTTCTCTTTTATAAAAGTCAAAAATCCACATCAGTTAACTTTATGGGCCCTTCTTTCATACAATAGGTTGTAACTGAAAATATAGGAGGGGTTTTATGCAGGTTACAGTTCGGCAGGGGGACTCTTTATGGTTCTATAATCAGCTATTTCAAGTTCCAATTCAATTATTGATTGATTCTAATCGTGGTATTAATCAAGATCAACTAATGGTTGGACAGCGCATTCATATTCCCGGTTTTGTTCTTTCTGATTACAAAATTAAACGTGGTGATACATTTTGGTCCATCGCTAGGAGAAATAATTTGCAACCTGATGCTCTTACTTTAGCAAACCCTACTGTTAACCCTCAAACCTTGCAGGTAGGGCAATCAATTAATTTACCTACACGGGTAACTTGGCGTGTTGTAAACGGGAAAGAGAAATACGACTATAATAAGCTTCGTGAAGATATTCGTGAACTAATCGCTATCTATCCTTTTATTATCCAGGAATCAGTAGGTAATTCAGTTATGGGGAAACGGATTGATGAATTAAGAATTGGAAATGGGAGTAAACGGGTTCATGTAAATGGGTCTTTCCATGCGAATGAATGGATTACGACTCCGATTATAATGAAATTTTTAAATGATTACCTATTAGGTCTAACGAACAGTGGATCTATGGCCAATATTGATTTAAATCAATTATATCAAAGTACCATGCTTTCATCTGTTCCAATGGTGAATCCAGACGGAGTGAATTTAGTTTTAAATGGACCACCACAAGCGGAACCATATCGTAGTAATGTATTAGAGATTAATAATGGAAGTACGGATTTCTCCAATTGGAAAGCAAACATTCGAGGAGTCGATCTGAATAATCAATTCCCCGCAAGATGGGAAATTGAAAAAGAAAGAAAAGAACAGGAACCAGCTCCCCGTGATTATCCTGGACCTTACCCTTTATCTGAACCAGAAGCACAAGCAATGGCTGATTTAACTTATCAGAGGGACTTTTACAGTGTGAATGCTTTTCATACTCAAGGTCGAGTCATTTATTGGGGGTTTGAAAATCAAGAACCACCACTTGCTGAAGCAATTGTTCGTGAATATGCAAATGTAAGTGGATACCAACCAATTAAATCTGTTGATAGCTACGCAGGATATAAAGATTGGTTTATCCAGGAATGGGAGCGTCCTGGTTATACTATTGAATTAGGAAGTGGAAATAACCCGTTACCACTTAGTCAATTCAATGAAATTTATCGTGCAGCACGCCCCATTTTGCTCGCATCTTTATATATGTAACCATTTTTTAAAACGGTAGCCTTGAAAAAGGTTACCGTTCACTATTCCATAATCTTTCTACTACATATTCCCCACCGATTCTTTGTGCTAGGAAAAGATCAGGATTTGTGAACTCCTTCCAATGACTAAAACCAAAATCAGCCTGAAATTCTTTTAATAAAATGGCAAGTAGGTTTCCATGTGTAACAATGATTATATTTTCACTGCTGTCATCATGTTTTACTTCATTCACCACTTGAATAGATCTAGACAAAGCATCATTGGAAGATTCTCCTCCTGGAAGAGCAAAATCAAAGTCTGAGAAAGACTGTTCCAAAACGTCCATCCAATCATCTATTGGTTCTTGACTCAATACCCTTTCATGTAGTCTCTGATCCACTTGTATAGTTAGATTAGCTCTTTCTGCAAAAGGTTTAATACTTTCAATTGCACGAAGATAGGGACTAGTTATAATTCGATCAAAAGTGTAACTTGATTGTTCAAGGAAATTGGCTAGCTTCATAGCTTGCCTGACGCCGTCTTTTGTTAACGGGGAATCCTTGTGCTGTCCTTCTGCATTACAATGTCGAACCAAAAATAGTCTTTTCACTACATCATCTCCTAGAAAAGGGTTATCTTCATTATTATGGAAAATGAGATAGAAGACAAGGTAAACTTTTACATTATCTCTATTTACCTCCATCATTCTCTCCCCTTTTGATGAAAATATTCTTAAAATTCATTAAAGATAATTTTATCTATTTTACTTATAAGGAATACAGAATCAGAAAACATTGATAAACCGTTCACTTGAGATAAAACAGACAGGACCTCCTAAAGGCCCTGTCTGTTTTATCTCAAGAATACTATTTAAATCGAGGGTTTTTCCGCAGCGTTGGTATTGCACTCAATGGATGTTAACCTGCAAAGTCTATAATATAAGAAAAACAACAATAGTTGTAAAAGTGCATAAAAAAACTAGGTCTATTCCTAGTTTTAAACTTCTTCAAAATATTCCTTTTTAAACCCTGCAATACGTTCTGTATTATCGATAATGAAATAAAATTCTTCTGTTTCATTTTTAACGTCATAGACTTTACCTGCAGTTAGTACAGAGTCTACTACGAATTTTTTAGCGTTTGTACGAACACATTTTATTTTTTTAATTGTTTGGTTGTCTTCCCATGTTTTATGAATCATTGTAAATCTCCTTTGTGTCTTTTACTGTATGATACTATCATAACGATTATTTTTAACTTTGCAAACTTAATTGAGCAATTAAATCCAAATGAAGTTTACATAATATTATTATGATTTACTTGTGTTTTTTTCTCTTATCAATTTCGGTAATAGGGTTTTCAATAATAACGGCAAGACTACAACGATCGTTAACATTCGTATCATTTGTAAAGATCCTACAACAGATGGATCCCCTTTCACGGAATGGGCAGTTAAAGCCATCTCTATCAATCCTCCTGGTGCAAAGCTAAGTATTGCAGTAGCTAGGTCCATGTTGGTGTGCAAACTAAACAGGTATCCAAATCCGAAAGAAATACCAATTAATAAAACGGTTAATCCTAAATAATAAACACAATATTTCCCTGCTTTAATTAAATCTCTGATTGAGATGGTTGTACCTAAGTGTATCCCAATCGTTAACTGGGCAAACAGATATAGTGCTTCTGGTAAATGATAAAGTTCTATGGAGTTTATTTGAAAAAAAGCAACCAACAGCATAGGAACAATTACTAAAGAAGCAGGCACTTTATGTTCGACTAACAGGGCGATTATAAAAAATAAAAAAAGAAGTAAAATAGTCCATAACGGTCCTTGTACTGTGGTCGTCGTATCGATATAGTTTGTCACTCCATCATTTCCTGAAAATAAATGCGTTACAACAAAGGGGACTAAAAATAAGACAGACATTAACCGAATCGTATGAAAAATGGCTACAAGTGCAGTATTTCCTTTTAAAGAATCACTTAATGCAACAATAACAGACAGTCCACCTGGTACACTACCCAACATACTAGTTGTTGGATCGATCGGAATCCATTTGGTTAGCCAATATGCATTTACAAGGCTAATGGTGATCAGAAGTAGGGTAAGTATGGTGTACGGAATAAAATAAGGGAGAACCTGATCAATGGTTGTAGCAGTAAATGTTGCACCAATCTGAATCCCTGTAATGGTAAAGCTTACCTTTCTCAGTGGACTTGATGATTCAGCATCAACGGGTGATAAACTTTTCATAAGTAGTATTGACAATAATGGACCTAAGATCCATGGTAAGGGCAAATGTAAATAGACGAATAGACTTGCGCCGATCAACCCTACTACGTAAGTGAATAATACCCTAGATAAATAGCCTGTCTTCATATACTTCCTTCTCCCTACATAAGTTACTCCTATATTTTAGCAAAAAAACAACTGATACCTAAACAATTAGGCACCAGTTGTGTTTCATTCTATTTATTTAAACAAGTTCAAATACTCTCCATACCCTTCTTCTTCCATCTTATCAGTTGGAACGAAGCGCATTGCAGCTGAATTCATACAATACCTTAAACCGCCGCGGTCAACAGGACCATCTTCAAATACATGACCTAGGTGGGAGTCAGCCTCATTACTACGAATCTCTATTCTTCTCATTCCGTGAGTCGTATCCATTTTCTCCGATAAAGCCTTTCGATCAATCGGCTTTGTAAAACTAGGCCAACCACAACCCGCATCATACTTATCACGAGAAGAGAACAAAGGTTCGCCGCTGACAACATCAACATAAATACCTTCTTCTGTTGTATCATAATATTCATTTTGAAATGGTCTTTCTGTTCCGTTTTCCTGAGTTACGTGATATTGAATAGGAGTTAGCTTCTCTTTTAATTCTTCTTTATCAATTTTCTTGGACCAATTTTCCTTTATAAAATCAGCTCTACCTGATCCTTTCTTATATAAGCGATAATGAAAAGGTTGTTTTTTATAATAATCCTGATGTTTCTCTTCAGCAACATAAAACGGTTTAGCAGGTAGTATTTGTGTAACGATTGGTTTTGAGAACTTACCACTTTCTTGGAGTGACTGTTTCGATTGTTCGGCTAATTCCTTTTGTTGTTGATTATGATAAAAGATTGCCGTTTGATACGATTCTCCTCGATCATTAAACTGCCCACCAGGATCAGTCGGGTCAATTTGCGACCAAAATAATTCTAGAAGTTTTTCATATGGGAAAATGTTTGGATTAAAAGTGATTTGAACCGCTTCTACATGCCCAGTTGTATTAGAACATACTTCCTCATACGTCGGGTTTTCTATTTCTCCTCCTGTATATCCTGATATAACTTGAACGATACCAGGCCTTTCATCAAATGGTTCTACCATACACCAAAAGCATCCACCTGCAAATGTGGCTAATTCTTGATTTTCATTAAGCACTGAACACGCCTCCTAGGATGTCTATATATCTTTTCCTCCCATTTTTAACTTAATGAATGAAAAAATCAAGTAGTGTGCATTCGATTAGACAAAAAGCTTTGGACGAGATGTTCCTTGTAAAGTTTTCTCTTTATTTTCAGAGCGTTTCGATTTTTGTTTTTTATACGATTCTGCATCAATATCTATTTTATTTATACTTTCCTTCGTCACGTTCACCTTAGCTTTCTTTTCTTCCTCCTCATTCTCCATACTTTCTGGTTCCACTTCTACATTTTCATCGTCTTCATTTTCATCATCATCCTCTGCTTCATTAAACGCTTTAAGCATTCGAACCATCGTTGGAATATTTTTAACCATTGGACCGTATTCCCGGATTAGCGGTGTTGCAGATTGTGCCATTTTCATCACTTGCTGTATATTTCCAAGCTTACTTGTTAATCCACCACCACTTGTAGCAGCGTTTGCAATCCCAGTTACCCCTTGACCTGCACCGGAAGGTTTAATAAATTTCTGAAGCATTCCTTTGATTCCACCACTGCTAGTTCTTGATGCTGCTTGTTGTCCCATTTGTCCTAATTGCCCCATCTGCCTCATAGGAGACGGGCCATGTGATCCCATTCCACGTCCGATTTGACCCATTGGACCTCGATTGCCCATTTGTGTAAATGGAGACCGTCCTTGAGGTGGCTTAAACATATGAATCCCTCTCTTCTTCTTTTACTGTTACTACTAATGTACGTTTATAACAGAAAACGGTGTAGGCACCTAGAAAAATTTATTAAAATAAAAGATTAGGGTAAGTCTGTTAATCTCATATAGAATAAGATGACAAAGAAAAGAACAAACAAAGAGTGTTTCGCAAACAAAATAATGTAAGTTATTATAATGAATTGGAGGGAATCTGGTCAGTGTTAGGAGTTGATCGAAATATTCCTGTCAGATTTTTCACTATCGAAAAAAAGAGATGACCAATGGGTCATCTCTTTCACAATGTTCTATTATTCAGCTATTATATCAGCTGTAATAATTAATCCAATTGTACCACTCAAAATTATTCCAAATAATACGGCACCAAGCATAATATCCCTCTTTTCAAAATCAGTATAATCTTGAAAACTATTATGCTTTTATTATATCCTATAAAAAGTTAACTTGAGTGGTCATAGTTATGACGATTTTATGAAAACACTTCTCTTTTAAAACCATTAAACGTGACACCAAAGTATTTCCCGGGCAAGCGCACTAAATTACGTAAAACGCTATCAAACCACATAGAATATGTCGTTAATTGACGTTATACAAAGAGATCAGTTGATATTTGCAAACTGTTGTATTATCTTTCCACGTAAGTTCGACAATTTCACCACTTCCGATTTGGTCAGATACATCATTTCTTCTTAACTCAATTGTTTCATTCAAAGGAAATAACTTATAGCCATCAAAAGTGATTTCAAATAGATTATCCTGACCTTTAATTCGCTTCTCCTTGCCGTAGGTGATAAGTTTCCATTCGATTGCCATAGGCATGGACATAAAGAACCCTCCATCTATACCTTTTTACTTCATTATAACTTATAAAACGATTGTATGCTTTATAAATAACATTAAATAGTAAAAGTATTTTGTGGAGTATTGCCTTTGATATTTCCACAAAAATCATTTAATTGAAATGGAAAATCAATTTCATATTTAGATAAAATTGTGGCATTCTTATTAAAAGCTTGTTCATATCCAGAAAGATTGTCGGTGGTTTGAACAGATTGTTCTAGAATTGTAGTAATTGTCTGTACAGCCGCCGTGACCTCCATAATCTCCGTTAAATCTAGATCCTCCAGGTTAGGTACATGCATCAGATTAAATCTCTTTAACTCTTGTATGTACTCTTTTGTAAAAAAATACGGAAAGATAGAATCATATAGCTTTTCAATCAGCTCTTTTACATAGTATTGTTGTTCGGGTGTAGATGCAGTTACAACTTTCATAAATTTGCCTCCTATATTAAGCAACGAATTAGGCTAAAAAGAAGAGCCCTTATCTTAGGACAAGGGACTAATCTTATTTCCTATACTATACCATGTATTTACGTCTAAATTTAGGAGTAATTATTGGCAAAACTGTTAGAAAGTAAATGTCGCATGTGATCCCTGAGGGGTCGTGCTGATCTGTAATTTTGCATGAATCTCTTCTTTCAATTGAGGTACGTGAGAAATAATCCCTAGTATCCTATTACTTTGCTGCAAACCCTTTAAACAATCGATAGCTTGTTCCAAGGAAAGTTCATCTAGGGTTCCAAATCCTTCATCAATAAATAAGGTTTCTAATTGAACCCCACCAGCGTGTGCTTGGACAACATCAGCCATTCCTAGTGCTAAACTTAGAGCAGCTTTGAAGCCTTCCCCTCCAGACAGTGTTTTAACAGAGCGCTGCTGTCCAGTATGATGATCAATAACTTCTAAGTCTAATCCACTTTGGGCACCTCGTTTGGCAACTTGATCACTACGAATAAGCTGGTATCGATGTTCGGTTAATTGATCCATGCGAATGTTTGCTTGCAATAAAATTTCGTCTAAAAAGGATGATAAGACATACCTTTCAAATGACAACTTTAAGTGATTTTCTCCTCTAGCCAAGTCGGCTAACTCACCAATGTCATAGTACTGTTTGGTGAGACTTTGGTTTTTTTCATGCAAATCGTCAAGCGATTGTTTAATCTGTTCGTATTGTTCCATTTGAATAGATAATTGTTGAATAATTTGACTTGTATGATCTACTTTATTCTCTTGTTCGGTTAGCTTCTCATTTAACATAGTTAGATTCGGTATTTCTTTATTTTCTAACTGTTCCTGCAAAGTTACGATTCTATCGTGATTAGATTGTTTTCTTTTTTCAAATTCATTAATTGCCTCTGCAATTTCCTTTTGTTCTGGTTCAGATCGCTTTGCAGATTGATATGAATCGACGGATGTGAATTCATTTTCCTGCACTTTTTGCTGATAAAGCGCTTGTTGCTCTTCATAACGACCTTTTAAATCCACTAAGAAGGTCTGTAATTGTTCCAGTATAACCGTTGCTTGTTGCAATTCGGAGCTGACTTGCTGATATTTTTCTTGAATTAACTCCCATCTCTTTACCCACTCTTGGAATGTGGTTTCCAATTTCGTTATTTGCTGCTGTACACTTGTTGGCGTACTATTCTTGTCTGAGATATCTTGTTCAAGACTTTCTAATTGGGTTTTAATTCGTATGTGCTCTTCACTTACCTTTTCACTATCTAGTTGCATCTTTTCTAATTGTTCTGTTTTCTCTTTTTTACTTGTTTGTAGCACTTGACGTTGCTTTTCAGCTTGTTCAATCCAGTTTATTTGTTGGTTAATTATATCCCGTTCCTGTTCTAGACTCTTTCTAGTTTCGATTGATTTTTTTATATAAGCACTAATGGATTCCATCTCTAATTCCAATTGATCATCTTGTAATTCTGTATATAGCTTCTCTACTACTTGACGCTGTGCTTGTCCATTAGATTTTATCTGAATGTAGTTTTCCTGACTCTGCTCTAGTTGTTTTTCAATGGTAGCTAGCTCTTTTTGTAAAGCATTGATTCTATCCTCTGAAATAGACTCGCTACTTTTGTTTGCTTTATTTGGATGTTCCGTAGAACCACAAACCGGACAAGTTTCACCATCATGTAAATGTTGCGCTAAATAATAGGCTTGGTTTTCACGTTGCTCTTGTTCTAACTTTTGAATGGTCTCACGCTTATCTGTAACCTGTTTTTGAATAGATTGATAGTATTGATTAACCTTTTGAAATTCATTTCTTAACTTATCAAGCTCTGTAAATTCTTTTTTCAATCTTTCTAGATTTGTTAGCTTTTCTTGTCTATCTTTCAGCTTAGCTTCCATCTCATAAAATGCTTTTGTCCACTTCGTTTGATCATTTACTTGCTTTTCTAATTCCTCAATTTCTTTTGTGTAGTTCTCTACTTCTTGTTTTACCTGCTTCATCGTTTGTTGTGTTGTGTTTAGCTTTTTAGTAACAAGCTGATGTTTGTCTTTTAATTGGTAATAGCTTGTAAGTTTTTCTAACTGTTGTTTTTCAGATTGAATCGTTTCTTTTAGCTGTTCACGTTCTTTCTCTTTTGCTAATTCCAGTTCATAGGAATGCTTCACTTCTTCATATTGCTTTTGGAGTCTAGCTACTCTTTCTTTTTGCTCAGTGAGCTTCTGTGTTTGCTCCTGCCACTCTTTTTTTCGATTATTCGCTTGGTCTTCAAACGGAATAATAATACCAGCTCTTTGCGCAAGTTCTAAAACGCGTTTCTTCTCTATCACTTGTGGTAATTGCTGTTCTAACACTTCTTTTGTTTTATTTAATTGAGCAAACTCTTCAAATTTATCTGCAAGTTGCTTTTGTTCAAAAAGTGTTTCCTGTATTTTTTTGAGTGATTCTTTTTCAACTTTTAATTGATGATTCCATTTGGTACTCTCTTCTTTTCCTACTTGTATTTCCGTATTTAAATTACTTAATATCTCATCTGTAGTTGCATCTTCAATCGTCTCTACATCAACATGTTTCCAAGATATTTTCTCTACTTCCTGCGTTATTTTCCACTCGTTTTGCTCAATCCATTGTTTGAGTTCTTTCGATTGTTTTTTCAATTCATCTGTTATTCTTTGATAAAAATGTGTACGGAAAATTTTTTGAAGGATTTCTTCACGTTCTTTACTATTTTCGGATATTAGACGACGAAATTCCCCTTGAGGAATCATGATCATTTTGCGAAACTGCTCATAATCAAGTCCAAGCATTTCCTCTAAAGATTCATTGACATCTTTTATTTTGGCTGAGATTAAGTTGAGCCCATTATTCCCATCCATTTCATAGAGCTCTGCACGAGCAGGGTCTTCCGTATATCCTTCTCCACGTTCTTTGCGCTTTTGCTGTTTAGGATATCGATTAACTTGATAAATTTTGCCCTTTAGAGAGAATATAAAACTGATTTCGGTAGTTTGATCTATATTGGCAAAATGGCTTCTTAATGAATCCTGATCACGATCACTACCACTTGCACGACCATATAATGCATAACATATAGCATCGAATATCGTTGTTTTTCCTGCGCCGGTAGGACCAGTTATCAAAAAAATCGATTCGTCGCCAAGCTCGTTGAAATTGATAACCTGTTTATCACGATACGGTCCAAAGGCAGTCATTTCTAACGTTATAGCACGCACTTTATTTCCCCCTCTCTTGCTCTACTAATTGTTGTATAACCTTGGCCATGTGAGACTTTCTTTGATCTGTTATTAGATCCCCTTTCATTTCTTCATAAAAGGATTCAAACAATTGAATATGTGACATTTGCTGCTTTTCTTTAATTCTATTTAAATCATTTAATTTCATTTTAGATGAAAGTACTTTCCGTTCTAAGCGTAATATATTGGGGAACTTTTTACGTAATTTCCCCATCGGATCCACTAATTGGCCATCATCTAGTAAGCTTATATGCAAGTAATCTTCTGTCCGTTGCACATACTTCTCGTCTAAAAGGTCAGCAAAATAACCTTCAATCACACGCATATCTCTCCTTGGCTTAAGGGGAATAAACTCCATATGACATTGACCCGTTTCATCTATTTCTAGAATAGTCACAGATTTTTTATGATTTGCTTCCGAAAAAGAGTACTTTAATATGGACCCACTATAGCGAATCGTATCCCTTGTTACCCGTTGTGGCTGATGTAAATGACCTAACGCGACGTAATTAAATAGATGGAATAAGTTTGCATCGACGTATGGACTTCCACCGATCATGGATAAGCGTTCTTCTGATTCTGATTCCATTCCACCTGCTATAAAAGCATGTCCAACCAAGATATGTCTTTCATCCATATCATTGTGTTGTTCAATGTGATTTATAATAGCCTTCATTGCAACTTGGTGCGATTGGATCGTTTCATCCTCAAAAAATTGACGAGCATCAGCAGGTTCCATGTAGGGTATTAAATGAAAATGTACAGGACCCGCATGATCATACAATGTAATTGGTTCTAGGTTGTTTTTTAATTTTGTTTCTATATATAATTGTTTTGCCTTAAATAATTGTGTTCCAAATTCTAATCGATCCGGGCTATCATGATTACCTGAAATAGAAAGGATTGGGATTTCAAAGTCCGTAATTATTTTGGTAAGTACATGATTTAATAGTTCAACGGCTTCCTTTGGTGGGATTGATCTATCGTATAAATCTCCTGCTATAATAATGACATCAGGTTTCTCATCTTTTATGATAGTAATTAATTCTTCTAATACATAGGCCTGATCTTCTGTCATATGAACGCTATTTACGATTTTTCCTAAGTGCCAATCTGCTGTGTGCATTATTTTCACGATAATCCTCCCCTTCACTACTATTCTACACGTTTTTTGTCATGTTTTGTTACTATATGTTTTCGAAAATTAATACCAATTAGTAGTAGGCTGCCATGCCAGAACATTTTCTACTAGAAAGCTTCGACGTTGATTCCGGAGATAACAATACCCAAAAAATTGCTTTTTCGTAATACCCTGCACTTTTACACGCCTTTTGGTTAATTCTCCATCAGATGAACAATAAATAATTTCAATTGTTTTGTTAGCATAACGATTCACTTGTTCTATAGTCATAACATACAGCCTCCTTTTCTACATTATATACAAACATATGTTCCTTATCCATTGATTTAGAACATTTGTTCGTTTATAATTTAATAATTACTGATAGCACCAATTGAAAAGGAGGAAGCTAAATGGTTAATGACCGTGGTTCTATAAAGTGGACATCTTTAATGCTACCAGAGCATGTAGAGATGCTAAAAAACTTGTGGAAAGAAGATAAAAAGACAAAAAAACCACTGTTAGATGAACAGCAGTTAGAAGAAATGAATCGTGTTATGCAAGAAGCCAATTCTTATCAAACATCTATTTGCATCACCTTTTATAATAGGGGTTTTTATGAAGAGGTAACTGGAACGATTGTTCGTTTAGATAACACTGTAGTTAAAATAAAAACAACAGAGATAGCTGAGACTATTTATTTGAAGGATATTATTAATGTACGTTAATTTATCGTAATATAATATAAATATCCAAGAAATCATTTCAAGGCTCTTTTTGTAAAAAAAGCTAAGCCCACAAACGTCCGGACTTAGCTTTCATTCACAAGATAATCCTCCCAAAGTCTATCAAATACTTGAACAGCTTCGGTGAATGGGATATTCCATTCTAAATATCTACTTATTTCATCATATGAGGTGGAATGCTTCGGGAAATCATGATCACGAAAAATCCAATCCGCTAGCCTACTTTCCTCTGTAGGTTTTTTCATCCCCCGGTACCTCATCACGTAATGATAAAACGAACGCATTTACATGCTCCTTCCTAGTCTTCCTTCTCACTCGTAAACATATCGTGCTTTTCTTGTTTTTTTCTGTATACTATCCTAGATAATACAATACTAATCTCATATAGGATAATTAGTGGAACAGCAACAACAAGCTGTAAGACAAAATCAGGTGGAGATAAAATTGTACCAAGTACCACCAATACAAAATATGCGTACTTACGAGTTTTTCGTAAAAACGATGGATTAACAATTCCCAAACTAGTCAAAAACATCATGACAATTGGAATTTCAAAAAAGAAAGCAAATGGAATAGTAACGCGAAATATAAATTTAAAATAATTTTCAACCGTAAACATCGTATTAAATGTACCGTCATTTAAAGAAAGTAAAAACGGTAAAATAAATCCTACAAAGATATAATAGCCAAAGATTAAACCGGCTATAAATAATATAAATATTGCTGGTATGTAAGATAACGACACTCTTCGTTCCTTTGGTGTTAAACCCGGTTTCACAAATAACCAGATTTGAAGACATAAAAATGGAATGGTACCTATTGCTGCCACAAGAAATGCCATCGTAAAATAAATCCAAATAATTTCACCTGGGGCTATTAAGCTTAAGGTAACATCTATATCCTTTAAAAAGAAGTTTTCAATTTCACCAACAAAAATAAAGCCAATTGCAAAAAAGATAATAAATACGATTGCCGTCCAAATTAAACGTTTTCTTAATTCTGAAAAATGATCCAAATAGTTCATTTCTTTATTGGGAACATGATTATCTTGAGACATATATTGCTTCCTCTCCTAATAACACTGGGTAATACCTAACATAAGAAAACCAGAAAAGAAGATGTAAGGTAATATATCTCCTTACACCTTCCTATTGATTATTACTATAGTCTTACTTATTTGAATTTTTATCCTCATCGTCACTCATAATGTCCTTTGTTGCCTTTTTAAATTCTCTTAATGAACTTCCAACCGCTTTCCCTATATCTGGAAGTTTAGACGGTCCAAAAACAACAAGGGCTATAATTAGGATTAGAATTAAACCAGGGAATCCAATATTACCCAAACCCATCCCACATCACTCCATTAATTTTAATTAGAGCTTTTTTCAGAATTTTGCTGATTACTTAGTTTTTCATCGTCTTCTTCTGACAGCTCGCGTGCGGATTTTTTAAATTCACGTAATGTTTCGCCAGTTGCTTTTCCAATTTCCGGTAACTTTTTTGGTCCGAAAACAACTAATGCAATAACAAGGATAAGTATTAATCCCGGAATGCCAATCATTGACATAAGGTCACCTCAATTATAAAAGAATTACTTAACTTACTCCCTATCTTAACACTTTTTAGACGATTGTCCTAGCAGAAAATAATTACTTCCTATCATATTGAATGAAATAATAATCATAGGGATTTTTTTCGTCCTTTTGTCCTTTTTCTTTTTTAGTGATATTCCACTCTTCTTCCTCGAATTCAGGAAAGAATGTATCACCGGGAAAGGCTTCTTCTATAAGGGTTATATACATTCGATTAGCATAAGGTAAAACTTGGTTAAAGATATTACCTCCACCAATCACGAAGTACTCTATTTCAGGATTTTGCTTCTCCCACTCTATGATCGTATCAATGGAATGAATAACATCACATCCAGGTTGTTTATAAGAAGTATCCCTTGTCATAATCACATTTCTCCGATTAGGTAACGGTCTACCCATGGAATCAAAGGTCTTCCTTCCCATGATAATAACATTAGAGGTGGTTAATTCTTTAAAAAATTTGAGATCATTCGGTAATTTCCATGGTAAATCATTTTTATACCCGATCACTCTATTTTGATCCATAGCTAATAGTAAAGATATCATCTAGACAATACTCCTTTTAAACTCAAACAGCAACAGGTGCTTTTATTGGTGGGTGCGAATCATACCCAACAACCTCAAGATCTTCCATCTCAAAATCAAAAATCGACTGCTTATCTCCGTTTATTTTTAAAGATGGTAATGCTTTTGGTTCTCTGCTTAACTGTGTTTTAACTTGCTCCACGTGATTAGAATAAATATGTGCATCACCTAAAGTATGAATAAAATCTCCTACGTCGAGATTACACTCATGGGCAATTAAGTGCGTCAGCAGTGCATAACTAGCAATATTGAATGGTACACCTAAAAATATATCTGCGCTACGTTGATATAATTGACAGGACAATTTACCGTCAGCTACATAAAATTGAAACATCGTATGACATGGCGGTAAAGCCATATTAGTAGGTACATCCTCAGGGTTCCATGCAGACACAATATGCCTTCTAGAATTAGGGTTATGTTTAATCGAATCAATCACTTGCTTTAACTGATCAATGGTTTCACCCTTTGATGTCTTCCACGCTCTCCATTGTTGTCCATATACAGATCCTAGATCACCGTACTTGCTAGCAAAATCATCGTCGTGGAGAATCTTCTCTTTAAACTTGTCCATCTGGCCCTTATATAATGCATTAAATTCTGGATCCTGTTGACTTCTATTTCCAAAATCAGTCATATCTGGACCTTGATACTCATCCGATTCAACCCAGCTTTTAAACGCCCATTCATTCCAAATATTATTATCATGTTTCAACAAATATTGAATGTTTGTATCTCCCTTTATAAACCATAATAATTCACTAGCAATCAGCCGAAAAGGGACACGTTTCGTAGTAAGAAGTGGGAATCCTTCCTTTAAATCGAACCGCATTTGGTAACCAAATACAGATTGCGTACCCGTATTTGTTCGATCCCCTTTCCTTGTACCGCTTTTTAAAACCGTTTTACATAAATCCAAATACGCTTGTTCACTTGTGACCATTCGTAAACTCCTTTACTCTATATAAGTTATCTTGTTAAAATAATACATCATGACCAGTGTATATCATAGTTAGACAAAGCAAAGAACCTAGGTTTAATTAACGGATTCATACTATGAAAGAACTGGTGGTTGAAGCTTTTCATATTAAGCGAGGGCAAACTAACAAAAAATTGATACGTTTTAGGTGCTCGATACTTCATTTTTGCATTTGATCTTTCTGAATAATAATAGTAGGCAAACATCTCCGCAAAATATTCGGAACTGTAATTAATAAAATACTCTTTATCAGGAAAGATGTTATTTACTTCCTCATGCCAAACTTCTTGAAAATCTTCAGCAAGAGATGGATTTGTCTTTAACACTTTGAATATAGTATGCCCAATTTCATGTAATTCAAGATTGATAGAACTGTGCCCGCTCCCTTGCATGCTGGCACCAATCTTTGCAGAAATTAGCCAACTCCCTCCAGAACCGGGAACCTTTTCCCAAGTGACATCTTGATCCCATCCACGTGGCTTCTGCCATTTTAGGTAATAAAGTAATGGTTCATCTGTCAGCTTTCCTTCAAATAATCTGACCTTAACCCCTTGATTAGTAAGTAATTTCAATAAAGGGCGATCAATACCGTTTATTCGCTCAACCATTAGTATTAATTCATCTCTATTTTCAACCTTCTCAGGAATAATAACTAAATCACTTAATAAATCTGCATTTTCTAACGTTTCAAGTTTTAACAAATCATCTTGTCCGAAAGCTTTTTCTAACAGAATGCCATAAAAAGGCCTTGTTATCTCAATCGAAGAAAGAAATGAAAAAAACAAAATAACTATAACTGCACATAGTTTATTTTTCATATATATATAGTTCTAAAGATTACAAACCTCATTTAATCTTTGTAAGCTAAAAGTGGGTATCCCTATTGTAACATATTACAAAAATATTTCGTTTGATAAATTGGAGCATATTCTGTCTTTTTCCACATAAATCTTGATTAAGTCATATAAATTGGAAAGGGGAGTAATTTGCATGCTAACAAATGGAAGTGTACAGCAACTTGTAAAGCAATCCATGGCCTATGGGTTTGTGTTAAGTCAGCCATTCTCCTTTTATGTAGATGCATACCCTATGTTACAAAATGAAGTATTGGCAGAATCTAGTATGCTAAAATACGGACTTCATAATGATGCAGTCCGTGTTATGCAGTATAAATTAAATCAATTGTCTTATTATGATAAAGAAATTGACGGAGATTATGGTGTTTTAACTGAATATGCTTTAAAAAAGTTCCAAAAAGATAACAACTTAAAGGCAACCGGTCAAGCTGATGAAAAAACAATGAATACCTTAATTAAAATAGAGAGAGAAAAATACTTAAGACCACTCAGATCCATTGATCAAAACTACTATCCAGGTGACACAGGAAAAGATATAGAGACCATTCAAAAAGCTTTACATTATTTTGGCTATTACAAAGATGAATTAGATGGCATTTATGGGCCAATGACTGATCAGGCTTTGAAAGCATTTCAACAAGATCATGGAATCGAGGTCCAACCTGAGGTCAATGAAAAAACGATTAATGCTATCTACACAGCTGAACCTACTGAAGTTACCCAGCCAAAAGAAAAATCAAAAGAGCAAGAAGCAACGGAACCAAAAGAGCCGAAGCAAGTACCTAAGGCAGTTGAACAACAAGCCTATAGCACAGCAACACTAATTAGTAACGCTAAACAATATGTTGGCACACCATATGTATGGGGCGGAGAATCACCTGGTGGCTTTGATTGTAGCGGCTATATTCAATATGTATTTCAAACCGTTAACATACAATTACCTAGAACAGTTAGTGATATATGGAATATGACGAAACCAGTAAATGAATTATCAATAGGTGACTTTGTCTTCTACGAAACTTATAAGGCAGGACCTTCCCATATGGGCATTTACGTTGGAAATGGACAGTTCATTCATGCAGGAGAATCTCGTGGTGTAGAAATAAGCAATATGAATAATTCCTACTGGGAACCAAGATACCTAGGAGCCAAGCGATTGGCCATACAAAAATAACAAACGTCAGGCCTAAAAATAATTAGGTCTGACGTTCTTCTATAAATGAACATCCCATTCTTTATGAAATTGATCTAGAAAGGTTTCCATGAATTGGTGTTTTTGAACAGCAATAGCTCTAGCACTTTCGGTGTTCATCAATTCTTTTAACCTTAACAGCTTGTCATGAAAATGCTGAATAGAAGTAATGGATATATCTTCTTTGTTTTCCGTAAAGAACGGCCTTCCTTTAACCCCTCCATAAGCAAATGTTCTAGCTATCCCAATTGCACCAATTGCATCGAGTCTGTCAGCATCTTGAACGATTTTCCCTTCTAATGTTCTAGGGATATTCCCTTTACTAAATGAAACGTCTTTCATAGCCTTTTTAATAGCTGAAATTTGTTCATTGGTTAATTCAAGACCAATTAGAAAATTGTCTAATTGGTCTTGAGCCGCTTGAGGGTCTTCGAATAATTTTTTGTCACCAATATCGTGCATCCACCCTGCCGCTTCTGCAATAAAGGTGTCAGCACCTTCCCTTTCTGCTAATCTTTTAGCAGCTATAGCTACCCGTTTCATATGATAATAGTCATGTCCAGATGCATCATCATGGAATAATGAGTGGACATATTTTTCGATTTGAGTAAGTTTTTCTACAGATTGATTCATGTCATTCCTCCCTAGATTAGAAATCAAACATATCCAATTGCATAGGATTAAGGTTGCTGTATGTAATGTTTAGTAGTTTCATAAATTGTTTGGCATTATTAGCTGCGTCACCACCAGAATTGTTGTTAAAAAGAACGGTAATGTGTTTCGTTTCTTCCTGCAATTGATATACAAAGTTAACCCACTCTAGTAACTCTTGTTCATTGTATTTATAAAGAAATCGTACCTCTCTCCAATCATCTCTACCATTTCTATTCCACCCATGTACATTCCTACCATGAAAACGAATCAATGTTTTTTCTGGATGAGTTGCTTTTAATACAACTGGTATCGATCCATCACCAGCCTGTGGTTCGTCACAAATAGTATGAATCCACCCTTCTTCTGTAAGAAAATCTAGGGTATCTGATTTAAAGGATGGCAAAAACCAACTTCTGTTTCTAAATTCTATCGCTACAGGTAAATCATCCATCCAGGATTTTATCTTTTTTAGTTTACGGATATTATTCTGATTTAAATCAAACCACGGTGGAAACTGAAAAAGGACAGCATTTAACTTACCAGCAGATAAAACAGGTTGAATAGATTCTTTGAAGGCTTCAACAAGATCCTTGGCCTTTTGGTTGTTCAACGAAAGGCGATCATGTCCGGTAATCGACTTGAACACTTTTATAACAAAGGAAAAATTTTCTGGAGTTTCCTTAACCCACTTTACGTAATTAGCCTGTGGTTGAATAGCATAAAAAGCCGTATCTATTTCTACTACTGGAAAATGGGAACTATAACTCGCTAATTTATTACGATTAGACTCCCTATCCAAGTATAAACTGTCATGATCCCCCCACCCTGTTAATCCAATTGAGATGTCCAAAGTGTTCCCTCTCCTTTATAATTCCTAGTTAAACTTATAAAATAGGTCATTTTTATCAGCACTACCATAATAAAATGATAAAGAAGTTATGGCAAGAATATTTCCCTTTATATTCCTAAGCAGAGATAAAATTGATACTTGATTAAACCAGTACTAGTCACAGCTTTCAGAGTTTCAAATTCTTGACTGACATTCCAAATTGAGCTATATTTGACTCAAGCAAAGAAGATGTTTTTAAGGTCATTAATGACAAGGTAGCTTCCTATAGAAGTGATTGGAATGATGATCCTTTACTTCGATGTGAGCTACCTTTTTTTATTGTATCTGTCATCTTATTTGTATTTTCAAGAAAGTGTTTAGGAGGATCAATTACATGCAAAATGGTGTAGTGAAGTGGTTTAATGCAGAAAAGGGGTATGGTTTCATCCAATTAGAAGACGGAAATGATGTATTTGTTCATTATTCCGCTATCCAACAAGAAGGTTTTAAAACGTTAGAAGAAGGTCAAGAAGTTACCTTTGAAGTAGTTGAAGGAGATCGTGGCCCACAAGCTGCTAATGTAGAAAAAAAATAATAATCACTCAATATATAAGGCGGTGATTTCTATAATCACCGCCTTTTCCTGTATTTTCATAGGTATTCATATTTTTTACAAGGAAACCATAATGGATAGTATGGGTATTAAATGGTAACCCGCGGTTCGAAAACTCCCGCGTTATCAAAACTAAGGAGGAAAATTGTGAGTAATGAATTAATTTGGATTATTTTTGCTTTAGTAAATTTCTGTATGATAATTCTTGTATATCGATTATTTGGTAAGGCTGGACTATTTGTTTGGATAGGAATGTCCACGGTCGTAGCGAATATACAAGTTGTGAAAACGATAGAATTGTTTGGGCTAACAGCTACTTTAGGTAATATTATATACGGAACTGCCTTTCTAGCTACAGATATCCTAAATGAAAATCATAATAAAAATGAAGCGAAAAAAGCTGTATGGATGGGGTTTGCAACTCTAATTGCAATGACGATTATGATGCAAATAGCTATGGTATTCCAACCAGGAGAAGATGATTTTGCACAGGGTGCACTTGAAACAATATTTGGTTTCATTCCAAATATAGCTATTGGTAGTTTAGCAGCCTTTATCGTTAGTCAATACTTAGACGTATGGATCTATAATAAAATACGAAATGTCCTTCCGAGTAAAAAGTATTTATGGGTAAGAAATAATGGTAGTACAATGATTAGCCAACTTGTTGATAGCCTAATTTTTTGCGGGATAGCATTTTATGGCGCATACCCACTAGGTGTTTGGTTTGAGATATTATTAACCACTTATTTTATTAAATTTATTGTGGCTGCAATCGATACACCGTTTTTATATATTGCTAAGAAATTTAAAGTTAAGGATTAAAGGGAGAGGCTAATACCTCTCTCTTTCACATAGTAAGGAGGGAAAATAACATGCTTGAAATATATACAGATGGAGCTTCCAGTGGTGATCCAGGCCCTAGTGGTGTAGGAGTAGTTATTAAAAACGGCAAAGATATCTATGAGTATATGGAGTATGTAGGAATATTGTCTAACCATGAAACTGAATTTCACGCTGTTATTAAAGCGTTAGAGATATGTTCTAAGGAATTCCCTAATGAAATTTTGTCGTTACGATCCGATTCTAAACTAGTCGTAGACGTGATCGAAAAAGATTTTACTAAAAATCAAAAGTTTCAACCCTTATTAGAACAGATCCAGGTCAAAGCACAAAGTTTCCCCTACTTTTTTATAAAGTGGATTCCTGAAAAGCAAAACAAAAATGCTGATCGTCTTGCTAGACGTGCCATACATGAGCACAAGTAAGCAGTCAGCATACCCCTTTTTTCTTTAGTAATCGGTTAGCTGCTGATTTATTTTTAACAGTTTCTTTAGCTAGTAGCTCCAAAACACTTATAAAAAAACTTCCGACAAACCTCATTTGTAGCTTTAAGGTAACTTCGATTGCTAGTATAACCTTCCAATCAGAAGTACCCGTATATTTTTTTCCAAAATAAATGAAACGTACTTCCTCATCGGTTAGCTTAAAACCTTTTGTCCATAAATCTTCAATATAATATGCTAATTTATACCTTTCCATATGTTCCAACTTGATTAGCACACCATTCACTTCCCTTTTTCTATTCATGTACTAGTATAATTTACGAACATCCGTTTGTCTAGTAGTCAGGATTCTACAAAATAACTATTAATTTTTAAAGTCAACAATACAATACTTTTGATTTGTTTTTTAGTTCGTGAAGTTTCCACAAAGTTGATTTTGACGATGTAAATCATATTTAAATTCTAAGTAAGTATACACCCAAGATTAAAGGACCTATTTTAATAAATAAGGTCCTTAAGTCTTTATCTATACAAGAGTTGCATTTACCATGGATACTATAGATTAATACAAAAAGCAATAATCGTTCTAAAAAAAAGTCTTTACTATTTCCTCTTTTGAATTACAAATCGTACAAGTGTATTCAAACTCCATCTTCTCTTCTATAACTTCCTGTAACGTTTCTTTCTTACAATACTCACAGAATCTTTGTTCTTGATTATTTTCCATTATTTATCACCCATTATATCTTCCCCAATTTTTTTTAAGACATACCGCAAGGATGATACTATTAATTAAGTCCAAGATTTTCTATCCGATTAAATAGTTCATTGACATCATTTAGGGTCTTAACTAGTTTAGAATTTTCAATCCGTTCTATTGCTATATTTCCATTTTCAACAACAGAATCAATTTCATTTATTAATTGCTCACTTTTTTCAGTAATTTGTTGATGGACATCTTCAGCAACAGATGGTGCCTCCAATTGATTAAACTGTTTCAAATCCTCTTTTAAGTTATTCAACTTCTCCACTAATTGTTTCTGAGTTTGTGGATCTGATCCAGATTTGTCAACTAATGAGGGTATCTCATTAGAAAGTTCGCTAAGCGAATTTATCTGATCTTTTGCCTTATCCAAATAATCTAATGAACTATCAACTTCTTCTACAAGTGAACATGCACTTAATAGTACTAATAGTCCGACTAACACAGCTAACTTTTTCATTCAATCCCCCTTCCTCTCCCGTACCTTCTATAGGAATACGTAATTGAATGAAAAAGGGTTTCATTCTTTTGAATTGGCCTATTTTGTTGGTCTTTCATAATATAAAGCGGTCATCAAAAAAACAATTATAGGAAAGTTCTACCCCACGTTTCGTAAAAATATTAATTACTTAACATGAGGGATAATTCGGTTTAAAAACCATAGATGGTCATTCCACCATCCACAAATAGCGTTTGACCAGTCATATAGTTGCTTGCGTCAGAACCAAGATAAACAGCTGTTCCAGCAAGCTCCTCTAATTTTCCGATTCTATTTAATGGTGTACGGTCAAGTATGTCCTTCACATAGGCCTCATCTTGTAGCAATTTTTCTGTTAATGCAGTAGGAAAATACCATGGTCCAATTGCATTGACATTTATCCCATACTTTCCCCACTCCATTGCCAAGTTTTTTGTCATTTGAATAATGGCGCTTTTAGTCATCGCGTAAACAACACCCGTTCTTAATGCTACATGACCACCAACAGAAGACATATTAATGATTTTACCTTGCTTTTGGTTTACCATCCTTTTTGCAGCTGCTTGGGATAGAAAAAAAGAACTTTTCATATTTGTATCTAAAATTTGATTCCATTCAGACTCACTTACATGTAAGGCCTCTGTGCGAATATTCATTCCAGCGTTATTAACCCATATATCAATAGGTCTTTCTCCAATTAACTCATCCACTTTAGAAATAATATACGAATAGTCTTTAATATCACTACAAACCGTGAAAGCTTGGCTACCATAGGCCTCTACTTCTTCCTTCACACGCTCTAAATCATTTTCAGTTCTAGATATTAGCACGATATCAGCACCTGACTCTGCATATGCAAGTGCAATAGCACGACCAATCCCTTTTGTAGATCCCGTTATAACAGCTAGTTTATTGTTTAAAGAAAAACTTGGTAAATACATCACTTACTTCCTTCCTTTTGTCTAAATTGTTATGAAAAAATTCAACCATATTTGATTATAACACGCTTCACCTTATGAGACTTTACTACTAAAAAAGTGATTTAAGTTCACAGCGTTGACACAAACTTTCTAAACAAAAATGTTTGTAAAATAATGAAAACAGTCACTTCCGGAATTCTTGAACTATTTGTGAATCCATGCTTTCGCTCCTCTTTTTTTAGCCGTTATCATGTAACATTATAGAAGAAGATCGTGTATCAAATAAAGGGGTGAATGTAGTGTCAAAAAATTCCTCAAAAAAGAAACAGGAAGAACATGACTTGAAAGGAACATTAATTTCAGTACTAGGTATCGGAGCTTTTATTGTAATTAGTTGGTTTATTGTTTTTGCATTATTTGTAGCTAGGTAGTTAAGGGGGAGTTAGAAATGCATTTGCATAAATATGAAAAAATATGGTTAACGTTTGGAATTGGATCATTAATATTGTTTTTAACCGTCATAGGTATTGGAGCTTTTTACAAAGGGAGCCAACCACCAAGTCACTTAGCAACGATTGACCCACAAAATGTAGAGGCACATGAAGCCTTCCGAGAAGAGAATCTAGGTTTACGTAAAGTTGGAGACAATGAATATATTGTTAGTGTGGTAGCATCTGCTTTTAACTATGATTTAGGAAAGGACGAAGAAGGAAATGCAATAAGAGAAATTCGCATTCCAGTCGGTTCTACTGTTCTTTTTCAAGTGACAACAAAAGATGTAATACACGGATTTGAAATTGCTGGAACAAATGTAAACATGATGGTAGAGCCAGGTTATATCAATTCCTTGGAAACTGTTATGGATAAACCTGGAACTTATACATTAATATGTAACGAGTATTGTGGTTCAGGTCATCATTTTATGGCAACAAAGGTGGAGGTGTTTGAACCGTGATCAAAAATAGTGTAGCTCTAAATAAATTAGATTCAAAATTAGTAATGGCTCACATGTACGTCGCATTTATCTCTTTATTTATTGGTGGATTAATGGGCCTGCTTCAGACATTAGTACGATCTGGTACGCTAGTTTTGCCTTTCGGTATAAGTTATTACCAATTGTTAACCGTACACGGTGTCATTCTTGCACTCGTCTTAACTACGTTTTTTATCATTGGCTTTCAATTTGCATTAATGAGTAAAACGGTTGGAATGTCTGATAAACAACGAGATAGTGCTTGGTTTGGCTTTTGGATTATGCTATTTGGTACAGTAACAACTGCTATTACAATCCTGTTAGGGAAAGCAAATGTACTTTATACATTCTATGCACCATTAAAAGCTTATCCAACTTTCTATATTGGGCTAGCACTTGTAGTAGTTGGAAGTTGGATCGGTTGTTTTACAAATTTTAGACAACTTTATGTTTGGAAGAAGAAACATCCAGGCGAAAAGTCACCATTGCTAGCGTTTATGGTTGTCATCAACATGCTACTATGGTTTATTGCAACACTTGGAGTAGCCGCAACCGTTATTATCCAACTTATTCCTTGGTCGTTAGGAATGGTTGATACGGTTAACGTTCTCGTTAGTAGAACACTATTTTGGTATTTTGGTCACCCACTAGTATATTTCTGGTTATTACCTGCTTATATGGCATGGTACGCTATTATCCCAAAAATTATTGGAGGTAAAATATTCAGTGATTCACTAGCAAGACTCGCTTTCGTTTTGTTTTTAATGTTTTCGATACCAGTTGGATTTCACCACCAACTTACAGAGCCTGGTATTGATCCCGTTTGGAAATTTATACAAGTAGTGCTAACATTTATGGTTATTATTCCATCATTGTTAACGGCATTTTCTATGTTTGCTACATTTGAGGTAACAGGTAGATCAAAAGGATATACAGGGCTATTTGGATGGTTAAAAGGGCTTCCATGGAAAGATGTTCGATTTTTTGCACCAATGGTTGGGATGATCACCTTTATCCCTGCAGGTACAGGTGGAATTATAAATGCATCTAATCAGATGAATCAGGTCGTGCACAATACCATTTGGGTTACTGGACACTTTCACCTGACAGTAGGCACAACAGTAATACTTACCTTTTTCGGTATCTCTTACTGGCTTATCCCTTCACTAACTGGTCGTAAGCTAACAAAGAAGATTAATACATTAGGAATGATCCAAACAATTGTATGGGCGTTCGGTATGTCCATTATGTCTGGCTCTATGCACATCGCTGGCTTGTTAGGGGCTCCAAGAAGATCTTCCTATTCAACTTATGGCGGCAGTGAGCAGGCAACTGAATGGATTGGATATCAAATTGCTCAAGCAATTGGTGGTTCGATTTTATTTATCGGTATTATTTTAATGGTGTACATTTTCTTTTATATGGTATTTGCAGCACCAAAAGGTCAGGAAGAATTTCCAATTGCCGAGGTCTCAGAAGATGCAGAACCGACTCCTAAGTTTTTAGAGAATTGGAAGCTGTGGATTGGTATTACAGTTGCACTTATTTTATTTGCTTATACCATTCCTTTCCTAGACATTATCCACCACTCACCACCAGGGTCTCCTGGGTTTGACAAAATTATTAGATAACGAAAGAAGCACACCATTAAGGTGTGCTTCTTCATTACATATATATTTAATAAAACTTGCAGCTTGAGGCAGTGATTTTACAAATTATATAACTTAGAATACTTTTCAGTTAAGTAATCGACTAAATATTGAGGGTTTAGCGATTCATCTGTTACATCATTTAAAATTTCCAATGGCTTTTTCATTTTTCCATACTGGTGTATGTTCTTCGTTAACCATTGTTTAATTTCTGTAAAATTCCCCTCTTTTATTACCGTATCCACATCAAACTCTTTCTTCATCACATGATAAAACTGTGCTGCATACATATATCCTAATGCATATGACGGGAAGTAACCGAAGTCACCTGCAGACCAATGGATATCCTGTAAGACACCCTCTTTGTCTGAGTTTGGACGAATTCCTAAATAATCTTCCATTTTTTGATTCCAAAGCTCAGGTAAATCTTTCACTTCTATTTCACTATTGATCAGCGCTTTTTCCAGCTCATAACGAATCATTATATGAAGAGCGTAGGTCATTTCATCTGCTTCAATACGGATAAAGGACGGTTTCACTTCGTTAATTGCTAAATAAAAATCTTTTAGATCGACAGCCTGAAATGATTCTGGTGCAATCGATTTAAATAAATCATAGTGATTTCCCCAAAATTCTTCACTTCTTGCTACAAAGTTTTCCCAGAACAGGGATTGTGATTCATGTATTCCCATTGAAGTTCCATCTGCTAGAGGTGTTTGCGATAACTCTTTGGAAATATTCTGTTCATAAAGAGCATGGCCACCCTCATGGATCGTACCAAAAATCGCCATACGGAAGTCATCTTCATCGTAACGAGTTGTAACCCTAACGTCACCTTGATTTAATGTGATAGCAAAAGGGTGAATTGTCTCGTCTAAACGTCCCGCATCAAAATCATACCCCATACGCTTAAGAATTTCTAAGCTGAATTTCTCTTGTTTATCCTTAGGAAAATGCTGTTTAACAAGTGAAGGATTTGGCTTAACAGATGATTTATTAACCTTTTCTACAAGTTCAGTTAATGAACTTCTAAGCTCAGAGAACACTTTATCGAGTAACTCCGTTGTGACACCCGGCTCATACATATGTAATAAAGCATCGTAGATATTTTTTTCATATCCCCAATACTCAGCAAATTTTTTATTAAATGCTACTAACTTCTCTAGATAGGGTTGCAGAAGCGAAAAATCATTTTTTTCTCTAGCCTCCTGCCAGACAGTTTCAGATTTTGATCTCGTCATAATAAATTCCTTATATTCATCGTTAGGAATTTTGCGGTTTCTTTCATATTCCTCTTCGCATTCTTCTACTGCCTTCTGAATGATTTTGTTATCGGTTTTACCCTTTAATGAATCAATAAAGCCTTTCATCTCACTAGATGTCGAAAGGTTATGTAATTTCTGTGACAAAATACCAATTACTTCTGATCTTTGTTCCATTCCACTTTTAGGGATTTTTGTCCTAAGATCCCATTGAATTAATGCTAATGATTCTTTATAAGCATTTTGTTCTTTTAACAATTCTAGAAAATCTTCTTCAATCTTTTTCAAATCTGCCAAGTGTCTCACTCCTAATAAGTAATATTTGGTTTATAAAAAATAAACAAATTTAATCTAATTGTTTCTTACCAAAATACTGATAGTAATCTGTTTTAATAAACCCATTAAATAGTTTACGCTTTTTAGTTGCTTTTCGCCCATATAAAGTTTCGAAGTGCTCATTAGAAGTTAAAATATATACACTCCACGACGGGTGATTTTGTAATGCAACACCTAGATCTTTATACATTTTTTCCACTTCATTCTTTTCGCCTAATCGTTCCCCATATGGTGGATTTCCAATTAGATAACCATTTTCTCTCTTTGGGTTAAAGTCTTTAGCTTGCATTTGTTTCCATGAAACTAAGTCGCCAAGACCAGCTTCTATCGCATTTTTGCTAGCTATTTCCACCATTCGGTGATCAATATCAGAGCCAGTTATGTCTAATGGTTGATCATAATTAGCTAAATCTTCCGCTTCTTCTAAAGCCTTATCCCATAAGTTACTCGGAACAATATGCCAACCTTCTGAAGAAAATTCACGGTTAAATCCTGGTGCAATATTTTGACCAATTAGCGCCGCCTCGATTGCGATTGTACCAGATCCACAAAACGGATCTATTAAGGGATATTCAGGACGCCAGTTCGTTAGTTTAACCAATGCTGCAGATAACGTTTCTTTTAATGGTGCTTCCCCTTGCCCCACTCTGTATCCACGCTTATGAAGCCCTGTGCCTGAAGCATCGATAGTTAACGTTGCGATGTCCTTTAATAGTGCAACTTCAATGCGATAAAATGCTCCCGACTCTTCTAACCAGGAAGCAATCCCATATTTCAATTTTAGTTTTTCTACTACGGCTTTCTTGACGATAGCCTGACAATCTGGAACGCTATACAGTGTAGACTTCACTGATTTCCCAATGACAGGGAATTCTCCATCCTCAGGAATATAATCTTGCCAATCGATAGCCTTTGTTTTCTCAAATAATTCATCAAAAGTTTTGGCTTCAAATTCCCCAACCAAGACTTTAATGCGATCAGCAGTACGAAGCCACAAATTACAACGTGGAATAGCTGATACATCTGCTTTAAAAATAACCTTACCATTTTCAACAGTTACATCTTCGTACCCAAGATCTTTCACTTCACTCGCTACAATTGATTCTAATCCCATAGCAGCAGTTGCGATTAACGTTACATTCTTTTTCATATGTAGTTGGTCCTTTCTAACACATAATAAAACCCTTTCTAACTTTGTATTCATTAGAAAGGGTGTCATTACATTATTATTGACCAAATGAATGTTTTATAAGCCATGTTCTGTACTATTTGTACTCCAAACGGTGGTCAACCTCGTACGCAAGTAGTAATCATCTATCTACAAACTTAAAGCTTGTCCCTTTTTCGGTTCAATTCCCTAATCAAGGATGCCCCTACCAAAATTTGGGTTGCTCACTCGTGGGGTTTACCTCGTTCCACTCAGGATAGTTTCCTACCTGACTACGTCACTGTGGCACTTTCAAGGTCTGAACACCATATCCGAAGACTTAGGTAGTTCTACCTGCCGTTAACCAATGTGGTTACCTTGACTTATGAATTCGTCAAGCACGAACACTACAAGCATCTCAGCCTGTGTGAGCATGGACTTTCCTCTACACACGTAAATGTGCAGCGATTACTAAAACATTCATTTCTTCTGCTAATACATTGTATAAATTCTTGCGACAAGAGTCAATAGCTAATTTCTTTCAATTTGCCCAAGTCATTCCATCTCATTAATCAGCAAATTTCTTGCCAAACACTGCCTTTTCCAAATTGGATAATCGTTTTAAAATGTCATAGTTTACTTGATGATTAGAAGTAGCTGGTCTTGATCTTGTTTGATCTGATTGTTTTCGCAAACGATCATTCTCTTGCTTCAGCCTGTCTATTTCTAGATTAAAACTTTCATAGTCTTGTATAACAGTATCTAGAAACTCATCCACTTCTTCTTGGTTATAACCCCTCATGGACGTTTTGAAGCTTTTTTCTAATATATCTTTTGCATGCAATTGTATTCGTTCTAATGCCATTTTACTTTTCACCTCGTATTTTCATACAGCTTATCCTTTATTTTTTCAAATAAGTGAGCAATTGTCAATGATTGTTCCAATTGTTTGGATTTTGTTCTTGGATTTCCTGAACAATTTCCTCTAGGTCAAATGGAGTAATTGTTAAAATAGGGTAATGACCTCGGCTATAAGCTTTTTTTGCCTCTTCTAAGAAAAAGCTTGTACTTCCAGGAAATTCTTCATCCAATAAAATCAAACAAGCATCACTTTTTTCAATTAACCATTTGTCTCGTGCTTTAAATTGATACGGCCCTTTATATTCGTCTTGATATAGCTCTTGATGAAAATCAGCAAGCATGGAACATTCCTGAAATATTTCTTGATAATGCTCTGGCCATCTCGAGTCTTGATTGATAAAAGGAGGGATTATCCCTAAATTAATTGGATAGTCCTCCTCTTTTAGGTCAAGAACAACTTGACAGGTCCATAACTCTACCCCCATTTGACCAGAGACAAGTACCCATTCTAACCCCTCCTCTATGTATGTTGTCAATCTTTTTTTGATTGCTTCTTTTATAAAGTCTATTCTATGATCATTAGGTTTAAAAATATTCATTTCCATTGGTTTATATCCTGTTACGGTTAATACCTTCATATCGAACCTCACTTATGTATATCATTAAAAAGGCTAGGGTTTCCCCTAGCCCTATTACCTTTTAATTATCTTCTTGGTCCTCTGAAGCTTCCTGGTACATTAAAGTTTGGATCTACTCCAGGAACTGGCCCGCCAACAGGTCCAGGTACCGGTCCTGCTGGTGGTACTGGTGCACCTGCAAATGGTGGTACTGGAACGTTTGGTCTTGGAGGAGTCGGAACCTCGTAAGATCCACCATATACATCAACACTATCAACTGTATTATCATAAGAAGTAGAGTGTGGATAAACATGCGTATTTTTTACTAAATGGTGATTGACTACATTTGTGTGGGATGGGTGAACATGTTTAACATTGTTCTCACTGCATGTGTGCACTTCATTATACTTAGTTGGATAAACCACCGTTTCTACTGGTTTAGGGCATCCACAGTTTCCAAAGGGTTTAAAATGACTCATAAAAATCTCCTTTCTGATATTTATTTCACTAATAACCTATGTTCAGAAAGGAAGACATGTCTGAGACAGCCACCTAGTTTTGATGAAATTTTTTATTTTTTTTCATGTTAAATCATTTGGGCCAAAAGAATAAGGTAATAATTCTTCCGTTGTCATGGTTTTCAAATCATTTTTTAGATTTCCTATATGTACTTCCATTTTTTTATCGAAAAACTCACTCATAACCTGTCTACATGAACCACAAGGTGAAACCGGTCGATCCGTATCAGCTACAACAGCTAATTGCTCGAATTCTGTTTCACCATCAGAAATTGCTTTAAATATTGCTACTCTTTCCGCACAGAGGCTAACCGGGTAGGCAGCATTTTCGATATTACATCCCAGGTATAACTTCCCTGATTTTGTCAAAAGTGCAGCACCAACTGGAAATTTAGAATAAGGAACATAGGCCCTCTCTCTTATTTCCTTTGCTTTTTCTAATAAATTAAGTTTGTCCATATACTAACATCCTTTTCGGTGGATTTTTCTAGCATTAGTTTGACGATAGTTTATACAAACTAAAAAGGATTGTAAAGTATTTATTTTACAACACCCCTCAAAACATTGCATTTCCTATTTTGACATATGTATTTGATCCAAAATAGCATCAAATACATAGTGAACAGATTGGTAAAGCTCCATGTATCGTCTTTTTCTAGCATCTATATAATAACTATGCATTAATAACAAGTTTAGGTTTTCCTTTGTTGACTCTATTTGTTGAGGATGTACAGCTACCTCTCTTTTTTTAACGAAAGTTAAGGCATCCTGCTCCCATTTTTGAATCTTTTCAAATATAGGAGCTGTTTCCCCTTTTACGTATTCGAAAAATTGTCTATCTTTTTTGTTTTCAGGCTTTTCATTCGTTAGGTAACGATGTTTTAGCGCCTCTACTATTTCCTTTAATTGAATTGTATCATCTGCCAAATTCATGCAATAAAACCGCCCTTCTCACCTATACTTTACCTTATTTTCGGGCAATTTGCATTTTTTTAAACCAACTTGTAATCGTATTATTCCGTCTGATTTGGTCAAATTTTTCCGTACGTTCACGTTTTGCATTTTGGTTTTTAATTTGTTTTAACTCCCGATGTAACTCCACAACTTCTGATTGTAATTCTTCAATTTCCTGGCGATGTGCTAGTGACATGGTAAGAACTACTTCGTCAGCTTTTGTAGATAACCTTTGATCAATTATTCTTATATTATCCATTAATTCTACATATGCTTTTTCAAACTCTCTTTTCGTTACGGATTTTTGGTTGTGATATATTTGTTTAGCTGCTAGACCCATTGGAAATCCTCCTTTAATTTTGCTTTGTAAACGTATTATTCTACCTATAAATCCCATTCCCTTCACAGGCGACAAAACTAGAAGAAAAGAAACAGAATTAGTGAAATAATGCCGTATTTTTTAGCCGCATTTGTACCAAACTAAGAAACAAGGAGGGATTACTCATGAACAAAAAAGCAAAATTCAACGATAAGAAAAACAATGTAAAACAACAGGAAGAAAAAAAGCCCGGTTATGGTAATAAAAAACTTGAAGGTCCCGACCGTCCTTCTGTATAAGCCTAACGAATTAAGACTTTCGCTTTTTGCGAAAGTCTTTTTATTATTAATCAGCTCTATTCACATTAGTTTAGATAATGTTTGAATCAGTTTTCTTTTTTTATTAAACCCATTCCAGATGTTCTTTGGGTTGTGTTCTTTTTTCCACCACCGCTTCTTGACACCCCCACGAAGGTACCAATCCTTTCGAATATTATCTTGATGCTCGATTACTGGATAGACAAATCTAAGTATTGGCGAATCTTTAGCATCCGAATGTGGAAGGTATCTTAGATAATCATTTCTGGAGCCAGTATGCTCAGTATGAATCGCAAAATCAAGAAAGTCTTTATAATATATAGGGTTAAATAAGATATTTGCTAACTGTTTACCCAAGCGGATTCTCTTAGTCAAATTTGAGAAGTCATGAACAGTTACTGCATAGATATACCCACTTCTAGTTGGAAATAATACAGCACTCATTTTTAGAATATCCTGCATTAGGTATGGCCAGTTCATAAAAATACGATACTTATAAAAAGGGTGCTTCGTTACAGGACCCTGAATTACATTTTGCTCATTAATAATAAGTGCATTTACGAGTCGATCCTTATCACGACTCTGCCAAAAATGAAGCCATTCTTGTTCCATAAATGTTGAAACAGAAAAATGTCTTAATAAATGGAATAATGGTTTTTGGACTTCGCAGGATAACTGATATAATAATAATTGGGGATATGCATCAGAAAAGATTAACCAATTTGCTCTTTCATAGGTTGAAAACAATTGCTTTCTTATTCTATGGTTTAACATTCGTTTAAACATTGGGCTGTGCATATCTGTGATATTCCATCCGGCGTTTCTAGAAACCATACTAGCTAAAAAGGACCATTCTATTTCTGGGAATTCTAAATAAAAATATTGGTAGGCTTTAGTTCGTGAGATATTATCTATATTTGCTCTTTCCGTGCTTTTATTTATGTAGGCTATCAAATCTTGTTCTGTTAACATATTTCTTACCTCCCAGACTTATAGTATGGGCTAAACAATCGTGAAGTATTTGTCATAGTTTTTTCTTTTTTATTCTCAAAAACAGGAAAAGTTGGTATGATACACTCATGCATGAGGGGGAAAATGACTTGATGAATTATCCAAATGGCAAGAAACCTTCTATGTTGCAGCAGAACCATCAACAACTCGAGACAAGCTTCAGTAATCGTGGGATGACTCTAGAAGAAGATATAAATGATACAAATCACTACTATCTTCAGTTCAACAAGGCTGTAATCCATAAAAAGCCGACACCAGTACAAATTGTTAAGGTTGATTATCCAAGAAGAAGCGCTGCAGTCATAAAAGAGGGGTATTTTAAGCAAGCATCTACAACTGACTATAACGGAGTTTATAAAGGAAAATATATTGATTTTGAAGCTAAGGAAACTAAAAACAAAACATCGTTTCCTTTAAGTAATATTCATGACCACCAAATTGACCATATGAATGCTGTTGTAAGTCATGGAGGTATCTGTTTCTTAATCATTCGATTTTCTAAAAGACAGGAAACATTTTATTTCCCAGCTATGAAACTTTTTTCATATTGGGAGAGTCAATTTAAAGGAGGTAGAAAATCAATCCCTTATCAAGACATAAAGGAGTTTGGTGAGGAAATACCCTTACAATTCCAAGCAAGGGTTGATTATTTAACTGTGATTGACAAGCTTTATTTTTAGAACGGAGGAAGATGAGTTATGGCAAATGAAAGCCAATCTCGTATAGCAAGAAGAAAACAAAAAAAGAGTAAAAAGAAACCTATGTGGAAAAAGATATTTCTTACTATTGCCCTCTTTGTTTTGGCAATAGGTATTGGTGTAGGTGCACTATTTACTTATTATATTGCAACCGCACCAGATATTGATGCTGCATTATTATCCGATCCGGCATCAACGAAGTTAAGAGATATGAATGGTGAAGTTTTTGCTGATTTAGGAACTGAAAAAAGAACGAAAATTAAATATAATGAATTACCAGATGTACTAATAGATGCTGTTATTGCTACGGAAGACGCAAGGTTTATGGATCATATGGGAATTGATCTAAAAAGAATTGGTGGAGCTGTAATCGCCAATGTTACAGACGGATTTGGCTCACAGGGTGCTAGTACGATCACACAGCAGGTTATTAAACTATCCTTCTTATCTAGTGATAAGACAATAAAAAGGAAAGTTCAAGAGCAATGGCTCGCGATTAAATTAGATAGTGACTATTCAAAAGAAGAAATTTTAGAAATGTATTTAAATAAGATCTTTTATGGCGCGAATGCTTATGGTGTAGCCAAGGCAAGTGAAATCTACTTTGGTAAAAAAGATTTAAATGATCTAACATTGCCTGAGGCAGCGCTGTTAGCGGGGCTTCCGCAGCGTCCAACTGCATACAACCCATTCAATGATCCAGAATTAGCTAAGGAACGGATGAGTACCGTATTAAACCTAATGGTTCAGCACGGTAAAATCACACAAAAAGAAGCAGACGAAGCAAAGGAAGTTTCTATCGAATCATTACTTGTTGATAAACGTCCGGATTCAACCCCTTATGAAGCATTTATTCAACAAGTAGCCAAAGAAGTAGAAGAAAAAACAGGTGCAAATATATATAAAGAAGGGCTAGATATCTACACTACTTTAGATACGAGTGCACAAGACCATGTTGAATTTTTATTAAGCGATGCAGAAAATAACCCTATTCAATATACTGATGAAGAGTTACAGGCTGGTTTAACAGTACTAGATACTAAAACAGGTGCTATTCGTGCTGTTGGAGGCGGTCGAAACCGTGGCGAGAGTGGTTGGAACTTTGCTATTGATGGTGACGGAAGACAACCTGGATCAACATTTAAACCATTATTAGCATATGGTCCAGCTATTGAAAACCTTCAATGGTCAACGTATCAGCAAATAAATGATGATGGTGTCTATCCAATCGCAGGAACCGATAGTGTTATTCGTAACTGGGACGCAAATAGTAATCCTAATGGGCACGGTTATATTACGGCAAGATATGCTTTACAACGCTCCTATAACGTCCCAGCGGTAAAAGCACTTGAAGAAGTCGGCTATAGTGCATCTAAAGAGTTTGCTAATAATCTAGGGATTGAATTTAAAGATGACAAAGTTACTATCACAGATGCAATTGGTGGTACCAGCACTGAAGTTACTCCATTAGAACTAGCCGGAGCGTATCGTGCTTTTGGTAATGAAGGAATTTATAATGATCCTTATGCTGTTACAAAAGTTGTCTTTAATGACAATCGAACGGAAGAACTAAAGCCTAAACCAAAAGCTGTTATGCAAGATTATACCGCTTATATGGTGACAGACATGCTTAAATCAGTCTTACAAAGTCCTGGTACAGGTACAGAAGCAGCAGTTCCAGGTTTACCTATTGCTGGTAAGACAGGAACTACAAATCTAACAACTGGAGATGGAAGCCCGGATTCTTGGTTCAGTGGATATACAACTAACTATACTATCGCTGTATGGACTGGCTATGAAGAACATAAAAAAGTGGTTCAAAACACAAAAATTGCCCAACATCTTTTCAGAGAAACGATGAGTAAGATTTCGGAGAATGTTGATACCCCAGATTTCGTTAAACCAAATTCGGTGGTTGAGGTAACGATTGAAAAAGGATCAAACCCGGCTAAACTGCCTAGTGAATACACACCAGACGATATGAAAGTTACCGAGCTTTTTGTTAAAGGAACAGAACCAACAAAAACATCGCAGAAGTTTGACCAACTTGATCCGGTACAGAAGTTGAGTGCAGAATATGATCCTGAAAAAGAATTAATCAATGTTACGTGGGATTATTCTGAAGACAACAAAGATCTTTCCTTTGAAGTTAGTGCTGGAAGTGAAGGATCTGTCAAGAAACTTACTACTACAAAAGAAAAACAATTATCAATTGAAAAAGTAGAAAAAGGAAAAACTTACACGGTTCAAGTTATCGTAGTAAATGATGAAAATGAAGAAATGGTAAGTGAAGCTTCTTCCGTACAGGTACAAATACCAGATGAGGAAGAAAATGAAGATGAGGAAAATGAGAATGAGAACGAGGATGAAAATGGCAATGGTAATACACAGGTCAACCCTGTTGAATCGTTAAATCAGACTTATAATCCCGTCACAAATACAGCTATTTTAGAATGGAATTATCAAGGGAATGGTCCTATCTCCTTTGAAGTTGTTCTGATGAAGGATGGTGCAGCCGTTCAAACTCTAACAACCAACAAAAATTCGATTGAATTGAATAAGTTAGAACAAAATTCTAGGTACACGATTCAAGTAACAGCCGTTGATAAGAGGGATCCTGAAAATAGAGGTCAACCAGCCTCTACTGTCCTATCAACAGAAGGAATCGTGGAACCCGAATTAGACGGTGAACAACCCGAAGAAGAGGCTGTAACTCCGTAAAATTGAAACCTGTGGCCTTTAATCAAGAATGACACCTTAAAATTTAATAAGATACAAAAAACCAATCACGCTAAAAGCTTGATTGGTTTTTTAATTATCTTTGAATTCTTTATCTAATGTTTATTCGCCTCTATGATTATGGCTTTAGCGTATATCTTTTCAATTTCTTTGAATAATTCATTTAGCTGAATATAGCTGTGATACTGTTGAGGATGCTCTTTAATAAAGTGGATTCTTTCCATCACATTTGCTGGAGCGTATTTAAAATCGCTATCGAGTTCTGCTAATCTGTTCTCGTTATGTTGTTGACTATTTACAATTAGTAACACGTTTATAAACTGGCTTAAATACTTCTCCACATAGGCTTTTGCTTCCTGATTTCTTCTCTCATTAAATAGCTTACTTACCTCTTCCCTGTTACTTTTCCATTCTTCTATGAGACTCTTGCCTTCATTAAACATGGGCTGTCTTTTCCCTTGCTTTCATTCGTTTTTGACCCTCTCGACAAATGTCCAATAAATCACATGCATCACAATTTGGGTTCTTCGCCTTACAATGGTATCTACCAAAAAAAATCATCCGATGATGCGTTCTACTCCATTCATCTTTTGGTACCTTTCTCATTAGCGTCTTCTCGACTTCTAATACAGAATCCTTCCATTTACAGATCCCCAACCTTTTAGATACCCTCTCGACATGTGTATCTACAGCAATAGCTGGTTCACCAAAAGCTACAGAGGCAACGACATTGGCTGTTTTACGACCAACTCCTGCTAGTTTTTCTAATTCCGCTTTTTCAGATGGTACTTCTCCACCATAATTATCGAGTAGTGATTGACATAAATTTCGGATATGTTTTGCTTTGTTTCGATATAAACCAATAGATTTAATATCCTGTTGCAACTCTTCAAGACTCACATTCAAGTAATCCTCTGGAGTCTCATATTTTTCAAATAAACCCTTTGTCACCTTATTTACAAGTGCATCCGTGCACTGAGCAGATAACAAAACTGCAATAACAAGTTCAAATGGGTTTTTATGGATAAGCTCGCACTCTGCATCTGGAAACATTTCTTCCATAACATCCAAACAATATCTTATTTGTGCTTTGTTTAACATGATATGTCTCTCCTCTATTCATCTAGCCAATTATAGTACAAAGATACATCTCTTTTCGTCTCATTTGTCTTTTCCGTACTTCCTTGTTTCGTATGGAAAGATTTACTGTGGTTTCTAGCTTGTTCAACAGAATGTATCCCTTTTTTCTTCCATTCTCTCAATATACGATCTATATATCTAAAATTAAGCTTACCCATTAACACAGCTTCCCTTAAAGCCGCTTTAATTAAAGCTGGTGGTTGTTCATCCTCATCAATCCAAATGTTAACTGTTTCTATTTCAAATGGTGATAAAGGTCGTCCAAATTCCTGCTCAAATAAAATAAAAATATTTGTTTGTTCATTGTCAATAGGTTTTTGTTCAGGTTTGGGTGTATATAAAATTTTCCATAATTGTTCTAATGAATATTGCTCGTTTAAAACATTACGGTCATTTTGGTTTTGGTCAATAGACAACATATTTTTTTGAATAAGTTTACGTAAGATTGTAGAACACTCTTGCTCAGTTAGTGTTGAATAACTAGCAAGCTCATACGGTGTAGGAAAACTATTTCCTTCTAGATAAAAGCAATGTATTTGTAAAATGAGCATTACCTCTTGTTCATTTAATCCAAGCTCTTGATACTTTCTCAATAATAATGAAGGAATCGTTATTTGATCCTTTAAAAATAACTGGTAAGAATGTTTGTTGGTCAATGAATTTCACCTCGGAACTAATTATAACATGAATACACGTTGACGCTACCGTTAAGAAATAACAGTAGCTTGGTAAGTTAAACCATCCAAAAAGAAATAAATCCCTTGCACAACAGTGCAAGGGAACATACTATATTATGGATATAAACGATTTAATAAGCGAGGGAATGGAATAGTTTCTCTAACATGTTCTACTCCTGAGATCCAAGCTACCGTTCTTTCTAGACCAAGTCCAAAGCCAGCGTGCGGTACACTTCCGTATTTACGTAATTCTAAATACCATTGATACGCATCTCCGGTAAGGTTGTGCTCCTTATATCTTTGTTCCATTAATTCAAGATCATCAATACGTTGGGAACCACCAATTACCTCTCCATACCCTTCTGGAGCTATTAGATCGGCACATAATACAACCTCTGGTCTTTCTGGATCTGGTTTCATATAGAAGGCTTTAATAGCCGCAGGATAATGTGTAATAAATACTGGCTTTTCAAAGCTTTCAGCAATAGCTGTTTCATGTGGAGCACCGAAGTCCTCTCCCCATTCAATATCCTCAAAACCTTTTTCTTTTAGTAATTTAATTGCATCATCATACGTAATTCTTGGGAAAGGCGCTTTGATTGCTTCTAATTTAGTTAAATCTCTATCTAATGTGTTTAATTCCAATTTACAATTATCCAATACAGACTGGACAATGTAGCTTACATACTGTTCTTGAACTTGTAAGCTTTCTTCATGATCCATAAAGGCCATTTCTGGTTCGATCATCCAAAATTCAATTAGATGGCGTCGTGTTTTAGATTTTTCTGCACGGAATGTAGGACCAAATGAGAATACTTTGCCAAAAGCCATTGCAGCTGCTTCCATGTATAACTGTCCACTTTGAGATAGGTAAGCCTCTTCCTCAAAATATTGAGTATGGAATAATTCCGTGGTTCCTTCTGCTGCTGAACCTGTTAAGATAGGAGGATCAATCTTTACATAGCCACTTTCATTAAAATAGTTATAAGTAGCTCGAATTATTTCATTTCGTATTTTCATTATAGCATGTTGTTTTTTAGACCTTAACCACAAATGACGGTGGTCCATTAAGAATTCTGTACCATGTTCTTTCGGTGTGATCGGGAAATCTACAGCCTCATGAATCACCTCTAAAGAATGTACTTGTAACTCATATCCGAATGGTGAGCGAGTATCTTCAGCTACAGTACCCGTTACATACAAAGAAGTCTCCTGTGTTAAAGATTTAGCAGCTTGAAAAGTATCTTCACTTACTTCTGCTTTCACTACTACACCTTGAATAAAGCCCGTTCCATCACGAAGTTGTAAAAAGGCTATCTTTCCACTAGAACGCTTATTAGAAAGCCAAGCTCCTATCGTAACCTCTTTACCTACATGATTTGATACTTGATCAATTGTCGTTTTCATTTTAATATTCCCTCCAAAAAGCAATCTACATTTATTTCTATATTTACTAAATGCATGAAGCAACTTTAATAATTGGTTTGTCTCAATTTAATGGTTTCATACGTTTCTCCTGTTTTTAAAGAAAAGTATTCATACACTAAAAAATCTTTACTATCTATGTATTTAATTTCTAACAAAGGGATGTTGTTCTCTATTGCAAGGTTTTCTCCTAGTAAAGAACAAGAGGAACAATTTGCACGCCACTTACTAGTCAACTCTTCTTTACTTATCATTTTATCTGAAGAGTAAAACTGTACTTTACTATCCTGGTCAACAGGTACAAATACATACGCAGACTTTCCTGCTTCTGTTTTTCCAGATACAACATGATAATAGGTATCACCGTGAAAACGGTTAATATCATCTACTGTTGCAAGGGCTGTCTTGTTAAGCGCAATTTCTTTAGATTTCTCAAATCCATCTTCTTTTCCATTTATGGCATTCGTATATAAGTTTATACCAAAACCGAAAATAGTAAAAAGAATTAGTATTATTACTAATAAGGTGCCTATAATCCAGTTAGGTACGATAGATTGTAAAAATTGCTTTATCATGATCTTCCTCATCCAATGCTAACCCAAACATTAGGTCCTTTTCTTTTAAAGTTCGATTTAGGTTATCGATAATTTTATACATATCGCCTGAATACTGCACCTTTATAGTTGAAAGTGTCTCGATCTTGTTATTCTCCATACTTCATCCCTCCATTAAATTGTTGTAATTCCTTCAATTATTTGTTACACATAGTAATTGTATTTTAATTTAAACTATAAGTAAGTTGAAAAGAATTCCGTATTAATTATAACAGTTTCTACGAGAAATTTTACTTATTTCAACAAATAATTCTAACCCATTTTTTCGCTGTGCACAACTGTGCACAGCATTTTTTATTAGGGAGGATTCGATGAAGACCATCGATATCCTCAAGACAATATTTCATAATCATTTAAATTCATACGTAAAATGGTTGTACCAACTTGCTTTAGTAAATAGACATCTATCCAAGACTCATTTAAACGTTCCATAAGACCTTCGTTAGGTAAGTCGCCGTCATAATTAAAAATCACACTAATATGTGGATCCACTGATTCTAAAAAATGTGCACTAGGGGATTTCCCTCTACCGTAGTCACCTATTTTTAATATTTGTGGTCTTAGTTTAGGCTTTAATAATTTCTCTTCATCTTCTACATTGCTATTACTCAAATACATAATGGAATTGTCTCCAAACTCAATTCCTAGTGACATTTCGCCACTTTGCTCAGCATCCAGCACTTTTATTTTCAAATGATGAGTCAAACGATGTGTCGTTTCTGTCTTCCATTTGATCTGTTTTGTATCTGAGGTTTTTTCTTCACAGGAATTACCTAGCGTCCCAGCATGAATCGTCTGATCAATGTTAAATCTGCTTATGACACGTTTTGCATTTTCACAGTAGTCAGCTGTTTGTTTGGTGATTAGCAATGCATCAATCTTTTTCACTTCTAGCTCCTCTAATTGACCTACTAATTCATTTTCACTTTTTTCTGAGCCTGTATTTATTAGGTAATTTTTCCCTTCTCCTGTTTTAATAAGTGTTGCTTCGCCATCAGGTAAACCTAAAAAAGCAACATAAAGTTCTTCTTTTTCAAGAACAGGTAATGACTGTTTTTCTGCTTGGATTACTGATTCATTAACCAGAATTAGTAATGGTATTAGAATTACCAAGACATTTTTGAAAAGGTGTTTCAAATTTTATCACCACCCAAATGTGTACTAGTTATAGGGTATGTAAAAAAAGAAATCGTATCATAACCATTCTTCAGCTTTTAACAATAATTTTTGAGTAGAATTGTAATCAATTGGAACAGAAGGAATGGACTCAGTAAAGTATTTACCATATCTTGCCCGAATCATACGGTCGTCACAAATAAATACTATACCTCGATCTGTACTGGATCTTATAAGACGACCGAATCCTTGTTTAAATCTGATGACAGCATTAGGTAACGCTAATTCCATAAAGGCGTTTTTCCCATTTTCTTTAAGGTAATTTGATTTAGCTTCATAAATCGGATGATTTGGTGGTTGAAACGGAAGCCTGACAATCATTAGACAAGATAAGTCACTACCAGGAATGTCTACACCCTCCCAAAAAGAGCTAGTACCGAGCAGTATTGCACGATCAAATGCTTGAAAATTCTTCTTTAGTCGTGCCCTGCTCCCACTTGAAATTCCTTGTGCAATAACAATAAATTCTTCCTCTTCCATAATTTCACGTAACAAATTATATGACTTTTTTAACATATCGTAAGAAGTAAATAGGACTAACATACGTCCATCTGAAATCTGAGCCATAGACAGAATGGCCTCGCATGTCGCATAAATAAATTCATCTTGATTTCCATATTTAATATCCGGGAAATCATTTGGAATTAGTATTTGAACCTGTTTTTCATACGAATAAGGCGAATCAATTTTATATTCTGAAACATGCTCAGATGTTAACCCTAATCTTTCTCTTATATATCGAAAAGAATTACTCATTGTTAAAGTAGCACTTGTCATAATAACACTTTCTTTGATCTCAAATAATTTTTCTTTAAGGATTTGGGAGATATCTATTGGCTCACTAAAAAGGTAAACGGCATTTCTTGCACCATAAGCTTCAATTTCAATCCACTTTACAGTCTGCTCATCGTCTTGTAGAAATAACTCTTCTAAATCATCAATGATTTGCTGTAGCCGCTCCATAAACTTTGTCACTTGTTCCACTTCTTCTCCACGATCTAAGTCTTCATTCTTTAATAAAGCTTGTTTTATGGTTGAGAGAATATGAATTAGGTCTCTAAGGTTAAAGGAAAGCCGTGTTACCATTTCCTGAACCGTATTCCATTTCGCTACTGTTTCAGATTTTGGCTCAAAGCGATATTGGAAGCGACCAATATCATTAATGGCAACATCTTTATTTTGCTGTTCGATTACATAACTAAACAGGTACCGGAATAATTCATCTGTTTCTGTTTTGGTTTCTAACCACCATTTATCCCAGTTATATTCTTCTAATATCGATTCGACAATTGGTATTTCCTTACTTTTTTGATGGAACCATTCCCCTTCTTGTATAGATCCGATCCTATTTAAGAGAAATTGAATGTTTACATAGTCTAGCTTCAACCCAAAATGCTTAGCAGCTGTAGCTTCTAAATGATGCGCTTCGTCAATAATTACCTTCTTGTAAGTCGGTAGTAGCTGATATTCACTCGTCATATCCGTACATAACAGGGAGTGGTTTGTAATGATTACGTCTGCCTTTTGTGCTTTGGTCCTTATTCTTTGATAAAAGGACCGTGAAAACCAAGGTGATCGTGGATCTACAACACTTTCTGACTCAGAAGAGATCCGCTTAAAAAATTGTTTACCACTTGAAGGCAATTGAATCTCATCAATATCTCCAGTATCTGTTTCCGTTAGCCAGATCAAGATCATTGCTTTTGTCAAGGTTACGTCATAATTATCTTGTCCCGGACTCAATAACTCTTTTTCAAATTTACTTAGACTTAGGTAATGCTGTTTTCCCTTTACTAATGCGGTTTGGAAAGAGAAAGGTAACAGCTTCGATAATAAAGGTATTTCTTTTTCTAATAACTGTGACTGGAGCTGTGTGAGATGTGTACTAATTAATAAACGCTCTTTATTTGACACAGCCTCGTAAATAGCTGGAATTAAATACGCGAGTGATTTACCAGTGCCCGTTTCCGCTTCAATTAATGTATGTTGTTTAGCCCTAAAACCATCGAAAATGATTTCTGTCATTTTTCTTTGTCCAGGTCTTTCTTCATAAGCATTCATTTCCTGTTCAAAGATCCCTAATGGTTCATAGAAACTATCGATTAAGTCTCCGAATGAAGGTAATGATTCATTCTCCGTAATTTCGATTTTGTTTACTTTTCTTATGGCAATTCCACGATAAACCTCGATATCAGTTCTTGCTATAGGCTCAAATGATATTTCTTCCATTCTTTTTTCTAAAAGGTGGTATAGATCACTTTTTAACACTTTATCCATTTCCTGTAACTGAAATAAAGTTTCATAAGGTAAATCCTTTAACTTATTCAACAAATGATCCAATAGCATTGCAGTAACATTTGCGTCAGAAAGTGCACGATGCGGATCATCATGCTGCAATCCTAAGTATTCCGATAGTTGTCCTAACTTGAAGCCTGGAGCCTGTGGAATTAGAACCCTTGATAACTCAACTGTATCAATAACTGGCTGATTAAGAGGTTTTATTCCACATGACTGTAATTCATAATTTAAAAAACCTAAATCAAAAGGAACGTTATGAGCTACTATGTATGCATCAGAGAATAACTGCGCTACTTCTTCAGCTAGCATAGAAAAAGCAGGAGCATCACTCACATCCGTATTCGATATACCTGTTAAGTTCGTAATAAAAGGAGGTATTTCAATATTTGGGTTTATTAATGAAGAGAACTCTTTCACTACTTTCCCTTCTTGAAGTACGACTATACCTATTTCAATTATGCGATCACCTTTAGAAGGAGTGTGACCAGTCGTTTCTAGGTCGACTACAGCAAATTTTCTCAACGAATTTCAGCTCCATTTACAGACTATATGTAACGAAACTCTTATCATTAATCGATGATAAGAGTTTCGGTTAATAAATATACGATTACAAAACCGTTAATGGTGGTTCCTGATCGAGTACTTCCACAACTTCATTATATTCATTCATTAACGCTACTTTTGGTTTAAAAGTTGCTAGTTCCTCATCAGATAAAATAGCATAAGAAACAATAATAACAATGTCATCTTTCTGAACAAGTCTTGCAGCTGCTCCGTTTAAACAAATAACTTTACTTCCTCTTTCACCAGGAATAACGTATGTTTCTAGACGATGTCCATTATTGTTATTAACAATTTGTACTTTTTCATGAGGCAAAATCCCAACTTGATCTAAAATATCTCTATCAATCGTAATACTGCCAACATAATTTAAATTTGCTTCCGTTACACGAGCACGATGAATCTTCGCTTTCATCATGGTACGCAACATAATATTTCCCCCTACTATATCTGAACAGAAATAGATCCGTCAGCGTTCATTACAATATTATCAATTAACCTTGCTTTTTTAAAATGCACTGCTGTAGCAAGAATAATCGTTTCATTTATGGTCTCTACTGCCGTTAAATCCGGGTAGCTTAAGAGTTCTACGTAATCTATTTTACCACTAGTTTTACTAGTAATAAAACTCTCGACTTCCCTAACTATAATATCAGGATTTTTTTCTCCGTCAATGACCATTTTTTGCCCTAGTTGTAATGCTTTGAATATAATAGGTGCTTCTTCTCTTTCATGTGCAGAGAGATACACGTTTCGGCTACTCTTGGCTAAACCATCTTCTTCTCTAATTGTTTGAACAGGTACGATCGTAATAGGAAAATTAAAATCATGAATTAATCCTTCCACAACTGCCACTTGTTGTGCATCCTTCATTCCGAAATAAGCCTGATCTGGGCTTACAATGTGGAATAACTTTGTTAATACTGTTGCAACACCTGAGAAATGACCTTCCCTTGATCTCCCACATAAAGCATCTGTACGTTTATCTACATGAATGGAAATCACTTGAGGTTTTGGGTACATCTCATTATTATCAGGAAGAAACAGAACATCAACATTTAGACGTTTACATACTTGAACATCATGTTCTTCATCTCTAGGATAACGATCAAAATCTTCATTAGGACCAAATTGTAAAGGATTAACGAAGATACTTGTAATGGTTATATCATTGTCCTCTCTTGCAGTACGAATTAATTTTTCGTGACCTTCATGAAGAAATCCCATTGTAGGCACAAAACCAATTTTCTTCCCCTTTTGTTTCTCAGCTAAAATATACTGCTGCATTTGTTTTATCGACCGTATAATCTCCACTTTCTATTCCTCCAGCTCTAACTCTCTTACTATTTCTTCATTTAATGAAAAGGCATAATCTTCATTAGGAAATTGTTTCGCTTTCACTTCATTGTTGTACATAAATAATGACTTTTTCATATCTGCGTTAACATTAAGATAAGTTTTTACAAAAGACGCAACCCGATCTACACCGTATTGTAGAACATCATGATAAACTAATACTTGTCCATCACAATCAACCCCTGCACCAATTCCAATAGTGGGGATTTCGAGTTTACCTGTAATTACTTTTGCTAACTCTTTAGGGACACATTCTAAAACTACTGCCATTGCTCCACTTTTTTCCAAGTTCTGTGCATCTTTAATTAGCTGCCTTGCAGATTCTAGATCTTTGCCTTGTACCCGATAACCACCTAGTACATTTACTGATTGTGGAGTTAAACCAATATGAGCAACTACAGGGATACCTGCATTCGTTAACTGTTTGGTTAATTTTAAGATTTCTTCTGAAGCCCCTTCAATCTTTAAAGCTTGTGCATTTGATTCCTGATAAATCCTCCTGGCATTCTTTAAGGATTCTTCCAGGGAAATATGGTAAGACATAAATGGCATATCCACAACCACAAACGTATTACGCGCCCCTCTTGTTACTGCTTTAGCATGATGAATCATGTCGTCAACCGTAACTCGAATGGTAGAGTCATATCCAAGAACGACCATTCCTAGAGAATCTCCAACTAAAATCATATCTATATCCGCTTGTTCAACTAATTTAGCAGAAGGAAAATCATAAGCTGTTAGCATCGTAATTTTTTCCCCTTCTTGCTTCATTTTTTGCAATTGAACTCTATTTTTCATAATGATTTCTCCTTACCACTTAATTTCAGCTGAGTACAATACTTCCGTGCTCCCATCTTGGTTTCGAACAATTAGAGCTCCATCTGATTCGATTCCAACCAGTGTAGCACTCCAATTTTCTTTCGGAGTCACAATATCTACTGCCTCTCCAATTTTGTATCCATAGCTTACCCACTTTAACCGAATGTTCTCAAATCCACTTTCCATATATTCATCATATACAGTATCAAAATGTTCAAGGATACCATGGATCAATTCTTTTCTATCCCATTCTTTATTTGTTTCCACCCTAAGTGATGTTGCTTTGTCTTTTATACTATCTGGAAACTCACTTTGTAATTGGTTCAGATTCAATCCTATACCGAGGACAACGTATTTGATTTGATCTTGTTCAGCTTGCATCTCTGTGAGGATTCCAGCAGCCTTTTTACCATTAATTAATATATCGTTAGGCCATTTTATAGTCACACTAATGTTTTTTTGACTCAATACATCAGCTAACACTGTAGCAGTTAACAAAGTTAATTGAGGTGCCTGATTAGGAAGTAAACCAGGTCGCAAAATGATACTCATCCATATCCCTTTATCCCTCGCAGAGTACCACGATCGCTCCATTCTACCTCTTCCATTCGTTTGTTCGTCGGCAATAATGACGGTTCCGTGTCCCTCCCCTTCCGCAGCTAGTTGATTACCCAAAATTTGAGTAGAGTTTAGTTTTGTCTTATGAATAATGTTCTTTCCAAGCCAATTAGTATGTAAGCCCCAAAGAAGCGTGTTAGAGCTTAATTTATCTGGAAATTGTGTTATCTGATATCCTTTTTTAGGAAATGCCTCAATTTTATAGCCGTCCTTCTCCAACTCCTTCATATGTTTCCAAACAGCTGTTCTTGATATATTTAACTTCTTAGATAGCTCTTGACCAGATATATAGCTAGACTGACTATTTGCCAAAAGTTCAATTAATCGATGTCTTGTGGATTCCATGTCATCAACCACTTTCCTAATTCATTCGGCTCATTACTTATTTCACCTCGGACAATTTTTTTCTCTATCATTGTTAAGAGTTTGTTTATCCAGGGCCCCTTCTGTTGCATTGGAAATAAACCGATTATATCAGAACCAGAAATAACAATTTCAGTTCTATCTTTTATTGGTAAATTATTTCTGATTGTTTTCATTTTATCGATCGTTAAGCTTTTATTAGTAAGGATGGACAACATACGAATAAAGCTAGCATCCAGTTGTCTAGGTAATTGGTATACTAGCCATTCATCAATATGTTGATATTGATCGTAGTAAGCTATTGCTCTTACTAAATGAAGAGCATCTCGTTTAATTTTATTGGAGAGCTTCCATGATTTCACCCATTCCTCCACTTCAACTTTTGGAAGGTAGTGGTGGAACAAGGAAATCAACTCTTCCCAAGACTGGATAGGTTGAGACAAGTCTCGCCATTTGATAACTAACTCGGAATGATCTTTTAAAATAGGTAAATATGCTTGTACACCAGAGTTAATGAAAAAATGCATACCATGTGTAGTATATGTACCTGCAAAGAGCTTCTGTAATTCTACTGCAATTCGTTCGATCGATATTTTTTCTAACCATGCAGCATTCTCTTTTATAGCAGTCCATGTATCTGGATCCATTTTAAACCCTAATTGACTACTAAACCTAAGTGCTCTCATTATGCGCAAAGGATCTTCCCGAAACCTCTCAATAGGATTTCCTACCGTTTTAATCACCTTGTTTGATAAATCAATTCGTCCCTGAAATGGATCTACAATCTTCTCGTTATAGTCCATTGCGATAGCATTTATAGTAAAGTCTCTTCTTGCTAGATCTTCTTCGACGTTTCGCACAAAGGTTATTTGATCAGGATGTCTATGGTCAGAATAACCTGTCTCTGATCGAAACGTAGTGATCTCATAGGAATAGCCTTTATACCTAACAATAACCGTACCATGTTCAATACCAACTGGAATAACCTTTGAAAACATCTTGGTTACGGTTTCTGGACTAGCAGAAGTAGTAATATCTATGTCCCCCATTGGCCGCTTTAGCAAAGAATCCCGAACAGCTCCCCCAACAAAGTACGCCTGATGCCCGTTATTTTCAATAATGCGTAGGATCTCTTTGGCTTCTTTAAAGGTTACCTCTTTCATATTTAACCACCTATCAGTGTTCTATCATAAATCTGTTCATACTGCTTTCGAATCATAGTAGAATGAAAGCGTTCCTCGACTCTTTGTTTAGCTTCAGTGGACAACCGTTCCCATAGCACTGGATCTTTTAAAATAGTTACTGCTTTATCAGCTATCTGATCAATAGCTCCAACTTCAACAATAAAACCGTTAGCACCGTCTTCGATCACTTCAGGAATACCACCGACATTTGTACCAATGCCAGGTACCCCACAAGCCATTGCTTCAAGTAAAACTAAACCAAAGCTTTCTTTTTCAGATAAGAGTAGCATTAGATCAGAAATAGATAATAGCTCTGCAATATTCTTTTGTTTCCCCAAAAATAAAACCTTATCCAGTAAGTTCAATTCCTTAACAAGTTGATGAACTTCTGAATATTCCGGACCGTCTCCAATTAACAACAATTTTGACGGTACCTCACTTGAAATTTTTTCAAATGAATAGATAACATCATGAACTCTTTTCACTTTTCTAAAGTTTGAAATATGGACAATAACTTTTTCTTCTTCTTTTATTCGGAATTGATCTTTTAAATTTTTATTATTCCGGTAAAAATATTCAGATTCGTCTACAAAGTTATAGACTACATCTATTTCTTTTTCTATTTGTAACATTTCCTTCGTTTGATTGACTAAGCTATGGGAAACTGCTGTTACTGCATCTGACTTTTCAATGCCGTGCTTGATCATTTTCTTCAAACTTCTATCTATACCTAACACAGTAATATCCGTTCCATGTAGAGTTGTTACTATTTTAACTTTATGCTCAGCCATTTCTTTTGCAAGAATAGCACAAACTGCATGAGGGATAGCATAATGCACATGTAAAATATCTAATTTTTCCGTATCTATAACTTCGGCCATCTTATTAGCCAGTGCCAAATCGTAAGGTGGATATTGAAAAACTGGATAGTGGTTCATCTCCACTTCATGAAAATATATATTTGGATGGACACTATTTAATCGGAAAGGAACACTAGAAGTAATAAAATGTATCTCGTGTCCCTCGCTTGCTAACATTTTTCCAAGCTCAGTAGCAATAACTCCTGATCCCCCTACAGTTGGATAACATGTAATTCCTATTTTTTTCATTTTTAATTCTCGTCCTAACTTCACTACTGATTTTATTTTACGTTGTTTCTCCAATCGAAATACCCGTCTTCTAAGGCCCTGATCATAATTTCAGCTCCACCTAAATTTGTTACCAGTGGAATTTGATAAACATCACATAAACGTATTAATGCACTTATATCTGGCTCATGTGGCTGTGCAGTTAGTGGATCACGAAAAAAGATAACTAAATCCATTTCATTATTTGCTATTTTAGCTCCAATTTGTTGATCCCCACCAAGTGGACCTGATTGAAATCTGTGAACTTCTAGTCCTGTTGCTTCACTGATTTTTTTTCCTGTTGTACCAGTAGCAAACAGACTATGCTTATTCAAAATGTGAGTATATGCTACTGAAAAATTGACCATATCCGTTTTCTTTTTATCATGAGCTATTAGAGCAATATTCATATTGATCTCCCCTAATCCAATAAGTTTTCTAATCCATAAACTAGTAAATCTAATTTCACCACATGATCTATCGCCAATTTAACGCCCGACATGAATGACTCCCGGTGAAAAGAGTCGTGTTTAATCGTAAGGTTTTGACCAGAAGATCCAAAGACAACCTCTTGGTGAGCGACTAGCCCAGGTAACCGTACACTATGTATTCTCATTCCATCATAGTCTGCACCTCTTGCACCAGGTAACGTTTCCTTCTCGTCTGGGTGACCTTGTCGTTTACTCTCTCTTACTTCCTGAATCAGTTCTGCTGTTTTAACCGCTGTTCCTGAAGGTGCGTCAAGCTTTTGGTCATGGTGTCGTTCAATAATTTCTACATCTGGGAAATATTTGGCTGCCATTTTTGCAAATTGCATCATTAAGACGGCGCCGACTGCAAAGTTTGGAGCAATAACTGCACCAATTCCTTTCTCTTCTGAAAGATTTGTTAGCTCCTCTAACTGATCCCTAGTAAAACCAGTTGTACCAACTACTGGTCTTATCCCATATTCTATTGCTGTTTTAGTATGTAAGTAACCCACTTCAGGAGTTGTTAAATCAATTAGTACATCTGCTTCTACATTCTGAAAACATTGTTCTATATCATCATATACCAACGCATCAAAACCAGGAAGACCTTCTATGTCTTTCACAATACTGCCACCGAATTTATGATCTAAACAGGCCACTAATTCTAAATCAGATTCTCGTTCAACCATTCGTAAAGCTTCACTTCCCATTTTACCTCTTGGGCCTGCGACCACTACTTTAATTTTGCTCATCTTTTTCTACCTCCGTTTGTTCCTTTCTTGTCCAACGATCTTTGTCTCTCGTTTCAAACTTACTCATAGCACGATTAAAGGCTTCTGAAATATCAATATTTAATGAATTAGCAAATGAAATGGTTACAAACAATAAGTCACCAAGTTCATCCTCAATTGTATTGTCATCCTCCGATGTTTTTTTCGGTTTCTCACCATACACGTGATTTACCTCTCGGGCCAGTTCTCCAATTTCCTCTGTAAATCGTGCTAACATGCTTAATGGCGAAAAGTAACCTTCTTTAAATTGTGAAATGTATTGATCCACTCTATCTTGCATCTCTACTGTATTATAAACTTTTGGATCTGCCATAGATGAAACTCCTTTATTAATAACTTTCCCTATCTTCATGTTAGCTAAAAGTGTATGGTTTGACAAATTATTTTATCTAAAAATAAATTATCATTGTTAGTATTTTCTTGTTTGTCTATAATAAATGAAGTAATTTATAAATGGAGGTGAGGATTTTGGTATTTGGTTTAAGGTTTAAAAATATTTTTTTCATATTAATTGGTTCCGCCATGTTTTCATTTGGTATCGTTCATTTTAATATGCAAAACAACTTAGGGGAAGGTGGATTTACAGGGATAACGCTATTATTTTATTTTCTATGGGGATGGGATCCAGCGATCTCCAACATTGTATTGAATATACCAACTTTTATTGTAGGATGGAGATTTTTAAGTAGAAATACTTTTCTTTATACAGTAATCGGAACTCTAGCAGTTTCTTTATTTTTGTATATATTCCAAATAGATCCATTTCAGTTACATCTTCAATCTGATATGACGCTGGTTGCATTGTTTGCAGGTGTGTCAATTGGAATTGGGTTAGGAATTATCTTTCGTTACGGTGGAACTACCGGTGGGGTAGACATAATAGCAAGGATTGTAAACAAATACGCTGGATGGAGTATGGGGAAAACAATGTTTCTGTTTGATGCGGTAGTAATTGCTACTTCTATTATTACATATTTAGAACTAGTTGAAGGTATGTATACACTTGTTGCTGTTTATTTAGCAGCACGAGTTATAGATTTCATACAAGAAGGAGCATACACAGCAAGAGGCGCAACAATCATCTCACCTAAAAGCAATGAAATTTCTGCGAGAATCATGAAAGAGATGGACAGAGGTGTGACCGTTTTACAAGGAAGAGGCAGTTACACTGGAGAAAAAAGAGATGTACTATACTGTGTTGTAGGTCGTAATGAAATTGTTCGGATGAAAAACATTGTAGAAAGTATAGATCCTCATGCATTTGTTGCTGTAACCTCTGTGCACGATGTGCTTGGAGAAGGGTTTACCTTAGATGAGAACAAACGTCCACTATCCGATTAAGATTTGTATGTTTTTCCAAGAATTAAGATGAGATAAAGGAATAAAAGCGCAGAGCGCCGGTAAGCGACGTACGGACTGGACTGATCCGTAGGAGATAAAGGCAACACGGTGAACGAAGTGAACCGATGTTAACTTATCGTACGAAGGCGAGGGAAGTCTCGCTAGTCGCTGGCGCTCGGAGCTGGACAAGGCTGATCTTGAAGGTTATCCACATTTAGCAAATTTTATAATTTCTTAAACTATAAAAAAAGCTAGCACCCAAAGTGCTAGCTTTTTTTACTTAGTCATCAGAAACGACAAACATTAAGACAAAACGGATTAATTCCGCTACTGCAACCATTGCAGCTGCTACGTATGTTAAAGCTGCGGCGTTTAGAACCTTCTTTGTTTCTCTTTCTTCATTGTTACGGATTACGCCTGAAGATACTAACTGACTCATTGCACGATTTGATGCATCAAACTCAACAGGTAATGTTACCAATTGGAATAGCACGGCAAATGCCATAAACACAATACCGACTAAGACTAGGTTCATCATATTCAACAATGCCCCTGCAATAATTAAGATAAATGACATTTTGTCACCCAAGCTCGCTATAGGAACTAAAGCATGGCGAAATCTTAAAAATGCATATGCTTGCGCATCCTGAATAGCATGTCCAACCTCATGGGCCGCAATTGCAGAAGCAGCCATAGAATGACCATGGTAGTTATCACTAGATAAACGAACTACCTTCTTACGTGGATCATAGTGATCGGACAACGTTCCTCTTGTTTCTTCTATTTCGACATCATATAGACCATTGTCATCTAATATTTTGCGCGCAACTTGAGCACCTGTCATATAAGAAGAATTGGAAACCTTTGAAAACTTCTTGTAGGTTGATTTAACTCTTGACTGAGCCCAAAGTGGGATAATCATTAACAAAGCAATATATATAAGGTAACTTGTTAAAGACATGTGCACTCCTCCATGTAAAAATTCCTATGTTACTAAGGTCAATTTTAGTCAAAAATCAGGATCTAGTCAACTAATTTATCATTTGCTTTTGACTTATCTTTTCACCTTTATATTTTTTCCAAGCAACGTAGGATAATGTAAGGGTAATAAAGCCTCCAACAATTAATATCATCCAAACAAAATTTATCGAGTTTTTTGGATTCAAGGAATCCGTTAAGTTGATCGTCTGCATCTCATTAAAGACAGTTTGGAGCTCTTGCTTTTTAGTACCTTCATTATTTTCCAAATTTCTAAAAGCAGTAGCTAATTGCTGATAATTCTCTTCATCTAATGACAATTGAAGTGCTGGTTTCATAATTGTCCATTCACTGATTAGTGTTTGAAGCTGATTTTGATTAACGTCCTCAGCACTCATAAGAGTTGAGACAGTTTGTTCTAAGTCTGTTTTCCATTTAAACCAGATTGGATCTTCAGGGTTGTTAACAGAGTCCACAGCTAGTAGCAAACTTAACGATTGTGCCCTTTTATACTCTTTACTAAAGGTTTTATCATTAATAACTTCTACATTCGTTTCCAACAGTGCTGACAGCTCATCCAATAAATTAGGAGCATTGTCCTCAAATAATTTCGTAATTGCTGCTTTATGATCTGTTAGTAAGGCTTTTGCACTATCATACCTCTGCTGTTCTACAAACCGATCGTATTGATGAACTGTCTCAACCAACGATTTATGATTTGCTAAAGTAGTTGCTTGAAAAGACAGAGTTCCGATTCCGATCAACAAACTCAATGTTAGTAATATTATGACATGACTAGTTTTATGTCTCATAAAGCTCCCCTCTTCCAATACATTCTCTTAGCAATGTATGAAAAAAAGGGGAAATTTAGACCTAATAAATATAAGTCTTATTCAGATTCTTATGTACAGTTAAATAATAAGCTAAAGCTAAGGAAAGGATGCTAAGCCAAAAAGTAAAATAACCAATTTGGTTTGAGTAATCAGATAAGGTGGAATAAATAGGCATCATTCCAAACACATAATCAATAACATCATTATGTAATGTCCAAATTCCAGCTATTATTAAATGCCGTAATTTGATCTTATAAAACCCCGAGTACAATAACCCTTGAATCGCCATTGCTCCATGAGATCCAATCAACATATACCCCTGCCACGATAGCTCCCCAGTCACATTTAGTGTTAATAAATTCATGATAACTGCCCATACGCCGTATTTAAATAATGTTACCAAAGCTAGCGCTTCGATATATGGGGTGTTTTTACCTAATATATAAAAAAATAAGAAAATGGTAAAAAACAAACTTGCTGTTGGACTATCTGGAACAAAAATTAGATACTTTGGTGGTGTAATGGCAAGTTGTCCCTCGTACCATATATAGCCGTAAATCGTTCCTAGTAGGTTAATAATGAATAATAGAATTAAAAAACCTTTGTCAATCAGTATTTGTTTATACATATAACTTTTCCTTTCCGATTTACTAGCTTTTACTTTAAAAACAATAATAGTTTGGAACTACTAGGAATATTTTAAACGTAAAAGAATCCCTCGTCTATAAAAAAGAGAGGGATTCTCATCATTACTTAACTTGTTCATTCACAGAAACAATGAATTCAGCCAATTGTTGTAGTTCTTCTTCGCTACCTTTAAATTGTCCAGCTGGCATTGTTCGAATACCGTTTTTTGCAATGTCTTTAAGCTCTTCAACTGAATAATCAATACCAATTAAGGATGGCGCAGCTCCACCACCTTGTAATTGGTCGCCATGACACTGCATACAACTGTTTTCAAATACAGCGTATCCAGCACTTTCCGTATCAATTTCAACCTCTGGCTGCAATACAGGTTTATTGTTCTCCGCTTTCTCTTCCCAATTAACATGTTCTGCAGCTTCGTATGTTAACCAGAACACAGAAATAATACCGAGAAGCATTAAACCAGTTGCAATTGGACGATTGACCGGTCTTCTATTAGGTCCTTTATCCAAAAATGGAGCAAGTAATAATCCTCCAAATGCAAGACCAGGAGCAACTATTGCCCCTAGAACAAAGTAAGGACCACTAGCAAATTCATACTTTAAGAATTGATATAAGAATAAGAAATACCAGTCTGGTAACGGAATATATGCAGCATCAGTTGGATCAGCCATTTTTTCCAACGGTGCTGGGTGTGCTAAAGTTAAGCATAAAAATCCAACTAAAAAGACAGCACCAACTAGCCACTCTTTAAGTAAAAAGTTAGGCCAGAACGCTTCTGTTCTTCCAGGGTACTCTGAATAATCTTTAGGTATAAATTTTTGTTTGTCGGCAGTAATTCGGGAATCACCAACAAACTGCATCCCTTTACCCTTTTTCACAGCTATCCCTCCTTTATCTATCAGTAAATATTAAAGCGGACCAGATATACCTTGCTTACGGATCATTATGAAGTGAATACCCATCAAAAGGAACAAGGCTGCTGGTAAGAAAAATACGTGAATTGCAAAGAACCTCGTTAGCGTTTGGGCCCCTACAATTTCAGCGTCACCAGCTAATAATGTCTTCGTTGCTTCTCCGATAAACGGTACACCTTCAGCAATTTCAAGGGTTACCTGCGTCGCAAAATAAGCTTTATTATCCCAAGGTAATAAGTACCCAGTTAAACCAAGGCCCAGCATTACAAAGAAAATCATAACCCCAACCATCCAGTTAAGTTCACGTGGTTTCTTGTAAGCGCCTTGGAAAAAGACACGCAATGTATGTAGGAATAACATAACTATTACAACACTTGCACCCCAGTGGTGCATACCACGAACAATTTGCCCGTGCGCTACTTCTGTTTGTAAGTAATAAACTGATTTCCAAGCATTTTCGATATCAGGAACGTAATACATCGTTAAGAACATTCCAGATAACACTTGAATAACAGTAACAAAAAATGTTAAACCACCAAAACAATATACAAATGCAGAGAAATGATGAGCAGGGTTAACGTGTTCTGGAACCTCATGGTCAGCAATATCACGCCATAGTGGTGTTATGTCTACACGCTCATCAATCCAATCATAGATACGTTGCATCATAATTTTTTATGCCCCCTCTCTCGGTTTTGCTTTTCCAAGATACAATGTTCCATCTTCAATTTTGTGCTCGTAGATATCAAGGCCTACTGGTGGAGGTGTTCCTTCCACGTTCTCCCCACTTTTGTAGTACCTACCATCATGGCATGGACAAAAAAATTGTTCCGGATAATCACTGTTACCTTGCCAAGAGACAACACAACCTAAGTGTTTACAAACTGGTGAAAGTGCAAGAATACTTCCATCTTCTTGCTTATACACCCATGCACTCTTCGTTACTTCGGATTCATACCAAGCGTCTGTTTGATCGATTGTCCAATCAAAGCGCTGTGGTTCATTTGTTATTTCATCCACTTGAGCTACAGCTTTAAAATCTCCCTTACTTTGTGGCTGTAGAGCAGGATCGATTGCAAACCGAACCATTGGAGCAAGCATACCTGCTGCCATAAACCCCCCTACACCTGTAAGTGTATAGTTTAAAAACTGGCGACGGGATACTTGTTGTTTCTTTTCACTCATCTTTTACCCCCCTCTATGCTTTATACAACCTGCATGGTAAATATCTCTAATACTACTAGGACATTACCATGATAGCGCAAACTATTAGTCCGGTCAATAAATTATCTCTACTATACAGACTATTTTGTTTACTTACCAATAAGATTTAATCAATTCTGTTACCTGTTCAACCTGTTCCTTTATTAATTTAACTGAATCTTGGGAGCCAATTTCTGATATTGATATGGTTGGCAACCATATTAAATTTCCTTCAATACCTTTTTCAACCTTTTTCCATTGATGATCAAATGTAATAAAAAACACATGCTTAAACGGATTGTCTTCTGAATAGTTGATCCACTCATTTAATCTCTTTTCTTCCGTTTCATTCACAGTTTGATAGGTATAATTAGGTAACAATAGTATTCTGCCAGTAAACTGCCGTTCTATCTCTTTCGCATAGATTTCCATTAACTCCGCCTGACTTGCCTGCTTGACCATCTCTTTATCAGCATTTAACGTAAAAGGCGTTAGAGGAATAACTAATGTATCTACGTATTCTTTTACTTCTATGTATTGTTCTATGTCTTTTTTATTCCATTGCATATATATCAGTCCCTCAGTATTATTTGTTATTTTCCTTAATTTATCACAATAAAAAACGAATTTCACCCAAATGAGAGAAATTCGCTTTTTTATTTATTTAAATTTTGGAATATCCTGATGATTGGAGTAATATTTACTCTTCAGTTCTGAAAGTTGTTGGGAGTAAACTTGAAATGATTTTTGATCACGGTTATCAAGTGCATGGTCAATTTTAGACTGTAACTTGTCTCGTTGGTACTCGAATAAGGATGCCTGCAGGATTTCCTTTGCAAGATTTTTCTCTTTTTTTGTAATGAAAAAGTCATCCGGCAAGAAGGGATTATCTTCTAATACGGCAACATAATCGGCACTTTGATTTACATTTTTAAAACTTAGTTGTATATAGATAGGATCATTTCTATTTAAACGAATATCATGGAATGATTTTTCAGCGTCAGTTGTTACAATATGATTTTTATAAAAGCGAAACGGAACATCTTTCGAGCAATGTGTAGATATTACTATTCCCCGTGGACAATATCGTGCCTCTCTTACAAAATGAACATTATCTAATATAGAATCATGATTAATTAAATAATTTAATATCCACACACTTTCTCTTTTTTTCAATTGATAGTTACTTAAAAACCAACGAATAAACTCCTTTTTATCCTTTATTGAAACAGACGTGTTCAAGCTCCTGTCCCCTCCTAATCAAAAGAGACTCTCTTTGTTTTGTTTTAAACGTTCAAGATATTCCTCAATCTCTGTATCACTTGGATCTATCTTCAAGTAGCTTGTAAATACTTGAATTGCTTCACCTAACCTCCCTTCTTCTACTAAGAAATAACCATATTCTTTGAGAAAATCTGAATCATCTTTAAAAGTAGTATATGCATCATTATATAGCTTTAATGCATCATCATATAATTCTATCTCATAATAAGCTTTTGCTAGCTCCCATTTATAGCTTGCGTCATCTTCCCCTAATTCGATGATATGTGTAAGTAAATCAATAATAGCATTAAAATCATCGTGTTGTTTATAGTTTTCTACAAGGAATAGAATGGCTTCCCTATACCCTGGATCTATCGCTATAGCTTGTCTGATTAATTGTGTACTTCCCTCTGCATCACCTAGTTTATGTGCAACAACACCAGCATAGTGGAATAGTTCTTTGTTGAACTCGTCAACTTTTATTCCTTTTTTAGCTGTTTCAAAAGCTTCCTGCAACAGTCCGTCGGCTTCATAGGCTTTTGCTAAATAAAGATATACAGACTGATATTGGGGGTCTCTTTCAAGTAGTTCTTCCCAAACCTTGATCGATATATCTAAACGGTCTGCTTTGAAAGCCATAAACCCGTATCGAAACAAGTGATCAGGATCTTCACTAGCTGTTTCTTGATAGTAATCCATTGATTTTTCAAATTCTCCAGTAGCAGCAAATGCCTCAGCAAGTCTAACGCCGATTTCCACTTCCGCCACTTGTTGGTGAGCCTGAATAACTTTTTCATAATACGGAATCGATTTCTGATACTCTCCGTTAGAAAATGAAAGCTCTCCAAGTGCAAAGTCTATCAGCGGTTCCATAGGGTCCACATTTTTAGCTTCTAATAACTTCTGTTCTGCCACCTCGAATAATCCTTGTGTCTGATATAGATCTGCAAGTTGAACTAATGCCCCTAAGTATTCTTCGTCAGCTGACGTAAAACGGTTTAATATATCAATAGCCTCTTCATCTTCTTCTAAATCGATATGAATATCTGCTAGCATAAGTTTCAATTCAGCCTCATTCGGATAGCTTTGAGCAAGATCCAGTAAAATGAACTTCGCGTCTTCTAGCATACCCCATTGCATGTATAATTCAGCAATGGTGAACTTCTCATCCTCACTAGCATTTGGTAAATAGTTAGCTAACTTTTTCATAGCCTCTTCAGACTTATTTTGCTCCATTAGAACTATTGCATCATGAATCTCTTCCATTTGTCTCTTCCTTTCTATGTCTTGCTACCATTTGTCTACATTTCTTATAATTTCGAGTGGTATGGCTGAAAGATATCTATATATGTTTAAGTTCCCTTTTCCTTAGCAGGGTCTTCTAAGTCTGCTTTAAGAGCCATACATGTTTGGTAAAAGAGCTTCTTGAATTAGAATTGTTGCGTTTTTTTGTTTTAGATGCAAAGAACTGCTGTATCCGACTCTTATCGGATTTTAGCTATGCACGGAAATAATCGCTCTAATCTATCCGATTCATATAAAAGCACACTAGCCACATTTTAACTAGCGTAGAGTTCAACATGTCTCGCCACTTCATAACAAATAGTGAAGTTCTCTACAAAAAGTGATTAGGGATGGATATTTTTTGATAACTTCCATCGCCAATCTCCCCTTCAATTAAATGATTGGACCTTAATACAGTCCCATTCATTACCGTTACCACTGGTATAGCCTTATGATATCTAAAATCCGGTTCATCATCAATTGAAGGGACTTTCTCTATTGGAAATAAATTATAGTCAGCCGCACTATTCTCTATAAATTCTCCTTTAAATGGAGAAATTCCTGTTTTTCTAAGTGTTTCTTTTGGAAGTGGTAGTGTGGTTACACCATCGTCAAGCAATTGCATCTGAAATTTATTCCCGATCCATTTCCATAATGACTTTAGTTCCTTTAACATTTTTGTGTTTATTTTTGAGCTGTCATAAATAATGGGAATACCCGTAAACGATTGCGCTTGTTCAATCCATTCCCATTTCACGTTAAGGAGATCATCAATATTGTCAAGTTCTAAAATTATGAAAGGTACTTTTCGTCTTCCAAAAAAACGTATTTGGTCTGGATGAAGTAACGAAATAGGTATTCTCGGCACAATCATATAATCAAGTGGTAATCTTGCTAGCTTATTTTTAAATTGTAAAAACCTATTCTTAAAATTCCTCCTGCTTTTAAGAGGAAACTGGCATAACAATAACGTACATCCCCGATATATATACTTACTCACTGTTGTTTCCATATCTACTTGGTTAAAAACTGGTTCCTCTAAATCAACATATACTTTCCCAGGACCAACCCAAAACTGTTCTACATTTAATTCCCTAACAGTTGATTTACTAGATAAAAATCTAGTGAATTTCCCTTCTTGTATTTGCAAACATTTAGAAGTCCATTCACCATTGTCGTAAATAAAATCGCTATAAAAAAAATAGTCTCCCATACCTTTTCTCCTTTTTGTGGATTTTTTAAAAGGTATGAGAAACTATTTAAAACTATGATGTCATTTCAATATTTTAGTCAAGTCTTCAAAGAAAGATGGATAAGAAACGGCAATACACTCTTCATTTTCCAATTCTACATCTTCGTCGATTATTAAAGAAGCAATAGCAATCATCATCCCGATACGATGATCGCCGTAGGAGGTAACTGTTGCTCCATGTAGCTTACTATTTCCATGGATAATCATCCCATCCTGGGTAGCTTCTATTTCTGCACCCAACGCTTTAAGTGTATGTACAACAGATTCAATTCTATCTGTCTCTTTAAATCGAAGTTCTTCTGCATCTTTGATAATGGTTTTTCCTTTTGCTTGTGTAGCAAGCAGGGCAATAATCGGAATCTCATCAATTATTCTAGGAATGATATCACCATCAATAATGGTTGCATGAGGTGTAGAATATGCTACAGTTATAGATCCTACTGGTTCTCCTCCAATAGACCTTTCCTCTACAACTTCTAATTGAACACCCATCAAATTCAATACATCAATTATACCTGTTCGTGTCGGGTTCAACCCAACATCCTTTAAGGTCAATCTACTACCATCTTTAATGGCTGCTGCTACTAAAAAGAATGCAGCAGAGGATATATCGCCTGGAACATGAATGTGAGTCCCTGTTAGCTGTTGTTTGCCGTTTATTGAAATCTTGCCATCCTTTTTGGCTAGACTGCCTCCAAAGGCTTCTAGCATATTCTCTGTATGGTCTCTAGTTGTTGTTTTTTCTACTACAGTTGTGGTGCCAGTTGCTAGTAAACCTGCTAAAAGTACACCTGATTTGACTTGTGCACTCTTCACTGGTGATTCAAATGCTATACTGTTTAGGTTACCACCGCGCACTGCTAACGGAAGATATTTTCCATCTTCTCTACCATCAATAACTGCACCCATTTCCCTTAATGGTACTGCCACTCTATCCATCGGTCGTTTCGTTAACGACTCATCTCCATATAGTGCGAAATGGTACGGCAAACCTGCTAACACACCTAACAATAAGCGAGCAGTAGTTCCTGAGTTACCAAGATTAATGGGTTCAGTTGGTTCTTGAAGAGAGCTAACTCCTTTTCCATCAATCACAACTGTTTGCCCTTCTTTTTTAATTGACACACCCATAGCTTGAAACGCACTTATTGTACGTAAACAGTCCTCACCATCTAAAAAATGAGTAACCTTTGTTTCACCATTAGCTAGTGATCCAAATATAATTGCACGGTGAGATATTGACTTATCACCAGGAACATATAACTCACCTTGTAAGGCTAAATCAGTTGGTTTTAGAATTTTTGCACACATTCCCTGTCTCCCCCTAATCTTCAATCATTGTCTCGTAACCTTTTCTCTTCAATACTTCATTACTTATTGCTTGGTCATTCTTATTTTGGAAACTTAGACGTAATACTCCTGTTATTCCTTCTCTAATTTCAAGGATCTCAATATTATTAATACTAATGTCTTGTTCAGCTAAGAGAGAAACTACTTTAAGAAGTGCACCAGGTTGGTCAAAAATATCAACATAAATATCATAAAAAGATGGAATAGCACCTTGTTTCTTACTATCTAAACCATCACGATATTCTTTGGCTTGATCCAAATACTCATACATAGTATCGCGATCACCTGTCTCCAACATATCTTTCAATGACGACATTTCTTCAATCCAGTCTCCTAACAAATGGCTCATTCGATCACGATTTTGAAAAAAAATATCTTGCCACATAGAAGGGTTACTTGAAGCAATCCTGGTAATATCACGGAATCCACCTGCTGCTAATTTCGGGATATAGGCATGAGTCTTTTGCCAATTCTTTGCTTGGTGGACAAGCGAGGAAGCAATTAGGTGTGGAAAATGAGAAATAACGCTCGTCATTTCATCATGCTCCATTGGATCTAAAATAAGAAACTTAGATTTTGTTCCCTTCAGCAAAGATTGTAGTGCATTAATTTTATCTTCGGAACAATGTTTGACTGGGGTTAATATGTAAATCGCATTTTCAAATAAATGACCTTTTGCCGCATGAATTCCTTTTTTATGGGAACCAGCCATAGGATGGCCCCCGATAAAAGTAACCAAATTTGATTTTATTTGGTTGGCGACTTCCATAATAGGTGCCTTTACAGATGAAACGTCAGAAACAATAAGCTCCTTTTCAAATTCAATAGTACTCAATTGGTGAATCAAATCTACTGTTTTAGAAACAGGTGCCGCAAAAATACAATAATCAGCTTGTTTAACAGCAGTCTCAAAGTCAGAAAAGGATTCATCAATTATTCCATTCATTACGCAATAATCAAGCGTAGACTTACTAACATCATACCCAATTAGTCTATGACTTGTAGTTTGTTTCATATTTAAGGCAAGCGAGCCTCCTATCAAACCAAGCCCCGCAACTAGTACAGTTTGATTCACGATTGACTCTCCTTTGTTACTGGAGATAAATATTCTTCTATTAAATTTTGTAATTCTTTCATATCATCTTTCTTCCCTATTGTTATTCTAACCCCATTCGGGTGACCAAGCGCTTCCCCGGATCGAACAATATATCCTTTGCTTAGTAAATATTCAAACAATTCATCACCAGTAACCGGAAGTTTTACAAACACAAAATTGGTTTCAGAATCGTAATAACTCAAACCGATTTTATCAAAGAATGACACTAGATCTTGCTTGTTGGCACTATTCTTTTCCACGGTCTCTTGAATGAAGTCCTGGTCTTTTAAAGCAACTAATGCAGCTTTTTGAGCAATTGTAGTCGTGTTAAAAGGTCCACGTGTGATATTTAGAAGCGAAGCAACCTTTTCATTGGTTACCCCGTAGCCAATACGAAGTCCCGCTAAGCCGTACGCTTTTGAAAAAGTACGCAGCACAATAAGGTTTGAATACTCTTTTAAAGCTTTAATCGTGTCAGGTGCGTCTTTTGCTGTAACGTATTCAAAGTACGCTTCATCGACAACAACGAGAACGTCATTCGGACAACGTCCCATGAAACGGTCTAGTTCTGATTTATTTATTAAATTACCTGTAGGATTGTTAGGAGTACATAACCAAACTACTTTTGTATCTTCATCAATCTCTTGGATCATTCCATCCAAATCATGATAGCCATCAATTAGGGAAACTTCCCGGGTTTCAGCACCTTGGATTAATGCATTATGTTTGTACTGGGGAAAAGTAGGTGTTGCCATCACAGTGTTCGTACCTGGTTCAAGATACGTACGACAAATAATATCCACAACCTCATCTGAGCCACAACCAAATACGAGTTGTTCGTCATCAACGTCTAGTTTAGTAGCAAGTTCTGAACGTAGCTCTGCGGTATACCCATCAGGATAGATCTCTAAATGATCAATAAATGTCGTAATGGCTTCCTTAACCTTCGGAGAATAACCGAATGGATTTTCATTGGATGCTAACTTTATTATCTTAGAAAGATTATATTCCTTTTTTACTTCTTCAATTTGTTTCCCTGGTTTGTAGGGAGACATTTGTTTAAAGATCTCTTTACCATTCATTCTGTTCCTCTCCAATCTATATATATCTATCAACCTTATCTTTTAACTTTTTTTAGATAGGTCTGGTCTTAACTTTTTAGCCTCATAATGATATATATGCTTAATTTCTTTCTGAGTATTATCCGTATTAACAGTCATCATAACACGAATACATTTTTCTAGACTGCCCGGAACATCAATTTCTTTCATACACATTACAGGAACATAAGTCCAACCGTCAATTAGACGAAGAGCCTTAGCTGGAAAAGTAGCATTAATATCAGCTGTAACAGAAATTAATACTGTAGCAATCTCTTCTGGCTGAATACGGTTTTCACTGACCATTTCCTCCAATAACACTTTCGTACGTTCGACCATCATGCTTTCATCATTTATCTCAACAGTAGTTGCTCCTCTAATCCCTCTAATCAACTCTAACCCAACTCTCTAAAAAAAGTATTTAATAGATTTACTAAATCTGTATCCGCTATTTCCTTAACGATTGGTTGCCCAAGTTGCTCTAGGAGTACCATCTGCACATGTTGATCTCGCGACTTTTTATCTTTTTTCATTCGGCTAACCAAGACATCATTATTCATTTCAGGAAGTCGTAACGGGTAGTTATTTTTTTCTAGAAAATCATATAATTCACCGAATGGTAGAGAAATATTAAAATGATCTTCACTTACACGGATAGCAAATAACATTCCAATTGCTACGGCTTCCCCATGTGTGATTGTACCGTAGCCTAACTCTGCCTCAATTGCGTGTCCCAAGGTATGACCAAAATTAAGGAACATTCGTATATTGCTTTCTTTTTCATCTTTCTCAACAATAGCAGCTTTTACCTTAATCCCTTTAAGAAGTTGAGATGTTACTATTTTATCATCTAATTTTGCTGTTAAGTCTGCAACTTTTACTTCATGGAATAACGACAAATCACTTATCATCCCATGCTTGATGACCTCCGCGTAGCCAGATCTTACTTCTTTATCCGGCAATGAATGGAGAGTATCAACATCATAAATAACTGCTTGGGGAGGATAAAAATTTCCAATTAAGTTCTTCCCCTCAGGATGATTAATCGCTACTTTTCCACCAACACTACTGTCATGCGCTAATATTGTAGTCGGCATTTGAATATAGTCGATCCCTCTCATAAAGGTTGCCGCAACAAAACCAGCTAGATCCCCTATCATCCCACCACCTAATGCGATGATAAGAGAATGTCTATCTAAACCATATCCAATTGCCTTTGTCAAAAGGTCAAAGTACTGACCGGCACTTTTAGATGATTCGCCAGCAGGTACAACGGCCGTATAAACCTTCTCGTTATCAGCAAAGGACTGAACAACATCTTTTAGATATAACTCTGAAACAGAGGAATCAGTTATAATAAGAATCGATTTGTAAACCTTTTCTAAAAGTTCTTGGGTTTTAAAACGTAATTTAGTACCAACAAATACGTTGTATTTGTTGGTACTAGTTTTAATTGTCAAAGTATCCATTAGAAACGTTTGATCTCCTCTCTATACTGATCAACTGCCTCTTTTAATTTAGGGAACTGATCATGTGGGAACTGTTCCAATAATGCTTTCGCTACTTCAAAGGCTACAACATGTTCCATAACGACAGCGGCAGCTGGGACCGCGCAAGAGTCTGAGCGCTCAATACTAGCATTAAACGGTTCTTTTGTTTCAATATCTACACTTTGAAGTGGTTTATATAAAGTTGGGATTGGCTTCATTACACCTTTCACAACGATAGGCATGCCTGTTGTCATACCACCCTCAAAACCACCTAAACGATTCGTTTTTCTATAATAGCCTGTTTCCTTATCCCAAGCTATTTCATCATGAACCTCACTACCATTTTTTCGAGCAGCCTCAAAGCCAATACCAAATTCTACACCTTTAAAGGCATTAATACTTGATACAGCACCAGCAATTCGTCCATCTAGTTTTCGATCATAATGAACATAGGAACCTACACCAGCTGGAATGCCCTCTATATATACTTCACAAACCCCGCCAATTGAATCTCCCTCTTTTTTTGCTATGTCAATGGCGTCCATCATTTTTTGACTTGCCACAGGATCTAAGCTTCGAACTGGAGATTCTTCAGAGATACGAACACGGTCCTCCATGTTCATATCTGGGTACTCTTCTGAAATAATGCCAGCTATCTCTCTTACATAACCAACAATATTTATACCAAGGTGCGCTAATAACGTTTTCGCTACTGCACCAGCAGCAACCCTAGCCGCTGTTTCACGTGCAGAAGACCTTTCTAAAATATTACGCATATCTCGGTGACCATATTTTATAGCACCATTTAAGTCAGCGTGTCCAGGTCGAGGTCTTGTTACAACTCTTCTTATATCTTGATCCTCAGGAATTGGATCCTCTCCCATTACATCAACCCAATGTTTAAAATCATCGTTATGTACTACCATTGCAATTGGAGATCCTAGTGTATATCCGTGCCTTACACCACCTGCAATATCAACTAAATCTTTTTCAATTTGCATTCTTTTGCCGCGACCGTGACCTTTCTGCCTTCTAAGTAACGACTCATTTATATTTTCTTTTGTAAGAGGCATTAAAGATGGAATACCTTCTATTATAGTTGTTAGTTGTTTTCCGTGTGATTCGCCAGCAGTTAAGTAACGCATTTGTTTACCCCCGTATAAATATAATTTTGTACTACTATATCATACCTTTTTTATCTTGTGTGCATGAATTATGCTAAAAAAGCTCATTTTTTGATTTTTTTGAAAAATGATGCAAATTAAATCTGGTTAGATTATCTTACTATAGTTCTTTACTTTAATAAAGGAAAAGAGTAAAAAAAGAAAGAAGATTCCAAGTTAGAATCTTCTTCATTGTCTAATATCTACATATTTTTTTGATAGAAAAACGTATCTAACACTTTAAAATTATATTGATCAGGACTAAATATTTGTTCCGTGCTTCCTACAAAGAAGACCCCACCATCCACTAAGGAATTACTGAAATTTTGGTAGATGGTATGTTTCGCTTCTTCCGTAAAATAAATGAGAACATTACGACATACGATAAGGTCAAATGAACCTGGATAGGAATCAGCTAACAGGTTGTGCTTTTTAAAAGTAACACATTTTTTAATCTTTTCATCCAAATGAAAGAATGTTCCATCCTTAGTAAAATATGTTTCTTTGATTTTAGTTGGCATTTCCTGAAGCGCTCGTTCATTATAAACAGCTTTCTTTGCACGTGCAATTACATTATCATCTATATCAGTAGCTAAAATATCTATTTGGCTTAAATCTAAAAATTGACTTAACACTAGGGCTATTGTATAAGGTTCCTCGCCTGTAGAGCAAGCTGCACTCCATATTTTTAATTTCTTCTTTTTCTCAAATAATTTCGGTAATACTTTTGATTCAAGTACTGACCATCTACTAGCATTTCTATAGAACTCTGAAACATTAATCGTCACTTTATCTAGGAATTCATCTAATAATTCTTTTTCTTGGGCAATGGCATTGTAATATGATTGAAAGTCATTAAACCCTCTTTTTTCACGTAAAGAAGTAAGTCTTCTTTTCATCTGAACCTCTTTATAAAGAGATAAATCTATTCCTGTTTTTTTGTTAATTTGTTTTGTAAATTCTTGATAGTCGCTCATGTCTCATGCTCCTTATGTTTCATTAATCTAATCCTAATCATTTTTGGCATAGATGTAAACATTTTTTTAAAAAAAGATAGAATTTCCAAAACTTCAAAATCACCCATAATCAGTATTTGAAAGATCAAAAACACAACATAAATTTACAAACAAAAAACCTCATCTATAGTAAAGACGAGGTTTTCTTGAACTAGTAAATCCATGTATCGTTATGTTTGTTGTACTCTTGGAGTTCATTTTCAGAAAAGAACAAAGCAATTTCTCTTTCAGCACTTTCTGGAGAGTCTGATCCATGAATAACATTCTTATTCATTACCACGGCTAAGTCTCCTCTAATAGTACCAGGTAACGCTTCATTTGGCTTAGTTTTTCCCATCATTTGCCGTGCAGTAGAAATGATATCTTCTCCTTCCCACACCATTGCAAAAACAGGACCAGAGGTAATAAAATCAACTAGACTTTGAAAAAAAGGTTTTCCCTTATGTTCTGCATAATGCTGACTAGCGAGTTCTTCTGTGATAACCATGAGTTTACCACCAACTAATTTAAACCCTTTCTTTTCAAATCTAGCAACTATCTCCCCTATTAACCCTCGTTGTACAGCATCAGGTTTTACCATTAAAAATGTTTTCTCCAATATGTACACCTCTCCACTATGTATATTGCCTATGTAAGCGCTGATATCTAACATAATAAATAGTAACAAACTATTCCTATATTGACAATTATTGTATTAGGACTTTCTTTTACCAATATAAGTTGCGATATCCTTAAGTGTTTGTTTAGCTTTTATATCTGGAAGATGTTCTAACGATTCGTATGCTTTTAATAGGTATCTCTCACTAAGATCATATGATTTTTGAATAGCATCTGATGAAGTAATTCTACTAATAATAGGAGCAATTTCTTTTACATCTAAGCTATCTGGTGTTGAAAATAAAACTTTTATTTCCGATTTAAATGTTTGATCCTCCATTGCATACAGTACAGGCAGTGTTATATTTCCTTGAAACAAATCACTACCAGCAGGCTTCCCCAATTTAGCCTCAGTGGATGTGAAATCTAAAATATCATCTATGATTTGATAAGACATACCTATGTAATAGCCATAATGATATAGAGCTTTTTCATATTCCACAGGTACATTAGCAGCAATAGCGCCTAGTTGACAACTAGAGGAAATTAGCAATGCCGTTTTTCTTTTGATCCGACGTAAATATGTTCTTAAATTTTGATCAAAATTGTATTTATCTTTAATTTGTTCAATCTCACCAATTGTTAATTCAACCATCGTTTTTGATAGCGTTTTGTGCGCCTTAATATCGTCCAATTCAGATAGATATTCTAAAGATCGAGCAAATATATAGTCTCCTGTATACATGGCAATACGATTATCCCATTTTGCTTTCACTGTAGGCTTGCCTCTTCTCAATTCAGAGTCATCTATTACATCATCGTGGACGAGTGATGCCATGTGAATTAACTCTAATGAAACAGCCACTCTTTTCATTTTTTCAAAGTTATATTCACCAAACATCCCGGATAGCAAAACAAAAACAGGACGGAGTCTTTTTCCGCCTGCACGCAATAATTGTATAGATGCTTCTCGCAAGACTGGATGCTTTGCTCTGATTGTCTGCTCCAATGCCTTTTCAATCTGATTTAGATCTTGCTTTATATACGAATAGGTCATTGCTAATTTCATGTAGTTCACCTTTATTTTTTTATTTAATGTTTCTTCTCTCCCATATGCATTGCTGCAACTCCACCAGTATAACTTTTGACTTTAACGTTAGTAAGTCCTACCTTTTCAAACATTTCTTTTAAGCGTTCCTTGCCAGGGAAATCTTTTGCAGATTCGTGTAACCATGCATATTCCTTATAACTCTTAGCTAATAACCGTCCAAATAGTGGCATGATATAACGGAAATAAAAATAATAAAGCTGTCTGAAGCCCGGAGTAGTCGGTTGAGATGTTTCTAAACATACTACTTTTCCACCAGGTTTAACAACCCGCTTCATTTCCTTCAACACTTGTTGGTAATCAGGGACATTTCGCAAGCCAAATCCGATTGTAACGAAATCAAAGGAATTGTCTTCAAAAGGCAGCTCCATAGCATTTCCGTGGATAAATTCTAACTGACCAAGGTTAGTTTGATCTAATTTTTGCTGTGCAACAGATAGCATATTTTGACTAAAATCTAATCCAACCGTTTTACCTTTTGGCCCTACTGAATCGGCTAAGGAAAAAGACCAGTCGCCTGTCCCGCAGCAAACATCCAATGCAGACATACCTTCTTTTACATTCATGTGCTTCATAACATCTTTTCGCCAGACTTTATGACGCTGAAATGAAATAACAGAATTCATGAAGTCATATCTTTGATAGATTTTTTCAAATACATTATGTACGCGTTCTTCTTTTGATTGCTTGGTCATGTACCTCAACCTTCTTCCAATACCGTTATGTTTTCACCAAAGTTGTCATAAGCTGCTTTATTTACAAATGCTGTAATAGATGAAAAGTCTGATGATATATGCTTAATCCTATCTTCAACTCGACTGAGATGTTTTTGAATAGTTTCTTCCAATACTGCTTGTACTCTATCCCGTTGGATGTTAAAAGCAGGTCCATCTATGATTAATTTAAGGATATGGGATTGTTTACTTTTCACAAAATTACTTTTCTCTTTTATTAATTTTTGAATTAATAGCCAGTCCTCAGCAAAATTTGTTATCGTCTCTTTCCCCATATGTTCAGCTACTCTCTTAACAAGCAATGATTCTAGTTGCTTTAAAGAATCCATAAAGGAAGAAATTGTTTCAAATTCCTTATAGTAAACGCTCATTTTCAATTCGTTAATTTCTTTAATTGCCGTAGCAAGTGTATGTATCATTGGTATGTCATCAATTTTTGATAATAAATAATAGTACAGTCCGCTATAATAATCACCAGCTAATACTGTTAGTTGACGCTGCTTTGTTGATTGTTCTGTCCCTTTCGTATTATGTACTAAATCATGTGTATCGAGGGCAATTTGAACAAGCATCGTTGTAATAATATAGCTTTTCTTTTTTATGGCATCATAAGAGGTAGACTCCATAATCGTGTATAGGATAAATAATTTATCATTATCGACAACAGGCTTTTCTATAAATTTGCTTAGATATGAGTGAGTCAATTGATCCTCTAACTCTTGTTGTACTTCTTTAAATGTCAAGTTTGTTCCGTTCATGTTGACCCTCCCAAGCCCATTCATTCGTTCTCATACTCTATAAAAAATAGTATAACATATGTTTATAGTTGATGCCTTTAATATGTATTTTACTTCATTTTATTACTCAAATACGCTATAAAAAAAGTACAAAATAAAAAGGGTGCCTAAGCACCCTTTTTGCCCATATGTAAAAATATTATTTTACAGTATCTTTAAGGGCTTTACCTGGTTTGAAAGCTGGAACCTTACTAGCAGGGATTTCAATCTCATCACCTGTTTGAGGATTACGACCTTTACGTGCAGCTCGCTCACGTACTTCGAAGTTTCCAAAACCAATTAATTGTACTTTATCTCCATCTTTAAGTGAATCCATGATAGATTCAAAAACTGCGTCTACAGCTTTTGTAGCATCCTTTTTAGAAAGTTCGCTTTTTTCTGCGACAGCATTAATTAGATCAGTCTTATTCATGACATTCACCTCCTCCCAAAACGTATGTGGTGCTTTCGAACGAAAATGGCTATATTTCCATTTGTTCACCAATTTGCATTTTTTTATACCTATAGCCACCATTTACTTGATGACAAGGCTTATAATAAACGAGTTTTCGCGGAAATTCAACAATAATCAGCAATATTTATTAAAAAATATTATGTAACCGCTTGGAACTCTCGTTAATTAAATGAATCGTATCATACATACATGGCTTATGCAAGTGCTTAATCGCTTGATATAATTGCGTTGAGATTGATTTAGGACTCTGATTTTTGTGTATATTACGACTTTTCAGTTAACTTTTTTTGGAAATTCTTCATTTTCTAAACACAGAAAAAAAACGGCCTGAGTAATCAAGCCGTTAAAGAATTATGGCGATAAGACCGCCAGAGCCTTCGTTAATAATTCGCTCTAATGTTTCTTTTAATTTGTATCTAGCATTTTCAGGCATAAGAGAAAGTTTTGCCTGGATACCCTCTCTTACAATGGAACTTAATGATCTGCCAAATATGTCAGACTGCCATATAGATAATGGATCTTCTTCAAAATCTTGCATCAAATATCTAACTAATTCTTCACTCTGTTTCTCTGTCCCTATAATCGGTGCAAATTCTGATTCCACATCTACTTTAATCATATGAATAGATGGTGCGACCGCTTTTAATCTTACGCCAAATCTTGAACCTTGACGAATAATTTCTGGTTCATCAAGTGCCATATCATGAAGAGATGGTGCCGCAACGCCATAGCCAGTTTGTTTAACCATTTGAAGGGCATCCGCAACCTGATCATATTCCCTTTTAGCATTGGCAAAATCTTGCATTAGCTCAAGTAAATGATCTTTACCTCTTATCTCTTCACCAACAATCTCTTTTAGCACTTGGTCATAAAGATAGTCTGGTGCATGAAGATCAATTTCAGCAACCCCTTCACCCATTTCCATTCCAGCTAGTTGGGCCTTGTCGATATAATCATATTCATCAAAATGCCCAACAACACGATCCACATCACGCAATCGCTTTATGTCTTTAACTGTTTCTTGAATCGCAACCTGATAACTTTGTCTTAACCAGTGATCCTCATTAAGTACCATGACCCAGCTTGGTAAGTTAACATTAACCTCTAGTACAGGGAACTCATACAACGCCTCTCTGAGTACATTATATACATCATGGTCTGTCATACTCTCCACACTCATCGCTAGTACTGGTATATCATACTCTTCTACTAGTTGTTGCCTAAGTAATTCCGTGTCTTGGTGATAAGGTTGAACGGAATTGACAACCATAATAAATGGTTTCCCAACTTCTCGAAGTTCCTCCACTACCCTTGCCTCAGATTCTACATAATCTTCACGAGGAATATCACCTATCGTACCGTCGGTTGTAACTACAACACCCATTGTAGAATGCTCTTGGATGACCTTCCTTGTTCCGATTTCAGCTGCTTCATGGAAAGGGATTGGCTCCTCATACCATGGTGTGTTAATCATTCTAGGTCCATTCTCATCTTCAAACCCCTGGGCACTGCTAACCGTGTATCCTACGCAATCTACAAGTCGAACATTTACATCTAATCCCTCATCCACTTTCACAGAAACTGCTTGGTTTGGTACGAATTTGGGTTCTGTTGTCATAATTGTTTTTCCTGCTGCACTCTGAGGTAACTCATCCTGCGCCCTTGCTCGATCACCCTCATCGGCAATATTAGGTAATACAACCTGTTCCATAAATTTCTTAATAAATGTTGATTTACCTGTACGTACTGCTCCAACAACACCTAAATAAATATCCCCGTTAGTCCGCTTCGAGATATCTTTAAAAATATCAACTCTTTCCAAATGATCCCCTCCCGATCTACTTCGCCATAAACTATTACGAATCTCTGACACTTAAAGTCTATGACGTTGTCCTACTAAATTATGACTTGTTTATATAAAAATAAATAAATAATTACACAAACCCTAGGGTGAAGGATTAAAGGAACACTAAAAAAACCCTTGGCACATTATATGCAGCAAGGGGTGTTGTATGCTTAATTTTAATAAAATCTATTTTTCTTCTTGTTTAAGAAATGTTGGTTCATTATTTTTAATTGTGTAAGGTAAGGAATAAGCTGGAACAAACGGGTAATTTTCTGCTAGTATGTACCGAATATCATCACCTTGTTTGTAATCGTGCTCAAATTTCTGGAGTGCTTCATAAAGATCTTGGCTATAATCTACATATAAATTCCCATCTATATCCATAACAATAGGCAAGTTCTTTTGGGTAAAAGGACTAACGATATAAGGTACTTCATCAAGATTCAAAAGTTCCGTATCTATTGAAAATACTCCCTCAGCAACTTCCTCTCCGAATGGTGGATAGATATGTTCACTTCTGTAAACATTTAGTCTTTGCTTAACAGTTCGCAATTGAGCAGAAATTCGTAAATCAATTAATTTCACCCTTGGATTATCTTCTGGTGTAATCAATACATATTGATATAAACCACCATTTTCAAAAGCTGTCCCAGGTACACTCTGCATAATACCTTCTTGTTTTAATAGTGAAAAATCTAATAAATATTTTTCAAAAATCGGTGTATCATTTGTTTTTGTTTTAATTGGAACAAGGCCCTGTTGTCTTTCTACATATTGATCAACAGCATTTTGTACCATTTCTAATTGAACATCATTAGGTACTTGATTCTTTGAAAGTTGGCTATTTGGGTAAAAGCAACCACTTAACAATAAGGTTATGAAAAGTAGTGGTATTGCAATAGTATATTTCATTTAACCCCTCCTTAACTTAAGTGGTAGGACCACTAAAAACAATATAGAAAATAATTAAACTACCTAATATTAAGAACAGATATGCTATAACTGCGATAATTCCACCTAATACCCCTTTAAGCTTATATCGACTTAGCAATATTAGTCCAATCGATAATAACAGAAAAAGAATACCAGCAAACGATATGTACATATTCAGCATTCCTTCAGACATCTTTATACATCCTTCCCTTGCATGCTTGTCTCATTTTGCTCTAAGTATTATACCATATTTAGAACTAGATACTAAGAGTCTTAAATTAAGATACTTATAGTCGAGGCAAAATGTATCAATGAGGCTTTCTATAACTCTTCCTTTACGCAGACATAAAGATAAAGAATAAAAGTTTTAGTAATTATAAAGCAAAGACAAAAAGCCGAGATAGAAGGGGCATTCTATCCCGGCGTGACTAAATAATACCCAAAGCAACCCTAAAATGAAATGCTTGTGCGATTTATCTTATGCTAAACATTCCGTAATTGTATCCTCATATGCCCAGTAATAACTAATTTTTAAAAAGTTTGCTCAATGAATTTATATCAGTCGGCATTTGATTATTCGTAATGGATTTCACAATTTTATCTTCTTTCTCTTTAGAAACTGGCTTTCCGGCCATTTGTGCCAAGTTCTTAACTAATTCTCTTACTGTCTTTTCATCAGAAAAATCAGCATTTTGAACAGAGTTTGCCACCTTTAAAATTTCTTGAGGATTAATATTAGAGTTTTGTTGAATTTGATCAAACATATTTTTTTGAAAATCGCTCACTTCTACTCCTCCTTGCCTTATTTCGTTTACCACAATACTATATGCAAGAGAGTCGCCTAGTGTTAATTAGAATAGCGATTTGATAAAATATTTGACAAATCTTCCATTTCATGTCGTCTAACCCGAGTCATTAGCTCATCTACTATATCCTTTGGCTTGGCTTTTTCAAAAAGAATTCGATACAATCCTGTAGTAATTGGCATATCCACCTTCTGAGAGGTTGCTAGCTGGTGTGCAGCCCTGGTCGTCCGTACACCTTCCACAACCATACCCATTTCATTTAAAACATCATCTAAATCGTTTCCTTTTCCAAGTAAATTTCCGGCTTTCCAATTACGACTATGTACACTGGTACTTGTAACGATGAGGTCTCCTACTCCTGATAAGCCTATAAAGGTTAAAGGATTTGCCCCCATTGAAGTACCTAAGCGCGCTATCTCAGCTAACCCTCGGGTAATTAGAGCGGCTTTAGCATTGTCTCCATACCCTAATCCGTCTGATATACCAGCACCAAGTGCTATTATATTTTTTAAAGCTCCTCCAAGTTCTACACCAACCATATCTGGACTTGTATAAACTCTGAAGTAACGGTTTATAAACAGATCTTGTGCTCTCTCTGCTTCTGGAATACTATTGGAGGATGCTGTAATCGTTGTTGGATGCTTTCTACTTACTTCTTCAGCATGACTAGGCCCTGATAAGATAACTATATCTTCGTAGAACTTTTCCTCGATCTCTTCTTCTATCATTTCTGAAACTCTCTTAAAGGAATCAGGTTCAATTCCTTTTGTACCATGAATAATTGTTACCTTATGGTCTAACACTTGATTAAGTTCCTGACAGACTTGTCTGATTGCTTTTGTCGGTACGACTATCACAACTGTTGAGACATCTTTAACAGCCTTATCCAAATCGTTATACGCAACAATTTGTTCAGGTATGTTTACACCGGGTAAATACTTATCATTGGCATGCGTTTTATTTAAGAGCTGAGCGTGCTCCTCATTGTGAGTCCATAATCTGACTTCATGACCATTATCATTAAGTACCATAGCAAGAGCAGTTCCCCAACTTCCCGCACCAAGTACTGCAATTTTTTCCATCTTACCTCTCCACTCCCTTAACTTCTCTTTCTGGCAAATATTTTAATTGGAGTACCTTCAAAACCAAAAGCATCCCTAATTCTATTTTCAAGAAATCGTTCATAAGAGAAATGTAATAACTCTGGATCATTTACAAACACTACGAAACTAGGTGGTTTAACAGCCACTTGTGTAGCGTATAAGATTTTTAACCGCTGTCCTTTTATGGTTGGAGTTGGATTCATTGCAAGTGCATCCATAATTACGTCATTTAATACGTTCGTTTCCACACGTTTCGTATGATTTTCACTAGCTTCTAATATCTTTGGTAACAACGTATGGATACGCTTCTTAGTTTTTGCTGATAAGAAAACAATTGGAGCATAATCTAAGAACTGAAAATGTGCCCGAACCTTCTCTTCGAATTCTTTCATCGCTTTTTCATCAGATTCCACTGTATCCCACTTATTCACAACAATAACTACAGCTTTCCCTGCTTCATGAGCATAACCTGCTATTTTCTTGTCCTGCTCAATGATACCTGATTCTGCATCAATTAATGTTAAAACAACATCTGATCTCTCGATTGCCTTAAGTGCACGTAGAATACTGTATTTTTCTGTGGATTCATAGATCTTACCACGTTTACGCATACCAGCAGTATCAGTAATAACGAACTCTTGTTCATCTTTCTTAAACGGTGTATCTATGGCATCTCTAGTAGTCCCCGCAATATCACTAACGATAACACGTTCCTGATTTAATAAGGCATTAACAAGAGAAGATTTACCAACATTTGGTCTCCCGATAAGACTAAAATAAATGGTTTCATCATCTTTTTCTTCTTGATTCATTTCTGGAAAATGCTTGACAACTTCGTCCAGCAAATCTCCAAGTCCAAGTCCGTGAGTACCGGATATAGGAAAAGGTTCACCAAAACCTAAAGAATAAAACTCATAAATAGTTTCTCTCATTTCGGGATTGTCCACTTTATTAACACCTAGAACTACAGGTTTATTTGATTTAAATAACAGCTTTGCAACTTCTTCATCCGCAGCAGTAATGCCTTCTCTTCCATTTACCATAAAAATGATAACATCTGCTTCTCGAATCGCAACTTCCGCTTGCTCTCTCATTTGAACTAATAACGGTTCATCACCTAGTTCAATTCCACCTGTATCAATTAAATTAAAAGATGTTGTCAGCCACTCCGCCTTCGAGTAGATACGATCTCTAGTAACTCCAGGAACATCTTCTACAATCGAAATGCGCTCACCAACTAAACGATTAAAAATAGTGGATTTTCCAACATTCGGTCTTCCCACTATTGCAACAACAGATTTTCTCATGAAAGGTACATCCTTCCCTCTTACTATTAATAGCTTTTATTTGCAAAGGCTATATTTCACTTATATTTTCACTTATAAGAATCCTTTAACCTATCCATTTTAGCAAAAGAGTCAAATATAAACAACACACTTAAATTTTTCCACTAGTAAAATGACTCTAATGTTTTACAATAACATACATTTCATTACTTAATGCATGACTTATCCCATCTAATATTGCTTCTAAATTAGCAGCTACATTATCCATTTCCTCTTTTGTATCACAAATAAAAATTGGTGCACCACCTGAAATCTTATCTTTATTTGTTGTGATAACGGACAATACCGCTTTTTCCATCATCATTCTTTTCCACTTCCCTTCTTATTGGCCTTTGATTCGGAAGGAAGTCTTATTGCATTTTCTAATACTGGAACTGCACCAAGAACTTTTTTCGCCTTATCAACATCCTTATTTTGCGGGAGAATGAATACGCCAATTCTACCATCATCTAAATCCCTTTTAATTAACGGTACTAAAGCTGGTGTCCCTGAATCACGATAAACACCTAAAGCTATAGAAATATCGTGTAAAATTGCCTGCCGCTGCCCTAAATTAGCAATCGTAGATCGCACGTCAAAATTTTTCGGACTCAAGATAAAGCCCATACCATACCGCTTTATATCTTCTTGCCGCGCAGGTAAGCCAATATTCATAATATAAATATTGTCAACATAGAGTCCTGCACCATCAAATTGTACCTCATGGTGCTCAATATCTACTAATTCTTTTAACGTAGAACCACTCATAAACTTTCTAATAATGAAGTAACACACAATGGCAGCTACTAGTGCAATCCATACATTCCAAACTAAATAACAAAGCGTCGTAACTAAAGAAGTAAAGATAACTAAGTAATTTCGACTCTCAAATGCAATAGCAATTCCTTCAATATAGGTTTTTCCTCTTGGAACGAGTTCATAACCATCTAATTCTGTGAGTGTATTTCTTTCCATATTTCTTACTTCACGAAATTGGGACGCGGCAATCGTAAGGAAAGTTACTGCAGTAAATTCTTTTTCCATAATGGCCGGAACTGCTACAGAACCTAAACCTGCTGCAATAAAGCCAAGCGCTAAATGGATAACCTTCCCATGTAAATAAGTTGGGTATTGTCGATAATCTGTTTTTAGCATGATGGCACGTGCAATTGTTCCAACAATAACACCAAATAGAATCGGATATGTATATTCATTCATGATGTCCACCTCTTCTTTTGTTTCTCTATTAATTCTGAATACTGATCCAACTTATTTTTTAGTACAATTATATAGTGCACAACAATTAGCAATCCTATTTCAATTAATAACAAATCTAAGAATGCAAATTCCCCTATGGATTCTGTCATTTCATAGCTCTGTAATATCATCCCATGTAGAATCTCACCATTAGTCATACCGAGTAACCATACCGTACATTTTTCCTTAAAGTTTCCTGATAAAATGGTTAACGTTATAAATCCAATTAACGAAAGTGTTACTGTTCTTGGAAAAACAACCCACACCGGACTAATTTGCTCCCAAAAAAGCAAACCAACATATCCAAAAACAATACAAAATGACTTGAATATGACTGAAATTTTATTATTCCCCGTAACAACCATAATTAATGCACCTAAATATATGAAGAGTAAGGAGCAATTAAATGTAACTGATTCTATTACGATTTCTTTATTAGACAATGTGATGATCACTAGTAAACAAAACGCTAAGATATTTCTAGTCCTATCCTTTTGTCTTAAAAAGGTAACTATTATCCATATTAACCAACTTATCCAATAAAAAAATAATCCATCCATTAGCCCCACCTACCATTATTTTCATTATGGCTTAAGAATGGCCGATCTAAACATATATCGTTTATCATCTTTGTATTTAAAAGACTTACTTAAGTGCTATTCAATTCTAGTTAGAATTAGATAGGAACATAGTTTGCACTCCTTATATAGGGCCCTAAGTTAATAATCTAACGGTTAACACCAACTCGTGTTGAGAGAATACAATGTTATATCAAAAGCGATAACACTCACAAAAATAAACACAAAAAAACCAACCAATAATAATTGGTTGGTTTTTCATTCATTTTACTTATATTTATCTAGCTTGTCTCCAATCATGTCTCCTAATTGAAAGCCAGAATGTTCTTCTTCTTTTTCATATTGTTTTAATTCTTCTTGATTTTGATCCATTTCAATCTCTTTAATACTTAAAGAGATGCGCTTTTCATTTTCATTAACATCAAGTACTTTCACTTGAACATTCTGCCCAACAGTAAGTACTTCTTGTGGTGTTCCGATATGTTCAGTAGAAATTTGAGATATATGAACTAATCCCTCAACACCGGGTAAAATTTCCACAAAGGCGCCGAAATTTACTAGTCTTTTAACGGTTCCTTCTACAATTTCTCCTGGTTGAACACGGCTAGCAATACTATCCCAAGGTCCTGGCTGCGTTTCTTTGACAGATAAAGAAATACGTTCATTATCCCTGTCAACGGAGAGTACCTTTACTTTAATATCTTGTCCTTCTGAAACGACGTCAGATGCCTGTTCAACATGTTGGTGTGATAATTGGGAAATGTGTACTAAACCATCAATCCCTCCAATATCAACAAATACACCAAAGTTAGTAATACGTTGTACTTTTCCTTCCAACACCTGTCCTTCTCCAATTGATTGAAGGATTTCATGCTTCTTAGCATCTTCGTCAGCTTCAACAACTGCACGATGAGACAAAATCACTCTATTTTGCTCTTTATCTAACTCTACTACCTTTAATGTTAAAGACTTGTTTAAGTAATCTGAGAAGTCTTCAACATAAAAAGCTTCAACTAGAGAAGCAGGTATGAAGCCTCTTAAACCAACGTCTACTACTAATCCACCCTTAACTACATCTTTCACCGTTGCCTCAAATACTTCACCGCTATTAAACTTTTCTTGTAAATCCTGCCATGCTTTATCTGCATCAACAGCACGCTTAGACAATATAATTTCTTCATCTTCCACTTTCTTAATTTGGAGTACTAATTCATCCCCATCACTAATGACATCAGCCGCTTTTTCTATGTGAAGACTTGACAATTCACTAATTGGAACAATTCCATCCACTTTGTATCCAATATCAACGAGAACTTGTTTTTCTTCCACTTTAACTACTTTCCCTGTTACTTGTTCACCAACTGTTAACTCTTTGAATTCTGATACTTCATTGTTCATTTCATCCACTATAGAGACCTCCTTCAGTTTCCTACAAAAATTAACATATAAAGTCCTTTTTTCTAACTTCTAACATTTAGATATATTTGTCAAGTTTTTCAGAAAATAAAAACTAGTTATTTTCTTTTAATTTTCTAATCTCATCCATAATTATATCTGTAACTTCCTGTGCAGAAGCTTTATTAGATCTAAGTTCGTCCATTTCAATCGGCTTTCCATATATCACTTTTATTGGTTTAAATTTTTCATATGGTCCTACTATAGCGCAAGGTACTACTTTTGCCTCTGAGCGAAGTGCAAAAAAACCCGCCCCTGCTAACCCTTTTTTTAGTTCTCCCGTTTTGCTTCGTGTTCCTTCTGGAAATAAACCAAGCGTATTACCTTGCTTTAGAATATCTAATGCTTTTCTAAGTGCATTTCTGTCCTTCATTCCACGTTTTATTGGAAAAGCATTTATTCTTGTTAATAATCCACCTAAAAGTTTTTTATTAAATAATTCTTCCTTAGCCATAAAATATATATCCCTAGGACTTGTAATCCCAACCATAGGCGGATCTAAATTAGATATATGATTCGAACAAATAATGACAGGTCCACTTTTAGGAATATTGTCTTGGCCTACAATATTAATTTTATAAATACGTTTTAAAACCACACGGACAATAAACCTTGCAAATCTATATAGACTCATGATTCATCCCCTTAACCTCTTCTACCACCTCAAGGATACGTTCCACAACCCCGTTAATATCCAAAGCCGTTGTATCGATTTCAACCGCATCATCTGCTTTGATCAAAGGAGAAACTTCTCTTTCTGAATCGAGCTGATCACGTCTTTGTATCTCTTCTTTTAAAACTTCTAAATCCGACGCGAAACCCTTTTTGATATTCTCTTTGTGTCGTCTAATAGCTCTTTCCTCTACAGAGGCGACTAAGAATATTTTCACTTCAGCATCAGGTATAACGTGAGTTCCAATATCACGTCCATCCATTACAACCCTTCTCTTGGCTGCTAAGTTTTTTTGTCTCTTCACCATTTCAGTTCTCACTAGAGCATGTTTCGCCACAAGAGAGACATTATTGGTCACAGCTTCCGTTCGGATAGCATCAGTGACTTCCTTATTATCGATAAATACTTTTTGCCCTTGATTATTTTGTTCCAAATTAATTTCTGTTTGCATTAATAAACCATACAGCTGCTCTTCATTTTCTAAGTTTAAAGAATGTTGAATGGCTTTATATGTTAGTGATCTATACATTGCTCCTGTATCTATGTATATGTAACCCAATTGCTCTGCCACTAATTTTGCTACGGTACTCTTTCCTGCAGCAGCTGGTCCATCAATTGCAATTGCTAAGTCAAATTTGTTCATTTTAAGACCTTACTCCCTCTCTAATTGTTGCCATTTTTGTATTTTTTCACCGTAAAGATGATAACATACCACTTAGAAGTTGGTCTAATGTTTTTCGAGTCGTTTTTTCGCTGAAAACACCGATGTATTCATAAACTGGATTTATTGCTACTTGCACATCAGACACGTTTATTAACAGTTGCGATGCAAGCATTAAAACAGCATGAATAACTAATAAGGTTAAGACCCATCGTTCAATACGTTTCATAGCTACCACCCTTTTTTGGTAGTATTGTTACCATTCCACGGGGCATTTATGCTCGTTTAGGATAGACCACGTCGTCTTTCTCTTAGTTGGTTCTCAAAACAATAACGAATTACAGCTTCTCTATCTTTATCTTTTATCATTTCAAATTTTACTGATAATAAATTTTTCATATTTTCTCTTTGCACTACACGTATTACCTTGGACTTCGTTTCAATATAATATAATGCACCAGACTCCATCGGTAACACTACCCATATGTTTAACAATTGACCCCCAGTTAATTTTAGTTTCTTATCCGGGATTACTAAAGACATTCCTCCACCACTTATATCTTGCGTAACAGTTGTAAAAGGTACTATTTTATCTTCTATGTCATGAATAGCTGTATCTAATGTTGTGTTGATCCTAACATATTCCCGACGCTGAATTCGCTGAATATTGTCTTCAGGATAATGCAAGATTAACATAGGTATGTTGGCTTGCTTTTTTCCCATAATAACAGTTCTAAAACGGTAAACAGAATTTTGATCACCAATAAAGTTAGCAAAAAACTCGGTTCCTTTTGGGAAAATATTCGTACGACCTGTCTCTTCATTGATAGGATAATCAATATATAAGATACTACCTTCTTTTTCTACAATCTTACATTTAAAATTTTCTAATTTATCCTCGTTATACCTTTGCAATTGAAGGGATGTACCTATCTTAATCAATTCTATTTCCTCTTTCCGTTGACTAAATTTTATCGATACGTAAAATGTCCAAATGTATATTCTATTATCTCAAAAAAAAGGAAAAAGGGAAAGGGAAAATACCATTTATCCCTTTTCCCTTCTTTGTTAATCAAATTTTATTTCCGCATTTTTCAGCATATCTACTTGTACTTCCATACCTGTTGATGAATTGATATAGATTCTATAGGTGTTATTTCCCAATACTCCAAGGAATGAATAAGCTAGTACCTCTTCCCCTAAATCGTTATTAACAATAGCTAGGTGTTGATCTTTGATATCTACGTTTGGATTAACCTTCTCCTTAGCTTCTTCTATAGATAATTCTGGTTCAGGTATATCACGTTCTCTGTGATTACGAAGGTAATCTCTAGTTGAAAAACCTAGTATATCCCCATTATCTAAAGCAACCTTTATTTGAATGGAGTCAGGGTAAATCCGAACATCATCTTGATTATGGATAAAATTATATACACCTACACTATCATATTGACTACTTTGAAAAGCCTCCATGCTGTCAAAGCCATGTTTCTCTAAATATTTTCGAGCAAGTTCCATCCCTTCATTTAAACTAACTTTTTGTTTACCAACTTCTCTATTAACCATTAAGGATAGAGGATGGCCGCCCTCTTTCGTAATATCAACATAACCTGTTTTCTGATCATTTTTAAAGGATGCACTAAAGAATGGTAATTGTGCACCATCACCAGATTCGGTTATGGTAAGTTCTGTTTGTTTATCTATTTTAAATAGTTCTTTAGCCATTTCCTCTACTTTTTCTTTGGTAATAGCTTCACCTTTGACATATTTGTATTCATGATTCTCTCTCGCCATACCAGTCATAGTCGGGCCAAAGTTACCCTCTGAATATCCTTTAACTGTTTTCTCCACTGTTTTGAAACCATCGATAATAGTATTGTCTGCTTTTTCATCATTAGAAGCTAATGCTAGTTGAACATCCATCCAGCGTAAGTTATTCTTTAATGCTAAACTTTGTACTTTTCGTAGTTCCTTCTCGATCTCACCAGATTGTTCGTATAATTTATTTAGAGTTTCTAATTCCTCTTCAGATAAAGGTTCATTCCCTAAATCTCTTACTGCTGTTCGATAACTGAAGTCACCAATATTGGATAAAAATTCTTCCGTCTTATTGAAAGGAAGTAAAGCTAAAGGTAACTGCCCTACATCTGTATGCGCTTCTGAAGTTAAGCGCCAAATTTCTGCTAATTGAGGAGACAATTGTTCTCTCGTGTTCATTGCCAACGTGGTTCCGATCTTATCATGCAGTAAATCCATATGATAGGATAAATCATGAAAAGATCGCTGATAATTATTTTCTGCTTGTATTAAGATTGCGTTTTTTTCTCTATGTTCTTGGTAACCCCATATCCCTGTAGCAATAAGACCAAGTGTTAATACAACTATCGAAATCCATCTTACCATTTTTCATCCACCTTCCTACATGCAAAATATATGTTTACCAATTTGCTTTATTTGTGGTCGTGACCAAATCCAACTAGATGTAGCGGTATGTGGATTAAAATAATAAATCGCATTTCCGGTTGGGTCCCACCCATTAATTGCATCTAGTACTGCTCTTTTAGACGAATCATCAGGAGTTAACCATATTTGGCCATCGGCAACGGCTGTGAACGCTCTAGGTTCAAAAATCACACCAGAAACAGTGTTAGGAAAGGAAGGACTCTCGACACGATTTAGGATTACAGCCGCAACAGCTACCTGTCCTTCATAAGACTCCCCACGCGCTTCACCATGTACAGCATTGGCCATTAGCTTTATATCATTTTGTGAAAATCCGTTAGGAACATTCACTGCTGTAGGTTTAGGTGGTGTGCTTTGTTGGTTCTTATTGTTGTTATTAGTAGTCTTCTTTGGTGTTGCTGCATTGTTTTGATTTTTCCCTTGGTTCGTGTTTCCTTGATTTTTATTGTTATCCTGTTTCACCTGATTCTCTTTCGGTGTACCACCATAGTAAGTAAAGTCATTTCCTGCGTTAAGTTGTTTTTTAATAAAAGCTTCATCATATTGACTTGCTTTTGCTAGCTTTTGCTTGGTTGTTGAGCCTGCAAGTCCATCTACCTCTAATCCAAACTCGTATTGAAAGTTTCTTAATGCCCAATAAGTACCCCAACCAAATACGCCATCGATTTTACCATTGTAAAATCCGAGGTACTGCAGTCTAGCTTGCAGTTCGATAACATCTTCTCCCACTGCACCTTGCTGAATAACTTGATTACTAAAAGCTTCAACCTGTTTCGTTTCTTGTGTTGCTGTTACACTAAAAACAGTTATTACTGAGAATAATATAATTGTAATTTTCTTCTTGATGTTCATAAGCCTTGTCCTCCTAAGAACATTTTCTGTATATTTAATTCTATTTTTCGAAGGATTTACATTTTTTATTCATAGCTCCTATTTTAACTAGTAGTTACATTATAAAATTAAATAAGAAAAAGCTGTTCCCAATACTGAGGAAACAGCTTTTTCTTAATCGTAAAATTTTTGACTTTTCTGAGGTACGATAACCTTATCGATCGCTTGATATTGATTTGCTATTTTTACTTTTCTTAGTCCATTGATCCACAATGCAATCATAAAAGGAATGATAATAAATAGCCAATTATTACTTTTAATTGTTTCTAAAACAAAATCATAAAAACCATGTAATAAAACAGGGATGACTAATGCTAATAAGATGTTCATGTTAGTTGGATAGAGCGAAATTTTTGCTTTCCCTAAGTAATAGCCCATGATTACTCCAAATAAGGCATGGGAAGACACAGGAAATAATGCTCTCGTAAACGCATACTCAATTCCATGTGCCAATAAATATAGTATATTTTCAACGGTAGCGAAGCCTAGACTAATGGAAACACCATAGATAATACCATCATATAAGGAATAAAATTTTGTATATTTAAAGATGGTATATAAAAATATAAACCATTTAAAAAATTCCTCTAAAAAACCGATCAAAATAAATGATCGAATAAAAGGCGTTTGTCCTATGCCTTCTTCAGTAAATGCATATTGAATAAACATTAACGGAAATACTAATAAAGCCCCATACATAAACGTTTGGAACACTGCCCTTTTAGGTTCATTACTAAATTTATCCTTCAAATAAAAAAATGCCATCAATGCAAGTGTCGGTGCAACCCCTGCAGAAAGAAGAGCTAACATTTCAGGCACCCTCTTTCTTTATAAGTATATTCATCGTATCATGAAGTAAGAAGAAATAGAATACTGAATTTTAAGTTGGTGATTTTAATGAAAAAAATACTTATAGTACATACCGGTGGAACCATTTCAATGAAAGAAGATCGATTAACAGGGGAGGTCTCTGTAACGGACTCGCATCCGTTAGAGAACTTAGGTGGTTCATCCTTTGAACAAAGAATTGAAGAGGACTTTTTGTATAATTTACCATCTCCCCACATTACGCCTTATCATATGATAAATTTAGCAAAACATATGAAAGAAAAAATTCAAACAAACAACTATTCTGGTATAGTTGTCACACATGGTACAGACACCTTGGAAGAAACTGCTTATTTTTTAGACCTATATTTACAAGCTACTATACCTATTGTCATTACGGGGGCCATGCGATCAAGCAATGAGATTGGTTCTGATGGACTTTATAATTTACTTAGTGCGATAAAAGTTGTGAGTACACATGATTCTGTCGACAAAGGTGTACTTGTTGTTATGAACGATGAGATTCATACTGCAAAATATGTAACTAAAACTTCAACAAGTAATGTTGCAACTTTTCAGAGCCCGCAATTTGGTCCCATTGGAATAATCACAAAACAATCTGTCCATTTTTACCAAAAACTGATAACAGACGAAGTTTATCCTGTATCTAACTTAACGAAAAAAGTTGCATTAATTAAAACATATGCAGGAATGGAATCAACATTGATCGAAGCCATCTACCAGTCTGGAATTGATGGATTAATTATTGAAGGGCTTGGACAAGGTAATGTTCCAGAAACACTAGTAAAACCTTTGGAAACGATGTTGAATAATAACGTACCAATAGTTCTTGTATCGAGGTGTTTTAAAGGAATTGTTCAGCCAACTTATTCATATAACGGTGGCGGTAAACAATTAAAAGATATGGGAGTTATTTTTACTAATGGCTTGACTGGACCAAAAGCACGGATCAAATTGTTAATTGCTTTAGAGATAACGCAGAATATATACGAGTTACAAAGAATTTTTGATTTATAGACCATTAATAAGAAGAAAAGCAACAGACATTATGATCTGCTGCTTTCTTCTTGTTTTTTTTATTAATCTGGTCCTAAAGCGCTAAGGTTCGACTAAATGAATTTAGTTATTTCCAACTGGAGATAAGAACAAAACGTTGCTTTCAATGGAAAGCGACTTTTTAACCAAGCACAATGCAGTTTCTATAAACTTTGTACCAACTACAAAAAATATGAAATGAACCTTTACTTACTAACAATTGATTCAGCTAGTAACGCGCCATGAAAGCGTCCATTTTCTATAAAAATTTCGTTGTTATTATAACCAGCCGCAATAACCCCCGCAATATATAAACCTCGGACATTCGTTTCCATACTACTTTCATCAAATGTTGGTCTTCCGGTACTTTTATCGATTGTTATTCCCATATTTGTTAGAAAGTTTTGATCTGGCTGGTAACCGGTCATAGCGAATACAAAGTCATTCGCCACTTGTTTCTTATCACCGTTAACTTCATAACTAACTGTATCTTCCGAAATTTCCAAAACATTAGCATTAAATTCCATTTTTACAATCCCTTTTCGAACTAACGCTTCGAATTCAGGTAATATCCATGGTTTAATGCTTGACGAATAATCGGAACCACGATAAAGCACTGTAATTCTTGCCCCTGCTTTGTGTAATTCTAATGTCGCATCAACAGCGGAGTTTTTGCCACCTATTACAAGAACATCTTTGTCATAATAGGGATGGGCTTCTTTGAAATAATGGCTCACCTTACTAAGTTCTTCCCCTTCTATCCCCATAAAGTTAGGTTGGTCATAATATCCAGTTGCGACTACAACATGCTGACTTTGATACGTTGTCACTTCATCCTTTTGATTTTTAGTCTGAAGAACAAATAACTCCCCTTGCTTAGAGACAGACTCCACTCTTTCAAAACTATTTATTCTTAATTGCTTTCGCTCAGCAACAGCACGATAATAGGCCAATGCCTGATTTCTAACTGGCTTCTGCTTTTCTGTAACAAAAGCAATCTCTCCTATTTCTAGTCTATCGCTTGAACTAAAAAAAGTTTGATGAGTAGGGTAATTATAAATTGAGTTTACAATGTTTCCTTTTTCAATAAGTAAAGGATTAACTCCACGGTTTTGCAGTTCTATAGCAGCTGACATACCACAAGGACCCGCTCCAATAATAATTGTATGTTCTGTTTGCATGTAACAACATCTCCTTATACTCTTAGCCACCCTAAACAGGTTCCTATAAAATAATCTATTCTTTATCATAACATAAAAAAAGTACTAATTAGCATTATTTGCTAACTAGTACTTTCAAATGATCCCGGAATTCAATAAAGAAAACTACCTAGAATTAACATCACTAACCAGTACTCTCGCTATAGTTCTTTAGATCCATCCTCGGAAGCGTGCTGCTTCGGCCATCTTTCTTACACCGACCATATAGGCAGCTAATCGCATATCAACCTTTCGCGTTTCGGCTGTGCTGTATACGGCGTTAAAACCTTTTGTCATCACCTTATATAGCTTTTCCTCTATTTCCTCTTCTGACCAATAATAACCTTGATTATTTTGGACCCATTCAAAATAAGATACTGTTACCCCACCTGCAGAAGCGAGAACATCCGGTACTAATAAAATTCCTCGTTCTGAAAGAATTCTAGTCGCCTCTAGAGTGGTTGGACCATTTGCTGCCTCTACTATAATAGATGCATTTATTTTGTGTGCATTCTTCTCTGTTATCTGATTCTCCACCGCTGCTGGTACCAGAATATCACATTCTAGTTCCAACAATTCATCGTTCGTTATCGTGTCACTGAAAAGCTTTGTAACCGTTCCAAAACTATCTCTGCGGTCTAACAAATAGTCAATATCCAAGCCGTTTGGATCGTATAAGCCGCCGTAAGCATCAGAAATACCGACTACCTTCGCGCCAGCATCATGCATAAATTTTGCCAAGTAACTACCAGCATTACCAAACCCTTGGATAACTACTCTAGAACCTTTTACTTTTATATTTTTTTTCTTTACAGCCTCATCAATACAAATGGTTACCCCTTTTGCAGTAGCTGATTCACGCCCATGTGAACCACCAAGCACAATTGGTTTACCCGTGATAAAACCTGGGTTATTGAACTCATCAATCCTACTATACTCATCCATCATCCATGCCATGATTTGTGGATTCGTAAATACATCTGGAGCTGGAATATCTTTCGTAGGACCTACTATTTGGCTAATGGCACGAACGTATCCCCTGCTTAGCCCCTCTAACTCTCTAAAAGACATTTCTCGTGGATCACAAACAATTCCACCTTTACCACCGCCATATGGTAAGTCAACAATTCCTGCTTTTAAACTCATCCATATCGAAAGGGCTTTCACCTCTTTTTCTGATACATGAGGATGGAAACGAACGCCCCCTTTTGTAGGGCCAACAGCATCATTATGTTGCGCTCTATATCCAGTGAAAATTTTGATCGAGTCATCATCCATACGCACTGGAATTCGTACAGTCATCATCCGTATAGGTTCTTTTAATAGATCATAAACTTCATCAGGATAACCAAGTTGTTCTAATGCTATTTTAACAACTGTCTGAGTTGATTTTAATACGTCTAACTTTTCATTTTCTTCATTTGGAGAATCTGATGGATTGTCGGTTACCATGACCCTACCTCCTATATAGTTGCTACTTAGGTTTTCAATAGTGAAAATTTTAAATACTAAATTTACTTACATTTGATTTAGAAAAATCCAATTTTGTTAAGAACTTCAATTCACACATTAGTATACCTTTTTAATATGATTATGCAATTATTTACTAGACATTTTTCATTATTTTTTGTATTACGATAAATAGATGTAGGAGGTTGACTCTCTAAAAGCCAACCTCCTACACCTATTTAATAAAATAATTTTTCACTTGTTCTACTGCGTTATTTTCCATTATTCTTTTTCCATATTCCTCTAACCTGTAGGAGGTAATTATACTCGCAGAAGAAAATTCAGACATAATCGCAATGATGTGTTCCCGATTTTGTCCTAGCACTTCTGTTTCATTAAATCGCATATAATAGGTGTTGTCCATATGGTAGATACTACCACCGCGAATTCCGATTTGCTCAAGGTGTGAGCACACTTGTATAATATTTTCAAAGTCATAAAAGGAATAAATTAACTCCTTACTTTCATCCAGTGTGACTTTCATTTCCACATATTCATCATCTTCGACTACCTCATGATTTTGTGTAACAATGACTGACATACCTTGAGCCTGTAACAAATGGACTTGGACGAGAAGCACTCCTTCTAATTCAAATCCTAATTCGTCACTTGCTTCATACATCATATCATGAAACAGAGCATGTACCCTAGGCAAATCGTGCCAAAGATCTTCTTTGGTTAAACCTCTTTCAATTAAATCATCAAAAGTTAAAAAAATTTTAAATTGATTTGTTGAAAGCCTCTCTAACCGCATAAAACTACCTCCTTCAATTTGCCCAACTATTCCTTTATTATATGTAATGCTTATAATCTTGGAACTGTCTTAAACCTACTCCTCTTAATTTATCGTAAGAATATGACATTCAGATTGTGTTCCTAATCGAAAAGGAAGCTTAGTGAATCCATATCCTTCACTAATAAAAATTGGTTTAGATTTATAGTACTTAAGCCCTCCGCGAGTATATGGCCCAAAACCAAACAAACGGATTTGTCCACCATGTGTATGTCCGCTTAAACCCAAATTAATTTTCTCTAACTCCTGATCCGTTAATCCATAAAATCCCGATGGGTCGTGGGACAACAAAATCGAGTAATCACCTGTCGCTTTGGAGATGGCAGAATTAAAATCTGGATTACCAATTTTGCAACAATCTATCCCTACTAGACTTATGCTAGATTGCTTATGAACAAAGGTAATCGCATTATTTTTGATAGTAGTAACATTACACTCATTAAACAAATCTTGTAGTTGACTTACACTTTTCTCATAATCATTGTTTCCCCAGATAAAATATATCGGAACGTTAAAGGCTTGCAATGACGTTAGATTTGTTCTAACTCTGTTCAAGGGTACTTTTTTTTCGACTAAATCACCACCAATTACAACCAAATCAATACCTTTGTTACAGGCCTTGATTGTTTCTTCTCTAATTATTCTTGTGTGGACATCCGAAATAAAAAAGAGTTTGAGTGGTTCGGTGGAAGATAAGCCTATTTGAATGTTTTTACTATCAATATTATCATGATAAGCGTTATATACCATATAAATCACCAAAGCTACTGCAATTACCAAGGTAATTGCTAATACAAGATACAAATATTAACTCCCTTTCCGTTATATAAATAGTAAGGTACCCCAAGAAAATAGTATAGTTTTTACTATAAAAGTAATCTCTATACTACTATATTGTAAAAAAATACGATTATTAAAATCTTTCTAGAATTCTTTAATATCTAGCACGCGAAATCCTGATTTTGTAAGCTTTTTAGCTAATTTTTCTACATTTCCACCTTGTTCAATTTTCAATACAATTCTTCTTGCTAATTTATCTGTTTCATCAAAGGTTGCGATTGAAATAATATTCATATCTAATTGTTTAATGATATCTGACAATCGAGAAAAACGTCCTGTTGCTTCTTCTGAACTAAAAGCAATTCTGATTCCTTTTCTTTTCAGTCCAAAAGCACTCTCGAATTGAGCTAGCACATCAAATCGACTTATAATTCCTAAAAACTTTCGATTTTTATCAACTACTGCCAATATAGGAAATTCCTTGAAAGCTGTTAAAGTTGTCTCAAAGACCTGATCTTCATCAACAAAGAGATCCTCATTAGAAATAACTTCACCAACATTTTTATTTTGTAAAAATTCACCTTGAGACCATGAACTATAAAAGTAAGCCTTATAGATTATCTGTTTCGAAATCATCCCTTTAAATATTTCATTTTCAACTACTGGCATTGCTTGAATATTTTCCTGTTCCAATCTGTCTAGTGCTGACTTTAAAGAATCTGTCGGACTAGCTGTAAAGCATTGATAAATTGGTTTCATAATACTTCGAACGAACATAAGTCATCACTTCTCCTTCTAACCGTAGCTAAAAAATTTAGACTAAATCATTATTGTCTATCTAATATTATTCTACACCTAAATAAAACAATCCTGCTTTATTTTTTTGAATAAAGGTCATGAGACAAGTCTCCTATCCATATGATGAAGGGAAGAGATACTGACATTCTGGAAAGGAGGACTATACTTGAGCCATACTAACACCAAATATTATTACCCATATATTAGTCCTAATGACCCTTGTAAACCGATTGTAAAAAAGAGCTATCCAACACCTCCACAATTATACTTGGGTTTCCAACCACCAAATTTACAACAATTTGAGACAGCTAAAGAAGCACTATATGCTGGTACACTTTGGCCTGCGCTGTATAGTAGATATGATAAAGTTGATCCGATGAGAGGTGAAGATTTATGACTACCCCAAAACCAATGCCTCCAGAGTACTATGAATTGCTTGAAGAAATTCAGGCAGTTGATTTTGTCATTGTAGAATTGAATTTATATTTAGACACGCACCCACAAGATTATGAAGCGATAAAACAGTATAACAGTTACACGTATGAAAGTAAAAAACTGAAGAAACATTTTGAAAAACAGTTTGGCCCATTAATGCATTTTGGTCGAGGCTATTCCAACTATCCATGGCAATGGGATGACCAGCCATGGCCATGGCAAGTGTAGAAAGGGGTTTTGTTTGTGTGGTACTATGAGAAAAAATTGCAATATCCTGTAAAAGTTCGAGAATGCAATCCTCGTTTAGCTAAATATTTAATTGAACAATATGGTGGTGCTGATGGTGAACTGTCAGCTGCATTAAGATATTTAAACCAACGCTATACCATCCCGGGGAAAGTTATTGGTTTACTAAATGATATCGGCACAGAAGAATTTGCACATTTAGAAATGATTGCCACAATGATTTACAAATTAACAAAAGATGCCACACCAGAAATGTTAAAAGAAGCAGGATTAGCACCGCACTATGTAAATCATGATAGTGCCTTATTCTTTCATAATTCTGCTGGTAATCCTTGGACAGCAGAATATATACAATCTAAGGGAGATCCAATTGCGGATATTTATGAAGATATTGCAGCAGAGGAAAAAGCAAGAGCTACTTATCAATGGATCATCAATATGTCCGATGATCCAGAATTAAATGATTCGCTTCGCTTTTTAAGAGAAAGAGAAATTGTTCACTCTCAGAGATTTAGGGAAGCAGCTGAAATTCTTAAAGAGGAAAGAGACAAAAAAATATTTTTCTAGTTAGAAAAAAGGGGTAAAATCATAGCCCCTTTTTCTTAAAATTTTTCTAATCCATTCCAGGGTTAAGCTTATCCACTTCTCTTTGTCTGATTTGGACCCTACTATGAAGGCGTTAAGGCCATAATAAAAATAGAGACTTAAGGAATTATTAAGTTATCTCCTTGTTGGATCGTTTCTTCCATCATGCTATTAGCTCTAATAATACTATACTTAGCGTTTTCATTTCCATAATACTGTATAGCAATAGAAGATAACGTCTCTCCAGCCTTAACAACATGAATGATAGTTTCTCCATTATGGACAACAACTTGTTCCCCTACTCTACTCGTTCCTTGTTCTTCACTAGCTTTTGACTCAAGTTCCCAATCTTGCCCCCACATCTGGTATGTTAATATTAGTCCTACTATTAGTAAAAATAAAACGAATAATAATCTAATCAACGGAAAACTTATTTTCCATTTTGTACCCGTTTTCTTATTGGCATGAACATGACTTCTTGGTGGGAGATCAAGAATATTGACCAAGTGATCGTCTTGCTCGGATTCTGTTTCCTCTTCTTTTACTTCCATATTGGATTGACTGTTCTCATCAATCTCGTTCATCATATCTCTAAGGTGTGAAGCTTGATCTTTAAAATTATCCCCAGACATTGTCAGCCCTCCTATTACGATGCCTATATAATAATCCCAAAAAGAAATCAATTGTAAAATGTGTTGTAACAGTGACAAGAAGGTTATTTCCTGTAACCAGAAATAGAATACCAAGTCCAAAACTCAAAAAGATAATGGACAAAAATAGCAAGGGTTTAAATAGATATCTCACATGTATGACAGCAAACAAGGTACTAGCTATAATTAGACCAAATTCAGATTGGATAACGCCTCTGAAAAGCAGTTCTTCTGATATTGATACTAATAAAGCTATAAGAAACACATCAAAAATGGTACTGTTTTTAAAAATCTTATCATTTATTCCACCATCATAAAAATATGCCTCTGGAACATACCTCATCAATACTATATCAATTATAACAACGAATATCCCCGGTATAAAGCCAAAATAAATGAGATTGATTGGATCCCAATACAACATTTCCTTCCAAAAAGCAGTCCCTAGCAAAAAGAACCCACTAATTAGACCAGAGAATAGCAATATCAATTGAGACAAGTATACTTGATGCCTAACTTGTCTACTAGTCATTTTTTGGATAATTTCGGCCTGTTTATTCCTCATTATTTATACCTTGAAGAAATAGTTGCTTTAATTGTTTTTTCCAGCCGATATTTTCATTTTTAATAGTATTAAACGTTGGGTTCCATTGATTAAAGGTAAAGTCACAATGATCACAGCACATATATTTAGGCTTGTTTACATCTGTTTGGAAGGATAGAAACAAGTTTTTTCGTCTACACGATTCTCCAGCTACCCATTCAAATAATGCCCCTAGTTTTTCTTGCTTATATTGCATTCGATTTTTAATTAGTGTAGTAATATGACTCTCAATATGATGGGGATTATGAAAATCCGTCAAAATTCGACCTTCTTTTATCATACCATGTTTTTCTAATTGATACTTCAAAAATCTCCATTGTGTCTCACTTAAATGGAAGAGCTTCATCATTTCAGTGTCAACTAGTCTAAAGTTATTTTGTATATGGATGTGTTCTGTAATGAAAGATATGACATTCTTTGACTGTGCTTCTGTTGGAAGCTCTGTCTCAATTAATCTTTTCGGAAGCTGGTTATCATTAGGAGCAACTAGAACCACACTAACACTGGATTCTCCATCTCTCCCTGCTCTCCCTACTTCTTGTATAAACGATTCCATTTGTGTAGGGAGATGAAAGTGAATAACCAACCGTATGTTAGTCTTGTTTATTCCCATTCCAAATGCACTCGTACAACAAATGACATCTAATTGATCATTCATAAACTGTTGCTGAACTAACATCCGATCCGTTTGATCCATCCCACCATGATAAAATGCTATCCGTAAGTTTGGGAGTTTTTTTGAGAGAATATCAACTGCCTGTTCTGTCCAATTTCTACTAGAAAAGTATATCATCGTCGGAACTGGAAATCTTTTAAGTAAGTTAGCAGCATATTCTAGCTTTTGGTTAAAATGATCAAACCGCTCTACTATAAAAGCAATATTGTCTCTATCCATTGAATAGATATGTCTTGTCATTAATGGACAATCTAGTTGATGGACAATATCCTCTTGGACCTCTGGAGTAGCAGTGGCACTAAGAGCTAGGACAGGCGGATGATTTAAATAATTAATTGTCTCATTTAATTTTAAATAATCAGGTCTAAATTCATGACCCCATTGGGAAATACAATGTGCTTCATCGATTACGAACAAGGATACGGTTAGTTTTTTTAATTTTTCCATAAACACATTATTTTGCAACATTTCTGGTGAAGCATAAATCAATTTATATTTAGATAAGTCATGGAAAACTTGTTTTCTATCTGAATTAGCTAAGAAACTATTAATCGCAATTACTTCCTTGAAGCCAGAAGCTATTAACTGCTTTACTTGATCAATCATTAAGGAAATGAGAGGAGATATCACTAAAGTAGTTCCTTCTAATATCCTTGCTGGTAATTGATAGCAAATTGATTTTCCGGATCCAGTCGGCAATATCCCTAGTACATCTTTTCCGCTTAAGATATCCGTAATAATTTCCTTTTGTCCTTGTCGAAAGTTAGTATGGCCAAAAAATGTTTCTAATTGTTGCTCAAGCACTTTTTAAGACTTCCTTTCCGATGGTAAATTCTGTGTAGCAATAACTAATCGGATTTGAAAATAGTCAACATCGTTTCCAGCTAATTGTTTTATTAGCTTCAACTTTTTCGTATCGTGTTCGTTTATAATTTTAAGAATCTGGTCATATTGTACCTTACTTAAAAAAAGATTCACATTAAAATTAGGGTCAACATAGGCAATCTCTACTAAATGATCTTGGATTGTACTTTCTTTAAGATTTCTAATCCGAACTATTTCTTCTATACCATATCCTTTGTTGTATAGTTGGTACGTATAAGCTGCAGAATTAGTAATAAAAGTAGTATCCGTTTCGATCTGAACAAAATTGGACAAAAATGGATTGTTCTCGATGTGTTCACCAATGTGACGTATCAATTGATGTGTTAATTTTATTAATTCCAATTCTACATCCTCATAAGATAAGTTAAACTTTCTGGCCATTTGTTCTTTACTAAGCCCAATTTTTTGATATCCAGTTAATCGATCCACAAAAATCTCTGCCTCATTATCCGATAAGTTAATTAGGAAAGTATATAACTCTTTATAAAGTCCTTCCAACCAGGAATCTAATTTATTCCGATTTCTAACATATATCAGCTTTACCCACTGTTGCGTTTCTTGATCGTCTGTAATTGGGATGAATGAGTTAATTCCCTTTTCCATATTGCTAACCGTTTGAATAAACAGTTGTAATCGTAACAGAAAGGTATGGCTCATCCGTTCATATTTTAAACCATTAAAACTTGACAGGTTATGTTGATTTAGATAGTTTCTTAAATATTCAGTTCCGTAATGGGTCAAGAAAGGAAAACCTTTGTCATTAACTACTATTAACTGTTTATCTCTTAATATCTCCGTCTGTTTGTCAAATACATTTCTTCTCAATGATTTCAGTATCCCAAAATAATTGGTTAGGCTGTACATGTGGGCATCCTGTAGTGTCTGTGCTGATCGTTTTCCCGAAAATAAATGGTAAATAGCAGAAAGTGTTCTTTCTCCTTTAAATTGACGCACACATTCAAGTAGTAATATCGTAAACAATAGTTTTTATTCTCCTTTTAAAACTAATGATAATCGTATCTTCAAAACTTAATACTCCTGAAAATATATAAATAGAATTATATATTTCAAATATGTTATGATCATTAATATGAACTAGCTATAGGAGTGAACATATGGCATTTTATACTATCGTAGATAAAGATACTTGCATAGCATGTGGGGCTTGCGGTGCAGCTGCACCTGATATATATGATTATGATGACGAAGGAATTGCTTTTGTCTTGTTAGATAATAATAAAGGGATAACAGCCATCCCAGAGGTGTTAGAAGAAGACATGTTAGATGCACATGAAGGTTGTCCTACAGATTCTGTGAAAGTTGCTGAACAACCATTTGAAGGCGATCCACTAAGGCATGAGAAATGACTAGACCTTCCGATTATTGGAAGGTTTATTTACTGTTTAGGAAATTTATAAAATGCAGGATATGGAAGACATGCAAAATTAGTTTCTCCCTCTCCAGCTTCTTGTGAGACTGCCTTCATCTGCGTACGAGCACACTAACATAGTCAAGTTTCCGAAATCACCTCTTTACATCCATTGACTTTATCCCTATGGAATAGATAAAGCTAGTAACTGTACTAAGGAAAGCTAAGTAGAGTAATCCATGCAGAAAAAAAGTTATTTTTTTGTTTCGACCCCGGTACGAAAGTTCTAGCTAGGACTAAGTGCCTCTGCTATTTCTAGTAATTTCAATTCGGCCTCTTCTCTCTCTAGACAACTGTACATTCTATTATTTTCTTCATCGATTATCCGGTAGTGCTGACTTATGACATTTTGTTGCAATGTATATCCGTTATTAAATTTTATTTGCTTCCACCAAACTTTACCGCCCATCGTCTTATCCTTCGGTGCCTCTTCAATATAATTATGGGCTATCGTTTCTATTGCCTCTAAACCATCCCCACCTAAAATATTATGAATTACCTCACTATTCCTAAATAAAGCGCAAATAGCAACAACGGTTGTCCAGTTTGCCATAACTCGTCCTTTTTCTATTTGTACGAGTGTTTTTTTTGATATACCTAAAACAGACGACATCCTATCTTGCGTATATCCTTTTTCAACTCTAATAAGTTTTAACTTTGCAGATACCGATTCCGTAACTGTCTGTTGATTCATCATTCATCATCCTATATGTATCATTTATCAATGCTTAGTTTTATGAAATACATGGTTATATCACGTTTCTAACAACCTTCTTGTATTTTAACATGTTTTTCACTAATTTTCTGTGAAAATGGCTGAAATAATAGGAAATGAGTAGAAAACAGCATCTACTGATAAATTCAGTAGATGCTGTTTTCATTTCAAAATAAATGGATTTGCACCGTCTGGTACTTCAATTGCTTTTGTTAAATTGTATGGGCCTAACTTTTCAAACGGTAGTTCAAAACGAACAGTACGGTAACCAAAACTTTTTGCAGTTAGTAATAAGGAATCAATCATATCTAGTGTCGTTTGATCATTTCCAAATATGCTCGCATTCGAAAAACTAAAGGATATCTGTTCCTTTTCAGTCGTGACATGCAAATCAGTTTCTTCCGGAATAGAAGCGTATACTTCAAATTCCGGTTCAGAAATTCTCATTTGAGCAAATGCTTCATCTAATGTATCCACTTTTTGAGTTGGTACAAGATATTCATATCCCATATTGGACTTAGGCCGATAAATTTTATAGGCATAATTGTTTAGTGGATCCAACTGTATTTCTTCAATTACGCCCATGTTACCTAATTGTCCTTCTTTTACATTGGTAAGAATAGCTTGCTTAATATTTTGCGGACTGAACATAATAGAAAGAATTGGATCAAATAAACCTTGAATAGAGCTGCCCCCTGGCATCTGATAACCTTCATCAAAGCTCAGTTGAACTACTTGTTCATCCTGATTAAGATTAAAAGTAATTCCTTCAAATGGAAACAGACTTATTCCTAATTCCTCCTCTATTGCAACAGAGGAATTGCCGAATTCTTTAATCTTAGCATTTATACTATTATAATATTCTCCTAATACCTCTTTTTTAGTACTAGTAGGGTCAACGATACTAATTGGGACTATATACTGAGCGGAATTAGTCAACGCTGCTACGGGTATGAATGCGACATTAGCGTTATTATCGTATGCTGCCTTACTATTAAGAGCCTTCATAAGTACCGTACTATCTTCCTTAGATGATTTATCTAATGATTGATTTAATTCCTGCTCACCTGTGATTAATTCATCCTTTGTACTGCGCTTCATGTTTGCTTCATCACTTAGAGCTGATTCTTCCATTCCAGATGAACTTTCTTCTTGACTATATTGCATATCAATGAAAGATCCTTTTACAATTAATACCAAAAGGACAATACCGAATGCAGATGCCATCGTCGGAACTAGCCATTGTCGTCTTATTTTATTTCTAGGACTTTCCCTTTCTACCTGCCTAGATATTTTCTGATAAAGTTCTTCTTTACTTTGATCATCTCGAAATTGAGGTAATTGTTTTAGCTTCTTTTCTAGTAAATCTTCATCATTGCGAGCCAACGTTAAAATCCTCCCCTCTATCAGAGTTTTCTAACAAATCCTTCAGTGCTTTCATTGCACGATGCTGTGTTGTTTTAACTTTACTAACACTCCAACCAAGCGTTTCAGCTGTTTCCTGAATAGTGAAAGACTGAATAAACCTAAGGATAATAACACTTTTTTGGTCTATTGTACAGTGATCTAGGCAGTTATAAATACGTCTCATTTCATCATTCATTATGGCTACCTCATCTGGTAAAGGTTCTTGGTCTTTAATTAGGTCTCCTTTTTCGCCCCAATCAAAAAAATCCATGATCCGGTTTCGTTTTCTTTGTTGTTTCCGGAAAAAGTCAATAGTTACATGCCTTGCAATGGAAAATAACCATGTTTTTTCACTACTTTCCCCTTTGAACGTATCATAAGAATTTAATACTTTTATATAGACTTCTTGTATTAGATCTTCTGTTTGATGTTTGTTTTTTACCATATAAAACATAAACTGATATAAGTCTTTATGATAATTATCATAAAACTCATCGAAAGCGGTCCTCATGGTATTAAGACCCCCTGTTCAATAAATTTGTCGTTCCTATGTATAGAAAGGTTACATAATTGTACTGTAAAATTTACCTCTTAATCTTACAACATATTTATTAATAAGAAAACTTGGTTTATTAATAAATTCAAATTATATATGGAAAGTCTGAGTTCTAGTTATGAGTGACTATCCAGAATAAATGGCTATTTTCGCAAACGTTTTAGAAATGACGCAGTTGAGATAAAATCCGCAGTAACTATAATCTTTAATTAACTGAGTGCAAATGCGACGCTGTGGATTGAGAATCGAAAGGACTTCTAACGTCGCGAATT
>NZ_JACLZI010000038.1 GCF_014280935.1 Aquibacillus kalidii
CTTTAAAAGATATATTCGGCCCGATGTTTGAAGCGATGTTAAAAGGTGAAATGAACCATCACTTGGGGTATGAATCCAATGATAAAGGAGAAAAAGAAACGTCAAATAGACGAAATGGATACGGGAAAAAGTCGGTGAAAACAACAGCTGGAGAAGTGGAAATATCCGTTCCTAGAGATCGTGATGGGTCGTTTGAACCGTATTTAATACCAAAACGTCAAAAAGATGTTTCGGAAATGGAGAATAAGGTCATTTCTATGTATGCGAGGGGAATGTCGCAGCGAGATATTTCCGCCACCGTTGAGGACATTTATGGTTTTTCTGTATCCCATGAAATGATTTCAGATATTACAGATGCAGTTCTACCTGAACTGGAAGAGTGGCAGACACGCCCATTAAGCAACTGCTACGCTTTCCTATTTGTCGACTGTATGTACACAACGATTAGGAATCAATATGAGACAAAGAAATATGCAGTCTACACCATTTTAGGTTATACGATAGATGGAAAGAAGGATATTCTAGGTCTGTGGCTGAATGAAACAGAAAGTAAGCATAAATGGATGCAGATATTTGATGAGTTAAAAGCTAGAGGGATTGAAGATATTTTCTTTATTTCTATGGATGGCGTAAGTGGCTTAGAAGAAGGAGCCCGTGCCATATTTCCTGACGTTACCGTTCAAAGATGCATCGTTCATTTAATTCGAAACGCTATTAAATATGTCCCAAGCAAAGATTATAAAGCATTTACAGCTTCTTTGAAGAAAGTCTATGGAGCTCAAAGTTTAAAAGCATGCCAAAGTGCATTTGAAGCCTTTAAACAGCAGTGGTCTGCTTATCCAGGTGCCATTGATGTGTGGATAAGGAACTTTCACCATGTCGAGCAGCTCTATGATTATGGTAGTGCCATTCGTAAGATTATGTACACCACTAACGCCGTAGAAAGCATCCATTCCAGCTTCAGAAAAGTCACAAAAAAAGGAGCATTCCCCAACGAGAACGCTCTACTGAAAGTCTTATTTTTACGTACAAAAGAACTGGAGAAAAAGTGGAACGGTGGCCACATTCAAAACTGGTCCATGGTCATGAATCAACTACTCATCCATGATAAATTGGAGAGTAGGGTTTTAAAATATATTTAAAACTTACACACTTTTCTTGACAAGCCCGGTTATCCACATTTAGCAGATTTTATAAATTCCTAAACTATAAAAAAACAAAACAGATACATGGTAAAAGTACCTGTTTTGTTTCGAAACCATTCTATATTACACTCTTATCGCTTTTATCCGAAAATTTAAGGAGTCTTCATATTGTTTTATAGGAAGTTCCACCGTCTCGTTTAAAATTAAGTCAAGACGTTCTTCAAACTTCTTTAACCTTATATCCCATAGATTTTTATCCACTTGATACCTTTTCTTACATACCTTATTGAGCAGAAAAGCAGATGGTAAACATACAAAATTAGTATCGTTATCCATACACAAAATAAGCCCGTGATAGTTTCTTTGTTTAAACTGTTCTGCTAGGGCGGTTGTCAATTGATACGAATAGGACGTAAAATTGTTTTCTATTTCCTTTCCGTGTGTCGGCTCTAATACTTTAACAACCTTTTCGTCATCTATCTTGAATAATGAATCCTCTTCTTTGATCTTCTCGTATTTTTTTACCAAACCTCGTGCTTTTAGATGATTAAAAAGTTCATCATTTGAGGGGTTATTAGTTAGCTTGATAGATTGGAAAGCGCTCTGCACTTCTCTCAATTGCTCTATAAGTGAGCAGTTTTTATCTTGAATTTTAATAATTTCTTCTAAATAGGTGCTGTTGAATTCTACTATATTAGGATGTGCCCAGTACTGCTTATGAATTATTTCTGCCTCTTTCTCTGTTAATTCCTTATTGAACATGATGCCTTTGGTTGGACCAGTACTACCGAAGTTTAAAGGGCCCATAAGTATTTTTTTCTTGTCGATCAAGCAAAGATTTGCTTGTATAGATTGTAACAGCTTGACATGAAACCCGATTTGACTTATTTTCTTGAGATCTTTTAGATCGGATAAACCAGTAAGATATTCCATTCCTGGTGTTTTAGTTAAATAATTTAATTCCAAATTTCTAGCCTTTACCCCATTTAATAATCTCTCAACTCCGTCCAAGTTATTTAGAAACGGAGAAATAATTAGAATAGATGAAGTTGCCTTTTCAAATTCCTCCTTGATAAACTGTTCCAAATTGGTCCGAATTAGCTCCATATTAATCCTTCCTTTAATCCTTATACTCCTTATTTAATCGGTGTTAGCTTTCCCTAGCTATTTTTTTTTATCACAATGAAACTTGCCCATAAAAAAGCCAGTACTAAACATGTAGCACTGGCTCCTTTCCTTACTTTTCATCTACTATTTCTTTCAAAATTTCATAAGAACGCTTTTGCTTATTCGGATCGTAAATATAAGAAACAGCCATAATTTCATCTACATTATACTTTTCTTGGAAGCTTTCCAATTGCTTTTTGACTGTATCTTTACTCCCCATCAAAGTTACACTAGACATCGATTGAGCTACTTCTTTTTCTGATGGATTCCAAATTTCGTCCATATCTTTAACAGGAGGACTTAATGGTGTTCTTGATCCTCTCACTACATTTAAGAAAAATTGTTGCATAGTTGTCGATTCAAATTTCGCTTCTTCATCTGTCTCTGCTGCTATTACATTTAAACAAACCATCATATACGGTGAATCCAAATATTGTGATGGTTGGAACTGACTACGATAGATCGAAATTGCTTCTTCCATATATCTAGGTGCGAAGTGGGAAGCAAATACATACGGTAATCCTAATTTTGCAGCTAAATGCGCGGAATCTGTTGATGACCCTAGAATATAAAGTGGGATGTTCGTATCAACCCCTGGATGTGCTTTTACGTAATCTTGTTGTTCTTCTGGACCGAAATAAGTCAATAGTGATTGAACATCATTCGGAAACGTATATACAGTGTCATTTTTAGATCTACGCAACGCATTCGCTGTCATCATATCCGTACCAGGAGCTCGTCCCAGTCCCAAGTCTACTCTATCAGGATAAATAGTAGCCATTGTCCCAAATTGCTCCGCTACTACTAATGGAGCATGATTTGGAAGCATTACCCCACCAGAACCAACCCGAATGCGGTCAGTGTGTTCTAATGTATGTTTTATTAATATAGAGGTAGCTGAACTAACCAACGTTGGGGTATTATGATGTTCTGCTATCCAATAACGTGTATATCCCATTTGCTCTGTACTTTGAGCTAAATCAACCATAGAATCAATTGCTTGTTTAGCACCTTCTCCTTGTCGTATCGGTGCCAAATTTAAAACGGAAACAGGTATATTTATATTTGTCATGTGTACTATCCCTTCTAGTTAGCAAGTTTAGCTCTATAGTAACAAATTAAAAACTCGGATATATAGTATTTTGCTCGCAATAAACATTATTCCATTTTTTAACCTCAAAAAAATAGATGGATACATGTTAGAATGGATTTTATGGGTAAGATAAAGGCACTAAGGAGAGAACTAAACGATGTTTGCCAAAATTAAAAACTTAAAAAATTTAGACCTTATATTTAATAGTATATCTGACATGGTTTTTTTAATGGAGATTAATGATAAAGGCTACCTACAATTTGCAACAGCCAACAAGAACGCAACAGATTCACTTCATTTACCAAAAGGATTTGAAGGAAAAACTGTGGAAGAGCTCATGCCAACCTTATCAGCAGAAAATTTCCATTCCAAATACAAAGAAGCTATAGAATCCAAAGAGGTCATCATCTACGAAGAAAAAATGGAATTTCCAGTTGCTAGTAACTTAACTGAGAAGCGCTTAGGTTGGGTTGAATTTAAGATTACACCGGTTTTTAATGATAACGATGAGTCCGAGTACCTAATCGTAGTCTTAAGTGAAATAACAGACAGGAAAGCGAAAGAACAAGAATTAAAACAGTTAAAGGAACAATTTGAACTTATCTATAATCATGCTGGCGATCCTATCTTCACGTTTGACTCTAACGGGAAGTATATTAGCGTTAATCCTAGTTTTACAGAACTATTTGGTTGGACCGAAGAAGAACTAATGTCAAACAGAAATAAAAGTATTCTTCCAATCACAAATAAAAGTGAATTCGCTGAAATATTATCACAATTACAAAGAGGAGAAGTTATTAAAAATCATTATGCAGAGAGAATGACTAGAACAGGGGAAATTATCCATGTCCTATCATCCTACACACCTATTATGAAGGAAGGTAAATTTACTCGTTGTATTGCAGTTTATAAAGATATCACACACATTGACCAGTTAAGAGAAGCGTTACGGGAAAGTGAAAGTAAATACCGAATTATAGTAGAAAACTCGAATGACTTAATCCGTATTATTAACAAAGAAGGGCAAATTGAATATGCGTCCCCATCCCATTACTCCATTTTAGGTCTAGATCCAAGTTTCTTTATTGGTAAATCATATCTCTCGTTCGTACATCGGGAAGATATGGCTAGATTACACTATTTTGTAGAGAAAATGTATGATACCGATAAGCTAGTCGATGGAATTGAATATCGCCGGCTTAATAAAAATGGAGAGATTATCTGGGTTCATACGAGAGGTGGTGTCATACAGAATGCAAAAGGAGAAGTTGACAAGCTCATTTTTGTTTCTAGAGAGATTTCTGATATAAAGGAAAGAGAAACAGAATTACGAACGATGGCGTTATATGATGAATTGACAGGATTGCCTACCCGTACCCTTTTTAATGAAAATTTAGATGTAGCAATGAATATAACAAAACGGAGCGGAAAAATAACAGCCCTTTTATTATTAGACTGTGATAATTTCAAAGGTATCAATGATACTTATGGTCATGATGTTGGGGACGAAGTAATTAAACAATTTGCAAATAGAATTCAACTGTCCGTCCGTACGATCGATACAGTTTCCAGAATGGGTGGCGATGAATTTCAGGTTGTATTACCTGACCTTCAAGGAGAGGCAGATGCCATAAATATTTGCCAAACAATAGTCAACAGGATGGCTGATCCTATCGTATTTGGTGAACATACTATTTCGATATCGACAAGTATTGGGATTTCTTACTATCTCGGTAAAGATAAAACAAAGGAACAAATTGTAAAAGAAGCGGACAAGGCTTTATATGTTTCAAAGGAAAAGGGTAAAAACACCTATTCAGAATATACCGAAGAAGAAACAAAACCGAAGAAAATTAAAATTTTTAACCGTTTATTCAAAAAGGAATAGCATGATGGTGGTCCAACAATAGTGTCTGGGAAAGTCTATTTTAAGGACCACCACTATCATTTATATCATTTTCTTAATGTCCGCTCTGATTGAATCAATTAGCTCATCAGATAAATCAACTGGAATAGAGTGATGATTTTTGAAAGCCCACGTATTGATTACTTCAAGGTCAGATTTATTATAGGAAATGCTGATCATTTTGTCCTTAATCTTAATATCAGCAGTTACCGTTTCTTCCCGTCGGAACCCTTCATCAATAATAACATTTTCTATTTTATATGATTTCACATGATTACTCCTTTAAATTAGAATATACTATTATGTTCTTCCTTCTCCTATAGATTATTCCCTACCGGTTACATATATTGAACAAAAGTCCATATCCTAAACTTATATAGGAGGTGTACACTTATGGGAAATAAGAAAAAAAATCAAACTGCTGAAAATATAAAAGAAACTGCTGGAGCAGCCTTTCACAATGTCCATAGCGCCCTTGAAACGACAGAAAATGCTGCGATGGAAGCAGTCGATGTGACTGCAGAGGCTGTAGAGGAAATCACAAACGATTCAAAGAAGAATCGTAATAATAAATAAACGTTTTATAACGGCTATTGGATCAATAGCCGTTATTTATTACATATGGATTGAATCCAATATTTGATGGTAAGCATTATTTGTTAAAACTGGATCTGGATCCTGACCTTTTTTCTTTGGCACATCGAAGTTAGATAAGACAAAGTGGAATGTTGGTTCTACCCCATGTCTAGCCAAGGAATATTTACAACAAGATAACTTACATCCATCAATTGCTATGATTTCTCTTCCAGACTTTGCTGTTCGAACAAGTGACTTCACATCCCCACCTACACCCGCAATACAGGACATTTCAGCTACATTCTCTCGATCCATCTTTATTGCAATGGTATTAGCCGTTTGTGCAGCTGAGGAACAACCAGAACAGGAATAAACAATCGACATAGCTTTTTTTTTCATAGAAAAACCCTTTCTGTTTTAAAATTCAGAATAAATAGATTACGATAATATTACTTTAAATCATTTCCACCCCCATAATAGTGAAGAATATCACTTTGTTCTTTAATTTTATTGGTTCAACCGAGAAAACTGTAAAAAACACTTGCTAAACCACCTCTACCTAAGTGTATAATGAACCTACAGACAGCCGTATCGGCGGGGTGAAATCATTGAATAAAACAGAGAATAAATACGACAATCACATATACAAAGATTTAGAAGATGAGAAAATAGTTAATTTGGTTCATTGTGGAGATAGTGAAGCACTTGATTTTTTAATTCATAAATATCGCCAATTTGTTCATGCTAAAGCTCGTTCATATTTTCTAATTGGAGCAGACCGTGAGGATATCATCCAAGAAGGTATGATTGGCCTTTTCAAAGCGATTAGGGATTACAAAAAAGATAAACTAAATTCTTTTAGATCCTTTGCAGAACTTTGTATTACGAGACAAATTATTACCGCTATTAAAACAGCTACTCGACAAAAACATATCCCTCTAAATTCTTATGTGTCTTTAGATAAGCCTGTTTTTGAAGATGAATCAGACCGTACACTAATGGATTTAATATTAGGAACTAATGCTTCGGATCCAGAAGAGCTAATTATAAAACAAGAAGAATTTAATAACTTTGAAACAAAGATGTCTGAATTACTGAGTGATCTTGAGCGTGAAGTACTTGCCCTTTATTTAGAGGGACAATCCTATAAGGAAATATCGTTAAAATTAAATAGTCATGTCAAAGCCATCGATAATGCGCTAACTCGCGTAAAAAGAAAATTAGAAAAATATGCTGAGCTAGGACAATCTGCTTTAAATGAAAGTTCTAGTAATTCTTATAAGATGAGATCGTTAAAATCATTAAAATCGAAATAGGTGCAACAAAACACTTCCTATTTATACCTTGCCAACATAAAGAGAAGCTACTAATCGATAAAGACTAGTAGCTTCTCTTTTTTCTAATATAATTTTCTAAGATGGGGAAATTACTTATCCTTTTTCGGTGGTTCTTCATTTATGATACTAACACCGTAAACACCACCTGCTGCTTTTCCTTCTTCTGATTTAAAAGTCAACTCTACCTTTTGCTTACCTTGCGTTAATTCTAAAGGTATTTTATAGCTGACATCAAATAGTCCGCCTGGCTTGTTTGCACGTAACGATTGCCTTGCAATTTCTTGATTATCAATCAAGATAGCAAAATCTCGTTCATACGCCTTTCCGTCAACGTGTAGTGTAGTATCACTGCCGTAATAGGAAACTAGTAAATACATTTGACGGTCTGGCTGTACCATCATTTCATAACTGAAATACCCATCTCCACGACTGTCGCGCCAACCCTTTTGCACAACATTTAAATAACCTGATGTAGAATTCTTTGATTTAATACGATGATCTACCTCAGGTTGCTGTTCATTAGGACTTACTTCGTCAACAGTAATTCTTCTTTTACGCTCCAATTCTTCCTTTTCATAATCAACAAAACTCGCAAATTCTTGTTTATTCATTATTTTCCAATATAAAGTATAGCGTTGGTGATGAAGTTCATAAAATGGGATCAGTTTTACTTTTACATTACCAGGTTGTCCAACTGCTTCTGTTTCAAAGGTCAAATTTTCTCCTTGAACAGGATGAATCCAAGCATTGAGATCCGTTTCATCTGTAACAAGTGTAGGAACATCAATTAACTCATGATTATTCAAGGCTTGATGATCCGCTAAAATATCTGTTTCAGGAAAGTTCTCCCTACCTAATGCACCTGCAAGTACAACTGGTCCATACATAATCGCTTGCTTTTTGACATCATCTTTAGCAACATAGGAATACAATTTCATTGGTAAAGTAATCTCAATCCGGTCGTTCGTTGTCCACTCTTTTTCAACTGTAACGTAATCTTTATCACTAACTACCGCAACCTCTTCCCCATTCACCTTTACCTGTATCTTACCGTCGATCCAATTTGGAATGCGGATCTTAACTGGCATAGTGACGTGATTTGCTTGTTTGAAGGTTAGTACAGTTCGATTGGTCTCCGGAAAGGTTGTTTCTTGAAGTATCTCCATTTGTTGATCTTCTATCTTGATTCTTGATGCCACAAATAAGTTGACATGTAAGCCTCCACCTTGGAGCGAGTATATACTTCTCGTATAACGTGCAGGATTTTCCATGCCAGTCCCGGTACAACACCAGAAAGAATCATCAGGTGAACAATACACTTTGAAATGTCCTGGTTGAGTAGATACAAAATATGTTTTCATTCCCGAATCAGGATCTTGAGACGCAAGTATATGGTTATATAATGCTCGTTCATAGTAGTCCATATAAACGGATTTCTGTTCCCAATTAAATAAGTGTTCCGTAAGTTTAAGCATATTGTAGGTGTTGCATGTTTCCGTCGTCAAAATACCAAGTTCCTCCGCATTTTCTGGGCCAAAATGCTCCCCGATACTATTCCCACCGATTACATAAGAACGGTAATTCGTCACTTGATTCCAGAAAAATTCAGCCATATCACGATATCTTTGCTCACCAGTAATATCATATAGCTTAGCAGCACCAATAACTTTTGGTATCTGCGTGTTGGCATGCTTCCCTTCTAAATCATCTTCTCCCTTAGCCAATGGTTCTAAAATGGCTTGATGGCAAAATCGCTTTGCCAAAATAAGATACTTTTCTTCACCTGTAATGAGGTACATATCAGCCATTGCTTCATTCATTCCACCGTGCTCACAAGTTAACATCTTTTGAAACTGTTGATCTGAAAGCTTAGATAGGCCGGTATGTGCCCACTCCGACAACTTAGTAACAATTTCAAGAGCCTTGTTCATCCCTAGAATTTGATAGACATCTATTAAACCTGCGAAAATTTTATGTAGGCTATACCATGGTACCCACGAACCTCCCAAGCTAAAATTATCCACACGAAATTCACCAGTAAACACTTCATCAAAGCAGTCTCTAGGAAAACCACTTACATATCCGGTTCCATCAAGACTTTGTATTAATTCTAATTCATTAATCGCATATTCTAGTTTTTTATTTAAGGCTTCATCACCAGTTACCTCGTACATGGTCGCAACAGCTGATAGCCAGTGACCTATGGAATGACCCGCAATTCCCATCGATTCCCAACCACCATAACGGGGCTTTCTTGCTTTTTGATGAACAGCCTCATAACATGGCGCTACTAAGCGATCGACATCTAAGTACAATAAATATTCTTTTCCTTTTTCTTGTGATTTTCTAAAAATACCATCCAGTAATTTTACATCCATTAGAAGAACCTCCTCTATGCTCTTTATTATTTTCTGTAATACCCTAAAAAGTTTTCCCTATTAGTCTGATCATACCTCAAATATATCTATTTAATCTTATTATGAATACTTTAATGATGAATTGGAATTCCATAATATTAGAATACCTATCTTTTTTTTGGATTATATATTAGTATGAATAAAAAATATAAACGTTAGGTGGCCTTTTATATGAATCAAATCCAACTAAGTTCCTCTAGTCTTCCTTTGGTACGAGAATTAGGGTGTATGGTAGATGAAAAAGGAGAATTAAAGCATCCTAATCGTCTTATGGAAGATATAAACGTATTTATTTATGTAAAAAAAGGAATAATCAGCGTAATAGAAAAAGATCAGATATATGTTATAAAAGAAAAAACCTATCTTTTTCTTAGAAATAACATTCCTCATTCGGGATATGAATTCTATGAACCAGGTACTGAATGGTATTACATCCATTTCTACGATACAAGCGATGCTAAATCCAGCAAGGAGGAATATTCTCCATTTCAGCAAGCAACAATTATCCTAGATCAAGTGTATAACTCTTCCGTAACAATGCCCAAACAAGGGAAGTTATCTCAACCAGATTATGTTGAATTACAATTAAATAAATTATTACAAATATACGTTTCATCTAGTGCCGTACGTCCTCTTCAGCTTTCAGCAATGACTTATTCTTTGTTTATCGAACTTTATAACGACCATGTTAATGTAAATCAAAACAATAAACAGCATCACATCATCAAACAGATGATTGAATTACTTAAGCGTAACCCACGATACAAATTATCAGGAGCTGAGATTTCAGAAATTATAGGAATGAATTATACTTACCTATCCCACCTCTTTAAAGAGCAAACCGGGAAAAATGTCTCCCAATTTCAAAATGATCTACTAATCGAGGAGGCTATTAGATTATTTAAGGAAAAAGGTTGGAATGTAACAGAGGTAAGTAATTATTTAGGTTTTTCAAATCCATTTTATTTTAGTAGGGTTTTTAAGAAGGTCACAGGCATTCCCCCATCAGTCTATTTAAACCAAAGCTATCTTCTATAGGTTCGTTAATACGCCTAAAAATAAATAGATAAAATCACCCAATAGAAAGGAAATGATAGGCTTTTGCAGAATAGTAGTTAGTAGAACTTTAATGAAGGGGTTGTTGCTACTTGAGTTATTTACCGAGCGAAACGAGATACAATTCGATTCCTTACAATCGTTGTGGAAAATCTGGTGTTATGCTTCCAGCAATATCACTTGGATTATGGAACAATTTTGGAGGAGAAGATGCAATAGAGAATCAACGTAACATGCTTAGACGAGCATTTGATCTAGGAATTACTCATTTTGACCTTGCTAATAATTATGGTCCTCCTCCCGGGTCGGCAGAAGAAAACTTCGGTCAAATTCTAGAAAAAGATTTTAGGAGCTATCGTGATGAGTTAATTATTTCTACAAAAGCGGGCTTTAAGATGTGGGATGGCCCATATGGGGATTGGGGATCTAAGAAGTACTTGATCTCGAGCTTAGATCAAAGCTTAAAACGGATGAATTTAGACTATGTTGATATCTTTTATCATCACCGACCAGATCCAGACACACCGTTAGAGGAGACAATGGGAGCACTAGACCAAATCGTCCGTCAAGGGAAAGCATTATATGTTGGAATTTCTAATTACAACGCAGAAGAAACCAAGCGCGCTATTTCAATCCTGAAGGAACAAGGAACACCTTTTATCATACATCAAGCTGCATATTCCATGTTAAACCGGTGGGTAGAAGATGGATTGACTGATGTTTTAGAGCGTGAGGGTGCTGGTTGTATTGCGTTCGTACCACTTGCTCAAGGGCTGCTAACCAATAAATACTTAACAGGAATCCCAAGTGATTCAAGAGCTGCAAAAGAACATATCCCTTTCTTAAATGAGAAAGATATTTCTAATGATGTGCTGCAAAAAGTAAAACAACTAAATGAAATCGCACAACAGCGTGAACAATCACTCGCGCAAATGGCTCTTGTTTGGGTACTACAAGAAAAATCAGTTGTTTCTGCTCTTATTGGAGCAAGTAAAGTTAGTCAAATTGAAGAAAATGTTAAGGCACTGGAAAATCCGCAGTTTAGTAAAAATGAAATAGAAACGATTAATGCCATACTGAAATAATGAGCAGCCCCTCATGTTACCAAAACTAAAGGGGCTGCTCATTTATCTTAATAATGTTCGTATGCGTTATCTTTGTTCCAATCTTGCAATTCGATCATCTAAGTCTGGATGCGTTGAAAAGAGAGAAACTAGTCCACCTTTTCCGTTTATCTTCATTGTTTGAATAGCTGAATCGTCCGTACGATCATCCACTCGAGCACGGTCAGTGTAGGCTTTTAATGAACGTAATGCGTGTGCCATTTTGTCACGTCCGGCCAAATCAGCCCCACCACGATCGGCATGGTACTCACGGTGACGAGAATAAGCACTAACTACTAAGCTACCTAGAATAGAGAACAAAATTTGGAATACAATGATGGATATAAATTGAACAACTACTTGTAAATCCTCGCGTACAAAACGCGATACAATAATCGCAACAATTCTCGAGAAGAATACCACAAATGTGTTGACAATCCCTTGCAACAACGTCATGGTAACCATATCCCCATTCGCTACGTGCGCTACCTCATGAGCTATAACTCCTTCTATAGCATCATCATCCATTGTTTGCAATAAACCTGTTGAAACTGCTACAAGCGATCGCTTCTTAGAAGGACCAGTAGCAAAAGCGTTTACCTCGTGTGATTGATAAATCCCCACTTGTGGCATATGAACCAATCCTGCAGCACGAGCTAAGCGATGAACTTTTTCGACAACTGCTTGCTCTTGTTCATTCAAAGAACTGTTTGGATCCAAAACTTTGACCTTCATCATCATTTTCGCCATCCAACGGGACATAGCAAGCGAAATAAAAGATCCAGCAAAACCAACGACTAAACTAAATACCATTAAAGATACATAATCAATACCTAGTCCAGGTCCACCGGTTTGAAATGACCCATTAATGCCAGTTAAAGATGTGATTAAAGACCAGACAATCACAATTGTTGTCATAACTAAAATGTTAGTTAAGATCAGATAAAATAATCTTTTTCCCATTTAAAAACCTCCACTATTTTATTATTATTGCATGGTCAGCTAATTGTCTTTATCTACCTATTATTCACATTCTCCTCCTTCACATCAAAAAAACCTTTACCAGTTTTGGTAAAGGTTAATTAAATATATATTTATCCCTTTACCGTATGGCAAAGGTCTCGCAAACAACAAAATGTTGCCAGTTAGGCCGGTGACTGACATCACGTAATGACGACATAACTGTTAGCTACTCCCCTTTGGAGTTATAATTTTCTCACAGTTTTTAAACTTTTTAACTGTATATATATAATATTATAGCTTGTTAGCATAGTCAATATACTTGTTTACATCCTCTTTCGAAAGCTTTTAGACGTTAAGAGAATGATTAGTGCTTATATAAAGCGCTTTTATAACAATTCGATTATGGTTATATTAATAAGAAGAAATCTCTATTCGTGAAACAATCTGTGAAACAAGATTATTCGGGTGGTGACAGGCACTTTTGAGTCTATTTAAAATTGGTTTTCTATTGATGAGGTCAATTGCAGTTATTGCGTCTAGTGTTACAACGATCGTATCTACTTTTTTACCGTTGATTTTATATTATACTTTGCCAAAGAGTTTGCTATTTTCTATATTTGGTCTATTGCTACTCGGGGCAGTTATTATTCATGGTGTTCTTACTCATTTATTAAATGACTACGCAGATAATAAGTCAGGAACAGACTTGTATAGCCCAGCTATTCTTTCCGGTGGAAGTCGTATTATTCAAACCGGATTGGTAAAATCAGAAGCATTGTGGCTTTTTGGGAAATGCCTAATTATTTCTCTGGTGATAATTACGGTGGGGCTTATTATTGTTGGTTTTTTAAAACTTGCCTTTTTATTAGCCATCGGACTTTGGGGTGCCATTTCCTATTCTCTCCCTCCCTTGAGATTTAGCTACCGTCCTTTAACTGGAGAATGGCTGTCCACTTTCCCTTCCATTCTCGTCCTTGGTTTAGCCGGACCTTGGCTTGCTTTAGATTCTATTCCTGAATGGGCTTGGCAGAATGCAATCATTAATGGCTTATTTTGCATATCTTGGGTTATGGTTCACCATATCCCTGATCGTGATGCCGATAAACAAGCACTACCAACAAAACAAACGACTGTTGTCTGGTCCATCGAGAGCTTTGGTACTAATTTTTGCCGACTGCCCGCCTTATTTTATTTTGCTTTAACAGCATTATGTGCGTTTTGGTTAGGGGTGGATCGATTTTGGGCAATGATCGGACTGATTATTTTAGTTGGTACCTCTATTTTACTAATAATGACTATGAATATAGAGGATCACCACAAAGTTTCATCACATGAAAAAATCCTTCTACTTTTAGCTATGATCAATGGAGTTTGGCTTGGGATATTCATATAATCTTTATTTTTTATGATACATTGATTTAAATCACAACAAAAGTTTCTATTTCCTTTATGATGAAGTTAAATATTATCATAAATGGAGGATGTCAATGGATCGTCTATATCATGTTTTAGTTTTCATCCATATATTTTCAGCTATATTAGGGATGGGACCAGGCTTTATTTTAACAATCATTCCCAAAACGGCTACCAACCTAATTGAGTTAAGACACTCGTACACTATCAGGCATCGATTACACATATTTGTTATGATCGGCGGAACATTACTCTTAATTTCTGGCTTGCTAATGGGAGCAATCCGACCGTATTTATTTCAAATGGGTTGGTATGTCACTAGTCTAGCCTTATTCCTAGTAGCTCTTGCTATGGGTCCTACAATACTAAAAAAGTATTCCACCCCAATCAAACAACTGTTAGCATCAGCTACTGGTGAAAAAATACCAGAGGAATATTATCGGCTATCGAAATTACTATATGGCGCGGAACACTTGGAGAACTTCATTTTTATTATCATTATTACGTTAATGATCTTAAAACCTTTTTAAAATTATTTACTTAATAGGTTATTAATAATAGGATAAGAATTGTACATGGGTTTATCTTTGATTGAGTATCTTTGCAGCAGAAATCACGTCGCACTAGATAATATACATTATAGGTATACGATAAAACAACAATAATTACACAATGAACTCTTGATTTTAATACTTAAGCATACTGTACACTTAAGCTTAAATTTAGTTAAAATGGATCGATTATATTACTAGATATAATTGATCCATTTTGCTATTTCACCTGAATCCCTATATTAGACAATTACCACCTAGTATTGATAAATTTAGGAAGAATAATAGATTTTTCAAATTGAGAGGATTGATAAATGTGAAATATAGTTACATCTCGCATCTCTATTGCCCTAAGTGCGCTGCAACATATGACCACAACCAGGTTAATCAACTATGTGAATGTGGATCCCCATTATTAGTTGATTATAATTTGAAAGAACTTTCCCAACATTTATCGAAAGAAGACATTATCAACCGAACTTCAGACCTATGGCGTTATCACGAGCTTTTACCTGTTCAAAAAAAGGAAAATGTTATTACATTAGGAGAAGGAATGACCCCCCTTTTGCAAATGCAAAGGATAGGGAGAGATATGGATATTCCAAACTTATTAATGAAAGATGAAGGTATTATCCCAACAGGCTCTTTTAAAGCACGTGGCGCTGCAGTAGGTGTATCGAAGGCTAAAGAATTGGGTGTTGAGGATTTAGCTATGCCTACCAATGGTAACGCCGGTGCAGCCTGGGGCTTGTATTCTACTAGAGCAGGAATTAGATCAACGATCGTTATGCCTGAGGACGCACCGAAGATTACAAGAAATGAAGTAGCTATTTCAGGGGCCAACCTTTATATTATTAATGGATTAATTAGTGATGCTGGAAAGGTTGTTTCGGAAGCAGTTAAGGAACGCAACCTGTTTGATGCTTCAACGCTAAAAGAACCATATCGTATTGAAGGCAAAAAAACAATGGGTCTTGAAATTGCGGAACAGCTTAATTGGAAAATGCCAGACGTAATCCTATATCCTACTGGTGGAGGTGTTGGAATCATAGGTATATATAAAGCATTAACAGAACTGAAAGAACTCGGATGGATGGATGAAGACTTACCTAGATTGGTTGCTGTTCAAGCCGAAGATTGTGCACCGATTGTGAAGGCATGGCAAGAAAGAAAAGAGGAATCTGAATTCTGGAAGAACTCTTCTACCGTCGCTTTTGGTATTAACGTCCCAAAAGCAATTGGTGACTTTTTGGTTTTAGATGCACTTTATAAAACAGATGGCTGCGCAATTGCTATAGATGATGAGGCCATTCTACATGAACAAGAAAAAATTGCATCACTGGAAGGTGCTTTTGTTTGTCCGGAAGGGGCAGCTACCTTCGTAGCCGCACGCCGTCTACGTAAAAGTGGATGGATCAAAGAGCATGAAGTAGTAGTAGCATTGAATACAGGTATGGGTATTAAATATCCAGACACCGTATCTGTTAATGTCCCTACAATCGAAATAGGAGATAAAATCTAATATAAATAATAGCCAAATAATAGATATATTAGCCCTATTATTTGGCTAACTTAATCCAATATTGAAAAAAATGCATCCATAATATCCCCCATACCTTTTTGCTAAATGATCCCCCTATTTCAAACACACCTAGTATTTTGCTTAGATACAAAGCCCTTTCACCCAATTTCCTAGAAAAAAATAGTGTAAGAGTTGATAGTAATAACACTTAGGCATCCTTAACAAGCATCCTTCTGTAGTCTGTCGGGGTTATTTTTGTTCTCTTTTTAAAAACATGAATAAAGTATTTGTAATTGGTATAGCCTACTGATTCAGCAATATTCGTAACCGTTTCTGTCGTTTCTTTTAACAATTGTTTGGATTTTTCTACACGTAATTCATTAAGATAATCATTAAAATGCATTTTAGTGTATTGGTTAAATAAAGAACTAAAGTAATTGGGTGAGATGTTAATATGATAAGCAACTTCTGACGCTTTTAAATCGTACATATAATGATTTTGGATATATTGGAGTGCCCTTTCAATTAACCAATAGCTATTCTCTTTATCAGCCATCTGTAAATGATGATAGATTATGTCCACATCTTGTTGAAATGCTTGCTTCAATAACAAGTAGGAATTACATGTAAATACATCACAATCCTGTAAGAAATATAACTTTAATAAAAGGCTAGATTCTTCATTCATTGCCATACAAGGATGAGTCGTGATTTGTTTGATTAAATTCATACTGTATTTCAAAACCATATCCAACTGGATCTGATTTACCTCAATTTTTTTAAATAATAGTTCTATCTCATGGTCAAGTCTTTCTTTTTCTTTATTAAATAAAAGCTCTATTATTTTTTCCTCATTCATTCGCAAGTTCTCTACATTAGTGTTACAAGGTTGTTTTTCTTTATTTAAAATGATAAATTGTGTATTTTTTGTAAGCCCGGTTAAAAGAGAATGTTCCATTTCCATGTAGATCTCAATTAACTTATCCATAGAATACCGTTTATCAGCCAGTACATATTGATAATCGTAACCAGCTATATTAAATTCCGAAAGAACTTTTTTCATTTGTTGTACAGACGGCATCTCTTTATTACTAGAATAGATACAAGTTAATAGTAAATTACCTTGAGTAAATAGAGAAAAGCTATCTAATTTCGCTTTCTGTAATACTCTCTCAATCTCGTTTTTCCAATTCTCTTTATAGGTTAAAATCTCTATCTCCGTCTTATTTTTAAAATGTGTACCATAATCCTTTGTACAGCTAACAATTGGATAGACATTTTTATCCTTATTAATTTTAGTTAGACTAGATTTTTCTAAAGATGCTCCGAATACTCGAGGGTCTACTAGCGATTTAACTATGAGCTGATTTAAATATTTTTCATTCTTTTGTTCTTCCTTTAATTCATCAACAATACTCTCAACAATCGCCAACAATTCATCAATATTAACAGGTTTTAATAAGTAGTCTTTCACCCCTGTTTGCAATGCCTTTTTCGCATATTCGAATTCTTCATATCCACTTAAAATAATTATTTTTGGTGGATTTGGTCTACTATAGATTTTTCTTGCCAACTCTAACCCATCCATTTTAGGCATTTTCACATCAGTTAGTAGGATACCAATGTTCTCGTTCTTATCTAATTTTTCTAATGCCTCTTCACCATTATACGCCTCATCGACTACCTCAATCCCATAATCTCCCCAAGGAACTGTGTACCTTAACCCCTGACAAATAATCGGCTCATCATCCACGATGATCATCTTTATCATTTTATTCTCCTAACTCTCCATATAGTGTTGGGATATCAGAAACATTCTCCAAAAGAGGGATACGGACCCTTATCCCTGTGCCTTCCTTAATAGATTCCATTAAAACCAATCCATACCCAATTCCAAATGTTAATGTAATTCGATCTTGTATATTTTTTAAAGCATGCCCTTCATTCTGTTTAATGCTGTTCTCAAATATCGCCTTTTCCATTCCCTCTCCATTATCAATCACATCAGTAATAAGATCATCACCTTCTCGATAGCAATGGATTTCAATTCTTGGATCTTTCTGAATAAACTCAAAACCATGCTTTATGGAATTTTCAACTAATGGTTGGAGGATTTGCTTCATCATATAGACGGTATTTACATTAGGTTCGATCCGAATGGAATAATGCAATTTTTCACCCATACGTTTTTGTTGAAGATATAAATAATTTTGTAAGAAAGAAATCTCTTCATGCAACTTAACCCACACTCGATTACTATCAAGATTGTTTCTAAAAATTTTGGAGATCAATTCAATTAAATAACTAGTTTCATTCGCCTTTTCAAGACGAGCCTTCCAACGGATCATATCCAAAGTATTGTATAGAAAATGTGGATCGATCTGGTTTTGTAAAACTTTAAGCTCAGATTCCTTTTGTTTAATTTTAAACTTAAATTCTTGATCAATAAGTTTCTGCAGCGTTTCAGTCATGCTATTAATACGAAGTCCTAACATACCAATCTCATCTCTAGCACCAACATTCACTCTTACTGAGAAATCTTTCCTTTCAATCTTTTCCGTAGTCTTCATTAAAGCAGTTATTCTTCGTATATCCAAATAATAATAACGTATAATTAATGCAATACCTAATAAAGTCAAAGTGATAATCATGTATTTTATCATAGATTTCACATTACCTAACGAAGCCTCTAAATGATCCTTATTAACCATTGCTACAAGATACCAATCACTTTTATCTACTTTCTTTGAGACTGTTATATAGTTATCATCAGAAGTCGTGTTGATAACTGAATCCTCTTGTTGATTAACCGTTTCTCTTATCGTTTGTAATTTACTTTCTTGCAGTTGTTTGTCCGTGTTCCCTTGAATGAGAAGGTCATCATTTGCAGTTGTTAGAAAAACTGCTCCTTCCTCAAGAGATGGAATCTGGATCAACTTTTTTAGTGCAAGCGCATCTAAACGAATCCGAATGAGACCAATTGGATTATTAATATGATTGTAATCATTTATAACCCTGGTTAGACTAATTACCTGAGTCTTTTCAACCAAACCCTCTGATAAGGAATATACGTCACTCCAGACTACTTTTCCTGTTTGCTTGATTGCAAGGGCCGTCCACTTACTCTCATCACCCTCCACTCCTTCACCCATATATAATTCCTCGCCGTTATTTCCCATTAACTGAATAGAATTTATATAATCCTTTGACATTAATTGAAAAATAAGATACCCCTCAATATTCGTCCTACTTCTGCTTATCTCTTGTAAATCCTTTTCCTCCATCATAAAAGATCGGAAGTCCGCATTATAAATCGAATAAAGAGAAACGTTCTCTGTATCCTCTATAATGGAGGTTAAGTTACGCTCAATTTTATCAAGAGTGCCTTTTGTATCAATAATTGCCTGTTCTTCATATACCTGATTCATTTCAAGATAGATAAACATCCCGATAAACAGAGTTGGCAGGGTAACCATTAACAAGAAATTAAATAAGAACTTATAGATTAAACTCCAGTCTTTGTAAGGCACCAGTCGTCTCCACATCTTTTTATACCTTCCCTAAACAAAATACTATCCCTTTACAGCACCTGCTGTCATTCCTTTTACAAGCTCTTTCTCTAGAAACAAATACACGATAAGAATTGGTACCAACGCCATTGTTAATCCAGCCATTTGGCCAACATAATTTGTTTCGTATTGCCCTGCGAAGTTTTGTAGTCCAAGCGGAAGTGTAGCAAGTGCCGGATCATTGATTAAAACAAGTGCGAAAACAAATTCATTCCAATTATTGATAAAGCTTAAGATAACAACTGTCGCAATTGCCGGCCTTGTCATAGGCAAAATAATGGACCAAAATATCTTTAATATCCCTGCACCATCCATAATAGCAGATTCTTCAATATCTTTTGGAAAACTTTTCATAAAGCTTACAAGGAGAAAAATGGAAATCGGCATGTTAAAAGCAACATACGGTAAAATTAAAGAAAAATGTGTATTTAGTAAACCTAATTTTGACATTAAAATAAACATCGGAACCAACGTTGCATGAACTGGAACTAACAAACCAAATACAAAAAATCCATATATAAACTTACTCATTCTAAATTGAAACCTAGATAGAAAATAGGCCGCCAAAGCGCCTAAGAAGACAGTAATCACAACTGATACTAAAGAAACGATTAAACTATTGACAAAGAATGACCCGAAATTCGCCGTATTCCATGCATCTATATAGTTTTGAAAGGCAAATCCTTCTGGTAATCCAATTCTATCCAGTGCGAATTCATCTGCAGTTTTCAGTGAATTTAAAACCATCCAAACAATCGGATATGCATTCGCAATTGCAAATAACGATAAAATAAGATAGATGAAAAATCGCTTCGAGGTGACCTTTTTTATTCTCAACTTGCTAACCTCCCTAACATTAGTATTACAGTGTTGCGTTCTTTAGATCTTATATCGCCTTTTGTCCCATTAACTTATTAGCAATAATAATAATGGCTAAACTGAACAAAAAAATAAGAACGGATATAGCACTACCGTAGCCAAATTGAAGCGACTCAAAGGTTTTTGTGTACATATACATAGCCGCTACTTCTGTTGCATGATTAGGACCACCACTTGTCATTACATATATCTGGTCAAAGGTTTTAAGACTACCAGAAATAGCTAAGACAAGCGCTGCAAAGATCGTATTCTTAATTGTTGGAATAATTATTTTCCATGTTTTAGTCCACTCAGAAGCTCCGTCTATATCAGCAGCTTCTAAAATTTCTTTAGGTACATTTTGTAGTGCTGCCAAAAAAATAATCATATACAAGCCGATAAACTGCCATATGATCGTTACACTGACGGAAAGCATGGCTAGGTTTTCATCCCCCAACCAATTCATTGTCCAATTTTCTAATCCAATGGAACGTAAGACAACATTCAGTAAGCCATCGTCAACGTTATAAATCAAACTCCATGTAAGTGATACAACTACAGAAGAAAGGACAACTGGCATAAATCCGATTGTTCTAAAAAACTTCACCGCTTTCAACTTTCGGTTTAATAGTAACGCTATTGCAAGAGCAATCGATATTTGTCCTCCTACAGAAGCAATTAGGACGTATATGTTGTTTTTCAAGGAATTCCAAAAGAGATGGTCTTTAAATAATTGCTTATAATTATCTAGCCCTATAAAGGTCATTTCCGAGAAACCGTTCCATTCCATAAAAGAATAATAAAAGGAAACGACGATCGGAATAATTGCAAATCCAATGTAGATCACCAAAGCAGGAATCAAACCAATCATAATTGCTCTTTTTGCTTTTTTTGTAAGCCTCATGAGTTCACTCCCTAGAAAGAAGAATCCAGACTGTAGAGATCAAATCCTACAGTCTATCATCCTTTATTATTTCTATAATTATTGATTATCCAATTCATCTTGCATTTGTTGAGCTAATTCCTTAGGTGTAATGGAACCAGTTACGATCCCTTGTAATCCATTGTTTATAATCGTTGTAAGTTCTGCTGGTAGAACACCGTCATATACTGGTGCTACCCCACCTTTGGTAATATTATATACATCGGTGAACAGTGGAGATGCATCTTCTGGTAATGGAACGTCCGCCGGAACAAGCGTACCATTAGCTAATAATCCAGAATACAATTTTTCGTCATAGAAATACTCTAGGAACTTCTTAGCAGCAGCTTTTTCATCGTCTGATAGTTTACTATTTATTGCTATTCCAATACTACTTATACCTGAGATAACTTCAGGATTTCCTTCTCCGCCCTCTACCGACGGGAACGAAGCTGCGCCTATTTCCATCCCTTCAGGTAATGCACCAAGAATGGCTGTTGTGGACCATGATCCAGACAAGAACAATGCACCTTCGCCCTTTAGTAAATCATCCCTAGCTTCTACTTCATCAATCGTGTTTATGTCTTCGTTAAATGCACCCATTTCCTTAAGCTCAGAAATAACAGCTAACGATTCTATGAATTTAGGATTAGTAAATTTTTCATCCCCATTCAGAACTTTGTCTAAATAATCACTTCCGGTAAAACGATCAGCAATAGTAGAAATATACACCGATTGTAACGGCCATTTTGGCTTATTCCCTGCTAAGATAGGTGTAATACCTTCAGCTTTTAGCGCTTCAATCATTTCCTTAAAGCCCTTATAGGTGTCTGGAATCTTATCGTAACCAGCTTGTGCTAACAGTTCTTTATTATAATAAATAATACTTGTATAACTCACCGATGCTGGAATAGCGTATTGTTTCCCGTCAATGGCATAGTCATCTAATGTTGTAGCCTGAATGAGTTCACCTTCGTATTTTTCCCTCACATCATTGATAGGCTCTACTACACCACCCTCGACAAGCGGCTCCAATTCTGCACCTGGCCAGACTAGAAATAACTCAGGTAATTCCCCACCTGCGGCCTGTGTTTTCAATTTAGTTCTGTATTCATTGTGAGCAGTCCCTCTTAATTCAATTACAATTTCTTCTTGAGAACTATTAAATTCTTCTACACGTTCTTTTAACAGTCTCGTATCCGGTGTGTCGTCCGTCCATGTTTCCCATAAAGTTAATTTAACCTTACCGTCTTCAGACTTAGAGCCTCCATCACTCCCAGTCTCTGACTCTCCGCTACAAGCAACTAGACCAAATACTAATAGAGATAACAAGGATGATAAGATAACTTTTTTTACACTTACTAACATTTTTTAACCCCCTTAATTTAAGATCTCCACGCTGTAAAGCGCTTACATTCATTATATCTATACATCTCCTTCATTAAAATCCAATAAGTTTAAGAAAATATCCATTATTTTACGATTTATCCAATATTACATTTTGCATATTATTCCTTTTTGTCAGCTGTTAATCTATGTATGTTACTAAAAAGGTCAAAACTAAAAAAGTAGTGGGCTAGCAATCTGTATTTCTATGCATTATATAAATAAAAGTGGAGAGGTTTCAAACTTGCACAGTTTCCTATGATATGGATCCTATAAGTATTTAAAATATCGAGATAATTGGGAGAAAAATCATATCATTTATCGGAGTTGGTGAACAAAACAATTTAGTTTAGGTTAATGAAGAATTAGCAAAGGGTGGTAAGAGGTTTCTATTTATTATGCTTTCGACTATAAAGTTAGTTTTATAATGGAGAAGCTTCCGAGTGTTTATTAAAAAAGAGGGATTTGATACCACCCTATTAGCTGACAAACATAGTTCTAGCACACATAAAAACGAATTAATTATGACTTCATTTCCTCGGTTAAATTGGTTAACTAACTTCTTTAACCGGTTCAAAAAATTACTATAATTGGAGAGTTGGAACAAATTATTCTTAGAGATCCTCTAAGGTAAATCAAGCCTGTACAGGTATTTAATCATTGTTGAAATTTTTAAGGGAGAACTATCCTTTCGACAAAATTCGGGCGGTGACAGGCACCCTGTTCTCCCCTTTCTTACCTTATGGACAAGTGATTAAACTGTTTGGACTGTTTCATTGCAAACTGAACTATTTGCATAAATGTGTCTGGATCAAAATCTTTTCTAAAGGGAGTGTAGATTTTTGCTGTCGCTTCGTCAATAATTTTTATTCTTACATTACCTCGTGTATATAGCGTTACATATAAGAAGGGTTGAATCATGTGGTTTTCTACAAGAAACTCTTTTGGGAATTCAGCTGTAATAATTAACCGATCTTCTACGTCTTTTAAAGATAGTTGACTGAAAAACTGTAGATTCTTTACTTCATTTATATACAATGTTAACACTCCTTTTATATCCTTTCCTTCATAGTACTATCTCATCTAAGATTTCACAATAGGCGTGATATACTTAATTGATTTTATAAGACAAATGTATAATAATCATGTTGCCTACTATGCAGAACCCTTCATGTACTCTAATGTCTCTTTTAAACCCTTACTGTATGATGTAGATGGTACCTCTCCTAAAAATTGCTCATATTTCTTCCCTGATAATAAAACCGGATCCTCGTTTAAGTAGAACATTTCAACGACTTCCCTCATCATTGGGTTAACTAGACCGAGAAGTCTAATCATCGTTTTTGTAACCGTAAACGATAATTTCTGATACCCATTTATTTTATTTAATTCAGAAAAAATCTGTTCCCCGGTTATCACACCACATCCTGGAATGTTCCAATTTTGTCCATACGCATCATTACAAAACGCTAAATTAACAAGTGCTTTTGCACCATCAGGTGTATAAATAAATTCCCGATTAATTTTCTTATTCCCAACAAAGTAGGCTTTTTTATTTTTTATAACATTTTCTAATGTGAAATGTAATAATGTGTTACTAGCATTCGGGCCATAAAAATCCGGAAAATGCGCAATCAACGCTGGAACATCAGATTGTCTTATTTGGCTTTCTATATTTAATCTAATTTTCCCCTTTTTTGTATGAGGAACTTTAGGAGATGATTCTGTTACTAGTTTCTGGTTACTTCTGCCATATGCATATATATTATCTACTACAGCTAGTTTGGCGGCTCGCACCTTAGCAACGTTTAAGATATTTTCGATTAACTTTGGTAATTTATGCTCCCATTCATAGTACGGAATATTTGCAGCATGGAAAATGACATCAACCCCACTAGCTGCGTTTAATAAGTCATCATACTGAAAAATATCTCCTGATACTATAGAAACAAACTCGTTATCACTAAATAATCTCGTTAATTTTTCCTTATTGCGCGCAAATGCTATCACATTAACCCTTCGATTTGTTAACTCTTTAACTATAGAATAGCCCATCCCTCCAGATGCTCCTAACACCAATGCCTTTTCCATTTCAATCCCCCATTAATTAACCACTGTTCAATAATTGTGTAAAAAAATTTACTATACGTTTTTAATTAAAAAATGACAATGTGCCTCCGCAATCGTTTTTACTTGATCAAAATTCTCTATTTCACCACAATAATGGGATACAAAACCATGAATGGATAAGAATATCGACCAAATTTCTTGGAGTGTTAACGATTGGTTGGAGAGCTCATACAGGCTCTGGGCAAATTTTTCATAAGTAATATTTGGTCCAGTATTTAAGTAAGATTTAACCTCTTCATCTTTTATTAAAAACATAATTTCATAGTGGCTTTGATTGTTAAGTCCGAACTTTATAAATCCTAACAGAATTTGATGTATCTTTTGCTGATCTTCAATCTGCTGTTCTAATATAGAGTCAAGCACCTCATTAAGTAAGTCAAAATGCTCTTCAACTAACGCATAAAATAACTCCGCTTTGTTTTTAAAATGATAATAAATCGCACCATGACTATAATTTAATTGCTTTGCAATCTGCCTCATTGAAACTTGTTGATACCCTTTTTCCGCAAACATTTGTCGTGCTGCATTCATTATTATATCTCTTGATAGTTCCTTTTCTACTGCTTTCCTGGGTGCCATAGCTCCTCCTTAATTGACCACTGTTCAAATAAATAATAACTTGGATTATAACTAAAGTCAATAGCAACTGACTAAGGTTTTGGACCTATTTTTTCCGAAAGCAAAATAGCCACATAAACGTAAGAGCTTGTTTTAATTCTACTGATAAACCTCCGATAACATCTTTAGAAACACTCTGTTTATATACCCCAGTTCCATCTATTACATCCCAACCATTCTCTGATGCTAGCTTCTCTAGTTCCCATGGCATTAACGTATTACAGATTACAGACTCTCCGTAAAGGCGACGATAACTATTATGTCTTGGGGAAGCTGTAGGACCAAGTAAGCCAACACACAAATAGTGTCCTGTCCTTAAAACTCGTTTCATTTCGTTTAAAGCTTTAATAGGCTCTTCAGTCCATTCCAAAGAATTAATCGCCATTAGTCCTGAAAAACTTTCATCACCGAACGGTAAGTCGGTTAAATCACCTTGCATAAATGTTAGTTCTTTACTTCCTCTTTTTTTTGCTTTTTCTATCATTTCATCGGATAAGTCTAATCCTATTATACGGTAACCCGATTTATGTAATTTATAAGATCCATAACCATCACCACAGCCTAGATCGCCAATTAGACTTCCTTTTGGGATATGTTTTTCAATAAACGGGACGATCGTTTTCCTACTTCCATGATCCCACATCTCCTGACTTTTCTGGTACCAAAAATCAGCATGTTCTTCCCACTTTAGCTTGGCTTCTTTATGCCATTCAAAATCACTCAATGTTTTCCTCTCCCACACGATTATTTTGATACTCACTCTAATTGACGCCATTGAAACGAACTTAATCACCAGCTATTAAGAGATAATCTTTTGAACTCTTCCAACTTGTCCATCTTCAAGTCTTACTTTTATTCCATGAGGGTGTGTTGCAGATTTAGTTAAAATATCCTTAACGATACCTCTAGTCAACACCCCAGACCTTTGATCCTTTTTTAAAACAATATCAACCGTACTACCAACCTGAAAATCACTTCGGTTCTTTCCATTCATAGTGCCTGTCACCACCCGTATTTTGTCGAATTTAGAAAAGTGTCAGGTAAGCTTATTTTCAAGTCTTACCTGACACTTTTTCTTTTATATTGATGTAGGTTCTGCTTTTGTTTCTGTACTAGTTTCTAATTCTTTATCATCTGACTGACTCGTTTTCAAGAATATGACAAGCGCCATTCCAACCAATGCTAGGATAGATGAAACAAGGAATGCCGTGTTATATCCATGTAATAAAGCCTGATTCGCAACGTATTGCTTCGCTTCTAACTGTGATAAATCTGTAACTGCAGACATATCTGGTTCATAGCTTTTCACAGCCGAAGTCATGATTGTAATTAGTATTGCCGTACCAATAGATGCTGATACTTGTTGCATAGTATTTGCCATTGCAGATCCATGTGCATTCCATTCCTCTGGTATTTGATTAAGACCAGCAGTCATTACTGGCATCATTGCCATAGCAAGACCAAACATACGTATAGCATATATGGTCGATAGGAAAGTAAACGAAGTGTCTATCGTTAAATTCGTAAAGACAAATGTCGTTACACCGACAATAGCCAGACCTGGAATCGCTAATTTTCTTGCACCTAACTTATCAAATAACATTCCCGTTATTGGAGACATAATACCCATAACAATGGCACCAGGTAATAACATCAATCCTGACTCTAACGGAGTAAATCCACGTAGATTTTGCATATACAATGGAAGCAATGTTTCCGCTCCAATCATCGATACCATAACAATCATCGTCACAATTAAAGCTAACGTAAAGGTGTTGAATTTAAATACCTTAAACTGCAACAACGGTGTTTTTAATCGTAGCTGTCTCCAGATAAAGATCGCTAGGATAACCGCTCCACCAATTATAGTAACAAGAACTTTCGTCGAAGACCAGCCATCCTCACCAGCACTACTAAATCCAAATAATAAGCCACCAAAACCAAGTGACGATAAAATAATCGAAATGATGTCTATTCTAGGATGAGATAATTTTGTTACATTCTTGACAGTAAAGTAAGCAATTACAACGGTTAAAACAACAATCGGTATAACTACATAAAACAGAGAACGCCAAGAATAATAGTTTAATAGCCAACCAGATAAAGTTGGTCCTATTGCTGGTCCAAAGGAAATAACAATACCAGCCATCCCCATCGCGCCTCCACGTTTCTCCCTTGGAATAACTGTTAATACTACAGTCATCATTAACGGCAGCATAATACCAGACCCTGAGGCTTGAACGATTCTACCAATTAGCAATAGTGGAAAAGTATGTGAAACTGCAGCAATTATCGAACCAATTCCGAATATACTAAACGCTGTTAGGAACAATTTCCTTGTACTAAAGCTTTCAATTAAAAACGCTGAAATTGGAATCATTACCCCATTTGTAAGTAAGAAAGCTGTTGTTAACCACTGTACCTTATTCTCATTAAGACCAAAGTCTTCCATAATGGATGGTAATGCAGTAGCAAGTAATGTTTCATTCAAAATACCGACAAATGCCCCGATAAGCATGACTGCAAACATTGGACCCATTTTAATATTCTCTGTATTACTCTGTTTGATCTCAGTCAACTTTATTTCCCCCTTGTTTGTACAATCTTTTCTATTCTCTGTGTAAAAGGATCTAATTCCTCACAAGTTTTAAGATACAGCAATAAGGATTCTACAAGATAGTTACGGGTATTTTCCTGCCTGAATTCTTCAACTAATAAAGATAAGGAACCCTGTAGCTTTTCCTTCTCCATTTCTGTTTTTCCGAGTGAAATAATCTGATCCTTCGTTTCTTCAAATAATGACTCTAGACTCTCCGATCCATAAAGCCTATTTTGCTTTTCTTCATCCGCAAAAATTTCTGTTAGGACAGGTTCAATATCATCCTTTGCCCCCATTATGGCTACCATTGCTGAAACGATTGAATTCGCCAGACGATCCACGCTTAATTTTTTACTTGAGTGAATAAGAATATGAACGTATTCCATAATAATCCCCTCAAAAATGGCAACCAAATCCCAAATGTTTGGTTTTATCTCAACTCCAAATGCTTCTAACAAACTTTGTTTATGCCAAGTATGAAAATGATTTTTGAAATTTTCCATCGTCATAAAAATCTCTTTATTATCATTTGGAGCAATCTCTTTAAATAAAATCATAAAGACAGAATCTGTTTCCATCACTTGCTGTAATTCTGTCATTACCCTCTTTTTAAACAGCTCCAACTTAGGCATAGATTCTGGGCTTCCAATTGCATTAAGTTCATCAAATAATTTGGCATGGTTATCTTTGAGAATTTCTATTAATAGACTTTCTTTAGAATGAAAATGTTTATAAAATCCTCCTTTCGAAATGTTGCACTCTTTTGCAATCTCTTGTACAGATGTCTGGTAAAATCCATTTTCACTAAACAACCCTATCGCTTTTTCCTTAAGTTCTTGTCTCTTATTGATTATTTTCGCCTCCACATGACCAAAAGGTAACCATTTGGTAACCATCAAGTCAAACAATAACCTGATTCTCATTCTAAATTGATAGCAAGTGTCTGTCAACAGTAAAGCAACTTTTTAACATAATCTAAATATCCCACAAATAATTACTATTTTTTTCGAGAAACGCTCCAATGTAGTATGTTAAGAATTATATCCAGAAACAATGATAATCGTAGATTCAATAATATTCTAATCCCATACTAAAATAGTTCAGTCCCAAACAATGGGCCTGAACCATTTTCACTAGAATGATTTGTTATTCTAATTCAGCAACTAACAACAGAGTAATCCCTATAATAACAGATCCTTATATTCCCCTATAAACTGATCTTTCAGTTTACTTAGAGGGATTCTAAAGGTTGGTTGCCCTACATAACCAGGAGCAATTTGATATTGAGCAAAAGCAATTACCAAATCATTACCCTCAATAAAAAATGTTTGGTCATCTGTAATGGTTTGAAAAGCACTTTCTCCTAGATAAGGGTCATCCGGTTTAAAATACACCTTTTCTCCATTCGCTTCTTGCTTCTTCATTTGAAGAATAATCTCTTCATTAATAATTTTTTTATAATCACTATTTTTAAACAAATCCTCAAGGTCAATCCTCTGATTTTTATGAAGGTCCATGTTATAGTATTTGGTTTCCGTTATCCCATGCGCTCCCCCCATAAATTTATAAGTGTCAATAAAAAAGGATAAGATATTCTTAGTGTTTGTCACCTTATAATCTATCGATAATTCGAACGGAATAAACTTTCTACCTTGCTTTTCTGCTAATTTCTTGTCTTCTCTAGCTAATACCATCATCCCTACTTTTTCTTTCATCACGTGAGCTTTTATCGAATGGTTAAGATTGTTCTGAAAAGTCTCATCAGATAATCCTCTTATTTTAGGGTATTTAATATCAAGATTAACAAATTCTAATTGTTTTTCTATTGTCTCAGTACCTACCGAAACATCTGATTTAGCATTTATCACACCTGTCTCAAAGAACATGATAGTGGCAACCAATATACAACTAAACAAAAATTTTTGCATGGACAAATCCTCCATAAACTTTTTTGCTTAGTATGTCCAACTAATTCATTGAGAACAAACTAAATTTAACAAACGTAATCGTAATCAAAATGGAACTGGAAAACAGACTTAGTAGAATAGGAAAGACAGTTGGTAGCGAATGAAAGGCGAGTAAAACCTTCCAACAAGGTGAGTTGGGTCCTACTGGCAAGAGTTAAGGGGTAACTCTCGAGGTTCAAGTTCTCTTTAACAATTTAAACCCAGTATTGTGACATGCGTACAAATAACACTTAAGATGATAACCAAGTACTGATTTACATTCGCGAGGGTGGGTATGGGGACTTAATTTATATTCTTCTGTAAACATTCCGAATAAAGATAGGGCAACTCCTTATAGGCACTTTTTAGAAAAGGGTTTTGCTTTTAAACTAGTCCATATAGTTATGGTAGTCTGAAAAAAGCTCACGTATGAAAAGAGCCTAATAAGAGTTGCCATTCTCATCTAGGTAATAACCTCTTCACAAATTTAAGAAAGAATGGTTAAAGATTCTTCAATAAATGCCGGAATATCTCCAGGTTGCCGACTTGTAACTAACTGGTTCTGGCATACTACAACCTCTTTATCTTTTACGTTAGCTCCTGCATATTCTAAATCAGTTTGAATTGATTTATAGCCAGTGACACTTCGACCTTCTAATGCTTTAGCAGTTATTAATAACTGCGGTCCGTGGCATATAGCCAAGACAGGTTTATCAGAATCGATAAAATGTTTACTAAATTGTACAAATCTCTCATCCGCTCGAAGCTGATCAGGTGAAAATCCCCCTGGAATGAACAAGGCATCAAAGTCAGTTGGTTTAACATTTTCAATACTTTCATCAATCGTTACGATTGCATCCTCTTGTTTCCCTGTTACTGGTTTTCCTTTTTCCTTTTCAATGGTCACTATCTCATGACCTGCCTCCTTAAATGCTTTCGCAGGCTCAGTATATTCTACATCCTCAAATAAGTCAGTGATTACTGTAGCAATTTTAGCCATATTCATCCTCCTTATATTTAGTTAGCTACACTAATCTAGTACCACAATAATCTTAATAGAAAACATAATATTTTTTAATAAACCAATATCTATTTTAAAAAAGCACCTTCATTGATGACTGTGCTTTTAGAACTTTCTTCTATTTAACTCTTTAATTTAGGCTAGTGTTTTGTGTATCGTTTTTTTTTGGTCAGCATGCATTTCGAGGGAAGGTGCATAGTATGTACATCCTTCCCCCGAGTATAACAATTAGCTCATACCAAAAAAATTCTTGAATTTATCTAATTCTTCTTTGCTATATTCTTTATTTTCATCAAAGTACGGATTATCCTTTATGGGATCTTCAGGGTCTAAATTGGTTTTCATTGAGAAGCCAGCCTGCTTATTCCCTTCTCCAATCACACGATCAGATAAGTCATCAAACTTTGGCATCTTTGAACCTTTATCCATACCAACACACCTCCTATTTCCTTCTTAGCCTACACATTTAAGACCGTCTTATGCATAAGGTGCCTGTCACCACCCGGTTTTTGGATGTTTTTGTCGAATGAGGCTTTTGTTTTAATTCTTAATTTTTGAGACACATTAAGACATAAGCTGTATACATTACCCTCTAGCTTTAAATAAAATAGTTATTTCAAATGTTGTAACAGTCACATCGCTTTGATTCTTAATGGTAAATAGAAATGTAACCGTTCCTTTTCCACCTTTAGATGAAAGTTTAGTTTGAATAACTTCCACTTCTGCAGACAAACTATCTTTAGGATATACTGGCTTTATCCACCTTATCTTGTCAACCCCAGTACCTGCAATTACTTCATCACCCAAAACACCCTTTTCAATCCATTTTGCCCAAACAGCAGTAATGGTTTGATAACCAGACGAGATAATTCCGCCAAACATACCTTGTTTAGCAAAATCTGAATCAATATGAATCCGTTGAGGGTCATATTTTCCGGCAAAATCTATAATTTCCTCCTCTGAAAGGGTTACAGGTTCAACCTGATACGTTTGTCCAATCTTAAATTCTTCCCAATACAATGACTTCCCCCACCTATCTTTAATTATGTATTAGAGGTGATCTATTACAATTAAGCTAATAGCAACCCTCTAACAATTGGTTCCAATCCATATTATATAACTATTTACCCTTAAATTAAAAAAGTGACGTAGCGTAGCTAGTCACTTTTCTAACATTCACCTATAGTAATAAATCCCACTTATCCATGTCTATTACAACTTCACCTATAGTTTTTATGGAGACCTCGTCTTTTGAAAGGTCATCAAATATTCTAGAGGTAAAAACTTCTTCCCCGCCATTAACAAAGATTTCGATAGAAGATGTGTCTAGAAAAACACGAAGACTATTTAAAGATTTCAACGTGCAATGGCGCTCTTCAACTGTATTATTCTTAAAACTCTTTCTTTGGAAACTGAATAATCCTTCTAATACATTAAAACTGACTCTTGTATTTTTGCCGAAACAAACGGAGAAATTCTGTCCCATCATTTTTCTAATATTTATCGTTAATTCTTTAACATTTCCAGCAAAATCAGGAAAAGACTTTTCACTATCTTTAATGATAACATGATGTTTTTTCGTGTGATTACCTCTTAACTCTGTTAACTCATCAACAGGTTTTTGGAACACCTTTTCGCCAACCAATTCTAGTTGTCGGGGCAAAGTCATCGCATGAATCCATTTATATTCGATAGTAGGGTGATCCTGTTCATTTTCTTCCGGTACTCCCATCCAGCCAAACAACAACCGTCTATTTTTCCCATCAATAGTAGTTTGCGGGGCATAAAAATCAAACCCCCGATCTAACTCTTCAAAAGTACCGTGATTAAACGTCACATCAGAATAATCCAACTCACCAACCATATAACCAGATTGATAAATATTCCAGTATTTATATCCCTCTGGTTCAATTCCCTGAGGAGAGAATAGTAGCACGTCCTTATTGTTAAGTGAAAATAAATCAGGACATTCCCACATGTAACCGAAGTTATTTTTTTGCGTAATAGGGCCTAGTAGTTCCCACTCAAGTAAATTAGTTGATTTGTATAACACTGCAGACCCTGAAAGGTTTTCCTTTTGTGCACCGATTATCATAAACCAACATTCTTCATTCTTCCATACTTTTGGATCCCGAAAATGAGCAGTATAACCACTAGGTAAAGGAATGACAGGTCCCCTCTTCTCAAAATTCACTCCATCCCTTGATGTAGCTAAGCATTGGTAAGTTTCACGATTTCCATCTTCGTCACGAACATTACCTGTATAAAATAGATACAGTTCATCCTCATGAACTACCGCACTTCCAGAATAACAACCATTCTTATCAAACCAGTCGCCAGGCGCTAACGCAATCGCTTGTTCTTCCCAATTTATCAAGTTGGTAGAAGTAAGGTGCCCCCAAAACTTCGGACCATGTGTAGTAGCAAACGGATTCCATTGATAAAATAAATGGTATTTCCCTTTAAAAAAGACAAAGCCGTTCGGATCATTCAATAAACCAACAGGTGGCATAATATGATAATGCAATCGGTACGGGTCTTGTTTAACCGTTTCTTGATGTGTATTAACTTCCTTATATGCTTTATCTATTAACTCATTATTTAATTCATGGTTTAAAAACAAATCTTCATGTCTCATTTAATAAACTCCTTGATGTACCATGGTATCGTAAATCATGCGATTTAATCGCTATTTTTTTATATGAAAGGAAAGGACAGCATCCTATTAGGTAAGCTGTCCTTTATAAAACTTATTTTACTCAATTTCTTGCTTATCAGAATAACCAAACATCCACGTAAGCACAAACGCGACAGCAATGGCAATTATATTGACAAGTAAGTAAAGAAGTATCTGTCCATTTAGATATAGTAAAGTACCTGGAATTACTGTGATAGACATCCCTGTTGCTTCAAGGTTAAACAATGATGCAAAGAATCCCCCAACAGCTCCACCGATAATACCCATGAAAAATGGCTTAACAAAACGAAGGTTAACACCGAAAATAGCTGGTTCGGTTATACCTAAAAAGGCTGAGAAAGACGATGGAAGTGCTAGTGCTTTTAATTTAGCTGATTTAGTTTTTAAACCTACCGCTAACGCAGCACCACCTTGTGCAGCTATAGATGCTGTGATAATGGCATTAAACGGATTATTTCCAAACTTCTCTAGTAACTGTATTTCCAACAAATTAAAGATATGGTGAACACCTGTGACTACTATAACTTGGTGTAGCAATCCTATTAATAAACCACCTAATCCAAGTGGTAATCCTATCACTGCAAGCGTTCCTTCTAGAATCCAATCTTCTACAGTGTGAAATATTGGTCCAATTATGAATAAAGATACAGTGATCATTACTAATAACGTTAGAAAAGGTGTAATAATAAGATCTAATGCTTCCGGAACTCGTTTACGGATGGTTCGTTCCAACCTAGCACCTAATATCCCCGCAAAGAAAGCTGGTAAAACTGATCCTTGGTAACCGACTACAGGGATGAAGCCCATAAAATAAATTGGTTCTACTCCTCCACCTGCAACACCCCACGCATTTGGTAAGGAAGGACTAACCAACATCAACCCAAGAATTAGACCAATAATTGGCGTTCCACCAAATACACGAAAGGCAGACCAGGCAATTAGTGCAGGTAAAAAGATAAAGGCAGTGTCTGTTAAAATTTCAGTAAACAAAAGAAAGTTATCTGAAATATCAGCTGGTACTAAACCGAACCACGAAAGGACTTCTTCTTGCATGACTAAACCACGGAGCCCCATAAATAAACCAGTTGCAACTAATACAGGAATAATCGGAACGAAAACATCACCTAAAGATCTAATTGATCTTTGGAAAACGTTACCACTTTTCTTGGCCTCTTTCGCTTGTTCTGATTTTGTGGAACCGTCAACGCCTAGCTTTTCCACTTCCTCATAGACACGATTAACTGTTCCAGTACCTAAAATAATTTGATACTGACCAGAGTTAAAGAAAGCTCCTTTTACCTTATCAATTTGTTCTACTTTTTCCTGGTCAATTTTTTCTTTATCGTTGACCATGATGCGGAGTCTAGTAGCACAATGTGCAGCTGATGAAATATTTTCCTTCCCTCCAACAGCCTCTAATATTTCTTGCGCAATTTTACGATTTTCTGACATTACTTTCACTCCTGACTTTTTGTGGAATCGATTCCATATTAAGCATAAAATAATAATATAAATTAACTAAAGACTTCCTAGGTGTAATCGATTACACAAGTTGTATAAAATGATGTGTGGAATCGATTACACACATCATCATACACTATCTCTTTCTAAAAGTCTATAACTTAATACAACTTTTTCTTTTCCCTTATGATTCTCCGTGATTTTATTGATTAATAGTTGCGCCGCTTCCCGTCCGGCCGCTTCATTTAAATAATCAATCGTTGTCAGAGGTGGCGTAACATACTTTGACATTTCTGAGGCACCAACCCCAGCTATTGCTATATCTTCTGGTATTTTAAAATGATATTGATTCAAATACCTCATCGCCCCAACTGCCAATCGATCAGTAACGGCGAATACTGCTGTTGGCAATTCCAAGGAATCTTTAAACATTCTTGCTACTGCCTCATAACCAGATTCAATATTGAATACACCTTTTTGAACCCAAGCATCTTCTACCGTTATTTTCGCTTGCTTCATTTCATCTAGAAATGCCTTTTTACGCAGATAACCAACCGCTCTATCTGATTCATCAACACCAATAAAGCCAATTCTGCTATGACCTTTATCAATAAGAAGGCGCGTCATGTCCCGTGCTGCATTATAATCATCGAACAGTACATTAGTTACCCCATCAAATTCTTGTCCTATAGCTACAAATGGGATGTTTAATTGCGAAATCTTCTCCAATAATTCATCGTTCACATTAGTAGCAGCAAGAATAATTCCATCTACTTGCCTTACCTTTAACAGATTAATAAATTCAATTTCCTTATGTTTTTCATGATTCGTATTTGCCAAAAGTATCTGATAACCTTCTTGTGCTAGCACTTCGTCCATACCGGCAACTAATCTACCAGAAGTTTCGGTTTTTATTGTTGGGAGAATTACACCAATTACTTTAGTCTTTTTTGTTCTAAGAGATTTGGCTTGCTGACTAGGAACATATCCTGTTTCCTCTATCACCTTTAATATCTTTGTTCTTGCGTCCTCACTAACATATCCTGAATTATTTAAAACACGAGAAACCGTTGTTCTCGATACATTTGCCATAGCTGCTATTTCATTTATCGTTGTCACATTAATCCCACCTAAATCAACCATTTATCCCTATTATACACCAAAATATTTATAGGAAGTTTCCTCCATGTTACACCTACTACTTTTTAATAAACGCTCATTTGCAAACTTGTGTTGCGTTTTGGAATGATGAAGTTGAGATAAACTCGCCAGTAACTAACTTTTTACAATCCTAATAAATACTGATCCACCGTTCCAGAAATATACTACGCTTTCCGCGGGCTCGCGCAGGAGTCTCCGTATATTTCCTCCACTAGCATAACTTTCATAAAAAGAGAGATGTGCATTTAACTAATTCATTTCAGTTACTAAGCCAAAATTGACTAGATAACACCATCTAGCGTATGCAGAATACGTAGACTCTTCGAAAATAAAACCCAATTTTCTTCGTGCGATGTATCGCTTCCGTAGCATTCCTTGTCTCATGGGAACAGCGCGCGTCTGAAGACCCAGTAAGAGCGTTCCTTGCGTCACGGGAAGACTTGTGGCCGTGCCCACGAAAAGCGGAGTATTCTACCGAAGCGAGTGTATAGCACTCATCCATAAGTATTTATTATTTCGCATTCTATAGATATTGTAACAAAGGCAACAATTGTTAGGAATGGAGCCTTTAATGAAGATTTTTTGGCATAGACTGTCTTGTTTGCCGCTGTGTTTTGTCAATAATCTACTTAATTACTATTCACGGTTACGATAGAATCACCTCCTATCTCTATTAAATAGGAAGATAATTCTAGTAGAGAAGGAGCCTTTGGATTGAGGTTTTCTCTATTTTTTCAGTAAATCATGTTTAACATAAAACCAAACAAGGTATAGCCATTACTAAGAGATAGTTAAACTATCTACTCTATTATTAAACTAGGAGGCTAACATATTTTTTATCTAGCATCTGAAATAGTAAAGCTTAACTTACAAGCAACTGATGGTGAGCTAGGTAAAGTGAAAGACATTTATTTCGATGATCAACATTGGACAGTACGATATTTCGTTGTAGATTCAAACAAGTGGTTACCAGGAAAGAAAGTTCTTCTCTCCCCTATCTCCTTTGATTATGTAGATATGGGAAATGAAACAGTTTCTGTATTGGCTTCAAAAGAAACGGTTAAAAATGCCCCGAACCAGCACGAACATGAGCCCGTTTCAAAACAAGTAGAAATGGACTTAACAAACTATTATGGTTGGCCGCCATACTGGTCTGGATATGGTGGTACCTTGCCGTGGGGTGGGTATGGAAATCCTCTAACATTATTAGAGACATATGACCCAAATGCTAGGCATGACGACTTCACCCTTGAAAACCGCGAAGATTATCATTTAAGAAGTGCCAAGGAAATTCAAGGGGATTTATTTGGATATACAGTAGAAACAGAAAACGGCGAGATTGGCTACGTCTCTGATTTAGTGATAGACGAGTCTAGTTGGAAAGTATCCTATTTAGTTATTGACACGAAGAAGAAACTTCTCGATAGTAATTTCAGATTTCTGCCAATCGAGAATATTAAAGAGATAAGCTGGCAGGATAGAAAAATTGTCATAGATCCTAATGTAACAGAACAACAAATTAACCAGGTATCGATTTAATTAGTACCTTTTGTCAAGGTGTACGAATTTGACGATCACTTCTTACACCGCAATCACAAACGTATAAATACCATAAAAAAGGAACAGCTCCTAAACCGACAGAGGGAGCTGTTCCTTTTTGTTACATTGCTTCTATATCTAAATTATTTCCACTAAACTGGCTATTATACAAGTCTGCATAAAAGCCTTTTTGATCAAGAAGCTCTTGATGGGTTCCTTGTTCAATAACATTTCCCTTATCCATAACTAGAATTATATCTGCATCTTTGATCGTGGAAAGTCTGTGGGCAATCACAAAACTTGTTCGATCCTTCATTAATTTGTTCATAGCATTTTGAATAAACTTCTCTGTTCTCGTATCTACGCTACTAGTTGCTTCATCAAGGATCATAATGGTTGGATCAGCCAAAATCGCCCGAGCAATTGTTATCAATTGCTTTTGCCCTTGTGAAATGTTCGAGGCCTCTTCATTTAAAATCGTATCATAACCGTCCGGTAGTGTTCGGATAAAGTGATCAGCATGGGCTGCCTTTGCAGCTTGAACTATCTCCATTTCGGTAACATTGTCTTTTCCATAGGCAATGTTATCTCGAATCGTACCATTAAAGAGCCAGGTGTCTTGGAGGACCATCCCGAACATACTCCTTAAATTATCTCTTTTTAGATTTTTGATATCAATACCATCAATCAAAATTTTGCCATCGTTTATATCATAGAAACGCATTAATAAATTTATAAGTGTCGTCTTTCCAGCACCAGTTGGTCCCACAATAGCAACAGTTTGACCACTTTTCACGTCAATGTTCATACCTTCTATAATCATTTCATCTGATTTGTACCCAAATGTTACACGTTCGAAGCTTACGTTTCCTTTAGGCTTAGGAAGCACCATTGCATCTGCTCGTTCTTCAGGCATTTCCTCTTCATCTAAGATCTCGAAAACACGTTCTGCGGAAGCGATCGTAGACTGAATAATATTAGAGATATTTGCAGCCTGTGTAATTGGTTGAGAGAACTGTCTTGCATATTGAATAAATGCCTGAATACCTCCAATTTGTATCGTGCCACGTGTTACGAGTACACCACCGACCACGCAGACAAGCACATATCCTATGTTATTTACGAGTGCCATAAGTGGTTGAATGATTCCGGATACATATTGTGCTTTCCACCCGGATTTGTAAAGTTCTTCATTAATCTTATCAAATTCTTCTACCGCAATTTTTTCACGTTGAAAAGCTTTAATAACTGTATGTCCTGTATACATTTCTTCTACATGTCCATTCAAGTCACCTAAAGATTTCTGCTGCCCCTTAAAGTACCCTTGAGATTTTTTTATAATCAAGGCTGTTATAACAAAACTTAATGGTAGTGTTAAAATGACGATCACTGTCATTAACGGACTTATAGTCAGCATCATAATAATTATTCCAATAATCGTTACAACAGATGTAATAACCTGGGTTAAACTTTGTTGCAATGTATTGCTGATGTTATCAATATCGTTAACAGCACGACTTAATATATCACCGTGAGAACGTGAATCTAAGAACTTCAACGGCAGCCTGTTGACCTTCTCATTAATTTCCTTACGTAGTTGATAAACAATATTCTGCGAAACATTGACCATTATAAATTGTTGGATATAACTAAATGCAGCACTAAGTAAATACAACCCTATTAAAATTATTAATATGCGCCCAATATAGTTAAAATCAATTGATGCACCTGCGATTCCATTTAACTTCGCCATTAACCCTTCAAAAATCTTGGTTGTTACTTCTCCTAGTATTTTCGGACTTAATATAGTAAAAATTGTACTAATAATGGCTGCGATTAAAACAAGAAATAGTCTTACCTTATGAGGGGCTAGATAGCTAATCAGCCGTTTCAGTGTCCCTTTAAAATCTTTTGCCTTTTGGACTGGCATACCTAATCCCACACCATTGGAATGGTTCTTTTCTTGTTTTCTATCCTTACTCATGCGCTCTCCTCCTCGGACAACTGTGTGGATACTATTTCTTGATAGACATCACAGGTTTTCATCAATTCTTTGTGGGTACCAATCCCTGCTACTTCCCCTTCGTCTAATACAATAATGCGATCTGCATCCATTACGGTTGCAACTCTTTGAGCTACAATGAAAACAGTAGCTTGCTTTATTTCTGCAGAAAGTGCTTTACGAAGTTTTGCCTCCGTTTTAAAGTCAAGTGCAGAGAAACTATCATCAAGCAGATAAATCTCAGGTTTCTTTACAATTGTTCTGGCAATGGAAAGACGTTGTTTCTGTCCGCCGGATACGTTAGAACCACCCTGTGTGATTAAAGAATCAAAACCTTCTTTCATTTCTGATACGAATTCTGTTGCCTGCGCGACTGCTGCGGCATGTTTGACGTCTTCCTCTGTTGCTTCTTGTTTTCCATACCGAATATTCTCAGCAACTGTTCCTGTAAATAACGTTGCCTTCTGAGGGGTTAGTCCAATTTTTTTTCGTAAATCCTCTTGGGAAAGCTTACGAACATCTACTTCGTCGATTAAAATACTACCACTATCAATATCGTAAAATCGTGGGATCAGACTAATCAAGGTGGATTTCCCTGCACCAGTGCCTCCAATTATTGCTGTTACTTCACCAGGTTTGGCCTCAAATGTAATATCTACTAATGCTGGTTTTTCAGCTCCTGGATAGCTGAAAGTCACATGATCAAAAGTAACGTAACCATATTTTGCTGATGTTTCACTCGGTTCTTTATGGTCTTTTATTTCTAATTCCATATCAAGTACTTCATTTATTCTCGTTGCAGAGACCTGTGCTCTAGGAATCATAACAAAAATAATCGATACCATGATAAACGAAAACATGATTTGCATTCCATATTGTATAAATGCCATCAGATCCCCAACTTGCATCGCACCATTATCGATACGAATGCTTCCAAACCAAATAATTGCAACAGTTGAGAAGTTTAATATAATCATCATAATCGGCATCATAGACGCCATTAATTTATTAACTTTTGTGGCTGTATCCATAAAATCACGGTTCGTTTCGTCGTATCGTTTTATTTCATACTTATCGCGATTAAAGGAACGAATGACACGAATCCCCGTTAAGTATTCTCGAAACACAAGATTCAAGCGATCTAGTTTTTTCTGCATCACTTTAAACAAAGGCATACCTTTCATCGCTACTAACGAAATAGTTAACATAAGTATTGGTATTACTACGACAAAAACTAACGACAGCTTGACATCTTTAGAAACCGCCATGATAATTCCACCAATTGCCATCATTGGTGCCGTAATCATCATTCTTAACATCATGATTAATACCTGTTGAATTTGATTAATGTCGTTCGTCGTTCTCGTTATTAAGGAGGCGGTTCCAATTTTATTGAATTCTTGAAGTGAAAACTTTTCTACATACGTAAACACTCTTTTTCTTAAATCTCTACCAAACCCAACTGCCACCTTTGCAGAAAAGTAACTTGCAAGAACGGAAGTCACCATGGTTGCTACTGAGACAAGTAGCATAAATAAACCAATTTTTATAATGTAGGCAATATCCTCATTTACAATCCCTTTGTCCACAATATCTGCCATCAATGTAGGAAGATATAATTGGGATAAGGTTTGTAAAAATACTAGTATTAGGACAAGACTTACAAACCATTTGTAAGTTTTAAGCATTTTTAATAACTTCAACATAAGTATCATCTCCGTTTGATTAAAGCCTTCCTTAGCGACTGTTTAAATCTTTATAATAGACAAACACCTTATCTAAAAGTCCAATAAGCTGTTCACTTTCCTCTTCACCTAAGTAATCAATTAGCCCATTGATTGATGTGACATACATGTTAAAAGCTTTTACCGTTACAGCAATTCCTTGATCGGTTAACTTCACTTGGGATGATCTTCTATCTTCTTTATTAACCGTTCGTTCTACATACCCCTTCTCTTCTAGACGATTGATAATTTGTGTAACGGTTGGGGAAGTTACTCGGAGTATATCCCTTACCTCTGAAACCGTCTCGTACCCCTTTTTTATACAGAATAACACTTGAACTTCACTTGGCTTTAAGTCTCCTACAGTATGCTTATTCCAATCTACCTTCTTAAACTGAGAAAAAGCATGAATTAACCGCTGTTCCCTAGAATCCTCACTCCATAAATCCAAAAATACTCACCCCTAATCACCTTTTGATATAGTTAGGTTCCCTAACTAATTATATCAGAAAAGCGGTGCCTGTCACCACCCGAGTTTTGTTGATTTGTGTCGATGTTGTGTTTTTGTTTGGTGCTCTATTCTTCGTATATTCTCGTACTGCTACATAAATCAAGCTCTGTCCTCTTCTCAAACATATATCTCATTATGGTACCGCTTACCATGACTATCTTTCCAATTTGCATACGACTTACGTAAAACCCCTTGAACTAATAGCGTGAGATGTTAAGCTATAAGTCGATAAACAAAACCTTTTAAAGGAGCGTTTTCTCATTTTGAAAAACCAAAAAATAGCATTTTTAGGCGCAGGAAATATGGCAGAAGCAATGATATCCGGTTATATCCAATCAGGTAAAGTTTCTCCCGAAAATATTACTGTGACTAACAGAAGTAATCAAGAAAGATTAGTGGAATTAAACGTAAAATATGGCATTAAAGCTATAACTAAAGATGAATTAGACTATAAAAATATAGATATCTTTATATTGGCCATGAAGCCAAAAGACATTGACGTAGTTCTCTCCGATCTTAGTAATAAAATCTCTAGCAACCAATTACTCGTTTCTGTATTAGCAGGTGTTTCTACAAGCTATATGGAAGACAAACTAACAACAGGACAGCAAGTAGTTCGAGTAATGCCTAACACATCTAGCATGATCAGAGAATCAGCAACAGCTGTTTCCCCGGGCTCGCACTCGACAATGGAGCAAGTAAAAATCATAAAAGAACTAATGAAATGTATCGGTGAAGCCTATATTATTGATGAAGAAATGATGGATGTTTACACAGGTATTGCGGGTAGTGGACCTGCTTATTTCTATAACCTAATGGAGCACATCGAAGAAGTTGGGACCCAAGCAGGATTGGAAGCCGATGTAGTTCGTAAAATAGGCGCACAAACTATGCTCGGGGCTGCCAAAATGGTACTCAAGGGTGAGAATACACCAACTGAGCTACGAAAAAAAGTAACTTCACCGAACGGTACAACTGCTGCTGGGTTAGACGCTCTGGATGAACATGGTGGCGGGTTAGCAATGATTGAAGCCATACATGCTGCCTCTGCTCGTTCTAAAGAGTTACAACAACAATTAGAAAAAAGTTTTGTCACGCAAAAGTAACGATTTTTTTACAACAGCGTGTTTATCCCTCTGTAATATGGGGTAATTACAATCTATCTACAAAATGGATTATAAAATATAGGAGATACAGATACATTACTAAATTAAACTGTATCTCCTTTTATCTGTCCAAAGGCCTCCTCTGAAAATTTGTTTACTCCATGAGGCTTTTACTAAACATTCATTAATCAGTGAATTTAACGTGATCTAATAAACAAGGAGTGTTAACGTGACATCTGAGAAGGATTCGAAACGCATTGTTATCAAAATAGGAAGTAGTTCTCTAACTAGCATTAATGGTGAAGTAAGCCGGAGAAAATTAGAAAAAATAGCTGAAGAAGTAGTACATCTTAAAGAAGATGGTTTTGAAGTCTTACTTGTTTCTTCAGGTGCTGTTGCAGCAGGCTACCGGAAGCTTGGGTGCCTCACAAGACCTGAATCCCTAGCTGAAAAGCAAGCATCTGCCTCTATTGGTCAAGGGCTACTCATTGAATCATATTCAGATATCTTCTTATCGCATGGCTATGTAGCTTCACAAATTCTAATTACACGGGACGATTTTACCGACGAATTACGATACAACAATGCACGAAATACCATAAATGTTCTGTTAGAAAGAGGAATTATTCCGATCGTAAATGAAAATGACACCATCTCCATGGATTTTCTACGATTTGGTGATAATGACACCCTTTCTGCAAAAGTTGCTAGTCTAGTAGACGCAGATCAGTTAATCATCCTTTCAGATATTGATGGCCTATATGATGCAGATCCACGAGAAAACGAACATGCAAAGTTACTACGAGAAGTAAATGAAATAACACCTGCTATTGAAGCAGCAGCTGGAGATCCAGGAAGTGCGAATGGTACAGGTGGCATGAAGTCAAAAATAGATGCTGTCAAAATTGCTTTAGCTTCTGGGATTTCTACGTTCTTAGGAAAAGCTACAACACCTACTATTATATATGATTCCGTCTATCAGAATGCAAAAGGAACTTACTTTAAACCTAAATCTAACAGCCCAAACTTAACAAGTAAGGAGCGTTGGATTGCCTTCAATTCTGGTCCAGAGGGTAAAATCATTATTAATGACCGTGTAAAAAAGGCAATTATGAAAAACGGAACCAGCCTAAAGCCAACTGACGTCGATAGTGTTAGCGGACACTTTGATCAAGGTGCAGTCGTAAATATTCTCGACACAGAAGAAAATACAATTGGTCTCGGTGTTATGAATTACTCCTCTGATGCGATCAACCAAATTATTCACAAGACAGAAAGACATCTATTAACTTATGAGAAAGTTGCAATTGAAAGCGATCATTTCGTCTGTCATTTACATTCAGAAGTACTGTCAACAATATAAAAAAATATGGAGGGATTTGATGGCCGTTACGGCAGCCAATATAAATGTTCAACAACAAGCTAAGTCAGCCAAAAAAGCTCAAAAGGAATTATCTTTATTAACGACTGAAGAAAAAAATGTAGCACTACAAAAATTAGCGGACGTTCTCGAGAAAGACTACCAAACTATCCTTGAGGCAAACAAAGAGGATTTGGAAACAGGTCGCCAAAAAGGGTGTGATGAAGCGTTCATGGACCGTCTAACTTTAACCAAGGAAAGAATTGAAGATTTTGCGCAAGGTTTAAGAGATGTTTCTAGATTAGAGGATCCGACTGGGGTCATCCATTCAGACTGGACACTAGAAAATGGATTAAAGGTTCAAAAGGTTGCTGTACCTCTTGGTGTAATTGGAATGATTTATGAAGCACGACCTAATGTGACCGTTGATGCGACTGGTCTAGCACTTAAATCAGGAAATGCAATTATCTTAAAAGGTGGCTCTTCTGCCATTTCATCCAACAAAGTAATTGTTGACGTAATACACCGTGGATTAGAGCAAACAAAGATTCCTAAAGAAGCTGTACAATTTATCAACAGTACCGATCGCGAAGCAACACAACAGCTTTTCACTATGAAGCAGCATATTGACGTGCTAATTCCAAGGGGTGGCGGCAAGCTAATTCAAGCTGTCGTTAATAACGCTACTGTTCCTGTTCTCGAAACAGGTGTAGGTAACTGTCATCTCTATATTCATAAAGATGCGGATGTGAACAAGGCTTTAGACATCCTTATCAACGCTAAAACAGACAGACCTGCCGTTTGTAATGCGCTAGAAACAGCTATTATTGATAAAGATTGGTTAGCATCAAATAAGGATGATTTAATAGATGCTTTGAAGGAGCATAACATACAAATTCACGGAGATGAAACGGCACAGAAATTCATTCCTGGAACGATCGCTGCTACTGAATCTGACTGGGCCAATGAATATCTTAGTACAGATCTCGCGATAAAAACAGTGACTAGCTTATCAGAAGCGGTTGACCACATTGAATTATACGGAACGAAACACTCGGAAGCTATCGTGACAGAAAACAAAGAAACTGCTGCTCTCTTTATGAAATTAGTGGATGCAGCCGCGTTGTATCATAACGCGTCTACCCGTTTCACGGACGGTGGCGCTCTAGGATTTGGTGCAGAAATTGGAATCTCCACCCAAAAACTACACGCACGCGGGCCAATGGGACTACCATCTTTGACTACAGTTAAATACATGATGCATGGAGATGGACAGATTAGATAAAATGAAAAGACAGGAATTCGGCTTCTACAAGCCAATTCCTGTCTTTTTTGCTACTCCCTACATTTTCTATTAATTATACTAGCTAAGATTCTGAATAGATTCCTATTTGAAGCAAATAATATTAATAATAAATAAATCATGGAGGGAACTTGATGGAAGAAAAGGTAAGATTAACCTCCTCCGAAATATCAGTTATGTGGAGTAGTTATCAGAATAACAGCTTTTCTATTTGCACTTTAAATCATTTCTTAGCAAATGTTGATGATCCTAACATTAGATCCGTTCTACAGTATTCATATGAAATAAGTGAAGAAAACCTACAAAAAACCAGAAAAATATTAATGAAAGATAACCAACCTATTCCAATTGGATTTACTAAAGATGATGTAAATCAGTCTGCTCCGCGTCTTTATTCAGATGCGTTCTATCTATACTACCTAAAGAACATGGCCAAAGTGGGCATTTCCGTTTACGGAATAGCTCTAACAACGACAGCGCGTTCAGACGTTAGAAGTATGTTAAGCGAAGCAATAAAAACTTCTACAGAATTATATAATCGGACAACGGATGTTTTAGTAGAAAAAGGTTTATTCATTCGATCACCTTTTGTCACAACACCTGATCATGTTGACTTTATTGAAAAGAAGGATTATTTAGGTAGTCCTTTTAACCTTATTAACAATAACAGGCCCTTAAATGTAGTAGAGATTACTCATATTGAAGCAAATATCGAAGCGAATATAGTTGGTAAAGTTCTTTTATCTGGACTTAGCCATGTAGCTAAAACTAAGCAAGTGAGCCAATACTGTAATAGAGGTAAAGAAATTGCCAACAAACATGTAAACGTATTTACAGACATGTTAGCTAACGATGAACTTCCTACTCCAATGCCTTGGGACATAGAAGTTACCGATTCAACCACATCACCCTTTTCAGACAAATTAATTATGTTCCATACAACCTTAATGATAGCATCAAGTATCTCTAATTATGCTACTTCTGCTGCAGCAAGTTTACGGACAGACATTTCAGCATCATATATTCGTTTATCAGGAGAAACAGCTTTATACTCTAAAGATGGTATTAATATAATGATAAAAAATCATTGGCTGGAGCAACCACCCCAGATACCAGATCACAAAAGGCTAGGTAAGAATTAAAAGGTTCTTTTAAATTGGAACAGGAGAATTTCTCCTTTTTGCATGAAGGCACTTCCTCACACTTTATTGCTTTCAAAATGACGCAGTTGAGAGAATGTAGCTTTATTTCCAGTGTTCATTTTAAATAGTGGAGTGCAGATGCACGCTGTGGAGAAACACTCGCTTTCCGTGGAGAACAATTCGTGTGTCCGAAGATCCCCAAAGAGCGTACTTTACGTCACTGGAAGGCTAGAGGCCGTGCCCACGGAAAGCGTAGTGTTCTATCGAAGCGAGTTAAAGCACTCATCCAAAGAATATTTATTACTGCAGAGACTATAATCATTGTGACAATAGCAATAACAATTTTGAAAGAGCCTAAAAATTAATCCTTTTTAATCGCTTCAGTTAAGCCCTCATCATCCAAGAGTTCAAATTTCGCTATTTTACCTTCTTCATATATATGTGTTTTGCCTATCACTTCAGCTATTTTCGGTTCCTCATTCTCAGTTACATACTCGACCTCAACAGTAAAATCATAGGCACCCTTTGTATCTTTGTCGGAACTGATATCCATTTTTTTAACTTTCAATTCATAGTTGTTTGCATTTGCTATTCCTTGAAAATACAATGCATGAGCACCAATAAAAGCATTGTACCCTTTGTCAGTAAAATAAGAGCCGTATAATTCATGTAGGTATTGGTCTAATTCCGAAGTAGAAATAGGAGAAGAAACGTTTTCATCATCGCTAATGACGGTGGTATTTTCAGGGGAGTTCATTAACTTGGTTAGCTTGGGATCTGGTACAGTAAATTGTTGGTTTAAAACTTCTTTTATGGTTTCTTCATTTTCACTTTTTGGATCCTGTTTCGTAGTATTAGAGTCTGAACAACTAACAAGAAGTGATAAGACAAATATAATAAGCAAGGATCTCCATTTTATTAAAGGGGGAAAAATATCAATCATCCTTTCTTTCATTTTTGAGTAATAAGCTTATCTCTAGTTTAGCATGAATTCCCACTTTTTTACATATATAATTGGTACCACTTTTACAAATTATATTTTATAACATTCCAGCAGAGTTTATTAAGGAAAGCCTTCCCTAACGTAAACAATGAACAAAAGCGCAGAGCGCCGGTAAGCGACGTACGGACTGGACTGAGCCGTAGGAGATAAAGGCAACACGGTGAACGAAGTGAACCGATGTTAACTTATCGTACGAAGGCGAGGGAAGTCTCGCTAGTCGCTGGCGCTCGGAGCTGGATGAGGCTAATCTTGCAGGTTATCCACATTTAGCAGATTTTATAAATTCCTAAACTACAAAAAAATGGCCACTACTAACGTAATGGCCACTCCTCACCTAGATACTCTCTTGTTTTAAAGCATCGATAATATTTTCCTTCTTTACTTTCTTTGCGGAATATAACATCGCAGAACCAACGACAATAAATATCGCTATACCTACATATAACGCACTTAACCAAGGAAACTCGAAATTGTATTCGAATGTGCCCATTAATGACCAGTAAATGAGTCCCATTACGACTATACTAATTGGTATACCGTACACCAAAGCCTTTATTCCATAGAAAATACTCTCGTAGTTAATCATTCTATTAAAGCCTTTTGGTGTCATTCCAACAGACTTTAACATAGCAAATTCCCTTTTTCGTAACGAAATACTTGTTGATATAGTATTAAAGATATTCGCTACAGAAATTGCTGTTATTAAGGCGATAAATCCATACGCAAAAACGGACAATAGTAATATCAATTGTTCTTCCTGCTGCCTGTTTTTGAACACGTTATAAACATACATATTACTATCTTTCAAATTTTCAATATCAGCTTGGGTTTCCATAGGATCTGAACTCGTCAAAAAGAGAAAAGAGCTCGTTATGTTATTATCTTTTACTAATTGGTTAAAGTCTTCATTGTTTACAATAACATCGAGAGCACCAAGGTAACCTGCATCAATTCCCATAGGCTTTATATCAGTTAATGCAACAACCTCCACATTACCAAGTTGCTCACTTTCTTCCGTTTCATAATCGTAAGACTCTAAAACTAACGATTCCCCTATTTTGGTGTGTATCGAACGTGTTTCGATAAGTTTACGACTATTAGGATCTTGATATGAAACTTTATTTATAATAATGGCTTTAAGAGTTTGAGCATCAGTCGTACTAGATAAATCTACTCCAACTTTTTCCGCATATTCCTTAAAGCTATTTTGATCAAGTCCGCTTAGCGTAATATCATAAGGATATTTTCCATTTTTTATAGCTTCACTGTCTTGTTCTAAATTCTCTTTTAGCTTCTCTGGCAATCCTTCCTCACTAATCCATGATCGTAAAGAAATTTCTTGCAAAATGGTATGATCAGTAATGTATTTAGCCTCAGCTAGAGTTTCTAACTTAGTGGTATCTTTTTTATCACTAGCAATTTGGATATCATAGTTTATGTTTTGTTGAGATAGCTCCAACGATTTTTCAAGACTTTCTGTAAAATAAGACACAGATAAGAAAAGAACAATACTTATCACAAGTGAAAAAACAGTTGCTTGATATCTCTTTTTATTTCTTTTTAAATTCTTCAAGCCAATTTCAGCTTCAATGCCAAAAAGTTTACGAACTAACTTGGATGTTTTTACCTTTTTTTCAGTTAATTTCACATCGTGCGTCTGTCGAATAGCATCAATCGCGGATACCTTTGATGCTCTCCTAGCCGGACTGTATGTGGAAATAAAAATAGTGACAATCGATACCACACAAGCAACTAATATAGACATAGGCGTTGCTATAACTTTAAATTTTTGTGAAATACCTAATGCTCCATCAATAAATGTATTAATGAAGTAAAACGTAATTGCCATTCCGCCTAGACCAGCAATAACACCAATTGGGATACTGATAAGCCCAATAATGGCTCCTTCAAAAAATACAGAGTTTCGCTTCTGTTTCTTCGTTGCCCCAACACTTGCTAGCATCCCCAAATGTCTGGAACGTTCTGATACGCTTATCGCAAACGCATTGTAAATCAATGCTACAGAACCGATAAAGATAACAACCATAATAATTCCAACTAAAGAGAACAACGTCGTTCGAAGGCTATCATTATCAGTGACACCATATAAACGGAGCAATGCGTCATTATAGCCTATATTCTCAATATCATGCTCTTCTGCTAGTTGCTCACTATGTTTAAATAGGGAATTACTCACTTTATCTAAGGTGACAATCGCATTCACCTTATCACTTTCACCTAGTGCGCTTTGGTCAATATATGTGATGGCCGTATATCCTGGAGACCACGTTGGTTCCCATGTTGGACGTTTGATAAATCCAACAATTGTATAGGAGTTAGAATGCATAGAATCCAATGTCTCTTGAACTTCCCCATCAATCAATTGTAATGGGTCATTCTGAGTTAAGGTTACTTCATCATCTACCATTTTCCTCTGGCCGATGCTTAACGTTACTTTATCACCAAGCTCATACTTCTCTTCAGATATTTTTCTAACTTCCTCATTCATAACTAGCTCTTGAGCTGATTTCGGAAGTCTCCCACTACTTAGATCAATTGGAAACGTTTCAAAACCATTTTGGTTATAGCCCTTAATGAACAAATATGGTTTGCTTTCATTGTCCGAACCTTCTAAACTGGCATAACCATTATCCTTACTAATTACGAGCTTGCTTGTGGCAGCATCCTTTTCTATCGCCTCTAATTGCTCACGGTTTACATCCTTGTATTGAACGTGCCAATCCCCGTTTTCTGCAATCGATTGTCGTTTCATTATATCTATAAAAGAAACACCTAGCGTTGCAACTGCAGTTATCATCGCAACAGAAATTATTACACCAAAAATAGTTACGAGTGTTCGTCTTTTGTTCTTCTTCAAATGTCTTACGGTAAGTTTGTTGATAATGTTCACGGACGAATCACCTCGTCCTTGGCAACTGTGCCATCCTCAATCGAAATCACACGATCAGCTTGTAATGCAATCCGTTCGTCATGCGTAATAACGATCAATGTTTGGTTATAAGTCTTGTTAAACATTTTTAACAATTCTATTATTTCACTACTATTCTTACTATCTAAATTTCCAGTAGGTTCATCTGCTAACATAATAGCGGGATTACTAATTAAGGCCCGACCAATGGACACACGTTGCTGTTGACCACCCGACAATTGGTTTGGGAGATGATTCAATCTTGCTTGTAAACCTAAAATATTAACAATGTCACTCAGTTGCTTATCATCTACCTTGTGTTCATCCAGTAGCATGGGTAATGTAATATTTTCCTCAACGGTTAAAATAGGGATCAAATTATAGAATTGATAAATTAATCCAATCTGCCTTCTTCTGAAAATCGCTAACTGGGTCTCATTTAGTTGGTAGATATCTGTGTTGTCAACGAGCACCTTCCCACTTGTTGGGCGATCAACCCCACCGAGTAAGTGAAGCAATGTCGATTTTCCAGATCCAGACGGTCCGATAATGGCAACAAATTCTCCTTTTTTTACTGAAAAGGAAACATTGTCAAGCGCTTTAACAGCTGTCTCCCCTTTGCCATATTCTTTAGACAGATTTTCTATTTTTAATATATCCATGTTCATTCCTCCATTTAGTTGATGTTGCGTTTAGTATATCTGTCTAAAATGACTTTAAGGTGACTCTAAAGTGACAGTTTAGTCACTTTAGATGTTAGAACAGCGCTTTTACATAACTTGTACTTTTATTAATAATTCAGATGAAATCTCTAGTAACTTACTTCTTACAACCCCTTTTCACGAAGAAAATCGTAATGATTGAAAAGGATTAGAAGAATTTGTTGCGACGCATTCTATAGATCTTGCTGTAAGGTATCTAGAAAAGGTCTTCTATATAATTTGTTTATAAAATTTAATAATAAAGCTCGTGCCTTTTCCCTCTTCACTTACCACTTCGATATCTCCATTTTGACTAGTGATAATGCTATATGCCATTGCAAGACCGATCCCAACACTTTCTTCACCAGCATTTTTTCCTTTGTAGAACCTTTTAAAAATATAAGGAAGCTCTTGCTTTGGAATACCTTTCCCGTTGTCGACAATCTTCATTTCAGTAAACAAGGCATTTTCCGAGTAGAAGATACCTATCTCACCATTTTCTGGAGTATGCTCTACACAGTTTTTTAAAATATTGATTATTGCTTCCGCTGTCCAATTAATATCCCCAATAAATGTGACATCCTCATCACCCGTATAATGCAAGAACTGTTGTTTTATATCAACTGGAATAAGTACAGGCTCCATTGCCTTTTGAATAAGGTTACGTACTACGATGGTTTCTTTTTTAAACAATGCAGTACCAGCATCTATTTTAGAAAGCTTCAGCAAAGACGTAACAAGCCATTCAATCCTCTCTAATTGCTTTTGGATGTTATATGTAAACTCGTTTCTTTTTTCTTTCGGCATGTTAGGGTCACTAAGTAAATCAGCCATTACCATCATGGAAGTGAGTGGAGTTTTCAATTGATGGGAAATGTCAGAAATCGCATTCGTCAACTGAAGTTTATCTCGCTCTAATTGGGAACCTTGCTCAGAAAGCATCAGCGTAACTTTGTAAATATCATTTTTCAATATACTAAGCTCGCCCTCATAATTGTCACGGACGTCAAGTGTATAATCCCCACTAGTAATTCTCCTTAAAAAACCAGAAAGCCGCGCAATTTCACGGTAGCGCCAAGCTGTAAACAGGAGAGTGGCAATAATTAGTAGTACCGAGGTTAATATAAGAATGGCAGCAAACTTTGTTGAGAAAAACACGAATGTGATCGTAGTCATCAAAATACTGATAAAACCGAGAACCATTACTAGCCATTTAATTTCACTGTTTCTGAACAATTTAATCACCAACCTTATAGCCGAGACCACGTACCGTTTGAATAAGCCTTGGTTTTTGAGGGTTGTCCTCCAATTTTTCCCTTAGCCTTTTGATGTACACCGTTAATGTATTATCATTTACAAAGTCACCAGCAACATCCCAGATTCGTTCTAAAAGTTGGTTTCTAGTAAGTACTTGTCCAATATGATTAGCGAAAATTAGTAGTAACCTATATTCCAATGCAGTCATCAAAATCTCTTGGCCGTTTTTATAGACTTTTCCTTCTGTTGTATTAATTCGGACGTTAGCTATGTCAATGTGGTTACTTGTTTGCGCTTGTTTGTTATATCTGCGAAGTACAGATTTTATCCGAGACAATAGTTCCCTAACACGAAATGGTTTCGTTATGTAGTCATCGGCCCCCATATCAAGTCCCATCACAACGTTTACTTCATCATCAAATGCAGTCAAAAAGATAACTGGTTTGTCACCTTGTTTTTTGACCAATTCACATAAATCATATCCACTACCGTCTGGTAATGATAAGTCAAACAAAAATAAATCAATCTCTTTCATTAGCTCTGTTACTATCTTTGTTGCAGTTTCTTTATTATGACAAAGGATGGTAGTATAGCCTTCTTGTCGCAGGGAATATTCCAATCCAGAAGCAATAGTTCTGTCATCTTCAACCAATAAAATCTTCACATTGATTCACCTCATTCTTACCATATTGTATCTTATATATATGTTAAAACTGAAGTTAAAAAAATGAAAGGAATCAGAATAATTCTGACCCCTTTCATTTTAGTTAGTTTTTTGCAAATTCCCCGTCAACTTCAACAGTCTCATAGACGTTTATAAATGCTCGCTGATCATGCTTACGTACTATTTTCTTGATTTGAAGTGTTTCATAACGAGTGACTACCATCATCAATATTTGCTTTTTCTCTTCTGTGTATCCTCCATACCCTTCCATAACCGTAATACCACGGTAGATGGACTCGATTAGCTCTTTTCTAATAGCATCACCTTTGGAAGTAACAATCTGCATCGTTAGCTTTATGTGACTGGTGTGGATTGTATCGATAACCCTTCCTGTTAAATAGATGGATAACAGCGTGTACAATGCAATTTCCCAACCAAAAAAGGCTCCGGATACAAGAACAATAACCCCATTCATTGCAGTAAGCAAAAGACCTACACTAACATTACTTGTTCTAGTAATAAGAATGGCAATAATATCTAATCCACCTGATGTTCCAGAGTATTTCAAAATTAACCCGATCCCGATCCCGCTAATAATCCCTCCAAATAAGGTGGAAAGAAGGATATTATCGGTTACTGTAACGACTGGCAAAACGTAAAGGAAAAGTGAAAGCGACACAACACACGTAACCGTATTAACCGTTATAGTCTTACCTAATTTATAATACCCTAAAATAATCAATGGCAGATTAAGTACTAAGTTTAGTAGCCCTATATCTAACGGAGTAATAATTCCAATTAATATAGCAATTCCACTAACACCGCTGCTTAAAATACCATATGGAACTAAAAAGAAGTTAAATGCAAAGGCAATAATTAAAGAGCCTATTACTACAATTATATATTTCATCAACAATAAACCTCCTGCAGCATCGATTAGCAGAAATAAGAGTGCGAATAATTTTTCGTTTCATTTTTAGATTAATGTCATAAAAACAAGTATGTGATGGGTATGAGTAATTAATACCGTAATTTTAATAAAACTTCCCGAATTGCCTCATCATTCATCACTGTATCACGGTATTTCCGCGTAATTTCTGTTAACGCTACATCATGATAGAAAAATTCCGTAAAAAACTTCACTAATGAACGGGATTTAGTTCTGATTGCATACCATTCATCATCTTCAACTCCTGCAAATACCATTTCCTCTTCATCTACAATTAGTATCCGACTACGCTCTAGCGTCTCATGGTGTTCATCAGGAATTAGAGTAGAAACGTTCGGAATGTTAGTGTTCATATCACCAATTACATGGATGTTCACATCTATTCCTTGTTGATACTTTATCTCTAATAACGAAAGGAAATGGACCAAATCGTCCTCCCATCCAGAAATAAAGATGGATGATTCCGCTTGATTAAGTAAATCCTTCAATGAACTTCTAATTGTTTGATCCTCTTTAAAAGACCATACACGATCATCAATCGGCGTTTGCTTAATTTTTGTTTCTTTTAACTTTTTAATGTTACTTTCAAAATCAATCTTTAGCTTTTCTATAACAGACTCTAACGGTAACGCTATGTACAGTCTTTTTTTCTCCATTGTGGATTCAAAAATAAGACCTTTTTCTAATAAACGATGCAAAACCTCATAAACCTTAGTGCGTGGAACACCAGATCTTTTAACTATGCCAGTAGCATCTAATGGTTGGTCTATTGTAACAAGCGCTTGATAAATTTGACTTTCATATTGCGTAAAACCAAATTGTTGTAGCATTAGCTTTTCTCCTCATTTTTTTCTTAACCCCTATCATAGCATAGGAGTTGTCGTATATGCCAAAAGCAAAAAAGTCAGAAAATATCTACTTTTATATGAAGTGAAAATTGTTCTTGCTTTCCTAGTCTATCGACGTTACCATTATAGTGGTAACATCTTAGAAAGGACGTCGAAATATGGATAAACGTGTATATTTGTTAACAATTGTCTCATTTGTAGTAGGAATGGTTGAATTAATTATCGGAGGAATTCTCGATTTAGTAGCTCAAGATTTACAAATTAGCGTGGGAAAGGCTGGTCTTTTCATCACCGTTTTTTCACTTGTATTTGCTATAGCTGCCCCGATTTTATTAACTGCTACCGCAAAAATGGAAAGAAAAAAACTTATGCTTTCCGCTCTATTTATTTTTTTACTCGGAAATATTCTTTCTGTGCTTAGTCCAACTTTCACTATTTTATTAGTTGCACGAATTATTTCTGCAGCTAGTGGATCATTACTTGTTGTTTTGTGCGTAACGATAGCCTCTAACATTGTAGAGAAACAATTCCGTGCACGTGCAATTGGAATTGTCTTTATGGGGGTTAGTGGATCGCTTGTCTTAGGCATGCCAATTGGTTTAATGCTAGGAAACGCCTTTGGATGGAGAGCGCCATTCCTCCTAATTTCTTTATTAACCCTTTTCTCGATGACAGGTGTCTATTTCTTTATGGAGAAGGTAAACCCTAAACCTTCTGTTCCACTTAAACAACAGCTACAAACATTAAAGAATCGTAAAATACTATTTGCACAATTAACAACATTTTTATTCTTAGCTGGCCATTTAACTCTTTATGGGTATTTAACACCTTTTGTAAAATCAGTTCTAGGCCTTGAAGGTTCTTGGGTGAGTATCATTTACCTTCTATTCGGTATATCTGCCGTAGTAGGCGGAGGGATCGGTGGTACGTTTGCCGATAAATTTGGTGCTAAAAAAACTATACTGGGTGTTACGATAGCTTTTGCTTTATCCATATTCGCTATACCATATACAACATTTGCACTCCCACTATTTTTAATTGTTATGATGATCTGGGGGGCATTAAGTTGGGCAGTTACACCAGCTATGCAAAGTTATCTAATTGAGACATCACCTGAAACGGCAGATGTACAGCAAAGCCTTAATAATTCTGCACTTCATTTCGGAATTGCATTTGGTTCATTAATTGGTGGAATAGTCATTGATCATGCTTCAGTCCAACAAAATGCAACGGTTGGGGGAGTTTTTGTACTGATTGCCCTAGGTGCGGCTGTTATTTCGATGACCAAGAGGGAAAAAGTAAGCTCCATCGCAGTATCAGATAGCTTTTAATTTATGAAGAAAAGCAAATGTAACGTTTGCTTTTCTTTTTCATTCCTATCGTTTTATTGAAACCTTATAAAGATTCTTTTCGTATATTAATTACAAACAAACGGAGAGGAGGATTATAGATGTTAGATAAATTCATCAAAAATGTTTTTAAACATAGTGGAAGTAGCAGTAGTAGAAAAAAACATCGTCGTGTTTTCAGCTCGAGTGGCCGCAAAAAATACCGACGCTCAAGCAGTAGTGGATTTCGAAAACATTCAGGATTTCACGGGAGTCATCGATACAAGCGCAAAGGATATGGGCATAGCAGTAGCTAGAAGTCATAAGTAATTTAAAACCTGGACTACATCTTCCATTACTTCTGCTGTATCGGAATATGGTTGTTCGATGCCAAGCAAACGTTTTAATAGGTGACTAGTTTTTGGATGGATCTCTAACTCTTCCATCCAAGATCTACCCCTTTTAATGCTCGAGTGATAGGTGGAGTATAATAAAAAAAGCAAAAAGTCACCTAAATCATAATAATCTTCTCGTAGCAGGGCAACCTTATCATTCCTACTGCAGTTTCCAAGTTCTTCTGCTAAACCAAAATCTATTAAATAAAGTGCCGAGTCTTTCATGATCACATTAGGAATTCTAATATCCCCATGAACGACTTCTTTTGAGTGAATATAGCTTGTTATTTCTACTAGCTCCTTAAACATTTCCAGACACTTTGTTTCGTTAAATTTCCCCTTTTCGTAAAACAAAATTTCTTCAAGATTTTCTCCGTCTATTAATTCCATTGTGTAGAAATCATGTTTATCAATAGTGAACTTTTCAAGTAAACTAGGTATCCTTGGATGATGTAGCTTGCCAAGTATGTCCGTTTCTTTTTGATATACTCTACTAATCTCCTGTCTTCTTTTACTTTTTGTCATTTGCTTTAGAACACAGAGGTTATCTTCTTTCGAATCACGACATAAGTAAGTCATTCCATAACTTCCAATACCGATGAATGACTCAATTTTATACCTGTTATGGATAAGGTCATTTTTTTTATAATGCCTATCTACTAAAAGTCTATATCCCCTCTTCATAAATTTAAATGGACCATTCATATATATTCCCCATTCCCTAATGGTGCCTGTCACCACCCGTTTTTTGTCGAAAAAAAGGGATGAGAATTACTTTAAATTCTCACCCCTTTTTCTTCGATGGTGCTATCACCTTTCTTCAGATGGGCTCGTTTTTTTTAAGAAGAAAGCAAATACAATTCCTACAGCACTAACAATGCCCGCTACAATAAAAGCAACGTTGACGCCATGAATCACACCTTCCATGCCATGTACTTTAGGATCTAAAGCACTATTCGTCATAATGGTAACTAATAGCGCAGTACCAATTGAACCAGATACCTGTCTCATCGTATTGTTCATAGCTGTCCCATGAGGGATTAACTTAATAGGTAACTGATTTAAACCTGCAGTTGTTACAGGCATCATAACCATCGCTACTCCGAACATCCTCAGTGCATTTACTACTGATAAGTAGGTAAACGAAGTGGTTGTCGATAAATTTGCAAACAGAAATGTCGAGCATGTCACAATGATTAACCCAATAATGGCAAGCCACTTTGCTCCAACCTTATCGAAGATCCTTCCTGTAATTGGGTTCATAATCCCCATTAAAACAGCACCTGGTAGTAGCATTAACCCGGACTGAAAGGCAGTGTAATCATGCATATTTTGCATATATATCGGTAATATCGTTGCTCCACCTATCATCGAAATAAATACGATAACTCCTAAAATAGTAGATAGTGTAAACACTCCATACTTAAAAACTTTAAATTCCAGTATTGGATTATCCAAATGAAATTGTCTATAGATAAATAGTACAAGTGAAGCAACACCAATTAATATCGTGCTGATTACGATTAAGCTTCCCCATCCATAATTACCTGCACTACTAAACCCATACAAAATTCCCCCAAAACCAATCGTCGACAGAATAACAGATAGGACATCTAGTTTCGGAAAGGTCCGTTTCGTTACATTTTTCAGTAAAAAATAAGCAAAAATAAAATCTAAAACCGCTATTGGTATAATAATATAAAAGAGTGATCGCCATGGATAATTTTCTACCATCCAACCGGATAAAGTCGGGCCGATTGCTGGTGCAAAGGCAATAACTAATCCAAATAACCCCATAGCTTGCCCCCGTTTTTCTATGGGAAAAATGACAAAAAATACTGTTTGCATCAATGGCATCATAATCCCTGCCCCTGACGCCTGTACAATCCTTCCTACAATAAGCATAGAAAAGCTAGGTGCAAATGCACATATAATTGTTCCCAGTCCAAATAGCCCCATGGCTGTTAGAAACAAACTTCTTGTTGTGAATTTTTCTATCAAAAAAGCAGTAATCGGAATCATGACACCATTCACTAACATAAATACTGTCGTTAGCCATTGTGCAGTATTAGCCGTGATGTCTAGATCTGCCATAATGTGTGGCAGAGCTGTTGCAAGTAATGTTTGATTCAAAATTGCGGCAAATGCCCCAGAAATTAGAATAGCGATTAATGGTCCCTTTTTAATTTCTGGAACTCCTTGTGTTTGTGTACCTTCCATACAATTACCTCGTTACTTAATTTATTTACTTAGCTAACCACTAAGTATTCTATTGTATAGTTTGCTACTTAAAAATTAAATAATCAAATATTTCGTTTATTATCCACCTTCATTTGGTATATTTATCTAAACTACAAACAAAGGAAGTGATAGACGTGATATTGGAGGCAGTTATGCTTCAGGTTAAGGATGGAATGGAAGATGAGTATGAAATGGCATTTAAAGAAGCATCTCTTATCATATCATCTATGAAGGGGTATGATTCACACGAACTTCATCGATGCATCGAGATAAAAGGAAAATATTTATTACTGGTAAGATGGCACAACTTAGAGGATCATGTAATTGGGTTTAGAGAATCACCGCAATATTTAGAATGGAAAGAGCTATTACATCCTTTTTATGATCCATTCCCAAATGTAGAGCATTTTGAGAATATACCACTAACATCTTAACTTTAACGCAAAGGGAGCTCCTTTTAGAACCTCCCTTTGCCATCTTTTATAAAGATTATGTAGAAAGAAAATCAATCGTGCCATCGTCTCGACCGATAATCAGTTCATTTGCCATATCGACAAACAACCCATTTTCTACAACACCCGGTATCATATTTAATGCTTGATCCAACTGTTTTGCATCGCTTATCGTATTAAAATGACAATCCACTATATAGTTTCCATTATCGGTTACTACTGGATCGCGCTCTTCCCTCCGTAATTGAGGTAGACACCCCAATGCAGCAATCTGTTTACTTGTGATCTCCCATCCAAACGGAACAATTTCCACAGGTAAAGGAAAATGCCCTAATTCCGGAACATATTTTGATTGATCCACTACTATAACTAAACGACGAGAAATGGAAGCAATCATCTTTTCTCGCAAAAGTGCACCTCCACCGCCTTTAATAAGCTCCAAATTGGAATTTGCTTCATCGGCACCATCAATAGTTAGATCAATGTCATTTACATCAGACAGTGACAGTAATGGTATATCTAGCTGGTTAGCAAGTTTTTCCGTTTGCTTAGATGTTGGTACTCCCTGAATATTTAATCCACCTTTTACTAGTTCCCCTAGCTTCTGAATTGTCCAATAAACAGTTGATCCTGTCCCCAGTCCTAAAACCATACCATCTTTAATGAATTCCGTTGCTTTCTCCCCTGCAAGTTGCTTACTTTTTGTCGACACTTACATTCACCTCTTATCAAATGATTATAAACTCCAATTCAATTGTTAACAATTGGTAACATCTTTGTAAGAAATAATCTTTCAGAAGTAGCCTTTCCCTTTTATCTTTTCTTTTTATCTGGAATATACTTCGTGAAATAAGCAGCAGCAAGGATCGTCAGAATCGACAATGACCAAATAATTAGTCCCTCCCAAGGAAAGTTAATGGCTAACCCAATTGTTTGAATTATTACACTCAACATTAAGAAAATCATGGTTAGTTTTTTCTTCAAATGGAAAACCTCCTTCTAATTAATGCGTTTTGTTATTACGATATATAGTCCACTATAGTGTAACATCTAATGAATTTACAAAAAAACGGAAAAGACCAATCATACGTTGGTCCTTTCCGTTTCGGTGCTAATCCCTTTTAAAATAAAGGTAACTGATCTAAATTATTCTCTTTAATACCATCTGGCTCACTTCGAATAATATCCCGACCATATTTATGAAATACATCAACATGTGCCAGTTTCCCTGCTTTTGCTTGATCAAGTGCTTGAAAATAGTCTAACTCGATTCCACTGCTCGTCTTGAAAGCAATCATGTCACCGTCATCATTTTTACGAACAGCAACATTTCTTCTTTGGATCCATTTAAATCTTCAGCTGCCTCTTCTTTTGCCTGTTCCAAACTATCTGATTTATACTGTTGAAAAACATTTTCAAAATCTCTTCTATTGTTCTCCATTTCATTCACACCTCCCGAAGGTATGTTAGTATGCTCTAGAAAAACCGGAATTATAATACACCGCATGTACTCGATATATGTTAAGTAACATCCGTTTAATACTAGGCTCTTTTCACAAATTTTGTGCTCTCAGAATGACGCAGTTGAGATAAAATCCGTCATAGTGTAATGTTCAGCTTGAAAAGGATGAGTGCAACGTTGATTTCCGTAGCGGCACCTAATAAGTTACTTCGTATTTTATACAAATTATGACAAACACAGCACCCGTTACAAAAAGAAGCTTAAATCAAAATTGGTTAGAATCTATAAGTACTTAAAAGGACATAATAAAGATCATTAGGAAGTTTAGAAACTGACATAAAGGAGTAATATTATTATGAATTTTGATTTGACTTCAATAAGCAGTGACATGCCTGATTTTCATAACCATGAACAAGCAAGGGAATGGTTTAAAGATCAATTTGAAAATAGATTTACACTTGGAGACAGCACCATAATCAATGGTAAGAGAACATATTACTACCACCTGATAAAAGATCCAGAAAAGTACCATCAATATATGGAAAGCTTTTCAAAAAAAGATCACGACATAACAAACTTTCATACCTTTGAAAGCTACTCCACTATCGAAATTAATGAAGATGGAGATATCAGTTTTTCTATATAAACAAATTTCAATCATTTTAAACCAAAAAGACCAAATCCTGATTACAAATCAAGATTTGGTCTTTTATTGTTGGACCTTTGTCCTTTTATATTTCCACATCATGTACCGATATCGAATCGTACAACCAATACAATATCCCATTAATGCTATACCAGCTGCAGCAACTACCATTAAACTGAACACATACCCTAAAGTGTCTAATTTCAGGGAGAAAAATAAAACAGACAAGCCTAAGCATATTGTTGCTATCCACTGATTGAATAATTGCTGATTTTTATCTTCCTGAAGATACTTGTCCAATGGTTTCCTTAAGAAACGCTTGCTAAAAAGAATAACAGGATTCTTCTTTACAACTAAGGTATATATCCCAACGATAAATGGTAAAAGTAGTATTCCTTTATAAAAAATTAAAGCAAGGATAACTGTACTTACGATAAATAATTGATTTAGTTGAACCAATGGCTTAGGAATTCCCAAAAGTCTTCCCCCCTTCACTTAAACCTAATTATACACATTAAATTACTAGGAATAAAGAATAACACTCTATACATTTCACTTTTATAAAGAATATTGTAATTCAATCAATACACCGTACAGACGCCCTCCCACTTCTAGTGCAGATGTCATCTACTATATTAAAATATGTCAGGAGTGGATGTTATGAAGCTTAAATTAGAAAAGTTTGTCGATAAGCTACCGATTATGGACACGTTACAACCTAAAAGATTTACGAAAAACGGAACACCTTATTATGAAGTGCGTATGGAGGAATTTAATAGCAAGCTACACCGCGACTTACCACCTACTCGGCTGTGGGGATATAATGGTCAGGTACCAGGCCCGACCATCGAAGTGAATAAAGGAGAACCTATAAAAGTTAAATGGATGAACAATCTTCCAACTAATCACTTTCTACCGGTAGATTGGTCGATTCTTAATCCCGAACTTCCGGAAGTACGTACGGTTACGCATCTACACGGTGGAGAAACACCAACACCAAGTGATGGCTATCCTGAAGCATGGTTTACTAAGGGCTTTAAGCAAGTGGGTCCAGCATTTGAAAAAGAAGTCTATGAATACCCTAACAACCAACGCGCTACTATGCTTTGGTACCACGATCATGCTATGGGCATTACTAGACTCAACAACTACGCCGGGCTGTCTGGTACGTATATTATCCGTGATAAACATGAAAAAACATTAAACCTACCAGCTGAAGCGTATGAGATTCCACTCGTTATTCAAGATCGTTCCTTTAACCGAGATGGTTCACTATCCTATCCAAAACAGCCAGAAGATTCCTCTGAGGACTTACCTAATCCTTCTATAGTCCCAGCATTTACTGGCGATACCATTCTTACAAATGGTAAAGTATGGCCTTATTTGGAAGTGGAACCACGTAAATACCGTTTTCGCATCTTAAATGCTTCCAATACACGTGGGTATGAATTACACCTAGATTCTGGACAAAAAATCTACCAAATCGGATCTGATGGTGGACTGCTAGAAAAAACGGTACGAATGGAGACTGTTTCCTTAGAGCCTTCGGAACGGGCTGATGTTGTATTAGACTTTTCTAAATATGAAGGAGATACGATTGTACTGAAAAATAAACTTGGCTCCAATGCCTCACCTGACGATGAAACAGATGATGTCTTACAATTCAGAGTGAATAAACCTCTCACCAAACAAGATACTAGCAGGTTACCAGTTAGATTATCAACCATTCCTTCTTTAAAACAAAGTTCTATAGCTGCAATTAGAAATTTAAATTTAGTCGGTTCAACTGATGGGTACAGTAGACCATTATTATTGTTAAATAATAAGCGTTGGGATGAACCTGTTACGGAGAAACCTCAATTAGGTTCCACAGAGATTTGGGCCTTCAAAAACTTGACCAACTTTACACATCCTATGCATATTCATCTTATTCAGTTTCAACTATTAGATCGACAACCCTTTGATCTTGACAGATATAATAAGGATGGGCAGATCATTTATACCGGACCACCAAAACCACCCGCAGCAAACGAAAGAGGGTGGAAAGATACAGTTGCAGCACCTTCTGCTCAAATAACCCGTGTCATTGCTAGATTTGGTCCTTATACAGGAGACTATGTATGGCATTGTCATATTCTCGAGCATGAGGATTATGACATGATGCGTCCGTTTAGAGTAATAAATCCAAAACAATAATAACCACATACACTCGAATATGACGATTTGATCAAAATATTCGAGTGTACCAAAAAATTACATTAGATTACATTTCCAACTTATTTCTTTTCCTGTAAAATATAGGAAATCAGTTAGTACAAATTTAACATTAATGAAATAAACTGGCCTCAGCAAATGAAGCCAGTTTATTTCATCTATTGAAAGCAACTCTGATTTAACCAAGTGCAACATCTAATATCATCATGAGTGTAAACCCAACCATTAGTGTCATAGAGGCCAAATCTTTATTTCCATTCTCTTGTGAACCAGGTATTACTTCTTCTGCAACAACAAAAATCATAGCACCTGCAGCAAAGCTAAGTGCAAATGGAAGGATTGGTTGCATAAGTGTAACAGCCAAAACCCCTATAATGGCAGCTATAGGTTCTACCATTCCAGAAAACTGTCCATACAAAAAACTTTTACGTCGTGACATACCATCTCTTCTTAGTGGCATGGAAACGGCAGTACCTTCTGGCAAGTTCTGAATCCCTATCCCTATGGCTAATGAAACAGCACCCGCTAAAGAAGCCGAGTCAAATCCTGCTGCCACAGCTCCAAATGCTACCCCTATTGCCAAGCCTTCAGGAATATTGTGTAAAGTAATCGCAAGAACAAGTAATGTACTCCTTCTTCTATTAGTCGGATGAATTCCTTCCGCATCCTTCATTTGAGAGTTAGGGTGTAAGTGCGGAATTAATTTATCAATTCCCCACAAGAATACCGCACCTAGCATAAAACCTATAGCCGCTGGAAGCCAGGCAGGCATAGGTCCGTCTTCTGCCATATCTAAGGCTGGGGAAAGCAATGACCAAAAACTTGCTGCAATCATAACGCCTCCGGCAAAACCGAGCATCGAATCTAATAGCTTTTGATTAAAAGTTTTTGTAGTAAATACTAAAGCAGCCCCTATTGCAGTCATTCCCCATGTAAATAGGGTTCCAAGTGTTGCTTGTGCTAATGGATTCAATGTTTCAAAGAATTCAACCATCTTTATCAGTCCCTTCTACATTACATCGGATCGATTTATTTAAAAAAATTAAAGTCATTAATCAATATATGCGTTTATGACAAAATGTTTCCCATGCGAAAAATTTTACTCCCGTATTCACTTACTGTCAATTTTTATTTTATTCCCGTTCCTCTAATTACAACTAATTATAACGTGCCTTTGACCTTCTATTACACAATTCCATGCTTTGTTAACAGACTTCTTTTGCACACATCTCCACTTTCCAATGACGTATTAGAGATAAAATCTGCAGTAACTGAATTCTTTAATTTATTGAGTGCAAATGCGACGCTGTGGAAAAATACTCGCTTTCCGTGGGGAACGCTTCAGCC